>DTTX01000036.1:15063-46526 GCA_012964435.1 Mesonia sp. | reverse complement strand
AACGCAGTCTTTTCTTCGTCTTGCTTTTTCTCCTCTACGATATCCATAGCATCATAAAAAATCTTGAATGATATAGATTTCTTACCATCCCACATCATCATGTTAACGAAACGCGTCACTAACTGATCATTAAATTTTGGATCCGGTAAAAGAGGTCTTTTTTTAGCCTGTCTTTTTCTCATTTCTTCTTTTTAAAAGTTCTTTAATTACTTTTTAGGGCGTTTTGCACCATACTTAGATCTACGCTGAGTTCTACCTTCGACACCCGCGGTATCTAAAGCACCTCTAACGATGTGATATCTAACACCAGGCAAATCTTTTACCCTTCCACCTCTAACTAATACTATCGAGTGCTCTTGTAAATTGTGACCTTCACCAGGGATGTAAGCATTCACTTCCTTACCATTTGTTAACCTTACCCTTGCTACTTTACGCATAGCAGAGTTAGGTTTTTTAGGCGTAGTAGTATAAACACGCGTACAAACCCCTCTTCTTTGAGGACACGAATCTAAAGCAGCCGATTTACTCTTCTTAGTTATTTTGGCTCTTCCTTTTCGTACTAATTGTGAAATTGTTGGCATAAAATTTATTACAACTAATTAATTAAATTTAAATATACCCTATTTTTAGGGTTTGCAAATGTAGAAATATATTTTTACTATTCAAATTATAATTCATTAATTTTCAATAAGATTAAAATTATAAACCATTTTACACTTTTAAAATTAGTTTTACGTTCATCACCAAAAGATTCTTTAAACATCAAAACTTTACTTTTCACATTATTCTTTTCAATGTTTGCCATATTTCAAGTAAAGGCACAACAACCCACGCTAAAAATTGAAAGCCACAAAAAAATAAATCAAAAAATTATTGATTCTATTGGTTACGAGAAAAACTTCAAGAGTTTAAACGAATTACATCAAGAAATAAAAAACTTCAACAAAAAATTAAATAAAATAGGTTTTTTAGATTTCAAAACAGACATAAAACAAATCAACTCTTTACATATATATACAGTTGATCTCAAAAACCAAATTAAAACACTAAAAATACACATACCTCGAAACACTCTCGAACTACTATCTGACACCTATAAAAAGACAATAGAAATCCCTTTTGAAGAAACAGAAAATCTCCTTACCCAAATTAATGAAGAAATAAGCAACAACGGAAAACCTTTCACTTCATTAAAATTAAAAAACCTAAAACGGAAAAAAGATTCAATTGAAGCCACCTTAACCATTAACAGCTCTAAAGAAAGACAACTAGATAAGATCACCGTAAAAGGCTATGAAGAATTCCCGAAAAGCTACTTGAAAAATTTTCTACGCTTAAAAACAGGAAAAAAATTCAACAAAAAGAATATTGATAAAAAACTAGAAAACCTCGATGAACTTAAATTCGCTAAATCTATTAGAGAACCTGAAGTACTTTTCACTAAAGATTCGACAACTTTATATCTTTATTTAGAAAAACAAAACAGCAATACCTTCGACGGCTTTTTAGGATTCTCGAACGAAGAAAACAGTAACAATCTCAAACTAAACGGATACATTAATGTAAATTTAAATAACAATTTGAATTTTGGAGAATCATTAAATATTGAATATAAAAACAACGGAGAGGAATATTCATACTTTTACACGAATGCCAAAATACCTTTTATATTTAATTCTCCCATTAGCCCGGAAGCCTCTTTAAGCATCACAAATCAAGATTCAACATTTACCACCAACCAACAAAACATCGGTTTAAACTTTCAGATTTCTGCCAATTTAAATCTCAAAGCCTCTTACTCTTCTGAAAATTCAAATTTTCTTCAAGACAAAAACACTAATCTAATCACCAACAATCAAGATTACACCGCTAACTTCGGAAACATTAATTTTACATACCAAGAAAGAAGCAAATACAACATCTTCAGATACAACTCCAACGCCACCTTGAATTTAAGCCTAGGTGAAAGAAGTACAGCATCAAACAAAAATAAACAACAAAAAATCAGTATAGATATCGAAAAAATAATATCGATCAATCACAGAAACCACATTTACCTAGCCAATCACAGCGGATTCATTAACTCTGATAATTACCTAGACAACGAATTATTTAGAACCGGAGGCATTAAAACACTTAGAGGTTTTCAAGAAAATAGCTTGATAGGAGAACTTTATTCATTTTTCAATACAGAGTACCGCTATTTACTAGACGAAAATCTTTACGCAAATAGCATTTTCGACTTCGGAAATATCAGAAACCAAAACCAAAATGTAAATTATAACGTATACAGTATAGGATTTGGCCTTGGCCTCGAGACTAAAAGCGGCTTATTAAAATTAATTTTTGCTAACGGTAAAACCGAAGAGCAAAGTTTTAAGTTTCAGAACACAAAGGTTCACTTAAGTTTAACTGTTGATTTTTAACTCAACACGCCATTTTATTAAGCTAAAGTTTAATAATTGGTAAATTTTAGTGAAAAATAGTTGTGTAATTAACTTTTAATTAGGATTTTTGGCACTGGCTAATTCAAATAAATTATAAAATGAGAACAAAGTTTAGTGGATTTTTAACGCTACTACTGGCGTTTGTCGTGCAAATTACGTTTGCACAAGAAAAAACAGTTACCGGTACTGTTACGGATGACCAAGGTCTTCCATTACCGGGTGTTAATGTTGTAATTCAAGATACCGACAGAGGTACCCAGTCAGATTTTGACGGGAATTATACTATTAATGCTTCTGAAGGAGAAACTTTAGTTTTCTCTTACGTTGGATTCTCAACGCAAACAATTGAGGTAGGACAATCAAACTCAATTGACGTACAATTAATCCCTGGAAACACCTTAGAGGATGTAATTGTAACAGCTTACGGAACAAAAGAAAGAGATCAATTAACCTCTGCAGTATCTGTGGTTACAGGAGAAGAGTTAACTCAAATGTCTCCAACTACATCAGTAGATAATATGCTACAGGGTAGAGCTCCAGGGGTACAAGTTACCGCAGGTAACGGTAAGCCTGGTCAAACTGCATTTGTAAGAATTAGAGGTGTAGGTTCTATTAACGCAAGTAGCGCACCTTTGTATGTAATTGATGGTGTAGTTGCGCCAAACTTAAACTCTATCAACCCGAACGAGATTGAAAGCATGTCTATTTTAAAAGATGCGGCTACAGCCTCAAAATATGGTTCTAGAGCAGCTAATGGTGTAATTGTAATTACCACTAAAAAAGGTGGAGAAAGAGACGCTGTAGTTACTTACAACACTAGATACGGATTCAGTCAAATGGTTGAAAATCCATATGAAATGATGAACGCTGAGCAAAAAATTCGTTATGAAAGAGAACTTGCTGCACTTGGTATTGCAAATGCACAGGGACTTACCGGTCCAAGCATCCAATCTCAAGAAGAATACGAATTTCTTATTAGAAATGGTCACGACTGGCAAGAAACTTTATTAAGAAGAGGTGTAGTTCAATCTAACCAAGTTTCAATATCTGGCGGAACTGAAAAAATGTCTTATTTTTCTAGCGTAGGTCACGATAAAAACGAGGGTATTATAGACAACATTGACGGCTTTGAAAGACTTTCTGCTAGACTTAATGCAGACTACCAAGCTAAAGATTGGTTAAGAGTTGGTGGTAATGTTAGTGTTACAACAACTAGTTCTGATGAGCCAAGAGACAGAAACAACGTACAAAACCCGTTTAGAGCAATGTACGATTACAATCCTTATGAAACAGAATTTTTAATTGATGATAATGGTGCTTTATTATTAGATGAGAATGGTGATCGTCAATATAACCCAACTAGACAAGGATTCTCTATATCTGAAGCTTTAGTTAACAACCCTGAAGATAATTACAGTACTACTACTCTTGGGAGAATGTATGCAAATTTAAAATTTAGCGATCATTTTTCTAACGATTTTAGTGTTGGTGCCTCTCATATAATGACGAGAAGAGAGTATTTTGTGAAGCCAGGATCTATTTTAGATGGTTTCGTAGGAGATGCTGAGAACCCAGGGTCTAAAACAGATAATGGATCTTTTGATTTAGATTATACATTAACTAACATTTTTACTTATCGAGATACATTTGCAGAAGATCATAACTTACAAATTCAAGGTCTTTTTGAGTTTAACAGAAATACTTTTAGAACATACAGATTATCGAGTATAGGATTTGTATCTGGTGACTTATCTGTACAATCTATTTCTGCTGAACCAACTGCAGTATCTACAACTTCTATAGAAGCTTCTTTAATGGGTATTGGTGGGTTTTTAGATTATGATTATAAGAGAAAATACTTAGCAACAGCATCTGTAAGAAGAGATGAGTCGTCTGTATTTGGTGCAAACAACAAATATGGTGTTTTCTGGTCTGCTAGTGCCGCTTGGAACATTGATAAAGAATCATTCATGGAAGATTCTTTTATGAACAGATTAAAGCTTAGAGCTTCTGCAGGTACTTCTGGTAACCGTGCTGGAATTGGTTATTACACATCTAGAGCTAGAATTGGTTTCGGAAGCTTAAATGGTTTAACAACAGCTGTTCCTACAGACAACGGAAACCCTGATTTAGGTTTTGAGAAAAACTTTATTTGGGATGTTGGGGTTGAATTTGGAATGTTCAACAACAGATTGAGAGGTACTGTAGATTACTACCAGAGAACAACATCAGATTTATTACTTAATCGCCCATTACTTGCACTTGGTGGTGAACCAGATGGTAGTATCTTAAGCAATATCGGTGAAATGCAAAATAAAGGTATTGAAATCGAGTTAAGTGGTGATTTAGTTGCTACAAAGGATTGGAGAGTAAGACTAGGTGGTAATATTGCATTTGTAGATAACGAGGTAACAGAGTTAGTTTCAACTTTAGAATTCCCTAACGGAGCTCCAATTACAGGAAGTTATACAAGAACTCAGGTTGGAGAAGAAATTAACACTTTCTACTTACCTAAATGGGGTGGTGTTAACCCAGCTAATGGTCAACCATTATTTTACGATGCTAATGGTAACTTAACTACAGAATATGATGCCGATGCTAACTATTTACTTTCAGACAAGTCTCCTATAGCAGAATTTGATGGTGGTATTAATTTATTCGCTAGCTATAAAGGTTTTGAATTAGGTGCAGATTTTTATTACAAAGTAGGACATTACACCTATAACATTATGGAAAGCAACATGCTAAGTGATGGTACTGGAGTAGATGCTAACCAAAGAGTAGATGCTTTTAACTACTGGACAACACCAGGACAAACAAATGTTTTACCTAGTCCAGTTTACGGGAACGAAGCTCAACAAGTTACAGACAGATTCTTACAAAAAGCTGACTATGTGAGATTAAGAAACTTAACATTTGGATATAACATACCAAGTAAATTCTTAGAAAAAACTGTTTTCTCTAGGATAAGAGCATACGTACAAGGACAAAACCTATGGGTTTACGCTCCTCACTTTAAAGGTGACCCAGAAGTTGGTATCGGAAGTGGTGAAACAGATAACTTTGACACTTTTGGAGCTTACAATCTTTATAGCTACCCAACTACACAAACCATCTCTTTTGGTTTAGATGTACAATTTTAAAAAAAAATAAAAATGAGAAAATTCAATATAAAATTTTTAACGATAATTGCTCTAGGATTTGGACTACTCACTTCATGCCAAGATGAACTAGATCAATTACCTCAAGATGCATTTGCACCTGAAACTTATTATCAAACTCCGGGAGATTTTGAAAACGCTACCAGAGGTATGTACTCTGGTTTCTTAGGCGGTTCTTATTACGGAGGATTCTACTTAAGTAGACCTGATATTATGACTGACAATGTTATCTTAGCACAAGTTGGTAGAAGATCTAATCAATTCTTTTACGAGTGGAGGTATGTACCTAATGCTTCTTGGGACATTATGACTAGTCCTTATATCATTACCAACAGAGCAAATAGAATTATCAATAACATCGATAATTTAATTGATGGAGATGAAAAAAATAACTATTTAGGTGAAGCAAAAGCTGCTAGAGCACTTGCGCTTTTCGATATGGTTAAAGTATACAGTAAAATTCCTGCGGAAGGTTCTGAAGCTGACGGATTTTTAGGTATGCCAATTGTTACAAATACAGATCCTAATTACCAAGCACTAAGACCTACTATAGAAGAGTCTATGAGTTTTGTAATAAGCGAATTAGAAGAAGCAGCAAGTTTAGTAGCTTCAGATAATAATGTAGATAGAATAGGAAGAGATGCAGTTTACGGTCTGCTTTCTAGAGCTTATTTATACAACGGAGATTATCAAAATGTAATCGATGCTGCAAACCAAGTAAGCACTCAAGTTGCAGAAAGAGCAAATTTTTCTGGGATCTGGACAGACTCTAACAATGACGGAGTTATCTTCAAAATAGACCAAGATCGTAACTTAGATGGTGTAGCTATTGGTGTAGAATATAGCCAATCAAGCCCAAGTGGGGTTATACCAGAATATGTTGCTTCTTTCGAATTTTTTAATAAGTTTGAAAATGGAGACATTAGAAAATCTGCCTACTTAGCTGTTGAACCGGATGCTAATGGTAATGTTTACAACACTATCATTAAATACAGAGGTGAAGCTGGTCAAAATAATGGTATCGTAGATGCTAAGATCTTAAGAGCTGCTGAAGTTTATTTAAATAAAGCTGAAGCATATGCAATGTTAGGTAACGATGCCTTAGCATTAGCTGCTCTAAACGAAGTTCGCTCTAGAAGATATGTGAACTTTGTTAGTGATGATGAAACTGGTCAAGACTTAATGGATGCCATTATGTTAGAAAGAAGATTAGAGTTAGCTTATGAAGGGCACAGATTCTTTGATCTAAAAAGATGGAATTTACCTGTAACAAGATCTGCTACAGACGGAGATTTCTTCGATGGTTCTGGTACTCCAACTACGTTTACAACTTTGCCAGAAAATAGTCCAAAATGGCAATTACCAATACCTCAAAATGAAATTAACATTTATCCTGAATTCCAACAGAATCCTGGATACTAAAATTTTAAGTTATGAAAAAATATATATTAGGAATTTGCGCTTTAGCAGGATTAATTTCTTGTGAAGTTGAAAATAATTTCGACAATAACAATTTAAAAGAAAATGTTGAGTTAAATTATTTCACAGACAAAGACACTATTAGAACTGTAGCGATTGGTATTAACGATGATAGCACTGTAAATGTTCAAGTAGGGTCAACTCAAAAGAAAAACAATAGTAGAACGTTTTCAATAACCCTAGATAATGATTTAACATCATTAGAGCAAGGTTCAGATTTTACAATTCCGCAATCAGCAACTATTGAAGCGGGAGAGTTCGTAACAGATCTTCCTGTAGATTTAGTATTTGAAGAGTTAACTACAGAGAAAGATACAATTGCTTTCTCAATTAGTGGAGATAATGTTACAGACACTAGATCTAACTATATGTTAATCGTATCTAAAAGTTGTCCTTCAGATTTAACTGGCACATACAGCTATACTTCTACAAATTTAATTCAAGGAGGTAGCGGCGCTAGTTGTGGTGCTGCTAGTGGAGAAGTAACGTGGACAGAATTAGAAGAAGGTATTTACGAAACGTCTGATGCTAGTTTTGGACAATTTGGTTCTTGTTGGGGTGATGGTCCTGCAACCGGTATACAGTTCACTCATAACTGTGACCAAATTATTGTAGATTCTTCAAGTTCAGATCAATATGGAGATAGCTATTTTTACGAAATAGTTTCTGTTGAAGGTACAGAAATGGTTATCAACTGGAATAACACTTATGGTGACTCAGGAACAGCTACAATAACTAACCCTGATGGATGGCCTGAAGTATTGCAAACTAATTAATTAAGAAAAAAATGAAAAAATTCTATAAATTAACAATATTATTATTCTCAGCTTTATTAATTGTTTCTTGTGATGCAGATAAAGTTGACGATATAGATAAAAACGAGCCTAGTATTTTCTTCACTCAAATTTCTGAAACATTCTTCGTTGAAGAAGGAGCTGAAAATATTTATGAAGTGAAATTAGGTCTTACAGGAGTTTATGATGAAAATCTAGCTTACGATTTTGAAATTGATGACGCTTCGGAAGCATCATTAGGTGAAGACTTTCAAATTTTAGATACAGATTATGTTGTTGAATCTGGACAACTAATTACTTCTTTCAGAATTCAAGCTAACTTTGAACCTGCAAGTACAGAAGGAAAAGATGTAATCTTTAATTTAACTAGCTTAGAAAATGGTATGGTTCAAGATTACAAAACATCTTTTACTTTAACACTAACGAAATCTTGTCCTTTAGAAGCTGATTTCACTGGAGATTATGCAGTTACTCAATTAACTGCTGCTTTACCTGCAGCTGGAGTTACTACTTTTGGTGATGGTACAATAGTTACCTTATCTACAGATGGAACTAACAATGCTTTTCAACGTTCATTCAATGCTAAATTTTATCCAGATTTAGGTTTCGGAAATCCATTTGTTGATGTGATTATCGAATTAAATTGCGGGAATGTAATTATGGTCGGTGAACAATCTGCAACAGGAATAGGTTGTGGAGGTAGTATTAGTATAGGACCAGGTGAAGAAAACTCTCCATTTGATGCTGCCGATGATTCTGTAATTGTAATAACATATACAGAAGACGACGAATCAAATTGTGGTGCACCAGTTCAAACAACAATTCAACTTACTAAGCAGTAGTAATTAAAATTTGTTTTGAAAAAAACCAGCCAATTGGCTGGTTTTTTTTTATATTTAACAAAAAATTAAAATATGAAAAAATTAATATTATTTGTGTTAGTTTCCTGCACATTAAATCTTTATTCTCAAACTAAAGAAGAAAAGCAAAAAATATTAAATAGCTTCGACAATGAGGCTAAATCTACTGTTAGTTTTATAAATGAAAGAGAAACTGAAATTAATAATCAAATCAAAGAATTATTACTTAAAGGTTATCCCGAAGAAATTGTATCTAACGGTAAACTCTTTAAACTACGAAGAGTAACGTTAAATAATACACCAATTTATTTCACTTTAGACAATGCCGATGCGGCTGAATCTACAAGAACTAATTTTTTACATACCGGTGGAGGATTAGGTCTAAATATTAATGGGGAAAACATGAATATTGCAACTTGGGATGGTGGACCAACTCTTGTAACACATAACGAATTTCAATCTGGAGGTTCATCAAGGATTGTTACTCCAGATGCATCTTCATCAAATGATCAAAGCTTACATTCTACGCACGTTTCAGGAACAATAGTTGCTCAAGGACTAAATATCCAAGCTAAAGGTATGGCGCCAGAAGCTTTCTTAAAATCATTTGATTGGGATAACGACGAATCAGAAGTTTTAAATGAGGCTTTAAATGAAGCTTTACTTATTTCAAATCATTCCTATGGAGTTCCAATTTTTAATTCTGACGGCGGCATGAACGTTCCTACTTGGTATCCTGGCTGCTATAATTCAGATGCTAGAGCCTGGGATGTAATTAGCGCTGCTGCACCATATTATTTAATGGTTGCATCTGCAGGAAATGAAGGCTCTGCAACTTATAGTGGAGGCTTAGCAAATGGATATGATAAGCTTACAGGAAATAAGGTTAGTAAAAATAATCTTGTAGTCGCTAATGCTCAAGATGCATTTATTAATCCAAACGGCAGTGGCGATTTATTAGGAACTCTATTTATTAATAGCAGTAGTAGCCAAGGACCTACTGACGACGGAAGAGTAAAACCAGATATTACAGGAAATGGAACAGGAGTTTTCTCAACATCAAATACTTCGAATAGTACTTATGCTACCTTAACAGGAACTTCTATGTCTGCACCAAATGTATCTGGAAGTTTATTACTTCTTCAGCAATACTATAACACGGTGTACAGTAATTATATGAAAGCTGCCACATTAAAGGGATTAGCTTGTCATACAGCAGATGACGCAGGGAACGCAGGTCCAGACCCAATATTTGGATGGGGATTACTAAATTCTAAATTAGCGGCAGAAACAATTGAAAATTCTAATATTGATACTAATGCAATAATTTCTGAATTAAATTTACAACAAGGCAGTGATTATAACCTTACAGTTTTTACTGATGGCATTGAAAACTTGAAAGCTACCATTGTATGGACTGATCCTGCCGGAACTGCTAAAGACGGGCAGTTAAACTCTCCAGTAGCCGCTTTAGTTAATGATTTAGATATTAGAATATTAGACCTAAGCGGTAATACTTACCTACCTTACAAATTAAATTTATCTAATGTTGCCGGAGCAGCTACCAAAGGTGATAATACAGTAGATAATGTTGAACAAGTAGAAATAGAGTTTCCTATTGCTGGTGAATATGAAATACAGATTTCTCATAAAGGCAACATTCAAGGAGGTAGTCAAGATTATAGCCTAATAGTTACTGGTATTACAGATTACTTAAATACAAAAGATGTAGAATTTCAAAATACTCTAATAAGGTTATGGCCAAATCCTGCAAAAGAAACAATTAATCTTTCATCTGATTCTTCTGTAGATTTGACAGATTGGAATATCAATTTATATGACTTACAAGGTAGATTAATTATCAAAAATATCAAGTCTCAACAGATCGATATCTCTACTTTAAATTCTGGTGTTTACGTATTAGATTTCAAAAACGGAAATCAATCTTTCCAAAAGAAAGTTATAAAAGAGTAGTTCTCTAATATATTATTATAAAGGCTAGCAAATTTGCTAGCCTTTTTTTATACATTTGCTTTATGAAAACAGCTGAGATATACGGGACGATGCCAACATTAGAGGCAATAAAATCAGATCAAACTATAGAAAAGATTTTTATTCAAAAAAATCTTAATAATGAAGCTATAAAGGAGATCCTGAGACTTTCAAAAGAATTAAATATTCCTACGGCATACGTACCTATTGAAAAGCTGAATAAATTAAGTAAGAATAATAATCATCAAGGTGTTTTTGCAAAAATTTCTCCGATTAGCTACGTTTCAATAGAAGAGTTAATTGAAAGTACACTTCAAAAGAAAGAAAACCCCTTCTTTATTATCTTAGATGAACTTACCGACGTACGCAATGTAGGTGCAATTATTAGAACGGCAGAATGTACAGGAGTCGATGGTATAATCACACTAAAGCAGGGTGGCGCAGCTATAAACGATCAAACTGTAAAAACCTCGACCGGAGCAATATTTAATATCCCTATTTGTAAAGTTGATCATATTAAAGACGCTTTATTTTATATGGATAGTTATAAAGTACAAACCCTAGCCGCTACAGAAAAAACTGATCAAAATATCTATGAAATAAACCTAAAACAAGCTACAGCATTAATTATGGGTAGCGAAGGAAAAGGAGTTTCTAAAAATGCGTTACAAATGGCAAAAATGAAAGCAAAACTACCTTTATTAGGTGAAACTTCTTCCCTTAATGTTTCAGTTGCTTGCGGAGCTATTTTATATGAAATGGTTAGACAACGCCAAAACTAAACTTACTCATCATTCTTATTGGCTTTAAAAGTATAAGTAATATCCCATTCGGAATTAGTTGAATCTGATGGCGAGGTATAATCTTCATCATTTTCAGGATAAAGCTCAGAGGTTGGAATAAAATTTCCGTTTTCATCAAAATGTTTCATAAATTCATCTTCCTCTTCCCTATACGTTTCTTGCTGCCAACTAAATTTTTTATTTTCAACAATTATCACTTTCCTAAATATAAAAGCCAAAAATAGACCAGAGAGAAAACCAGATAAATGTCCTTCCCAAGAAATTCCTGCTTCTCCCGGTAAAACTCCCCATACTAAACTTCCGTATAAAAAAATAACAATAAACGATATCGCCATTAAGCGATAATTTTTAGACCAAATTCCTTTAAAAAAAAGAAAACTGGCTAATAAATAGATTATTCCACTAGCTCCAATATGAGTGCTTCCCTCCTCACCTATTAACCAAGTTAAAATTCCCGATAACAACCAACCTACGCAAAGAACTTTAATTGCAAGTTTTCGATAAAAATAAAAAAGGCCTAAACTGAGTAAAAATAAAGGAATTGTATTGCTATAAAGATGCTCAATACTACCGTGTATGAACGGAGAAAACAAAACACCTCGTAAACCTTTTATTGAATGAGGCGAAACCCCCAAATAGTTTAGCGAAAACCCGAACTTCACTTCTATCCAATAAATTATCCAGATCACAAGAACAGAAAGTAACGGAATACCAAGGTTTATTAAATCTAGGTGTTGTATATTTTTTTGAGTATTCATCTTTATTTGTTTAGCAAAGGCTTAACCATTTTTAAAAATAAGCAATATTGTCACTTACAAATTATATTTTTGTAGTATGAATAAACCATTGGCAGAACGATTACGCCCTCAGCGATTAGAAGAATATCTAAGTCAACTTCATTTAGTTGGAGAGCAAGGGAGTCTAAAAAATCAAATTAAAAAAGGGATCATACCTTCCTTAATTTTTTGGGGACCACCCGGAGTAGGAAAAACAACTTTAGCAAATATTATATCCAACGAAACAGATAGACCTTTTTATACACTTAGTGCAATTAGCAGTGGAGTTAAAGATGTGCGTGAAGTTATTGAAAAAGCCAAAAGACAAGATGGTTTATTTACCACAAAAAATCCAATTCTATTTATAGATGAAATTCACAGATTTAGCAAATCTCAGCAAGATTCACTTTTAGGTGCTGTAGAAAAAGGCTGGGTAACACTGATCGGGGCAACAACAGAAAATCCAAGCTTCGAGGTTATACCGGCACTTCTTTCACGTTGCCAAGTGTATATTTTGAATGAATTTACCAAAGGTGACTTATTAGCCTTACTCGATAGGGCTATTAAAGAAGATAAAATAATCTCTTCCTATAAAATAGAATTAAAAGAAACCGACTCTTTACTTCGCTTAAGTGGTGGTGACGCCCGAAAGCTATTAAATATTTTTGAATTGATCGTCACCTCTGAAGAAAGTAAAGATGTGGTAATCACCAATGACCTTGTCGAACAGAAAATTCAGAAAAACACCGTTAGATATGACAAAACGGGTGAGCAACATTATGACATAATTTCTGCCTTTATTAAATCGATTAGAGGGAGCGATCCCAACGCAGCAGTATATTGGCTTGCTAGAATGATCGAAGGTGGCGAAGATGTAAAATTTATAGCTCGCAGAATGCTAATTCTTGCAAGTGAAGATATAGGAAATGCAAACCCAACAGCTTTACAAGTTGCCAATAACACTTTTCAGGCAGTAACCACTATTGGTTATCCTGAAGCTAGAATTATATTAAGTCAATGCGCTATTTACTTAGCTACTTCTGCTAAAAGCAATGCGAGTTATATGGCCATAAATAGAGCCCAGCAATTGGTAAAACAAACAGGGGACCTCTCTGTTCCTTTATCGATAAGAAACGCTCCTACGAAGTTAATGAAAGATTTAGGCTATGGTGAAAATTACAAATACGCACACAATTACGAAAATAATTTTACGCAAGCTGAATTTTTACCGGAAGAAATAAAAAATACAACTTTATACGACCCTGGGAATAATAAAAGAGAAAAAGCCTTAAGAGAATATCTTAAGGCTTTATGGAGTGGTAAGTACGACTATTAATTTAATCGATACAAGGTTACTTTTTCTACTGCACCAGAATTTTTATTAAAATACTCGATCTCTAGATTTTGCTTATCATTAATCGTCAAGGTACCATTAATAGCATCTGAGTTGAACAATATTGAATTATTACTTGTGATATTTATAAAAGCTTTCTTATCTCCGGTATCAGAATTTATAAGAATAAAACCGGCTTCGATTTTACTTATCGTATATTTTTCATTTAAAAGAGAATAATTCCCTAATAACTGCTCTTCTATAGCTGGTTGAGTTTCCTCTTCTTCAACTTGACTTTTTTTAGCTGAAGAAAGTTTTACTTCTTCTACATATTGGGAAGAAGAATCATAAGAGTTTTTGCCATTGTAGCCATAATTAAAAGTCTCAAAAGGAACAAATGCATCTTTTATTGCATCTTGATAAGCTTCTTTAAAACTCTTGATCTTACTTTTACCCGAGGTTGAAAATACTACCTCTCCATTACAATCTTTTAGAATAAGATTAAGTTTGGTCTGTAATGCAAAGAAACTTTCAGATTCACTTTCAACTTCAACATAAAGCGCTAAACATTTATTGAATGTTAGATCTTTTGGCTTTTTTTCAACATCCATATAAGTATCATAATTCTCTTCATTAAATAAATGTTTGATAAGAGAATTTAACATATGTTCATTTTGCTCTTCTTGAAATTTAAACTGAACCGGTATAACTACATATTTAAAGTAATTTACTCGATCAATATTACTTTGTGCTTGAGTTTTAAATGCAGATAGCATCATAAATAAGGTCACTACCAATAAACTAACTTTCTTCATTTTATAAAAGTTCTATAAGTTGTTTTAATTTTTTAATTTTTTGTCCGTTATAATCTTTGGTAAGCTGTTCATCATATAAAATAGCCGTAATCCCAAAATTTTCAGCTCCTAATATATCTGCTTCAAGATTATCACCGATCATTAGACTATGCTCAGGGATTGCCGAAGCTTTTTGAAGAGCAAATTCAAAGATTTGCGGATGCGGCTTTTTAACTCCCACTTCTTCAGAGGTTGTTACTGTCGTAAAAAACCGAGCAATATTACTATTCTGTAACTTCAGATTTTGCACTTCAGAGAACCCGTTAGTAATAACGTGTAAAATATATTTTTGTTGCAAAAATTTCAGTGTAGAAATTGCATCTTCAAAAAGATAATTGTTGTTAGGTAAATGCAATATATAGTCTTCTGCTAAATTATTTATTTGATCGTGACTTACCTTTAATCGAAGTTCATTAAATGTATCGTTAAGTCTTCCAAACCGTAATTCTTCTTTGGTTACAAGGTTATCTCTATATTTTTTCCAATAAAAATTATTTACAGGAATATAGGACTGTAAAAAATCTTCAACTCCAATATCGATTTTGTTTTTCTTAAAGATCTCTACAAATGCTAATGCAGAGTTTCTTTCAAAATCCCAAAGTGTATGATCTAGATCAAAAAAAATGTGTTTAATATTATTCATCTTTATTAATCATTTTTACAATATTATAGATCTTCTTATCGTTACCTACTTCTTCAAAATCAGAATTTCTATAAACCACCGATAAAGTTCCTCCGACTTCTTTCACATTTTGCTGAATTGTTTCTAAACGCTTCTTAATTTCAAAAAATGAATAATTATCGAATGCACAGCTGTTTAATGCCGGCGGATGAATAACAAGCGGAGAAATACGCTCAAAATTTATATCATAAAATAAAAATGAACTGCAAGTACCGGCTCTAAAACCGGGAACATCTACAAATGCCATCGAAAAATCTTCTTTAATTTCGAGTTTATCGAAATTATTATAAAGTTCAGGAAGGTTAATATCAAAAAAATGACTTAAGCAAATCTTCAATGGTCTGTTAACAATAGACTCCCAGCGGTTTTTTTCTAACTTTAAAGTTTTAAATTTAGATAAAGCTTCAAAACCCGGCAACAAACCAATCTTACCATAATCGCCCATCGACTTGATAAGCGCATGGTATTTTATTTTATTGTAACTAACATTCTTACTGTTGATGCTGTAATTACTGAGCTGAAACATAAAATACCATTCCAGATCTTCTTGTTTAGAAAAATGAATAAGCTCATCGTAAATATCGTAAGGATCATTTTTTAGATAAAGTAAAACTTCGATACGCTCTAGAAACATATTCATATTTAAACTGAATAAATCTCTAATACTAGCACCTATACTTCTTACAATTCCTTTTTTCTTGTATTTGTATGCCTCGGCAACAGCTAAAATATTTTTTGTTGAATAATGTCTTTCAGGAAATTCTAGATAGTCAAAACGATTAACTAAAATCTGCTTAAACTTTAATGCCCAAATATCGACTACCGGTTGATCTAAGAATTTTTTCCTATAAGCTAAGCTTTCTGAAGAAGGATATCGACCGTGCTCATCTTTTACGTGCGGCAAATATTCTTCATAGCGACTCAACATATAAAAAGAAGCCGCAAAAATATCGAAAGGTAAATCGCTCTCTTTTGAAGTTCTAAAAAAGCAAACGGTATTTTCCCATTTAGAAACGCGAACCTCAACATCTGTAAAACCTTGTTCAGACAATAATCCGGATGATTGAATAAACAATTCGTTACCCAATTTTTGTTTTCCGTAAGAGAGTTTCATGCCTTCATGAGCAATAAACTCTTCAATTTTAGAAGTAAACTTAACTTTTAAACCTAAAATATGCGTACAAATATGCCTGAATGTATAATTAATCCTAGGCGTAACTGCACTTACATAAATTAATAATTTAGGCGAATCGCTCATAAAATGCCTTCGTTTGCAAAGCTAAAATAGGACTTTTGCGTCACAATTAAATGGTCTAGCACTTTTATATCTAAACTTTCTCCGGCGAGTTTTAATTTTCGTGTGAGTTGCTTATCGGCTTCGCTGGGTTTTAAAGTTCCTGAAGGATGGTTATGCGCTAAAATTACAGACGTCGCCCCTACTTCTAAAGCATTTTTAAACGCCAAGCGAACATCGACTAAAGTGCCGGTCATTCCGCCTTTACTAAGTTGAAGTTTTTGTAGAATTTTATTTGAATTATTTAAATAAAGAATCCAAAATTCTTCGTGACCTAAATCGCCAATTATGGGTTGCATCACTTCAAAAACAGCATCTGCCGATGTAATTTGTTTTCTTTGAACAGCTTCCTCTCCTCTTCGTCGCCTTCCTAATTCCATCGCAGCGACGATCGTGATTGCCTTCGCCTCTCCTATTCCTTTAAATTTGGTGAGTTGTTGTACAGAAAGTTTGCCGAGTTCATTCAGTTTATTTTCAGAAGAAGCTAAAATACGTTTAGATAATTGTACCGCACTTTCTTCTCGACTACCCGAACCAATTAAGATCGCGATCAATTCTGCATCACTCAAACTCATTTTCCCTTTCTGAAGTAATTTTTCTCGCGGCCGATCTCCTTCAGCCCAATATTTAATTGAAAAAGGTTTATTTTCTTGCATTCTTAAAGATAAGAACAAAAAATAAATATTACTTTTAACCAAAGTACTTTTTATGAAATCGCTATTTGATCAAGATACGCATCAAGAAATAAAAGACCGACTGCAATCGCTCACACCAGATTCAGAACGAAAATGGGGTAAAATGACAGTCGCACAAATGCTGCATCACTGCCAACAACCGCTACTTATTGGCTTAGAGAAAATCACTATTGAAAAGCCTCCATTTATAATGGGGTTAATTATGAAGATGGTAAAATCTTCTCTACACAACGATAAACCTTGGAAAAAAGGATTACCGACTGCCAAAGAATTTATCGTAGATACCGATAAAGATTTCTTAAAAGAAAAAGAAACATTGGCATTACTTATAGATGAATTTCATCAACTAAAAACGAAAGAAACTTGGAAACCACACCCGATTTTCGGAAAGTTTACCAAAGAAGAATGGGGTAAAATGCAATACAAACATTTAGATCATCACTTTACCCAATTCAGCAATTAAATCCATTCTTTAACTTGATCAAAATCTAAACCGCCGTAATTACCGCTACTCATAAATAAAATGACGGAGTTGGTAAATGTTCCGGTTTTTAAATATTCTTGAAAAAGTTGCGGATTGGTATATACTTTTAAGTTCTTATGCTGAAAAGCGTCTTCGATCTGTTTTGCGTCTATTTCTTGAAGCTTTTTAAGCTGAACCGCCTCTGGTGAATAAAAAACTATGGCTTTATCGGCCGCAGCTAACGAATCTTTATATTGCTGAAGAAATTCTGCATTAAGACTGCTATAGGTATGCAATTCTAAACAAGCTAATAAATCTTTTTCAGGATATTGTTGTTTTACGGCTTCTGTGGTAGCTTTCACTTTTGAAGGACTATGCGCAAAATCTTTAAAAGCCAGCGTACCGCGTATATCTGAGATTTTCTCTAAACGTTTTGAAGCGCCGCTAAACGTAGCAATAGCTTCGTAAAAATCTTCTTCATCGATTCCCATATGTTGGCAAATCCATTTGGCACCGGCAAGATTGTTTAGGTTATGTTCTCCAAACACTTCGATCGGCATATCTCCTTCGGGTGTTTTTAAGAAAGTTTCGCCATCTTCTACAAAATATTCCGGAGTAACATATGGGTGTTTTCGAGTTGGTTTTGTAGCGCTTTCAGCAATTTGCTTTACTAAAGGATCTTCTTCATTATACACCAAAATACTACCATTTACCATCGAATCTGTAAACAGTTTAAACTGCTCGACATAATTTTCAAACGTAGGGAAAACATTAATATGATCCCAAGCGATACCACTTAATAAAGCAATATTAGGTTGGTATAAATGAAATTTTGGTCGACGATCGATCGGTGAAGATAAATACTCATCGCCCTCTAATAACATAAAATCATTCTCATCGGTGAGATGAACCATCGTATCGAAACCTTCTAATTGCGCGCCTACCATAAAATCTACTTCTATATCGTGGTAATGCAATACGTGCAAAATCATCGAAGTAATGGTTGTTTTACCGTGAGAACCACCAATTACAACGCGAGTTTTGTCTTTACTTTGTTCGTATAAAAACTCCGGGTAAGAATAAATTTTTAAACCTAATTCTTGCGCTTTCTTTAATTCTGGATTATTTTCTTTAGCGTGCATACCTAAAATTACCGCATCGATTTCTGAAGAAATTTTTTCGGGAAACCATCCCATTTCTTCCGGTAATAATTCAGCTTTTTCTAATCTCGATTTTGAAGGTTCAAAAATCGCATCATCGCTTCCGGTTACTTCATCTCCTTTTTCGTATAAAGCTAATGCAAGGTTATGCATAGCGCTACCGCCAATCGCAATAAAATGTACGCGCATAGAATAGTTTTTTGGTTGTAAAATGTAAAGATATTAATTCATCGCCGATTATCAATAACAGAAAGCCTTGAGATTGTTGATCATCGTATTTCAGTAAATAATTCAGCAGAAAAAATTTAGCTTAAGAAGCTTAGGAAAATTTACTTATAAAAGAAGACCAGTTGGTGTTGGGATGCGCTTTTTTAGCTTCTTCTAACAGATCTTTAGCTTTATGATGCTCATTGGTTCTGTTTAAATACAATTCTAACAATTTCTCGTAGCAAGTCACAGAACCGCCTACTTTCAACGCATTTTTATAATAGGTTTCAGCCAGCTCAAATTTTTCTTCTTCTTTCGCAATAAAACCTTTTGCCAACCAACCATCTACAGAGCTAATTTCCTGTAGTTGATTCGCATATTTATAAGAAGTTTCTGCACTTCCGCCTAAAATCCCGGGAAGCTTCATATACAATTCGACCAAAGCCCAACGTGCTTCAATGTGCGTTGAATCTAATATTGCCGCCCGTTTTAAATAATGTTTGATATCTGAAATATAAAAAGCTGCTTGCATTTTAGATAACGTAAGCGCCTTCATCCCTAAAGCGCCGCCGTATTTAAAATTATAATTGGCGTTATCGGGATATCTTTCAACTAAAGCTTCATAAAAATCTAAAGCATCGTCCCATTCTTTTTGGTGCGCAGCAATATCACCTAAATACTCTTGTGATTTTACAAATTGTTGAGATGAAGTGGAAACTTGCTGAAATTCTTTTTTAGCTGAATTCCATTTTTCTGCTTCAAAAAATTTTTCTCCTTTTTCAAAAGAAGTTTGCGCCTTTACAGAAACGCTTATCAAAATGAATAGGTATAAAAGTTGTTTTCTCACAGGCTAAAAATAACAAAAGTGCTGCCAAAGTTGCTGAAGTATTTCAAAAAATACGTTTTCGGCAAAAATTGATAATAATCTGTATCTTTAAACAAATTACCAATCTTATGAAAAAAGTTTACCTGCTAAGCCTGTGTTGTCTGTTGCTTACAAAAGTTCATTATGCGCAACAAAAATTTGATAAATGGTGGGACGAAGTTGAAGAACTCGAGCTGCAAGGTAAATCGGTAAGTGCGCTCGAAAGAGCTGAGAAGATTAAACGCAAAGCCGACCGAAAAGAGAACCCGCAACAGTTTCTAAAGGCTTTTCTCTATGTTGCCAAGTATAAATTGATCTTAAAAAAAGATAGCGAAGAAGAAGTTTACCAAGATTTTTTAGCTGAAATTGAAGACCAAAATGCTCCTACCCGACAAGTACTCTATTCTTTTTTAGCGGAAAGTTTAAACGATTACTATAAAGAAAACCGTTACCGCATCAATCAACGCACAAACACAGACTCAATTGCGAAGGATTTTTTAACGTGGAGCAAAGACGATTTTCAATCGAAAATCATGAGTTACTACCAAAAATCGCTTTTATCGGAACAAAAACTTATCGAAGCTCCGCTAAAAGATTTTACCGAAATTTTAAATTACGGAGAGAATTTTAATAATTACCGGAGTACACTTTACGATGTTCTTGCCAATCGTTACCTCAACTTTTTAAAACATCATAGCTATAATCCAGAAAATAAAAAATCGCACTATCTCATTGAAACTGAGTTTTACGGTTTACCAAAAGATTTTATTTCGATCGATCTTTCGGCTTATGAAGATGGCACTCAGAAAATAGCAACCTTAAAAACCTATCAAGATCTTACGCGTTTGCATCTTCAACAGAAAAATGCTCTTTCGGTAGTGATCACCACCTTAGAGCGCTTTGAGTATTTAAAAGAAAATGGCTCATATTCAACTCCTAAAGAAAATTATAAAGAAGCGCTGCTGAAGTATTTAAACGTGATAAAAACTCCAAAAGAAAAAGCCTGGGTACATTATAAATTAGCCGAATTTTATTATCAAAACGCAAACAAGAAAACTACGCCCGATTACCTTAACAAAAGTCTTTCTCAGGTTGAAAAAATTAAAGACTTGCTCCCCAACTCACATCCCGGCAAGCAGGCTTTAAAAATTGAACGTGCAATTACTTCTTCACAAATCACAATTAAAACTAAACAAAAACCATTACCCAACCGAAAATTTCGAGCCTTGGTTAATTTTAAAAATACCGACAGTTTATATTTAAGAATTTATCAAATTCCGCAGCAAGTTTTAACGCAATACGATTATAGTCAAGATTCTTTAGCGCGAGATCTATATAGAAATGCGAAAGTTTTTCAGCAACAAGAATTTCAGCTTCCGAAAATTGAAAACCATTTTTCTTATTCTACAGAACTCTTGCTAGATGAATTACCTGTAGGAAATTACGTATTGCTTTTTAGTAAGAATAAAGCTATTGATCTTGAAAAATCTGATTATCAATTTCAGCAATTACAAATCACCAATCTTTCTTATACCAACTTCGACTTTCAGGAAGACCAACAATTATTCGTTACTAACCGAACAACCGGGCAGCCGCTAGAAAATGTAGAAGTTTTTCTTAAAACGAAGCCGAAAAAAATCTACACTACCAATCAAGATGGTTTAATAAAAATACATCAGAAACCTAAAAGCTATTATCAACAAGAATCTATTATCTTAATTCACAATAATGACACTTTATATTCTAGTTTAAGATTTAGAAAAAATTATAACAACAATTCTAATAACGAAGATGAGGATCCTGAAATAAGAAGTCATTTATTTACTGATCGCGGCATTTACCGACCGGGACAAACCATTTATTTTAAAGGTATTCTCTCCTACCAAAGTAAAACCGAAAGAAAAGTGGTTCCTAATGAGCGTATTTATGTAGAGTTATACGATGAAAATTATGATTTGGTAGATAGTCTTAGTTTAAGGACCAATGAATTTGGCTCTGTACAAGGCGAATTTAATATCCCGAAAAATGTATTAACCGGAGAGTTTGAAATTGCTCTAGATGAAGATTTTGAGGAAAACTCTCCTTACTACGATGCTTATTTTAACGATACGTATACAGAGGTTAGAGTTGAAGAATACAAACGTCCAAAATTTGAAGTTGAATTCAATGCTATCGATTCTACTTATGTACTTAATGACTCTATTCAATTAAAAGGAAAAGCCAAAGCATTTTTTGGAGGCAATATCAGTAACGCACAAGTAAAATATGCCGTTGAACGAAAACTGAATTATAATTATCGCTATAATTATTCATATCATAGTAGATCTTCTGAACGTCTAACTACCGGAGAAACCACCACTGATGCAAAAGGAAATTTCACTATCGATTTTAAAGCTATTCCCGATGAAGATATTGATAGTGGTTCTCAACCAACTTTCACGTATTCGGTAGAAGCTACGGTCACCGATGTAAATGGAGAAACGCATACGGCATCACAAAACATTCGCGTTGGTTATCACGCTACAGATATTTCGATTCAAGCGCCATACGAAACTAGAATTGGAAAAAATCAAGAATTAAAAATATACGCTCAAGATTTAAATAATTTAGTATCAACTGCAGAAGGTGAACTTAAAGTTTATAAATATATAAAGCCAGACCGAATTCTAACCAAAAGAAGTTGGGCTGCTCCCGAGATTCAGCAAATTTCAAAAGAAAAATTTATAGAGCACTTTCCGTTTACGCCTTATGACAGTTTAGACCTTAAAGAAAATTGGCCTAAAAAACTCATCAATACCATCCCGTTAAAAATAGATTCTTTGGCTACTTTACAAATTGATGATTACAAAGAAGAATGGAGAACTGGAGATTATGTATTTGAATTTAAAGGAAAAGGAAAGTTAGGTTACGAAGTTGAAGCAGAAACCAAAAAATCGATCAAAAACCCGAAAGATAAACTTGACCAATTTGATAAAAATTTCATCAACTACACTTACGATTTAAAGGAAGTAAAAGGTAAAAAAGAAGTGAATTTCAAATTTACTACGCTACTAGATAGCCTTCCTATTTTAGTCAATCTAGCTTTTGATGACACTTTGGTTAAGCAAGAAATATTTCAGCTTAAAAAAGGAGAAAATTCTTTCACTTACACCATTCCAAAAGAAACCGAGAATGTTTATTTAGAATACGTATTTAACCGATTGGGCTACTATTTTAAAGAGAGAAAAAGTGTTAACTTGCCTCAACCTGTAAATGCTAAAGAAAACCTTGAGTTTGAAGTCTTACATTTCAAAAACAAATTAGAACCAGGCAGTCAAGAAACTTGGCGATTAAAAGTGATCGATCAAAATAAAAAGCCAGCAAATGCTGAAGTTTTAGCCAGTATGTATGATGCTAGTTTAGATGAGTTTGTTTCTCATAATTGGAATACACAACTTTATCAAACTCCGTATTCTTATAAAGGGAATGGTTTACCAAATTCAAGCATTCATTTAAATCATTATTACACCAATAATTTTCACAAAAGCAATTATTACACCCCGAGCTATTACAGCTATTCATTAAGCTATAGTTTCTTTCAAAATTTTGGTTATCATTTTACCAATACCACAAATACGAATAAGATCTATCTTAACGATTTAATTAAAGAAACTGAGCAAAAAGAACCAAAAGAAGGTTACGTTTCAGGAACAGTTGTCGACGAAGAAGGTTTGCCGCTTCCTGGAGTAACTGTGCTCATTAAAGGAACTTCTACCGGAACACAAACCGATTTTGATGGTAATTATACGATTGAAGCCAATCCAGATGACATTCTAGTTTTCAGTTTTGTAGGATTTAGTACCGAACAAACTTCAGCTAAGCAATCAGGTCAAATCACTTTAAATGCAGGAAATAGTCAATTAGATGAAGTTGTAGTGACGGGTTACGCTACACAAAATAAAGAAAGTGTCAATGCGAGTATAACCCAAACTCTGAATGGAGCAGTCGCCGGAGTTGAGATTTCTGAAGATTCAACATATGTTAGAATTAGAGGTATTGGTTCAATAAATAATTCCAGTTCGCCTTTATATGTAATAGACGGTAACATTGTAGAAAATTCTACAAATCTTAATCCTAGTGATATTAGCTCTTTAACAGTCCTCAAAGACGCAAGCGCAACTGCTCTTTACGGTTCTCGGGCAGCTAATGGAGTCGTAATTATTACAACCAATGCGGCAGAAGAAGAATTGCAACAAATAGAAACACGAACCAATTTAAAAGAAACCGCTTTTTTCTTTCCGCAGTTAAAAACCAACAAAAAAGGTGAAGTGATTTTTGAGTTTGAAAGTCCGGAAGCTTTAACCCGTTGGAACTTTCAAGCTTTTGCGCACGATAAAAATCTACATCAGGCAAAACTTGATTTGACAACGATCACACAAAAAGACCTCAACATTATTCCAAACTTTCCGCGATTTTTTAGAAGCAAGGATACGCTTGTGATTTCTGCGAAAGTAAATAATCTATCAAAAAAAGTACTCAACGGAATAATTCAACTAGAGTTTACCGATGAAATAACGCAAGAAAAAATAAAACTAGTTACCAATAAAAACATCATCAAAAACTTTCAAATTCCTCCCAAAGGAAATACCGAAGTGAGTTGGACGCTTTTTATTCCAGAAGGACTTTCAGCAGCGCGTTACCGCATTGTCGCAAAAGCCGGAAATTTTTCAGACGGAGAAGAAAGTATTATTCCGGTCTTATCGAACCGTATTTTTATTACAGAAACGCTTCCGATTTGGGTAAACCCGAAGGAAAAGAAAAAAATCACTTTCAACAACCTTAAAAACAATACCTCTACCACGCTAGAAAATCATCAACTGGTTTTTGAATATACGTCGAACCCGGCGTGGACAAGCTTGCAAGCGCTTCCGTATTTAATAGAATATCCTCATGATTGTGCCGAACAGACTTTCTCTAAAATGTTCGCCAATTATTTAACGACGGTGCTTTTAGAGAAAAATCCGGAAATTCAGCAAACACTTCAGCAGTGGAAAGTCAATAAAACCGAGCTTTCGTCCTTCAATACCAATGAAGAATTAAAGCAAATCGTATTGCAAGAAACGCCTTGGTTAAAAGATGCAGAAACTGAAGAAGAGCAACAAAAACGTTTGGCGCAATTACTCGATATTCAAGAAACGAAAACCAAAACTCAACAAGCATTAAATAAATTGTCTGAGCTTCAATTAAGTTCCGGAGCTTTCCCTTGGTTTAGCGGCGGCCGAGCCAATAGGGCGATCTCTTTACACCTTTTAAAAGGAATGGGAAGATTGCTAAAAATCGCACCGGAATTAGAAGATAACGATACCTTCGACGATATTTCGATCGAGCTGATCGATTATTTAGATGAAAAGTTTCTGAATCAAGACTTCAAACGAAAAGATTTTAATTTCTATAACAGCGACCTTAACTATGTGTATGCAAGGAGTTTTTTCGAAGGTTTTAAAGATGAAAAATTTGAAGCATTTAAAACCTTATTATTAGAAGATTTCGATAAAAAATGGATCACACCTTCGATTCAGTCAAAACTTACGTTAGCGATGGTTGCACATCGCTACGAAAAACAAAAACTAGCTAAAAATATTTTGGCGTCGCTCAAAGAAAATGCCGTTATCGATGCTGAATACGGAATGTATTGGAAAGAGGTCATTAACAGTCGCGCTTGGTATAACGCACCGATCGCCACGCAAGCTTTAGCCATCGAAGCTTTTGCAGAAATTGATAAAGATGAAGAAAGCATCAACCAATTAAAAACCTGGTTACTTCGGAATAAAAAAACCGAAGCTTGGAGTTCTACCAAAGCGACGACCGAAGCGGTTTATGCATTGCTTATTCAGGGAGATCAAGACTATCTAAATGGGGAAACACCAAAAATTAAGATCGGTGATCAAAAATTAGTTTTAAACAGTAATAACAAAGCCGGATATATAAAAACGCGTTTTCCTGCGGAAGAAATTTCAGCAGAAATGGCCGAAGTTGAAATTAAAAATAACTCAGATTCACCACAATACGGAGCGATGTATTGGCAGTATTTTGAAGAAGCTGATCAGGTAAAAGCCAACAATCAAACCGAACTTTCTATTGAAAAAGAACTTTTTAAAAAAGTAGAAAGTAACGAAGGGACAACGCTAGTGAGTTTAGAGGAAACTTCCTTAAAAATTGGTGATTTGGTAACGGTAAGATTGATCATAAAGGCAAAAGAAAATTTTAGTTTTATGCATTTAAAAGATATGCGCGCCGCAGGTTTAGAACCGGTAGATGTACTTTCTACCTATAAATGGCAAGATGGTTTAGGTTATTATCAAAGTACAAAAGATGTTGCGACGCACTTTTTCTTTGATGAAATTAGCCAAGGAACTTATGTTTTCGAGTACGATTTACGCGTCAACAATCCCGGCAATTTCTCTAACGGAATCTCACAATTGCAAAGTATGTACGCCCCGGAGTTTAAAGTGCAAACCGAAGGTAGCCGAGTAGAATTGAAGAAAAATTAATATAAAAGATAAAAGTCAGCTTGTATCTAGATGCTAGCTGACTTTTTTAATATTAATCTATTTTATTCCAAAAGGCTGCGCAGGTAAATCTTCTAACCATTGATCACCAAACTTTTCGTTTAAATACTCAACGATCGCTTTATTATGCTGAATTGTTTCCTTCAACGTAAAAGGATCTACCACACAATTTTCTGTACGCATTCCTACTCCATATTTTTCTTTGAAATTTTCAAAATCGATTGGAGTGTTATTTATTCCGTTGAAGATAAAATAGAGCTGATCTCTTTTAGCTTTCACATTTTTCATTGAAAAACTATAGCTATTTTTTTCTTTTGAATATTGGAAAGCTTTTCCTTTTTCCTGCAACCTGATCGTTATCTGGTTATTTTTTTGAGAGATTTTTGCCGGATAATACGTGTAAGCATCAAATTTAGTAGAGATAAACGAGAAGCAATACTTCCCTTTCTCCGGTAAGATAATATTGAAATCTTCTTCAGAATTAATTTGAATGGTTTTATTCAATTCAATAATAAAAAATTCCCCGGAAGTAAGTTGCTCGTCGGTTCTATTTTCAAAAACCACACGAGCTACAATTTCTTTTGCTTGTGAAGAAAAAGAACCAAGAAATACGACTAAAAGTAATAGTAAAAGCTTTTTCATAAAATGATCATTTTATAAAAAGACTGTTATAAATTGATGTTGTTGCAAGCTTCTGTTTTATAAGTATCCTTAAACTATTCTTCCGGCGGATAGTTTTCTAAAGCTTTTTCTACCACTTCAGTAAAAAAATACATACGTTCTTCCGGGCTGGCGTCTTGATTAAATTGATGTTCTACTACGGCTTGCCAATACAATTCATCATCGGCAGCATTGGTAAACTCTATAGTGACACTCATATACAGACGTGAACCGCCAACGGGAATACCACCGGAAACGCCACCACCAACAACTCCGCCCCCGCCGCCAACACCTAAACCAATGCTAGAATTACTTTGTTTTTCAAAAACTTCGGTATAAAAATTTATTTTAAAATCGGGCGTTGCAGAAGAGGTAAATCCGCGTTTACTCAAACCGGTATTTAAGGCTTGGATCATTCGATCTTCGTCTAATTCATTTAAACCGGTTTCCATTTGGTCATAAAAATTATACGATTCAAACTGATCGAAATTTGCTTTTTGATCGTAGTCGAAGTAAGCTTTGGGTCCGCCACAAGAAGTTAAAAGCAGAATAGAGAATAAAAATATAACGGGTAAAAATCGTTTCATGGTGTTTGATTTAGTCTATTAAAAATAAGAAAAACTATTCTTTTCTTGCTGAATATAACCTAGACTTAACAAAAAAGCGGAAACCTCAACAGTTTCCGCTTTCATTATTTTATTCAATTAAAGTTGAATTTATGCTTCGGGACTTTTATTTAATATTTTCCAAAGTTGATCTTTCAATTCTTGTAATCCTAATTGCGCCACCGACGAAATAAACACATAAGGAATTTCTTTAAAATCTTCCTGTAATTGTTCATCGAGTTCTGCTTTTAACTCTTCATCAAGCATATCGGTTTTCGAGATAGCGATCAATCGATCTTTATCTAACAATTCCGGATTGTAGCGACGTAATTCATCTAACAAAATTTCGTATTGTTTCTTTACATCATCGGCATCACACGGAATTAAAAATAATAAAGTTGAATTACGCTCGATATGTCTTAAAAAGCGATAACCTAATCCTTTACCTTCAGCAGCTCCTTCAATAATTCCGGGAATATCTGCTACTACAAAACTTTGATAATCGCGGTATTTTACGATTCCTAAATTTGGTTTTAACGTAGTAAATTCATAATTCGCAATTTTAGGTTTTGCCGCTGTAATTACCGAAAGTAAAGTCGATTTTCCTGCATTTGGGAAACCTACCAAACCAACATCTGCCAAAACTTTTAATTCTAAGGTAATATTGCGTTCTTGCCCATCGATACCGGGTTGCGAATAACGTGGCGTTTGATTGGTAGACGATTTAAAATGCCAGTTACCTCGACCGCCCATTCCGCCTTCAGCGATAATGATTTCTTCGTTATGCTCGGTTACTTCATCGATAATTTCTTCGGTATCGGTATCACGAATCACGGTTCCTAAAGGTACTTCGATATACACATCTTCTCCATCGGCTCCCGTACTTCGCTGTTTACTACCATTACCTCCGTGACCGGCTTTAATGTGACGCTTAAAACTGAACTCGATAAGCGTCCATAAATTTTCATTTCCACGAATAATTACGTGACCACCACGACCACCGTCACCACCATCGGGACCGCCTTTTTCAATATATTTTTCTCGGTGCAAATGCGAAGAACCGCTCCCGCCTTTACCCGAAGAAACGTGAAGTTTTACGTAGTCTATAAAATTTCCTTCTTTCATATTCCTGCTCCACTTTTGTGGAAATTTTTAAAATTCTTCCTGCTAAAAATAGCTTATAATTGATCGATCACTTGGCTTAAACGTTGCGTGATCTCGTCGATACTCCCAACACCGTCTACACCAAAATATTTATCTTGTTTTTTGTAGTAATTTTTTAAAATCGCAGTTTCATCATAATAAACCTTGATGCGATTTCTAATCACACCTTCATCGGCATCATCGGCACGACCAGAAGTTTTTCCACGCTCTAATAAACGTTTTACCAACACCTCATCTTCTACTTCTAAAGCGATCATGGCGTTAACAGCATCGTTTTTGCTTTCTAATAATTTATCTAAAGCGCCGGCTTGAGCTTCGGTACGTGGGAAACCATCAAATATAATTCCTTTAGCTTCCGGATGTTTATCAACCTCTGCGTTTAGCATATTTATGGTAACCTCATCGGGCACTAACTGACCTTTATCGATATACGATTTTGCGGTTTTACCAAGTTCTGTTTCGTTTTTAATATTGTAACGAAAAACATCTCCGGTAGAGATGTGTACCAATTCGTATTTCTTTTTTAAAATATCTGCCTGTGTTCCTTTTCCGGCTCCCGGAGGGCCAAACAATACGATGTTTGTCATTTAGATTTATTTTAGTTGATATATTTCTGGTAAATTTCTTCCTAAACCGTCGTAATCTAAGCCATAACCTACAATAAACTTATTCGGTATTTCTAACCCAATATAATCTATTTTATGCGATTTTTTATAAGCTTCAGGTTTATAGCAAAGTGTAGTGATACGATAACTTGCGACTTCTTCTGTTTCTAAAATTTTTATAATTTCTGAAATGGTATTACCGGTATCGACAATATCTTCGACCACGATCACGTGTTTTCCTTTTAGATTATTTACGCCAATTAAATTTTGAATCGTTCCTGTAGAAGTTGTGCCTTCGTAAGATTTTAGCTTGGTAAATTCTACCTCGCAATCGCCTTTAAATTGTTGTGTTAAAGCTGCTGTAAATTGGTAAGCTCCGTTTAAAACTCCTAAAAATACCGGTGTTTTTTCGTGATAATCTGCGCTAATTTGTTGCGCTAGTTGAGCAATACGTTCTTCAATTTCTGCTGAAGTAATAAAAGGGACAAAAGTTAAATCGTGTAACTGAAGCATGCTTAGTTGAGTTTTCACTCGGTTTTGTGCAAAGATAAGGATTACAGAGAGAAAGCCTATTTTTTCGTGTAATCTCTTAAAAAGATTTATTTTTGCCGAAACAAGTTGCGTTAGGGATTGAGGCATTTGTTTAAGCTCTTTTGTTTTGTTGTTCTAGCAAAGCTGAAAAACAAAACAAAAAGCGAGTGCCGAAAGCCCGACCCGATAGGGAAACGCCCACATTTTGACTCCGCTCAATGTGATAGTCGAAAAAATTAAATGATAAACCAGAAACCTTCAACATAATAAAAATGCATAACTATTTTTCTTCAGATTTTAAGCTTGGTATTCTTGGCGGCGGCCAGTTAGGTAAAATGATGTTGTACGATACGCGTAAATACGACATCCAGACTTATGTGCTTGATGCCAGTCCAGAAGCGCCATGTAAAATTGCTTGTGATGTTTTTGAACAAGGCGATTTAATGGATTTTGATACCGTGGTGAATTTTGGTCGAAAAGTAGATGTACTTACGTTCGAGATCGAATTGGTGAATGTCGATGCCTTAGAGCAATTAGAAAGTGAAGGCAAAAAGGTATATCCTTCTTCGGCTACGTTGAGAAAAATTCAGGATAAAGGCGTGCAAAAGCAATTCTATGCTGAAAAAGGAATCCCAACAGCCGATTTTACGGTGTATGCTGAAAAATATGAATTAACCGAAGCTTTGGTGCGAAAAGAATGGGATTACCCGTTTGTATGGAAAAGTTGCACCGGTGGTTACGACGGGAAAGGCGTTTCTGTGATTAGAGAAGAAGAAGATTTAATTCCGTTACCGGAAGGTGCTTGCTTAGCCGAAAAAATGATTCCGTTTAAAAATGAATTAGCGGTGATCGTTGCCAGAAATGTTTCGGGTGAAGTAAAAACTTATCCGGTGGTCGAGATGGAATTTCATCCGGAAGCCAACCAAGTGGAATATGTGATTTGCCCGGCAAGAATTGAAGATCACGTTGCTGAAAAAGCGAGAGCTGTTGCCAAAAAAGTTTCAGAAAGTTTTGAGCACGTAGGTTTATTGGCGGTAGAAATGTTCCAAACCGAAGATGATGAGATTTTAGTGAACGAAGTAGCACCAAGACCTCACAATAGTGGTCATTATAGTATTGAAGCAAGTTTTACCAATCAGTTTGAGCAACACCTGCGCGCGATTTTAGATCTGCCTTTAGGAGAAACGGAAAGTAAAGTTGGTGGTGTGATGGTAAATTTAGTCGGTGACGAAAATCACGAAGGCCAAGTGCATTACCAAAACATCGGGAAAATTATGCAAATGCCCGGCGTAACACCACATATTTATGGCAAAAAACAAACCAGACCGTTTAGAAAAATGGGACACGTTACTATCGTAAATAAAGATTTAGGGGAAGCTAGAAGAATTGCAGAAGAAGTGAAGAAAGAAATTAAAGTAATAAGTAGAGGTTAGAGGTTAGAGGTTAGAGGTTAGAGGTTAGAGGTTAGAGGTTAGAGGTTAGAGG
>DTTX01000036.1:0-15053 GCA_012964435.1 Mesonia sp. | reverse complement strand
TAGAGGTTAGAGGTTAGAGGTTAGAGGTTAGAGGTTAGAGGTTAGAGGTTAGAGGTTAGAAAACTGAGAATTTTCAATTTAACTGATTATAACAACGTAAAGTTTTTGTCAACACCTCGAAAATAAATCCTTCCCTTTTTAAGGGAAGGTGCCGAAGGCGGAAGGGTTCAAAATAAAAATTAATAAAAGCTGAAAGCAAATTTTAAAGAGTCAAAAGCAAAAAATAAAAATATGAGTAAAGTAGGAATTATTATGGGAAGCACGAGTGATCTTCCCGTGATGCAAGAAGCCATCGATATTTTAAAAGGTTTTGACATTGAAGTTGAAGTCGATATTGTCTCGGCACACAGAACTCCGGAAAAATTATTCGATTACGGAAAAAACGCTCACGAACGTGGTTTTAACGTTATTATCGCCGGTGCCGGCGGTGCAGCTCACCTTCCTGGGATGATCGCTTCTCTTTCTCCGTTACCGGTGATTGGTGTTCCTGTAAAATCGAGAAACTCGATCGATGGTTGGGATTCTGTGCTTTCTATTTTACAAATGCCGGGCGGTGTTCCGGTAGCAACCGTAGCTTTAGACGGAGCTAAAAATGCCGGAATTTTGGCGGCTCAAATTATTGGTGCTTCCGATAAATGTGTGCTTGACAAAATTTTAGTGTACAAAGAAGGCCTTAAACAAAAAGTGATTAAAGGTGCTGAGGAAGTTAAAAAGAAGTAAGTAGATTTTTTTATCATCATTAATTTGTAATCACCGAAATAAATGTCATTCCGGACTTGATCCGGAATCTCGTCATTTTTCGAGATGAGAGCCTGAAACAAAATCAAGTTGACTTAAATTATACAAAAAAACTTTTTCAAAATATCCAAAAACCTTCTCTATTAGAGAAGGTTTTTTATTTCAATTGGTTCAACATTCAAAGATTTTTTGCATATTTATAGAAGTTATTTACTCAACCTCTACTATGCTCAAAACTTACTTACTACTCGCTCTAACTTTTTTATTTTTTCTCCCGTTAACCGCGCAAGATCTTTCAGGTTCACTTTTTAGTAAAGAAACCAACGAAAGCATTCCTTACGCTTCTGTAGAAATTGGGAAAAACTACGGTGTCATCACTAATAACGAAGGTGAATTTCAAATTAACGTCGATCGTTTTACCGAGAAGGATTCGCTTCGTTTTTCATCGTTAGGTTATCAATCGATGCGAATTGCTTTAAAAGATTTTGTACAAGACACGATCATTTATTTAAAAGAAGATGTAAGTGAATTAGAAGATGTTTATTTGATCAACAAAAAACTTTCTCCGCAAGAAATTATAGCAAAGGTGAATGAAAATCTTGCCAAAAATTATAACTACAGCTTGTGCCAATACGACCTGTTTATTAGAAATGAAAGTGACAATGAAATTCTCGATGCCGAATTCGAAATTAACAAAGCCACTTTTTTAGAGAAAAAAGTCACTAAAAAATTTAATACTGAATTAGAAGAATTACTAAAAACGACCAAGAATGTTACTTCAAAATCGTATTCAGAAAAATTTATTCGTGTTTCGTTAGGCGAAAAAATAGACAGTCTAAAAGTCGATATTCACAAAGCTACCGTTTTAAAAGACACCACCCAATCGAGTGATGTAGAAAGTTTTTCTTCAGAAGTCATGAAAAAAATAGGTCAGAATCTTAACAGTGAAAATACTTTTAAAGTAAAAAGCGGAATTTTACCGATAGACGATTCTCTAAAAGTCGGTAAGAAATTTAAAGTTCAAACCAAAAAAAGTGATTCTATTTACACCAAGAATCTCAAAGAAAGTTATGTAGATTATTTTAAGTACAACGATAAATTAAATTTGGGGAAATTTGATTTTGTAAGAGAGTACGAAGATTATGCTTATACCATTGAAGACATTACCGGTTTTAACGGAGAAATGGTTTATATTTTATCGTTTGAACCCGATCGTGGTCGCGCCGATTATCTAGGAAAACTTTACGTTTCTGCTGAAAGTTTTGCGATAATTAAAGCCGAATATCATTTAGAAGAAGGCGAAAAAGCTTCCGGAATTAATATGAAATTCTTATTAGGGATCAAAGCTGAACAAACTAAAGACACCGGCTTAATCATTTTCAAAAAGAATGAAAATAACACCTACGATCCTGTTTATGCTAAAAGTGAAACCAACCAATATATTTACTTTAATCGTAGTTTTAAATTCAAAGAAAATACTGAAGATCGTTCTAAGCGAATCAAATTCAAATTTGATATGCTTGTCGAAAATCAATCCAACATGAATACCGAGATTTTGTTTGTCAACTCTTCGCCGATAACTTCAAAACAATTTAATAGTATCGAAGAAAATAAAGGTAAGAAGTTAGATTACATTCGCAAATACGATGCTTCTGTTTGGGAAGGTTACAATATTATTTCTCCCGATCGAGAATTGGAAGAATTTGAATTGTAAACTCTTTTTTGACTAAAAATTAAGACCTCAACTCTCCTACTCTTTGTATCTTTACGTTTGTACAGAAAAATAAATTATGAGTCAGGAAAACCCGTTATTGGAGCCGTTTGATGCTGCTCCATTTTCTAAGATAAAAAACGAACATTTTAAACCGGCTTTTCAAGAAGCCATTGCCAAAGCAAAAGCAGAAATCGATAGCATTACTTCTAATGAAGAAACGCCAACTTTCGAGAATACCTTAGAAGCTTTAGAATTTGCAGGTGAAACCTTAAGTCGAGTTTCGAGCATATTTTTCAATTTAAATTCGGCTGAAACGAATGAAGAAATTCAGAAAATAGCGCAAGAAGTTTCTCCTTGGTTAAGTGAATTTAGTAATGATTTAACCTTAAATGAAGAATTATTTAAACGTGTAAAAAGCGTTTACGAGCAAAAAAACAGCTTAGAACTGAGTGTAGAACAAAAAACACTGCTCGATAAACACTATAAAAGTTTCACGAGAAACGGAGCTAATTTACCGGAAGATAAAAAAGAGCAACTTCGAGAAATCGATAAGAAACTCTCTAAACTTTCACTTTCGTTTGGTGAAAATGTGTTAGCAGAAACCAATCGTTATGAACTTCATATTGAAGATGAAAAAGATTTAAAAGGCTTACCGGAAAGCGAATTAGAAAACGCCAATTTATTAGCCAAAGCTAAAGGAAAAAAAGGCTATATTTTTACACTTCAATACCCGAGTTATATTCCGTTTATGAAGTATGCAGAAAATCGAGAACTGCGTAAAAAACTTTCGATTGCATTTGGAGCGAAAGGTTTTCAAAATGACGAATACGACAATCAAGAAAATGTATTAAAGATTGCAAAACTTCGTCACCAGCGTGCTAATTTATTAGGTTTTCAAACCCATGCGCATTTCATTTTAGAAGAGCGAATGGCAAAAAGCCCTGAAAAAGTAAATGACTTTTTAAATGAAATGCTCGAAAAAGCAAAACCTGCGGCTGAAAAAGAGTTTCAAGAATTAGAACAATTTGCAAAAGAATTAGATGGCATCGACCATTTAGAAAAATGGGACAGCGCTTATTATGCTGAAAAATTAAAACAAAAGCGTTTTCAGCTAGACGATGAACAATTGAAGCCTTATTTTAAACTCGATAATGTAATTCACGGAGTTTTTACGGTAGCCAAAAAATTATACGATCTTCATTTTAAAAAAGTTTTCGACATAGATAAATACCACGAAGAAGTAAAAACTTACGAGGTTTACGATGGCGATCATAACTTTATGGCACTATTTTACGCCGATTTTCACCCGAGAGAAGGCAAAAGAAATGGCGCTTGGATGACGATTTACAAAGATCAGAAAGTGAAAGACGGTAAAAATGAGCGTCCGCATGTTTCTAACGTTTGTAATTTTACGCGACCAACTTCTAAAAAACCATCCTTACTTACGTTTAATGAAGTTACCACTTTATTTCACGAATTTGGTCACGCGCTACACGGGATGCTGGCTAACTCCACCTACCCGAGTTTATCGGGAGCTTCGGTCTATTGGGATTTTGTAGAATTACCAAGTCAGGTGTTAGAAAACTGGTGTTACGAGCCGGAAGCTTTAGAATTATTTGCTCGCCATTATGAAACCGATGAAGTGATCCCGATGGAAATGATCGAGAAGATTAAAAAATCGGCCAACTTTCACGAAGGGATGCAAACCGTTCGCCAGCTAAGTTTTGGGATGTTAGATATGGCTTGGCACGCCGTCGATCCTTCAGCAATAAATTCTGTAAAAGAAAATGAATTAAAAGCTTTTGAAGCGACTAAATTATACCCTGACGTTGCTGAAAATTGTATGAGTACTTCGTTCTCTCATATTTTTCAAGGAGGTTATTCGGCAGGTTATTATTCTTACAAATGGGCAGAAGTTTTGGATGCCGATGCGTTTGCATATTTTCAAGAACAAGGAATTTTTAATAAAACAGTAGCCGATAAATTTAAAGATAACATTCTTAGTAAAGGCGGCACCGAAGATCCGATGGTTTTATATAAACGTTTCCGAGGAAAAGAACCAAATCCGGAAGCTTTATTAAAACGCGCAGGATTGATTTAGTCGATTTAAATAAATTTGACATCATTGCCAAGTTTTGGTATATTAGAACAAACTATCATTTTAACAATGGAAAAGAATACGTCTATTACGTTAGGAAGTTATTTTGAAGAATTTATTAAAGAAGAAGTAAATTCTGGAAGGTATAACTCAGTTAGTGAAGTTATTAGATCTGCTCTAAGACTTTTAGAACAAGAAGAGAAAAAAGAAAAAGAATTAATAAAAGCATTAGTGGTTGGGGAACAAAGCGGATTTGTAGACGATTTCGACCCTAAAGAAAACTTAAGAAAACTTCATCAAGAGCATTTATGAATTCTACCAAATATCGTATAAGTCGTCAAGCGATAAAAGATTTAAATAATATTTGGTTATATACTTTTAAGAAATGGTCAAAAGAACAAGCAGACCATTATTACGATTTAATAATTAATGAAATTAGATTTATAGCTGATAATTTCTTTACCGGTAAATCGGTAGAGCAAACAAGGAAAAATTATCGAGTAACTAAAATTAAATCGCATCTTATATTTTACCGAAAAGTTGAAAATGATACGATAGAAATTGTTAGAATTCTTCATCAACGAATGGATATTAAAAAAAGACTGAAATAGAAATTATATACTAAATAAAAATCCTGAACAATTCTGTTCGGGATTTTTATTTGTTTGTTCGTCATCCTGAACTTGATTCAGGATCTCATCATATCTATAAAGAAATTACTCTTTAATCCATTTAACGATTTTCTCATCGGTTGGTAAAGTTCTAGGATCGATCACATTTACTACTTTCCCTTCTTCACTAATTAAATATTTCTGAAAATTCCAAGCTACTTCAGAATCGGCAAAACCATTTTTAGATTTTTGAGTGAGAAATTCATATAACTCGTGCATATCTTCTCCCTTTACCGAGATTTTACTCATCATCGGGAAAGTAACTCCGTAATTGCGTTCGCAAAACTGAGCGATCTCTTCATCACTTCCCGGCTCCTGACTTGCAAAATTATTGGCAGGAAAACCAATGATCACAAAATTTTGGTCTTGGTAAGCTTTATAAATCGCTTCTAATTGTTCGTATTGTGGGGTTAAGCCACATTTACTGGCAGTATTAACGATCATCACTTTTTTCCCTTTTAGAGAAGATAGATCGAAAGTATTGCCTTCAATGTCTTCAACTTCAAATTGATAAATTGTATTTTCCATTTGGTTTTGTTTTTGCGCTTGCATTAAAAATCCTATAAACATCAAGCAAATCAATATTCCTTTTTTCATCATTTCTATTTTACTTTCCCCGGGTTTTTCTTTACAAACGAGGCCCAACCTGAATAACTTTTACCGGTTTCTACTCGACTCGAATTATAAAAATGGCAAACTGCCGCTGCCAAACCATCGGTAGAATCTAAGTTTTTCGGTAAACTTTTTAACTTCAACGTGCTTTGTAGCATTCTTGCCACTTGTTCTTTACTGGCGTTCCCATTACCGGTAATCGCCATTTTAATTTTTTTAGGTGAATATTCTGTCACAGGAACTTCTCTACTCAAACCGGCAGCCATTGCCACACCTTGTGCTCTTCCTAACTTTAGCATCGATTGTACGTTTTTACCAAAAAACGGAGCTTCGATCGCGATTTCGTCGGGATGATAAGCGTCGATCAAATCGATCGTTCGTTCAAAAATCAGCTTGAGTTTTACGTAATGGTCGTCATATTTTTTCAGCATCAATTCGTTGAGTTGCATAAATTCCATCTGCTTACCTACCACTTTTATAAGTCCAAAACCCATTATGGTAGTTCCCGGATCGATGCCTAAAATTATTTTTTCTGTTTTCAATCTAAATATTTGTTTCTTTGTGTATGCGCTGGCTTCCCTACAAATCTAAGCAATTGTTTTTACTACTTTTAAAAGTAGCCTTGCTTTCTGCCGTTTGTTTTTTTATTTATCATAAACTCACCGCAAACCAAGAGCTAAGTTGGATAAATTTCAGAGATCAACTTCAAAGCATTTCTTGGAAAGCATTTATCGCTCTATTAGTGTTTACCATACTTAATTGGAGTTTAGAAATCTTCAAATGGAAGAAATTAACGCAGAAAATAAGCGCTATTTCTTTTCAGCAAAGCGCTTTTCAATTACTAAGTGCGCACGCAGTTGCTATTCTCACGCCAAATCGAATTGGAGAATACGGAGCGAAACCAATGTTCTTCCATAAAAAATATTGGAAAAAAATTGTGCTTTATAATTTCTTCGGAAATATGAGTCAGCTACTCGCAACGGTAATTTTCGGGATAATCGGAATCGTTTTTTTATTAAATAATTCTGCTTTTCAATTAAATTTTATTTCATTTCAACAATTATTAGTTTCAACAGGAACAATTCTAATTGTTCTTTTTTTTCTGCGGAAATCGGTTTGGTTTCAGCAACAATTCAGTAAACTTAAAAAAGCTTTTCATCAATTTTCAGCGATACAACAAATTGAAATTTTAGGGTTATCTATCGGAAGATACTTAATTTTCAGTCATCAATTTTATTTTTTATTGGTCTTGCTGAATGTCGATATTTCTTACTTCGATGCGATGAGTTGCATTTTTAGTATGTACTTTTTAGCGTCGATTTTACCGAGTGTATTTTTATTAGATGCGGTGATAAAAGGCGGAGTTGCCGTTTGGCTTTTTTCCTTTTTTCAGGTAGAAGCTTTACCGGTTTTAGCCATATCTTTAACGATGTGGTTGCTGAATTTCGCATTACCCGGAGTGATTGGCAGTTTACTATGGTTTAAATTTCAGCCTCGATTCGATTTGAAATTTTCAACCTTATGGAAATAATTTTTTCAATTTTCATTTCGGCCAGTTATGCCGGCTTAATGCTTTGGTTACTCTACGGAATTTTTAAATTAAAACCTTTTCAACTTCAGCAGGAAAAACAAAAAACCAGCTTTACGATTTGTATTCCGTTTAGAAATGAAGCCGAAAATTTACCGCGACTTATAGCAAGTTTAAAAACCATAGATTATTCAACTGAACTTTTTGAGATCATTTTTATTAACGATTGTTCTGAAGATCATTCAGCAAAAATTGTAGAAGAATTTATTCAGCAAAACAAACAACTTTCTATTCAGCTTTTAGAAAATTCAGCAAAAGCAATTTCTCCCAAAAAAGAAGCGCTGAGTAAAGCGATCGAAGCTTCCACCAAAAATTATATGGTAACGACCGATGCCGATTGTATAGTTCCTGAAAAATGGTTGCAATATTTTAACGCCATGGCGATCAAAGAACAATTAGATTTTATTGCCGGTCCGGTAAGTTATATTTCATCTAATAGTTTTTTAGATAGATTTCAGGCATTGGATTTTTTAAGTCTGCAAGCCGCAACTTTGGGTGGTTTTGGTCACAAGGAGCCATTTTTATGCAATGGTGCTAATCTTTGTTATAAAAAATCTACTTTTTTGGAACTTGGTGGTTTTGAAAATGACCATTTAGCAAGTGGTGACGATATTTTTCTGTTAGAGAAAATGAAGTCTGCTCAAAAGAAAATTGACTATTTATCGCACCACGAAGCGCAGGTAAAAACGCTCCCCCCGCAAAACTTAAGATCACTTTTTCAGCAACGAGTGCGATGGGCAGCAAAAACTTCAGCTTATAAAAACAAAAACAGTTTACTTATCGCAAGCATAGTTTTTGTTACCAATTTGGCTTTTATCTTATTATTATATGCTACAATTTTTAAAGGTATCGATAAGCAGGCTTGGCTTTTATTATTGATTATAAAAGTGAATATCGATTTTTTTATTCTCTATAAAACAGCAGAATTCTTCAAAACAACTTCACTTTTAAAAAGCTACCTAATCGCTGTAATTTTACATCCAATTTTCATTGTAAGCAGTGCAATACTTTCTGTTTTTACTTCTTTTGAGTGGAAAGGCAGAACCTACGAAAAATAACTCATTGATTTTAAGCTAACATCATTACACGATTTTTAAAAAATGCTTACTTTTACTTCAGAAAAATTAGAAACTATGAAACGATTATTATTCATTTTTTGTATTACTATAATCAGCTTCAGTACCGTAGCGCAAGAAAATTACACTATAGATGGTGAAAATCTAGAACTTTATAATGCTGCTGAAGGTGATCTTACCCTATTATGGAATGTAATTGATGGAAAATACAGATATTTTGTGGTAAAAGACGGCCAAACTTACGAACTTACCAATGCGCGTGGTGAAAGAGGAAATCGATACCAAGGTGAGTACAAAAAGACTTTAGAAGACCTAACTCCGGAAACTGAAATACCTACAGAAAAAGTGAAACTTACTTTAGGTAGTCTTAAAAGTTTCATTAATGAACACAATGCCGCACTTGACGAAAATTATGTTTATGAGGACGAAAAAGTAAAGGCACAAGTAAGATTAGGTGTTTTTGGAGGGATAACCAATGCGGTCTATTCACCAAATATCACCAACGAAAAAACGGCTGTTTTTGGGGGTGAATTAGAATTATACAGCAATAAAAAATTTAATCGTCATTCTATTTTCACACAAGTTAGACACGTGATGGAAACCGAAGAATATGATTACAACTACACAGGATTAACCTTTAATTATCGTTTTAAAGTGATCAATGCAGAGTGGTTCCATTTTTATTTAGAAGCTGAAGCGGTTGAACTTTATTATACCGAAGAGCCAAGATATATTTACGACAGTGAAACCGGCGAAATTTCTGATGTGCAAAGAAAAGATGACTTCTCTCTAGATCTACCATTAAGTCTGGGAGCAGGAGTTGCCATTAGAGTTGGTAAAGAGACATTCTTCACCTTAAGTTATAATGACTTTGTAGCCTTAGGAAAAGATAATAACGGTGAATTTCCAATTGATTTTACTGCAGGATTTAAGTTTAATCTATAGATTATTCTGAAGCGATTACCAAGGGTAATTTAAAAGAAGTTTTTACAGGTATACCTCGCTTTCTAGCGGGGTATATTTTTGGCATTTTTTGAATTGATTCTTGTAACCAAGTTTGCATTTGAGGCATCTTTTTTTCTATTAATGCTGAAGTTTCTAACGAATCTAAACTTGGCTTTCCGTTTGCGTTAATTGAAATATACAATAGCATTTTCTCTTGGATCGAATCTGATAAGATCACTTTTTTTTGCTGAAGTGATTCGTGAAGTTGTAAGGCAAATTGCTGCTCGAAACACGATTTTTTTGCTTGCATTTCAGAAAGGTTTTCGCAAATTTCGAAAGCGGGATAAACCTCTACTTCTTGCCAATTCAATTCTTTTAATTCTTCTTCAACTAAGTCTTCAGAAGAGATTTTTTTGGTTTCAAAGTTTTGGCACCCAAAACATAAAAGTAACAGCAAAAGGTAACTATACTTCATAAAAGTAAAATTAAGTATTCTTTACAAAGCAAACTTCGTATTTTACCTTAATTTTAATAACAAGCTTATAAACATTTAGTTTTTGGCGAGATGTTGCTGTTCCTTTAGATCACTTAACCGGTTTTTAGCTAAATACAAGTAGTACTTCGCTTTAGGTTCATTTTGAAATCTACGCACAAAAAGCTGGTAGTAATTAATTTTTGTTGCTAAATCTTTATAGTAATTATCGGTACAAACTGCTAACTCGTATTGTGCTCTATAATTTTGAGGATACTCTTCTAACGCAATTTTAAAATTTTCGATCGCTTTTTTAAAATGCTCTTGCTTTTGCAAACTAATTCCGTAAGCAGTATAAAATTCGTCTACCGGTTGATCTGCCAATAAAACCGACATCTTTAAAAATTGTTCGGCTTCTTGGTAGCGTTCTAGTTGATTTAAACTTTTGCCAGCAAATAAGAATGCCTGTAAATGATTTTTTTCTAGCTGAATTACTTTTACAAATTGATCGTAAGCATTTTCATAATTTTTCAAATTGAAATAACACGAACCTAAATTAAAATGAATAAATACCGATTTTTGATTTAACTCTATTAACTGTTCAAATCTATTTTTAGCGGAAACTAGATTTTTTAGAGCCAACGCATTTTGAGCCAAAAGACTAATCATCCTCGTATTTTCAGGATAACTTAGTAAAGCTCTTTCACCTAATTCTTCTACTCTTTGATAATTTTTCTTTCGGTAATGATGCTTAGCAACCTCATATAAAGTTTTTTGATGATGTTCATCTAACTTCAAAACTTTTTGAAAATCCTGAATCGCCGTGGTATCATTCAGCTGTTCTTTTGCCAAACCTAAACGATAGTAAAAATCCGGATTTTTAGGGTAATCCTCTACAAGCTTTTTAAAAAGACTATCGGCAAGTTGATAGTTTCTACTTTGATAATACAAAATCCCTAAATTACTTTTCGCAATGATTAATTCTTGATCTAGCTGAATTGCCTTTTCATAATTCTTGATCGCTAAACCAATATTTCCGGTGGCTTGGTAAGCTTGAGCTATTTTCTGATAGGTTACCGCAGAAATTGATGAAGAATTTTGATAAATCTCGATCGCTTTTTGATAATTTCCGACAGCATATAAACTATCGGCAAGATGAAAAGCCGAAGTTTGTGCTTCGGCTTTCCATAGAAATAAAACTAATATGCTTAAAAATAGTTTATTCACTTACTTGAAAAATGATTGGTAAACTATATAAAACGTTTACAGGCTTTCCGTCTTTTTCTCCCGGTTTCATTTTTGGTAACATCGCTACCACACGCTTCCCTTCTAATTCCAATTCAGGTGAAGAAGCCCTCGCTTGAATATTATCGATAGTTCCTTCTTTGGTAATTGCAAAACGTACAAAGATTCTGTTCGTGCCTTTTTCAGCATAAGGCTTTACTGCATTGGTATCGAAATTTTTATTTACAAACTGGGTGATGTTATCACTCATACATTTTTTTGCGGCTGCATTATCTAAATTTTCACATCCGGGATAAATTGGCACAGTTTCGATTGCTGTAAATGGAATGCCTTCTTCTGCTATATTAGAGTTTTGATCAAAATCTATTACTCGTTTATTTTCACCATCAGTTAATACTAATTTATGCATTTTTTCGTCTTCAATGATTTTCGCTGACAGCTTTCTTAAACGAAGATTTTCTTCATCCGTCAAATTATTAATATCTTCTACTTCTATTACCCCATAATTTTCAGTTTCGTCTGGTAATAATAATTTCTTTTTTACATCATTTTCAAATTGTTTTAATTCTTTAGATGTAATAGGGTTTTCTTCTTCATTCAAATTACTCTTATCTGAACATGATACATAAGTTAGCATCGCAAAAATTAATGGGATCAGGATTAAAAATTTGAATTTAGCGGCTCTTGCCGATTTTGATTTTTGTAACATAACGATTCGTTTTTTGATTAATGAATGATTAAAAAATTGATTGATGAATGATATTTGCTCGCTCCCAAAAGCTACGTTAAGTAAACTTTCGTAATACGATTTTTTGTCTGAATTTTTAGTCGCTTCTGCATCGGCGATGTATTCATGTAAATTGGTGATTTGCTTTTGGTAGAAATACACCACCGGATTAAACCACATAGCAATTTTTAAAATTTCAAAAAACAACAGGTCTAAACTATGGTATTGTTGTGCATGAACTTGCTCGTGTTTTAAAATTTGGGCTTTTTCGGTTTCCGATAGATCGCTTCCTAAATAAATAGTTTTAAAAAAAGTACAAGCCATCGAGCTATTTTCAACTTCTACAAGTTTTAAATCGTTTAGATAAGAGACTTTACCTTGCTTTCTGAATTGTTGAAACTGAAAAATCTTTTTAATGAATAGCAAAAGACTGATCAACACTCCAAAACCATAAGCTAACCACCAAGCATATTTCTCGTAAAAACTTATAGAATTAGTTGGATTGGTGACAGTTTGATCAGGAATTTCTTGAACCACAGGATCACCAATAAACACAGCCGGTAACTGAACCAGTTGTTGTGCTTCTACCGCATAACTTTCTAACACGTTAAAACTTAAAAATGGCAGTAATGCTGAAATGATGGGCGTAAGCAACAAGTACAATCGATTGTATGTAAAAAAAGTTTCTTTCTTTAAAAACAGCTCGTAAACTCCCCAAAATAGAAGTAAAAAAACACTTAACTGTATGATATAGGTCACCATTACTTTTTGTTTTTATTAATTTCTGAAAGAACTTCTTCTAACTCTCGAATGCTTAGATCGTTTTTTTTCACAAAAAAAGAAAGCATACTTTTTACTGAACCGTCGAAGTAATTATTCAGCAGCTTAGTCATCGAAAATTTGCTGTAACTGTCTTTTTCTATTAACGGATAGTAAATATGACCTCTTCCCTCTTTTCGAAATCCTACAAAACCTTTATTTTCTAGAATTCTAACAATCGTAGAAACCGTATTATAGGCAGGTTTTGGTTCTGGCATTTCTTCTATTAATGTCGCTACATTTGCTTCGTTAAGCTGCCAGAGCAATTGCATAATTTCTTCTTCTGCTTTAGTAAGTTCTTTCATTTTTTCAACTAATCATTTAGTTCTATAAGATCAAATATAACTAAAACTTTAGTTTAAACTAATTTTTTAGTTGTTAAAATTTAAAATTGTGTATTTTAGAGATAAAATTGAATAATGGATTTACTCTTAATTATTTTAGGCTTTGTATTATGTATCGTTGGAATTATAGGAAGCCTTTTGCCCATATTACCAGGACCGCCAATTAGTTGGTTAGGTCTATTACTATTCTATTTTGTAGATGGAATGGAGTGGAATTACTGGCTATTGGGCGCTACGCTTTTTATAGCCATACTCATTTTTATTTTAGATTACATTATTCCGGCAGCCGGAACCAAAAAATATGGAGGTAGTAAAGCCGGAGCCATTGGTACCACAGTAGGATTAATCGTAGGAATATTTATTCCAATTCCGCTAGGCTTTTTAATCGGTCCGTTTGTAGGTGCTTTTATCGGAGAGTTTATATTTAACAAAAGTAGCTCTAAAATTGCTTTAAGAGCTGCTTTTGGTTCTTTTATGGGCTTCTTAGCTTCAACTTTTATGAAGTTTTTTGTCGCCCTAATCTATCTAGGTGTTTTTGTGTATTTATGCTTTCAACACCAAGCTATTTTATTCTAAAGCCATTCGACCTTAGTTTCAATAGAAGTACGTTCACCTTGTAATTCGGTTTCATCGTAATTTCCCATATAGAAAAAACCTAAACATTTTTCACCTTCTTTAAGGCTGAAAAATTCGTTCATATATTTAATTAATCCAGGTGAAGACCAATATGCGCCAATGCCATAGTGACTCGCTGTTAACCACATATTCTGTACAGCCATCGCTACCGCAGCAATTTCTTCCCACTCCGGTAAACTTTCTTTAGGATCGCGCTGCATACAAATAGCGATCACGTAACTTGCTTTGGAAGGATTGGTTTGAAGTTTTTTGTATTTGAAGTCTGAAGGTTTTTCAGCAGTTTCTTTATACTTATCTGCTAAAAACTGACCTAGATGTTCTAATTTTTCACCTTGCAAGACCTTAAAACGCCAAGGTTCTGTTTTCTTATGGTTTGGTGCCCAATTAGCAGTTTCCAGAATTTTTTGAATCGTTTCTCTACTAATTTCTTCTGAATTATATTGTACCGGAAATACCGATCTCCTATTTTTTATTATTTCTTCAATCATAATTTTTATTTAAATAATTTCTGAATCACCTGAGTAATCCTTTCTCGATCTTCATCGGTTAAGTTGGAACCTGAAGGTAAACATAGTCCATCTTTAAATAGATCTTCTGCAACAGTTCCGCCATAATAAAGTGCATCTTTAAATACGGGTTGTAAATGCATCGGTTTCCAAAGTGGTCTAGATTCAATATTTTCAGCGTCAAACGCTAAACGAATATCTTCTCGATTAATGTGATTTTTAGTTTTGGTTGAATCAACTAAAATTGCAGTTAACCAATGATTAGAAAAGTAATCATCGTTGGGTTCTTTAAAGACGGTAATTTCATCAATATCCTTAAATAATTCTTGATAAAAAGCATTCATCTTTCTTCTTAAGGAGATATGTTCATCTAAAACTTCCATTTGTCCTCGACCAATTCCTGCGGAAATATTACTTAAACGGTAATTGTAACCAATTTCTGAATGTTGATAATGCGGAGCATTATCTCTAGCTTGTGTAGCATAAAATACAACTTTCTTTTGAGCTTCTTCTGAAGGACAAATTAAAGCTCCACCTCCGCTTGTTGTAATGATTTTATTTCCATTGAAAGATAAAACACCGTAATCGCCAAAAGTTCCGCATTTTTGATCTTTATAAGTCGATCCTAAAGCTTCTGCGGCATCTTCTATTAAAGGAACTTCGTACTTATTACAAATTGCTTTTATTTCATCTAATTTTGCGGGCATTCCATATAAATGCACACAGATGACAGCTTTTGCTTTTTTACCTTGTTTAATAGAATGGTTAATAGCTTTTTCTAATGCAACCGGACACATATTCCAGGTTTCCTGTTCACTATCTACGAATATTGGTTGTGCACCAACATACTTTATAGGATTAG
>DTTX01000035.1 GCA_012964435.1 Mesonia sp. | reverse complement strand
CAGATTTAATTTCTAAAATTTTATTTAAAATAATATCTGCTCCTATTACTTTTGGAGCAATAACTTTTGCATTAAGTAGAATACAGAGTAATTTATTAGTCTTGGTCCTTTTAATAGGACTATTTGCTACAAGTATTCTTATTTATCATTCTTTGAAATCTCACTTTTTAGATTTAAAGAGCATAACACAACAGTTAGAAACAAAAACTTTTCAAATAAAAAATCTTGAATTTTTCAAAGAAAATGATGATGAAATCAATGAACTAGAAAATTACTTATCCCTTTTAAAAGGAAAAATCAGATTGGCTATTACATTTATAATTTCCAGTTTTTTATTAACTTTTTTATTTACCCTAATAACTATTTTTTACCCAATATTTAAACAATTAGAACTGTTTTGGAAAGATTATAATTTAAATGTTTTTAATAATTATAATTGGGTTAATTTAGGTATTGCTATAATTTTTACTATTTATTCCTTATTAATTATTTTCAATAGCTGTAAAAAAATGTATAGGCTATACACAAATGCTAATTTGTTGTCATTTAGGAGTTAAGTGATAAATGATTGAACAACTTCTAAGAATTTGTTGCCATAGCTCTTCCCTTAGTATATTAATTGTATGATTTAACCAAAATTCTATTTGGTGAAAAATCGATTATTTTATAAAAACCTTTTAGTTTATTTGATGATCAATGCCTTATTTTAATATTTCCACAAGTAAAACTAAAATATAGATATTTATTGTACACCAATAACAATAAAATAAATTTGCAATATTCATTTATTATATGTAAATTTGTACAGGAATAACAATGAAATAAATGAAGATTAATCAGATTAGCTCAATTGCTTCAGGCGTTAATAGTCGGCGCCATCCTCAGGGCACGGTGTACTTTCTTGGCGCGAGCGATTTTGTAGATCCATATACGCTAGACTCATTCACGACTCCAAGTCTGTTGGCTTCTTCAAAATTAGAAAAGCACTATTTACATGTGGGCGATGTGGTTGTGTTAGCTAAAGGGCATCACGGGTTTACGGCGCATTATATTGATGGTAGCCTGCAACCGGCAGTCGTTTCTTCAGTTTTTCTGGTGCTACGTGAAATACAGGCAGAGGTTTTACCGGAATATCTTGTTTGGTACATTAATCTTGAAAGCACACAAAACGAATTAAAAGCTTACGCCAGAGGTAGTGCCCTACCCGCTATTAATCGTACTATCTTAGGTGATTTAAAAATTGATATGCCTCCATTGTCGATGCAGCATGAGATTGTTGCCTTAAGTCAATTAAAAAAGGAAGAGTCACGGCTTCTTCAAAAAATAGATGATCTAAAAACAACACAACTCGAGTTATTACTTAAAACTAAAATCCAAAATAATGAACAATAAAGTGCAATCGGCAGATATCAACCGTATCATTTGGCAAGCCTGTGATACCTTTAGAGGGGTAATCGATCCTAGTCAGTATAAAGACTATATTCTTGTGATGCTATTTTTGAAGTATGTTTCAGATACACATACCGAGAAGTTTGAGCAATACTTAAAGAAGTATGAAGGTAATGAAGCCCGGGCGCAGCGAGCGATGTCTTCTGAGCGTTTTATTATTCCTGAACATAGTCATTTTAAATCTTTATACGATAAACGTAACGAGCCGAATATTGGTGAGCTTATCGATATTGGCTTAGCAGATTTAGAAGATGCTAATCGTGAAAAGTTAACCAGTAGTGATGGTGCCGGTATTTTTAGAAATATCAGTTTTAACAGCAGTAACTTAGGAGATAAAAAAGATAAGAATGCAAGGCTCAAAAACCTGTTAACCGATTACAATAAACTTGATCTTAAACCCTCTTCTTTAGACGGGCAAGATGTACTGGGAGATACCTATGAGTTTTTGATCGCTAATTTTGCCAGTGATGCCGGCAAAAAAGCCGGAGAGTTTTACACACCTAAAGAAGTGTCTACCTTACTGGCACGTTTAACTAAGTCTAAACCCGGGGCACGTATTTACGATCCCACATGTGGTTCTGCTTCACTTTTAATAAAAGCTGGGCAGCAAGTTGAGGGCAAGAACTTTTCACTTTATGGTCAAGAGGCGAATGGGAGTACTTGGGCACTAGCAATGATGAATATGTTTTTACACGGTTTTGATAATGCGTCTATACGCTGGGGAGACACGCTACGCAATCCTAAACATACCGAAGGCGATAACTTGATGAAGTTTGACACCGTAGTGGCAAATCCCCCGTTTTCATTAGATAAGTGGGGTCACGAGGATGCTGAAGAAGATAAATACCATCGCTTTAACCGAGGTGTACCTCCTAAAAGTAAAGGAGACTGGGCATTTATCTCGCATATGATCGCAAGTGCTTATGAAGCGACCGGGATGGTTGGGGTGGTTGTACCTCACGGGGTACTCTTTAGAGGAAGCGCAGAAGGACGTATACGTAAACAAGTGATTGAAGATAACCTGCTTGATGCAGTGATTGGTTTACCGGCAAACCTGTTTTTTGGGACGGGTATCCCGGCAGCTATTCTAATTTTTAATAAAGCCAAAGAACAACGGACAGATACTTTATTTATTGATGCCAGTGAGGAGTATGATAGCGGTAAAAATCAGAATGTGTTAGCCGAAAAATACATTAACCGAATTGTAGAAACTTATTACCGTTTTAAAGCGGAAGGTGTTTCTCCCGGCGTCGTGAAAGAAAAATACAGTTACGTAGCCACGCTTGACGAAATACAGGAAAACGAGTACAACCTGAATATTCCCCGTTATGTAGATACCTTTGAAGAGGAAGCAGAAATTGATGTAAGTGCCGTACAAGAAGAAATAGACCAACTGGAAAGTGAATTGCTTGGGGTTCGCGAAAAAATGCAGGGTTATTTAAAAGAACTTAATCTGAATTAGTATGGGCACAGCATTAGAAGATTTTAAAAGCAAGATCACGCAGATAGATCTCAAGAAGACAATTTTAGATAGTTATAGACCCTTGACTGCTGAGCAGCAAAACCGGCTGGAGCAAAAACTGCGACTGGATTGGAACTACCACAGCAACAGTATTGAAGGGAATACACTCACTGCTTCTGAGACACGCGCGTTTATTTTACACGGGGTAACTGCAAAAGGAAAGCCTTTTAGAGATTACTTAGAGATGGAAGGCCACAATAAAGCCCTTAAAAAGCTAGAAGATTTAGTAGCGAAAGAAGTAAAGATCAACGAGTCGGTCATTAAAGAGCTGCACAAGCTTATATTAGTAGAGCCTTATGCTGATGCTAAAGCAGAAATTAACCCGGGTCATTATAAAACTCTGCCTAATTATTTATATACTAGAACCGGAGAGCGTATTGACTTTATGGCGCCCGAGGAGGTTGCCCCGGCGATGAATACCTTGATCAATTGGCTTAACAATCATATTGATGTACCTAAACGCAAAAAGCAGAAGTATGATTTGCATCCTATTCTGGTTGCAGCAGCTTTCCAAGTGCGATTTATACAGATACATCCTTTTGGTGACGGTAACGGGCGTATGGCGCGTATAATGAGTAATTTAATATTGATGTTGTATGGGTATACACCGGCAATCATACGCTTAGATAAACGGGATGCTTACTACAACCTACTCAACCTAAGCACGCTTGAAGAGCCCTTGCCTTTGGCCGAGATGATTGCTGATGAAGTACTCACCACCCTAGGCTTAGCAATCGATGCAGCAAAAGGCTTACCGCTAAGCGAGCACGATGATCTAGATAAAGCGCTATCCTTATTAGAGCGAAGCTTGGAGAACCGGCCTGAGAAGCATAAAGCAGAACGGCGCAGTAAAGATAAAATCCATGAGATTTTAGAAAAGGCGTTTTTACCAATTGTTAATGAAATACATAACACCTGGGAAAGGTTATTATCACATTTTACAACGGGAAAAATACAGGTCAATAAAGATGGTGATTATATCGATTACGAAAGCCTTCCTAGGGATTTGAACCTACTATTACAAGATATAGATTTTAATAAAATTAATCAAATAACACTCAACTTTGACTTAAAACGTCTTAAAAAGGCTTTGCCGACAGAAATTTCAAATAGCATTGAAATCCGTGTAAAGTTTAATCAAGAAGAATGGTATTTGACCTCTAACTATAATGGAGAAAAACAAAAAAAACTCTTTTATGGCGATGAGGTAATTGAAGAAACCTTTAGGCAAGAAGTACGCCCTTTAATAACGCAATGGGTGATGCAGTTTAATGAAAAATTAGAGAACTTAAAAAAATAGAAATGAGCAAGCAATTTGAAAATTGGTTAAAAGAGCAAGACCAAGCTATTAGAGAAGGAGTAATTACGAAAGCAACTACTCACAATGTCGATGTAAAATTTGCTGGCTATTATTTTGAAGATCATAATTTGTGGGGCTCAACTGGTGGCGGACCCGTATATAAATCATTTTCAGACTACGATGAACAAGTTCCGAATATGATGTTCATTGAACACGTCCGGTATTGGTTTAAGCTAAGTTATGATGAGCGAGAATTTATGGCTTCGGTACATATTTATGAAGCCTCGGCTAATAATATTTTATTTTCTATTGAAGAATTAGCTGAAAGTAGTGTAATTAAAGATAAGGTAGTTAGTGAATCAACTTTTGAGACCTTTGAACAATTATTGCTAAAAAAATAGGACAAAAATGAGTGATACTATTTTGAGGGAAAGCGATAAGATAGAAACAAAGCAGGGCTATAAAAAAACCAAACTAGGCTGGATTCCAGAGGATTGGGAGGTAATAGAACTAGGAAAAATCGGTGAAACAATAACTGGTTTGACTTATAATCCTAAAATGGTTTCAGTTAATGGGGTTTTAGTTTTAAGATCATCAAATGTTCAGGATAGACAACTGAAGTTTGATGATAATGTTTTCGTTGATGTAGATGAGTCAAATTTCAATGAAACAGAAGAAGGGGATATAATTATTTGCGTCAGAAATGGAAGTCGAAGTTTAATTGGAAAGAACGCGATAATTGATAGTGCAAATGCAGGTACAGCGTTTGGTGCCTTTATGCTTATTTTTAGAAGTAAGGAATACAGATTTCTATACCAACTTTTTGATACTCATTATTATGTGAGAGAAATACACAGGAATTTAGGTGCTACTATAAATTCGATCAATACAAATAATTTAAAAAGATTTAGATTCCCTTTTCCTCCAAAAGATGAAAGAAAAAAAATTGCGAAATGCCTCAGTACCTGGGATGATGCGCTTGTGAAAATAGACCAACTTATAACTGCCAAGCAAAAGCTTAAAAAAGCCCTGATGCAGCAGCTTTTAAGCGGTAAAAAACGCTTGCCGGGTTTTATGGGGGAGTGGGAGGAAAAAAGGTTGGATTATTTTTTTTGCGAAAGAAGTGAACGTAATAATGAAGAGTTGCTCTTGCTGTCTATAGGTGAGGCTGGTGTTTATCCACAGGATGATTCAAATAAAAAAGATACTTCAAATAAAGATAAATCTAAATATAAAAAGATTTGTGTGGGCGACATCGGTTATAATACAATGAGAATGTGGCAAGGCAGAAGCGCTCTTAGTAACTTAGAAGGGATAGTAAGTCCTGCTTACACGATTGTAAGACCTAAAAAGAATACAGATTCCAGATTCTTTGCTTATTTGTTTAAAACTCCATCTATAATACATCGTTTTTATAGAAACTCCCAAGGAATGGTAAGCGATACGCTTAACTGTAAATTTAAAGATTTTGCACCCATTAAGTTGGTATTGCCAACAAGCAGGGAAGAACAAACCGCCATCGCTGAGGTTCTAAACACCGCAGCCAGCGAAATTGAATTATTAAAAACACAGCGCGAGCAACTCCAGGCGCAAAAAAAAGGCCTGATGCAGCAATTATTAACCGGGAAAAAGAGATTGAAATGTTAGAACAATTAATTCAAAAATTATACAACAAATACCAAAGACCTCACCGCATCATTGCTTTTAAGGGGATTGAATTAAAATCTTTACCGGAAAACATCCATAAAAATTTAATGGACAATCAGGTAATTGAAGGCTTTAAAATTAAAGATGAAAAATTCTTCGATGTTCAGCATAAAAGATTTTTACTAAGATCGTTAATGGATACCGTTAATCACTGTAGGGTTTTAAGTTATGAAAGTTTGTTATTTGGCTATAATCAGGTCAATAAAGACCTTATTGCCGATGAAGTTTTAATTATTGATCTTTCAATAAATTCTTTAGTACCCAATAATTTTGCTGATTTTTCAAAAAATATAGAGGATGATGCCGAAAAAGGTGAATTTTTAGATCTTAATGAATTTCGAGATATAATTGCATCCTCTTCCTTAATAGATGACAACCTATACTTACAGTTTGCAGATGGCAAATTATTTAATGAAATTTCACTTATTCCTGTAATAGAAAAGGTCAACTGGGATTATCAAAAATTAACAACTATACAGGAAAATCAAATTGTAGATAATGATTTTATTTTCAATTACGAGAACAAAGAGTTCATAGCCTTATACTATGATACCATTAAAAATAAATCAATTGTTAAGGATATTCTCATTGACAATGAAACGATTCAAAGTGAATTAGCTTCAGAACAATTATCAATTTTGTTGGGTGCTTTTAATTTATTCAATATTAGTTATAATATAAAACGTGTAAAGTCTGATTTAAAAAAATCCTATAGATCAGAATTGAATGGACTTTTAGAAAAATATTGGCAAAGCAACAGTTTTAGAAGCTTAAAAATTTATCCTGATCCTGACATCAATAAAAACCTAATTGAAATAAGTCAGGCGACTGTGGTTGAGTCTATCGTAGAACAGTTTGAGAATTCATTTGATCCTCTAAAAGATGTACAAGATGTTTTTTTAACTGCTCCAACAGGTGCTGGGAAGAGTTTGCTTTTCCAAATGCCAGCGATGTATATAGGCGAAAAATATGGTGCATTGAGTATCGTGGTTTCTCCGTTAAAAGCACTGATGGTAGATCAAGTAAATCAACTAAGGCATGAAAAAGGGTATACAAAAGTTGCATACATAAATTCAGATATTACTTTAATTCAAAGAGATCAAATTATAGAGGATATCAAGGAAGGCGAAATAGACTTATTGTATATGGCTCCAGAACTATTGCTTTCTTATGATATTAGTTATTTCCTCAATGGCAGGAAATTAGGACTGTATATTGTAGATGAGGCTCATACGGTATCAACTTGGGGTAGAGATTTTAGAATAGACTATTGGTACTTAGGCTATCATATTAGCCGGATTAGAAATTACGCTCGGGATAGTCAAAATAAAAAAATGAAATTTCCAGTAATAGCAGTTACGGCAACTGCACCTTATGGTAAGCAACACGATGTCGTTTTCGAAACTATGCGGAGTTTGCAGATGAAAGCTCCTATAACATTTATAGGTTACGCAAAACGCGACGACATAACATTCGAAATTAATCATTTAACAATAGAAGGGAATTTACAAACCGAAAAAGTTAATCTAACAACAGACCGTATTGCAGAATTTGAAGTACAAAAAGATAAGACAATTGTTTATTGTCCTTTTACTACTCAAGTTGATGCTTTAATGAGAGCGTCTAGAAATACGAATGTTAATACACACCCTTATAATGGCAGAATGGATGTAAAAAACCAAGAGGCATCTTACAATCATTTCAAAAATGATGAGGTGGTTACGATGGTTGCTACCAAAGCATTCGGAATGGGAGTGGATATAAATGATGTTTCTAGAGTGCATCACTTAGCACCAACAGGATTGCTTACAGACTATATCCAAGAAATTGGTCGTGCTGCAAGAGATAAAGAAATAAATGGTATAGCCAGTTTAGATTATAGTAGTAGGGATTTTCAGTTTATTAATCAACTTCACGGATTAAGTAGAACACATCATTGGCAATTACGTGAAGTAATGAGACGTTTGGTGAGAATTTATGATGATACATCTGAACAAAATCAACTAATTACTGCAGAAGACTTTGGTTATATATTTCCTGACGCCGATAACGATCAATTGCAAGGTGAGGTCAAAAAAGCTTTACTTCTTATCGAAAAAGACCTCAATAAAAAAGCAAGTGGTATACCGGTCTTGATTGCTCGTCCTAAAAATATGTTTTCAACTGTTTTTGCGAGTTTTGACCTGAAAGATTTAAACATTTTGGAAAATGTTTTAAGAGAAAATGAATACAAACTATTACAATATCCTACTTTAAAAGATAAAGGAAGAGGCCTTATAGAATTAAGATTAGATGAATTATGGGAAAGAAAATTCAGAGATAAATCATTTGGGATAATTAAGCGCGAATTTTTTAACAATACGCTCTTTAAAGAAATTGATTTGAAGCCAATTTTAAGAATATCATTAGGCCTAGAAAATAGTAAATCCAAAATACAGAATGAGCTCAAAAATATTTTCAATATTCTTCAATCTGCACTTCTGAGATTATCAGGGAGCTTTTTTACGAGTATTGAGTTTAAAGGTGTTTTAATTGACTTAGGCGTTGAAGATAATCTTGCATCACGAATGTCGGAGCTTTTATTACCTATGTTTAGTCAAAGAGCTGCGAAGAATATGGAAAATCTCAAAGTAGATGATGTAAGAAAAAAATCAAATTTCTTACAAGCCAGAAGGGATAAAGGAGGCGTAATTATGAAATACAGGGTTATAGATTATGCTTTAGGTGCTTTAAGGAAAAATGTTAGAAGAAAAATTGAAATGAGTTTTAATGCTATGTCCAGTACGGTTAAATACGTTAATCTTAATTCAGGAAGCAAATTTTTATACATAAAAATTGGTCAATTATTAGAAGTTTTTGAGTTAGGTAATTATGAAGTTACTGGTGGAGAGAATCCGAGGATCTATGTACGTATAAATGATCCATTCCGTTTAAGAAATGAGGCCTTTTCAGAATATAAAAATTCTTTATTACAAGATATTTCTAATCGACATGTTGCTGGTGTTGATCTAATGAGAGAATTTTTTGAAAAGGAAATGACATCCGATGATAGATGGAATTTTATAGAAGACTATTTATTAGGCTATAAATATTAAATTATGCAAGCACCCTCGTTTCAAGAAGATCATATTTCGCAAATCCCGGCGCTACAGCTGTTAATCAATATGGGCTATACCTTCCTCAATCAGGAAGAAGCCTTAGCAGCTCGGGGTGGTAAAACTTCAGGTATTCTTTTGGAAGATATTTTAAGAGATCAACTGCATCATATTAATAAAGCCCGGGTATCTTCTTCCAAAACAGTAGCCTTTACAGCGGCCAATATAGAAAATGCCATCATCGCCTTAAAAGACGTCCCACTGGTAGACGGTTTTATGACCACCAGTGAAAAACTATATGAGCTGCTTACCTTGGGGGTTTCGCTGGATCAAAGTATCGAAGGTGACCGCAAAAGTTTTGACCTACAATACATAGACTGGAAGCATCCTAAAAATAATACCTTTCACGTCACCGAGGAGTTTAGCGTACTGCGTAGCGGTTTAAAAGACCAATACCGTCCGGACATCGTGTTGTTTGTAAACGGTATCCCGCTTTCTGTGATCGAGTGTAAAAGACCGGATATGAAGGAACCTTTAGCACAGGCCATCTCTCAGAACCTGCGCAATCAAAAAGAAGATGGTATTCGTCCGCTTTATGCGATGGCACAACTCGTTATGGCCCTCACCGTAAATGAAGGCAGTTATGCAACTTCGGGAACTCCAGAGAAGTTCTGGGCACAGTGGCAGGAGAATTTTGTAAAAATCAATGGCGCCGTAGACGTACAAAAGAAAAAAAACTATTACTCCACACTGGCAAAACTCAAAAATACCCCTTTGCCTACAGAAGTGAAGCAACGTATGTTTAATGAGCGGTTTCATTATGTACGGGCCTATTTTGATGCGTTAGAGCAAGAAGTTATAAAAACAACGGTTCAGGATGAATACCTGTACAGTCTGTGCAGGAAAGAACGTTTACTGGATTTCATCTTCAATTTTATCCTTTTTGATAACGGAGCAAAAAAAATAGCCCGCTACCAACAATACTTTGCCATTAAAAAAGCGATGAAGCAAATTACTTCGCTTAAAGAGGGCAAACGTACTGGAGGAGTGGTTTGGCATACCCAGGGGAGCGGTAAATCCTTAACGATGGTAATGCTGGCGCAGGCCATCGCGATGGAATCATCAATTACTAATCCTAAGATTATTTTGGTAACCGATCGTACCGACCTAGATAGTCAGATAACCGGCACGTTTAGAAAGTGCGGGATGGAGGTAGACAACGCCAAAACAGGAGCAAAACTGGTAGAATTACTACATACCGAAAGTGATGCGGTGGTCACCACAATTATCAATAAGTTTGAAACCGCGGTACGCAAAATTAAGACTCCACTTACCAGCGAAAATATCTTTGTGTTGGTAGATGAAGGGCATCGTACCCAACACGGTACTTTTAATATTGAGATGCAAAAGACCTTGCCTAATGCCTGTTTTATAGCCTTTACAGGAACGCCCTTATTTAAAAAAGATAAAAGTACTCTTTCTAAGTTTGGGACACTCATAGATACGTATACGGTAGATCAGGCGGTAAAAGATAAAGCAGTAGTACCGCTATTGTATGAAGGGCGTCATGCGATACAGGAGGTTAACGCGGCACCGCTGGACACGTTTTTTAATATGGTATCTGAACCCTTAAATGATCTTGAAAAAGCCGATTTAAAAAAGAAGTTTTCCAGAGCCGATCAGCTCAACAGTGCAGATCAAAAAATTTATGCCATTGCCTGGGATATAACTAACCACTATGTGAGTAATTTTCAGAACACTAAGTTTAAAGGGCAATTGGTCTGTCAGTCTAAAGCAGCAGCGGTGAAGTATAAAAACTATCTGGATGACATTGGTAAAGTGACTTCCGCATTAGTGATTTCTCCACCCGATGAACGCGAAGGAGAAGAAACGGCTTATGGTAAAACTAGTGATCTGGTAAAAACTTTTTGGCATCAAATGATGGATGAACACGGCACCGCTAAAAAATACCAAAAAAACATTGTAAACCGTTTTAAACACGACGAGGAACCTGAAATTATAATCGTAGTCGATAAATTACTTACCGGTTTTGATGCGCCAAATAATATTGTACTGTATTTAACACGTAAATTAATAGGGCATACCTTGCTACAAGCGATAGCAAGGGTTAATCGAGTAAGCCCCGATAAGGATTATGGATATATTATTGATTATTATGGCGTACTCGAAGAATTGGACACTGCACTCAAAACCTATTCTACCTTTGAAGATTTTGACGAAGAGCAGTTAGCAGGTACGTTAACCAACATAACAGAAGAAATTGAAAAATTACCTCAGGCTCATAGTGAGTTATGGCAATTATTTTCAGGAGTGGTTAATAAAAAAGATGCAGAAGCCTACCAGCAGTATTTAAGGGATGAAGCTTTAAGAGATCGATTTTACGATCATTTATCCAAGTACGCCCGTATATTAAAACTGGCATTATCTTCTATTGATTTTCATAAAGAAACCGAAGAGAAACAAATATTAAGGTATAAAGAAGATCTGACGTTTTTTATGAAGCTTCGGACAGCCGTGGCTGCCCGTTATTCAGATAGAATAGATTATAAAAATTATGAAGGTCAAATTCAGAAATTAATAGATACGCATATCCCAACATCAGAGGTGGTGCAGCTTACAGAACTCGTGAACATTTTTGATAAAGAAGCTTTTGAAGAGGAAGTTGAAAAAACAACTGGCAAAGCGGCTAAGGCAGATAAAATATTATCAAGAACCTCAAAGCACATCAATGAAAAAATGGATGAAGATCCTGCCTTTTATAAGCGCTTTTCGCAATTGATAAGAGAAACTCTTGATGACTATTTACAGCACCGTATTAATGAAACCGAGTACTTGCAGCGTATGAAAGAACTCATGGAAGCCGTCTTAAGCCGTACAGATAGCACGATCCCTAAATCCTTAGAAAATAAAGAAGTGGCACGAGCATTCTATGGCATTGGGATGGAAGAATTTCAAAGTTATACTAAAAACGAGCAAGACGTCGCTCAAATTGCAGAAGACTTGGCACTTAAGTCTGATGAGATTATTCTAAAATTAATACGGGTAGACTGGTCTAAAAGTGTAGACATTCCAAAGAAAATGATATTCTTGATAGGAGATTATATCATAGACCATATACGAGATACCTATCAGCTTAAAATTAGCTTTCAGGATATTGATAAAATAGCAGAACGCATGGTAGAAGTAGCAAAAATAAGATATAAATAATGCAGCGTTCTTTTAAATATGGTTCAGAAGAGATTACCTATACGTTGAAGTATAGTAATCGAAAAACTTTAGGGATAGCTGTGCATCCAGATCGTTCTACAGAAGTAAATGCACCCGAAGGGAGCAGCCTGGATAAAATAGAAGAAAAGGTACGTAAACGCGCTGCTTGGATTCTTAAACAACAAGATCATTTTTTGGCATTTGAACCTCGAAATACAGAACGTAGATATATAACTGGGGAATCTCATTTATATTTAGGTCGACAGTATCAATTACAAATTATAGAGAGCGACGAAGAAAGGGTAAAGCATACCGGGCGCTACTTTGAGGTGAGAACCCAAGACGCTAAAAAAGCTAAAGCCTTAATGGAAAAATGGTATTTGGAGAAGGCAAAAATATGGTTTGGCTCGCTGGCCGAACCTTTGATAAAACGTTTTGAAAAATATCAGGTAAAGCCGTCAAAAATTGAAATAAGGAAGATGCATTACCGCTGGGGTTCGTGCTCACCTAAAGGAAGAATTTTACTTAACCCCGAATTGATTAAAGCACCAAAAGCCTGTATTGAATATGTGATTGTACACGAACTATGTCACCTAGTGCATCAAGATCACACCAAAGCCTTTTTTGACCTGCAAGAGCGCGAATTTCCAGAATGGAAAAAGTGGAAGGATAAACTAGAACAGCTTTTAGCCTAAGTAGGCTTAATAAAATTTATAATTAGTAAATATTATTTTTTATGAATGCATTTATATCATATAGTCATCAAGATCAGGAGTATTTAGATATGCTCTTAAAGCATTTAGCTCAGATTAAAAGAGAGGGTTTGCTTGATACTTGGACAGATCACGAAATTGAAGCCGGACAATCACTTAATGATGAAATAGCGATGGCATTAGATCAATCAAAAGTATTTTTTGCATTATTGAGTCCAGATTATATCAATTCGAATTATTGTTATGAAAAAGAATTTAAAAAAGCCCAAGAATTAAACAATGCTGGAAAATTAAAAATTGCTCCTATTATCGTAGAACCTTGCGATTGGCATAACACACCATTTGGTGAAATAAAAGCACTACCAAAAGATGGTAAACCGGTAGCTGATTGGAATAACCCAAATACAGCATTCCTGAATGTCATCACTGAGGTTAGAAAATTTTTAAGCAAATCGGATCAGCAATCAGATTTTATAAAACCACAAGGGATAACACATTCTCACAATAAATATAGAGCTCAAAAAGATTTTGATTCCATCGAGAAGATGGATTGTGTAAAAGAAGCTTTTACTGAGGTTTATTCAAAGATTAAAGAGTATTTAAAAGAAGTAGTAGAAGTTGAGGGGATCAAAGCTAAAATCTTAGAAGAAAGCGAAAGTACCTTTAGAGCTATCCTTGTCA
>DTTX01000034.1 GCA_012964435.1 Mesonia sp. | reverse complement strand
AATAATGAATAATGAATAATGAATAATGAATAATGAATAATGAATAATGAATAATTCTTTATTTAGAGGACTCGATAATTTTGAATAGAATTTTAAGTATTTCTAAAAGGTCATTATTTAAATCATTAAATTTTTCTTCTATAATATAATGGGTGTCTTTAAGAAGTCGCAGCCAATAATTTGTTTCTCTAGCTTCTTTATAAGAAATACTCATTTTAGCTCTAAAGTCTTTTTTTGAAATACCTCCAATGGCTTCTTCTACATTTGCTCCAATAGAGGTTCCCGATTTTAGAATTTGCTTAGATAATACATATTCATTTTTCTGTATTAATATTTTATTCAATTTAATAATCTTAATAGCAAAGGCATAACTCTTTTTTGCAATCATATTTTCTTTCATAATTATGAATTTTAATCAATTACATTTTATTAATAATTAAACATTATTAATTGAATCTCCGTTGCCTTTTCGCTTCAAAAATGAGAATTCCGGCGGCTACAGAAACATTCATCGAATCGATCTCGCCTTGCATCGGGATATGAATATTTTGAGTTGAATTTACTCGCCATTCTTCACTTAAACCATCAGCTTCCGTTCCCACGACAATCGCAGTAGCTTTTTTAAAATCTTGCTCGGTATAAATTTCAGATTCTTGTAAAATCGCTGAATAAATATGAATTTCTTTTTCTTTTAAAAACTGAATAATTTCTGAAGTAGTTCCCGTGGCAATTTGATTGGTAAACACACAACCCACGCTCGATCGAATGATATTCGGGTTGTACAAATCTGTTTTCGGGTTAGCAATAATTACCGCATCTACTTTCGCAGCATCGGCGGTACGCAAAATAGCTCCAATATTTCCCGGTTTTTCAGGAGCTTCCGCAATGAGAATTAAAGGTTTTTCAGTTTCAAACTGAATGGCTTCTAAATCGTGCGTTTTAGTTTTCGCTACGGCTAAAATCCCTTCGGTACTGCTTCGATAAGCGATTTTTTGGTAAACTTCCGTAGTAATTTCGGTAAGTAAATGTTCAGCAAAAGAGAAATTTTTTAGTTCTTCTTCTGTAAAAACTTCTTTGCAGATATAAACGGCTTCAAATTCATAGTTCGCTTTTTGAGCTAATTGAATTTCCCGAATGCCTTCCACCACAAAAAGACCTTCTTTCTTTCGATTTCTCGACTTTTCTTGAAGTTGTAAAAGTTGCTTGACGGTTTTATTTTGAGTACTACTTATTTGCTTGCGCATAGCTTGATTTTCTAGCCGGTAAAGGTAGTGATTTTAGAAAATATAACAGAATAAGCTCTTTTTGAGAATAGCTTATAATTGATGCTCGCCTTCAAAATAATTCACCAAAAGCGCGACTACATAATTATAACTTTCGATGCCTTGGGGCTGATTGTTAGCTTTTAAATAACCACCATAGAAAATCTTGAAAAAAGGCTCTAACGGGTTCTCATGTTCCTCCCAAAATTTATTTACTTCTCGGTAGTTTTTTATAATTCCTAAATTCAGCATCCCTATAATATTCTGCGCTTCACAAGGATCTGTCTGGTTTACTTCCCCTAAGCAATACTTCAATGCAAACGTATAACCGGCGTATTTAAAATAAGGATTCGGGTGATTCATCGTCGTTAAACACGCCATAAAATTGGCTTCATTTTCTTTCGCAAACCCAATTTGATGTCCCATTTCGTGACTCGTGGTACTGGGTAATTTAAATTTCGGGATTTGATTATTGACTTGCGCTTCACCGGTTAGCGGATTCAAATAACCATTAAATCCCATATACGTTAGCGGAATACTGAATAAAGAAGGTTTTATGCTTCGACCTTGATAGGTTAATTCAGGATACTCATGTTCAATATTATGGTAACCTTCTACCGCAATTTTCCTAATTTCTGAATTTTTAAACTGAAAATCAACTTTTACGGTATCATTCTTCACTAAATTTAGATGAAGTTCATTGGCTCTTTGCGCAAGTTGTTTTGTGAAGTTCACCAAATCTTCTTGTGAATATTCGTGATCAATTTCTAACGATTGATGTAAAGGAAGTCGGTAATAATTTAAACCCCAAAACGCGTGAAAACAAAAATAGAGAATAGAAAGTGCAGCGAAACCTTCTAACATCCAATGTTTAGGTTTTTTAAAACGTGTTTTAATGCGGAAGTAAATCCATCTTATTAAACCAATCACTAAAATACTATATAAAAGATCGCCTAATGAAAAAGGCAACCAACCTAACGCATAACGTTCTAATTTCGAAATAAACGGATAAATACCATTACTGTAATAAGTTTCTATCAACTGCGGAAATTTAGCCACGATCGAAACCAAAGCCACCTGAATAGGCAATAAAAGCGCAAGTATAAAATAATGTCGTTGTTTCACAAGCTAAAAATACAAACTAAAGCTTGGGCGACAAATTTTATAATTGCTTCGAGAAACAATACCTTTGCGAAAATTGAAAATAATATGGTTTAAGCGTCATGCTGAACTTGATTCAGCATCTCATCATATATTAAAAATTTGTAAGGAGACCCTGAATCAAGTTTAGGGTGACGATCATTTACTTTCATCATTATTTTTTATTAATAATAAAACACTATTCATGAGTCAAGAAATAAGAAATTTAGAACCAAAAGCGGTTTGGAATAAGTTTGCAGATTTAAATGCGGTGCCAAGACCTTCAAAACAAGAAGAGCGCGTAATCGCGTTTATGAAAGATTTTGGAGAGAATTTAGGTCTAGAAACCATCGTCGATCAAGCAGGAAATGTAATTATCAAAAAACCGGCTACTGCAGGAATGGAAGACCGTGCGATGATTGTATTGCAGTCGCATTTAGATATGGTTCATCAAAAAAATAACGATACCACTTTCGACTTTGCTACACAAGGTATCGAGATGTATGTCGATGGCGATTGGGTTCGTGCAAATGGAACCACTTTAGGTGCCGATAATGGTTTAGGCGCTGCCGCAGCGATGGCAGTTTTAGAAAGTACCGATATTGCGCATCCGGCGATCGAAGCTTTATTTACGATTGATGAAGAAACCGGTATGACCGGAGCTAAAAACTTGGATAATTCGGTGTTAGAAGGTGAGATCTTATTAAATTTAGATACCGAAGAAGATGATGAAATTGGCATTGGTTGCGCCGGTGGTGTCGATATTACGGCTAGCAGAACTTATGCAGAAGAGCAGGTGAGTGGTGATGTTGAAGCTTTAAAACTAACCGTGAAAGGATTAAATGGTGGTCACTCGGGGATGGATATTATCAAAGGTCTGGGGAATGCCAATAAACTGATGAACCGAATTCTTTACAATTGTTTTGTAGAAGCAGATATTCGTATTGCTGAAGTAAATGGTGGCGGATTAAGAAATGCAATTCCGCGCGAAAGTGTAGCAACGATTGTGGTTGAAAAAGCCAACAAACCTGCTTTCGAGAAAGCTTTTGAATTGATAAAAACTTCTATTGAAACAGAATTTAAATCGCTAGAAAAAAATCTTACTATTACTGCGGAAGCAATTCCAACTCCGGAAAAAGTAATGGAAAAAGAAGCGCAAGCAGCAATTTTAAAAGCACTTTATGCAGCGCATAACGGCGTTTTTAGAATGAGTCCCGATATTGATGATTTAGTAGAAACTTCTAACAATGTTGCTAAGGTAAGTATTGCCAATGGTGAAGCCGAGGTTTCTTGTTTAACACGATCTTCTGTAGAATCCGGTAAATGGGATTTAGCTTACAGTCTGCGTGCCGGTTTTGAGTTGGCAGGTTTTGAAGTTGATTTTAGTGGAGATTATCCGGGTTGGGCACCAAATCCAGATTCAGCGATCTTGAAAGTTTTAGATGAATTATACCAAAAACAAACCGGAGAAAAAGCACATATCGCTGCTTGTCACGCCGGCTTGGAATGCGGAATTATCGGAAGCCATTATCCAAAAATGGATATGATCTCTTTCGGACCAACGATTCGTGGAGCACATTCTCCAGATGAAAGAGCAAGTATTTCTTCTACTCAGAAATTCTGGAAGTTCTTAAAAGAAGTGCTTCAAAATATTCCGAAGAAATAATATTTAAACTTACGTTGATGAGATGCTGAAATCAAAGATTCAACGTAGTTAATCAAGTTCAGCATGACGAATAAAAAAACTCCCGATCATTTCGGGAGTTTTTTTATAATCATACTAAGATTTTCATAGTAGGATGAGATTCCGGATCAAGTCCGGAATGATGAGCTTTATAATTAAGACTAATCTGAAATAAAATCAATAATTCGAAATTAGATTAGGGTTTTGCCTACTATCCCAAATCCTTAAAATGATAATTTAATTTTTTGTTGTATCGTATTCATAAACAATTAAATAGTCGCGAACAATTTTTATTCGAGCAGTTTTATGAGTAGTAGGTTTACCAATTTAAGGAAATTCAGCTATTAATTGAATTGCTTCTATAAATAACTTGTTCAATTTCTTACTGTAGGTACGTGATTTATTTCTGTTTATCCAATATAGGAGAATTTCTTTACGATCAAGTTGTGCTGTTAAAGACCAAATTATTTGTTTAGCCATTCTTCAATTTCTTGATTTGCTTTTTGAGGAGTTAAAAATTTTCCATCTTTTACTTCTTTTCTAGATTTTTCTATGGAATGATGTTGCGCTTCATTTAATTCAAAAATCCCTTGCGTCTCATTTTCTCGATTCAGGTATTCATATAATTCTTTCAAAAGCGTTTTATCAGATGATAAATTTATCTGTTGAATTAATTTCTTTTTAATGTCTATCGTATTCATAACACAAGCTTTTTCTCTTACTAAGATAGTTAAAATTAATTATAACTTTAAATATTAAAAAGCTCCAAGAAAAGTAATTTTCTTGGAGCTTTTTCTAATTATAAATTCTCACCACTCAAGTCTACTCAACTATTCATCAAAAATATTCTCGTAAGAATTTCCTTCGGTGGCAAATTGCGCATCACCTTTTACATAACGATAATGCTTGTCGAGTTTTGCGATCTCTTGAAAGTCTTCTTTGTCTAACTCGTAACCTACACTTTGTAAATTTTGTTCGATTCTACCTTCATTGGTCGATTTTGGGATCACTGCGGTTCCGCGTAATTCTGCCCATTTAATTAGAATTTGTGCAGGACTTGCATTATGCTTTTTAGCAATTTTCTGAATTACCTCATTTTCTAATAAAATCGGTTCATCATCGGCTTTCATATCTTCGGTTCTGTCGCCGCTTCCTAATGGAGAATAAGCCGTTAGGTTAATTCCGTGTTCGCTGCAATATTCTAAAAGATCGTTTTGTTGTAAATACGGATGCAATTCAACTTGATTCATCTCCGGCATTTCTGTGGTTTCTTTTCTAAGATTTTCTAGTTTGGTTGAACTAAAATTAGAAACCCCAACGTGTTTTACCAATCCTTGTTTTTTGGCTTCAAGCATCGCTTCCCAAGTTTCACTTAATGGCACTTCTTCTAACGATAAGAACTGTTCATCTTTTTCAGGAAATTTTACTTCAGGACTAAAAGCAACCGGCCAATGCATTAAATAAAGATCGAGGTAATCTAATTGCAAATCTTTCAAGGTTTGTTTTAACGCAGGGATTACATCTTCTTTTTTGTGTGCATTATTCCAAAGTTTAGAAGTTACCCAAACATCTTCACGTTTTACTTCACCGCTATCAAAAACTTTTTTAAAAGCATTTCCTACTTCATTTTCATTACCGTAAATAGCAGCGCAATCTATATGTCGATACCCATGTTTTAAGGCGTGTTCTACAGCATTTTCAACCATTTTAGGTTCAGATTTCCAAGTTCCTAAACCTACGGCTGGCATTTGATCTCCGTTCTTAAATTTTAAAGTTCTCATTTTTTTGTTTTTGTTTGAAGATAATAGGAAAGCTTAAAACTTCAAAAGTAACAGAAGAGTTTAGCACAACTTTAATAGCGAAACTTAACTAAGGTTAAGGGTTTATTTTCTAGGATGAAATTTCTCTAACACTTCTTTTAAGTGTGTACGATCTAAATGCATGTAAATTTCGGTAGTAATAATACTTTCGTGACCTAACATTTGCTGAATGCTTCGCAGATCGGCGCCATTTTCTAATAAATGAGTTGCAAAAGAATGTCGAAACGTATGCGGACTTATTTTCTTTTTCACTCCCGCTTTTACCGCAGTTTGTTTCACAATGGTAAAGATCATGGCGCGCGTGAGCTGTTTGCCTCTTCGGTTTAAAAATAAGGTGTCTTCAAAACCTTTTTGAATGGGAAGATGTACCCGAATTTGATCGATATATAAATTGATGTATTTTACCGTAAGCGGACTTATTGGCACCAACCTTTGCTTGTCGCCCTTCCCAACTACACGAATAAAACCTTCATCAAAATAAAGATCAGAAAGCTTCAGCGTAATTAATTCTGATACCCGTAAACCGCAACTATATAGAGTTTCTAAAATGCAGCGATTTCGTTCGCCTTGTGGGTGGCTTAAATCGATACTTTCAATTAATCGATCTATTTCTTCCGTAGAAAGTGTATCGGGTAATTTTCTGCCGATCTTTGGAGATTCTATTAATTCTAACGGATTGTCTTTGCGGTAATCTTCAAAAACCAAATAATCAAAAAAGCTGCGTAAGCCCGAAATTATTCTCGATTGTGATCGCGCACTCATCGATTTGGAAACTTCATAAATAAACTCCTGAATTTTTTCTTCGGAAATTTTTAAAGGAGAAATCTGTATTTCGTGCTCTTCAAGATAATTGATAAGTTTAACAATATCATATCTGTAATTTTCGATAGAATTGGCAGATAAGCCTCTCTCTATGCGCAAGTAATGTTGATAATCGGTAAGTGCTTGTTGCCATTTCACGCGTTAAAAATAGAGATTTACAGCTGAATATTTAAGTATATTTTAGTTTTTGCTTAAGAATTTTTTGTGAAATGCTAAGTTACATTTGCATTAAACAAAAAAACAAAAACTATGAAAAAAGTAATTTTAAGTTCGTTATTAGGTTTATTTGCTATTATAGGAGCAAAAGCACAAGCAGACTCAGATTTAGTTCAAATTGGAGTAAAAGGCGGAGTGAATTTTGCTAATCTCACCGGAGATGATATTGGTGATACCAAAACAAGAACAAGTTTTAATGCAGGTTTTGTGGCGGAAATACCTATAAGCGAACGGTTTTCTATTCAACCCGAGGTTTTATATTCTGGGCAGGGTTTTGATATTGAAGAAATTGACCAAAACAATGAGTTTGATACCGATGACAATGTGGAAGCTCAATTAGATTATATTCAAATACCTTTATTAGCAAAAATCTATTTAGTGAAAGGTTTGAATATCCAAGCAGGTCCTCAAATTGGGTTTTTAATTAATGAAGAAATTGATTATCAACCCACTGATGATGCCGGTGATATAGATACCGATGTGGCTGAAGATATTGATTTTAGCTTAGCTGCCGGAGTAGAGTACAAGTTTGATGGTGGTTTTTTTCTTCAGGGAAGATATAATTATGGCTTCACCAATGTATTTAAAGAATCAGATCTTTTTGGAGATCCAGACATTAAAAACTCAGTTTTTCAAGTAGGAGTAGGATTTATGTTCTAAACATCCATAAAATATATAGCTAACCAAAAAATCAAAAAACCGACTTATTAAGTCGGTTTTTTGTTGGAGATGATTAAACAAACAACGGTATATTATAATTAATTTTAATACGGTTTTATCTTTAATTCATACCCGATACTGGGTATTTTATTCATTTTTAGTTAAAAAAAATAACATTTCTTAAAATAAGCTTAACGTTTTTCAATAAATAAAATATATATTTGCTTCAACATTTAAAAACAAATTATTTTATTTATTATGAAAAAATTTTTACTTATCGCAGCAATCGCTGTTTGTGGGATGTTTAGTGCAAATGCACAAGAAACTTCTTTTGGAGTTAAAGCTGGTGTTAACTTAGCTAATTTAAATACAGATGGTGATATTGATGGAAAAACTTCATTTTATTTAGGTGCAGTAGCAGAGTTTGGATTATCAGAAAGTTTTGCATTACAACCTGAGCTTGTTTATTCTATGCAGGGAGCTGATGAATTAGATCTTTCATATATCAATATTCCTGTATTAGCAAAGTATTATCTTGTTGAAGGTCTAGCAGTAGAAGTTGGTCCTCAATTTGGTTTCGTTGTTGATGATGAAGATACAGAAGCTGAAAGTATTGATTTTAGTGCAGCTATCGGGGCTGAATACGCACTTGATATGGGAGTGTTTTTTCAAGCGAGATATAATTTAGGTTTAACAGATGTCTATGATGGAATTGATAGTAAAAACTCTGTTTTTCAAATTGGTTTAGGTTACAAATTCTAATCAATCATCAATTATATTTTTAAAGCGAGAACTTCGGTTCTCGCTTTTTTTATGCTTTAAATGGAAAGAATTGGTAATTAATAAATTGAATGTCCGTAATGCATCATAAAATGTTTCGTCACCCTGAACTTGATTCAGGGTCTCATCTGATAAGCTTTGATTTTTAGCATTATATGAGATTCTGAAATAAATTCAGAATGACGCAGAAATTAATTATTACAAATAACGGATAATCAACTAATAAAAATGAAATTTTAGCAATTCAGTGAGGCATGATCTAAATTTTACCTAAAGAGATTCTATTTTAAATTTATAATATCTAGAAGCTTATATTGATCAAATTCAAGAGAAGTAAAATAAATTTCGATTTACAAGTGATCGATTGGTTTTGAAGATTTTATATAGAATAAAAAAAGGGACTTTTTACAGTCCCTCATCTAATTTCTTATAGAATTATATATTTAAAACTTATAGATAAGTCCTAAATTAATATCGTCCATATTTAAACCTACGTTGAAAGAATCTGTAGATTCTGCACCATCAATATCAGGTTTAGCACTTGAGTAACCTAAAATACCAAAAGTAGCTTCTAATGCAAAATGCTCTGAAATGAAATAGTTGATCCCAGGCATAATATCGGCATTGATACCGTTCACTTTGTTATCTGCAATATCTTTAGTATGTCCGTAACCTAAACCTAATTGTCCAAATAAATTAAACTTTTGGTCACTTAAAAAATAATACCTCCCAAATACTCCGATATTGAATGTACTGTTATCTAAAATATCATTACCTGAAGAGTCTTCTGCTTTTTGCTTGCTATAACCAATTTCTGCACCTACAGCAATTTTTTCAGAAATAAAATAACCGAAACGTGGAATAACATTAAATTGATTTTGCTTAGAATCGTCAGGAAGTTTTGTGGTACCAAAACCTACAGAACCAGAAATAAACATATCACCTTCGTTAAAACCGAAGTTTTCAGTTTCTTCTTGAGCTTGTGCTACTGTAAATGCAGCAAAAGCAAATAGAGATAAAATAAATTTTTTCATTTTTATGTTTTTTTAATTTTCGACAAATTTATTCTTTTAAGAGGAAAATAAAAAAATGAAATTTAGCTTGTAATCTTTTAGATTGTTGTTTTTTAAGGATTTAGTGTTATTGTGTTTTGATTATTTAACACGGTTGTTGATTTTTTTTTATATAATAAAGGGTTGATTTTTTATTTCATTTAAATTTTAAGAAAAATACTAAACCATGTTATGGTGTATTGTAATTGATTTTACGGAAATAACTCATTATCTATTCGAATTAAGTAATATTTCATTAATTTTTAAGTCGGTTATTTATTTTAGTCGATATCAAGATATTTGTTAAGTTTGTAGAAAACACTTTTAACGAACTTATCTTATGAAAAAATTACTTCTAGTCGCATTTCTATTTTTAGGCTTTCAATCTGTATTTTCTCAAGCAGAATTTGGTATTTCCGGAGGTTATTTAAATGTAACTGCAGATGGTGCCGACGAAGGTGATTCCGGTTTTTATGCCGGGTTGTATGCAGAGTTGTCATTTAGCAATTCCTTAAAACTTCAGCCCGAATTATTATATGGTAATGTGGGCGATAACAATTTACTTTATCTACCGGTAATGCTAAAGTATTATGTAGCCGGTACAGATTTAAACATTCAGGCAGGACCGCAAGCTACCTATGTGTTTAACGATGAGCAAGACGATAATATCGAATTTAAAGATCAGTTAGGATTAGACTTAGGTGTTGGTGTTGGCTACGATATTCTACATAATATTTACGTGCAGGCGCGTTATGGTTTTAAGATCGCGCAAGATAGCGAAACATTCTCTTCGGCAGATTTTAATACGTTTATGCTAGGTTTAGTTGTAGGACTTTAAAATTTATTAGTTATGAAAATTTTAATTATTAATGGTCCTAACCTAAATTTATTAGGAGAACGTGAACCGGAAGTTTATGGTCAACAAACCTTCAACGATTATTTTACTTCGCTTCAATTTAAGTTGAGAGAAGTAGAATTATCGCACTTTCAGTCGAATCACGAAGGCGAAATTATCGATAAATTACACGAAGCACGTTTACATTTTGATGGTGTCGTGCTTAACGCTGCTGCTTACACGCATACTTCTGTAGCAATTGCAGATGCGGTAAAAGCAATCAACATTCCGGTGGTTGAGGTTCATATTTCTAATACTTCCGCCAGAGAAAATTTCAGAAAACACTCCTATATCGCTCCTTATGCAAGCGGAGTGATTACCGGTTTCGGGATGAAGAGCTACGAACTTGCTGTGTTGAGTTTTGTAGAATTACCCGAAAAAAAATGACTAAAGCTTACCTAAATTGGAGTAGTGGAAAGGATGCAATGTTCGCTCTTCATCAGCTTCAGCAATCACAAGAAATTTCAATTCAAAAATTGGTTACTACCGTGAATGCTGATTATAATCGGGTTTCGATGCACGGTTTACCGATAGAATTATTAGAAAAGCAAGCCGAAAGTTTACAATTACCGCTGCATCAGATTCCGCTAAGTGGTCAAGTTTCGATGCAAACTTACAATCAAGTGATGCAAGAACATACCGGGTTGTTAAAAGCTGAAGGATTTACGCATGCTGTTTTTGGCGATATTTTTCTGGAAGACCTAAAAACCTATCGCGAAGAGCAACTTCAAAAAGTAGAAATACAAGCTGTTTTTCCGCTTTGGAAAAAAGACACCAAAAGTATGCTTAAAGAATTTATCGATCTCGGTTATCAAACAATTGTGGTTTGCACCAATGCCAACTATTTAGATGAATCTTTCTGCGGAAGAATGATCGATCAAGATTTTATAAACGATTTACCTCTAAATGTAGATGCGTGTGGTGAAAATGGAGAGTTCCATACCTTTGTTTTCGACGGACCTTTATTTTCTTTTCCTGTTGAATTTGAATTAGGTGAAAAAGTGCTTCGGGATTATGCTCCTTCAGATGAAGATAATTGTCACCAAGCACCGCAATCTTGGGATCACAAATTTTGGTATATAGACTTAAAGCTGAAGTAAACTATCGATTAAAATTAGGAGAGAAAATCTCGTAGTTAATTGCCAGATGCTTTTCTATAAATTCAATTCCTCGTTCTGCTTTTGCTCTAGATTTTAAATACAAAACGATATCGCGTTGAATATGATTTTCTGAAAGTAAATAAATATCGTAAGACTGAAAAGAATCTGCATAATCTGGATTTGCCACTGCAAGAAAACCTAGTTTCTGACTTTTTTTAAACGTAAGAATCGATACTGCCGGTCGTTGCATCGTTTTTTGATGACTCATCCAAAATAAATAGCCAAAAGCAAACAAACCTACATAAAGTTTGTTGTTCATTACCACAAGTCCTTTTTTACAAAATGCTAAAGCGACAAAAAGTAAAAAACTTAAACAAAAAGGAATGGTGATCACAAAACCAATAACATTTAAGTTACCTCGAAACATCTGAAATAGGATTGCAAAATTTAGTAATGCTGCTCCAGAAATTATGACCGTTTGGTAAGTGTTGAATTTCTTTTCGAGTATTAATTTTTTCATTTACAAAAAAGATAAAACTAAAAACGCCTGAATGATAGTTCAGGCGTTTTTATGTGATTAAGAATATTCTTAGATGTGAATCACTTCATCATAAGCAGCAGCAGTTGCTTCCATCACCGCTTCACTCATTGTTGGGTGTGGGTGAACTGCTTTTAAGATCTCGTGACCGGTAGTTTCTAATTTTCTAGCGACAACCGCTTCAGCAATCATATCGGTTACGCCGGCACCAATCATATGGCAACCTAACCATTCACCGTATTTTGCATCGTAAATTACTTTTACAAAACCTTCTTTTTTACCGGCAGCACTTGCTTTACCAGAAGCAGAGAATGGGAATTTACCTACTTTAATTTCGTAGCCTTGCTCTTTTGCTTGCTTTTCGGTTAAACCAACGCTTGCAATTTCTGGAGTGGCATAAGTACAACCAGGAATGTTACCGTAGTCTAAAGCTTCGACTTTCATTCCTTTAATTTTTTCAACACAAATAATTCCTTCCGCAGAAGCAACGTGTGCTAATGCCGGTCCGGCAACTACATCTCCAATAGCATAAACACCGGGAACGTTAGTTTGGTACCACTCGTTTACAACGATCTTATCTTTATCGGTTTTAATACCAAGATCTTCTAGACCAATATTTTCGATATTTGTTTTAATACCTACTGCAGAAAGTACAACATCTGCTTCAAGAGTTTCTTCTCCTTTTTTGGTTTTTACTTTCGCTTTTACACCATCGCCAGAAGTATCTACACTTTCTACTGCAGAATTAGTCATTACTTTAATTCCTGCTTTTTTGAAAGATTTTTCGAATTGCTTAGAAACTTCTTCATCTTCTAACGGAACCAAGTTTGGTAAATATTCAACAATTGTCACTTCAGTTCCCATCGAGTTATAGAAATGAGCAAACTCAACACCAATAGCTCCAGAACCAACCACGATCATTTTCTTTGGTTGCTTTTTAAGGTTCATCGCTTCACGGTAACCAATTACTTTTTCACCGTCTTGAGGAAGATTAGGTAATTCTCTAGATTTTGCTCCTGTTGCTACAATAATATGATCTGCTTCGTAATCTTTGGTATTTCCGTCGCTATCTTTAACAGCTACTTTTTTACCCGATTTTAATTTTCCGAAGCCGTCGATGACATCAATTTTATTTTTCTTCATTAAGAACTGAACACCTTTGCTCATTCCGCCGGCAACATCTCGACTTCTTTTAATTACGGCATCAAAGTCTTTATCTACATTATCTGCTTTCAAACCGTAATCTTCAGCATGATTTAAGTAATTAAAAACCTCTGCACTTTTAAGTAAAGCTTTGGTAGGAATACAACCCCAGTTTAAACAAACTCCACCTAAGTTTTCTTTTTCGATCACTGCGGTTTTAAAACCTAATTGTGAAGCACGAATGGCTGTAACATAACCTCCCGGGCCACTACCTAAAACTATAATATCGTATTTACTCATATCATTTTTATTTTTAGCTGAATTTAGAATTGCGAATTTAAACAATAATACCCATAACCAAAAGTATAGACTTAGTTAAGTATTACTTTTAATTATGGGTATAGAAAACAAAGTAGGCACTCTGTTATTTCATATTCTCAATTTGATAACCTTGATCTTGAGCAGAATTAAGCAAATCTTGGTATGTTTCTAGATTATTGTTAGGATCGTTAGCAAAATCTGAAGGCACGACCACTACTCTAAATAATTGATTTTGATAATATTCTGGTGAGAGCGTACTTAAATCAAAATTACCTTCTAATTTAATAAGCACATCGTAAAAGGTATAATCAAAATTGTAAACTAATTCTTCTCCTGTATTAAAATAAATTGTCTGTGGCATCGGTGTCCATACATCTATTGGTCCCGATGGATCCGAAACAGTAGCTTCAGATCTATAAACTAAAACTGCATCAGATTCATAAACTTCAATACCATCATCGGCAAATTCATATAAAAATTCATTACTATCATTAAAGTTGACAGTAAATTCTGTGGTGTAGCCAAGAATATTTACACCCGGATCTCCCGGAGGTCCTTCCGGTCCCTCACAACTGGCAAGGCCTATGATCGCTACAAATGCGATTGCTAAAGTTTTTATTTTGTTCATCTTTTTATATTTATTGGTTAAACTCTATGCTTGCAGAATTTACGCAGTAGCGCTGTCCGGTTTCTGTAGGACCGTCGTCAAAAACGTGACCCACGTGCCCGCCGCAATTACTACATAAAATTTCTGTTCTAATCATTCCAAAGCTGGTATCTTTTACATATTCTATACTTCCTTCAACCGATTGGTCAAAACTTGGCCAACCACAATTACTATTGAATTTTGCTTCGCTTTCAAAAAGTACATTTCCGCAGCCGGCACATTTATATTTTCCGTCTTCAAAATGAAGGTTATATTTTCCGGTATGTGGAGCTTCGGTCCCTTTTTGTCTTAAAATCCTATATTGTTCTTCAGAAAGTTGCTCTTTCCATTCTTGTTCAGATTTTTCTACTGAATATTTTTTCATCTTTTTTTATTTAGATTCTGGTACAAAATCCATCGCATCGCCATTCATACAATAACGCTTTCCGGTGGTTTCTGGTGGGCCGTCATTAAATACGTGACCTAAATGTCCGCCACATTTGGCGCAAAGTACTTCATTTCTGGTATATCCCAATTTATTATCGGTCGAATAAAAAACTCCGTTTTCGATAGGTCGATCAAAACTTGGCCAGCCTGTACCGCTATCAAATTTATGTTTTGTCTTGTAAAGCGGATTTTCGCACGCAGCACAAACAAACGTACCTGCTTCTTTGACTTTGTTTAAATCGCTTGAATAAGGTCGCTCGGTACCGGCTTGTCTTAAAATATAATATTCTGAATCGGTGAGTTCTTTTTTCCATTCAGCATCAGATTTCTGAATTTCAAATTGCTCACTTTTTGGTTTTTTCTGTGCTTTACTTTGGCAACTCGTTAGGGCGAAACAACCGACTAATAAAAGGTATAGGAAATTTTTCATCTTAAATTTTTTGATAAATCTACAAAGTTTGTGCCGTTTATGAAGTTGATGATTTGTTAAAGCGATGATAAACTTCATTTTTTCGTTCGGTCTATTTTGTAGTTTTATCTTACTAACTAATTATTCTCAATTATGAAATTTAGAAATATAAGTGTTTTTATAGGGACGGTTTTAGTTTTTTTATCGTGTAATCAAAATCCATTCACAGGAAAAAAAACTTTAGCGATCGTGCCAAATAGTCAAATATTACCGATGGCTTTTCAGCAATACGATCAATTTTTACAAGAAAACCAGGTAGTAACCGGTACTTCTGAAGCAAGAATGGTTAAAGATGTTGGGCAAAAGATCGCAACAGCTGCAGAGCGTTACCTTAACGCAAATGGTTATCAAGGTTATTTAGAAGATTATCGATGGGAATATAATTTGGTAAATGATGAAGCGGTAAATGCTTGGTGTATGCCCGGTGGAAAAATTGTGGTATATACAGGAATTTTACCAATTACTGAAGACGAAGCCGGTCTGGCTGTTGTAATGGGACACGAGGTTGCTCACGCTTTAGCTAATCACGGACAGCAGCGTATGAGTGCAGGACAATTACAACAAGTTGGTGCTGCAGTTGGCGCAGTTGCGGTAAGCGAAGAAAATCAGCAAATTTTTCAAACTGCTTACGGTTTAGGAACACAAGTAGGAGTAATGTTGCCATTTAGTAGAAGCCACGAAACAGAAGCAGACAAAATTGGATTAACATTAATGGCAATTGCAGGTTACGATCCCGATGAAGCGGCAGATCTTTGGAGAAGAATGAAAGCTAATAGCGGCGGTCAAGCTCCACCGGAATTTTTAAGTACACACCCTTCTAATGATACCCGAATTAATAACTTAGAAGCTTGGTCTGATGAGGCTAAAGCAGAAGCTCGTAAATATGGAGTGACTAACTTTAAGAGTTAAAGAAAAAACAAATTAAAACAAAACCCCCGCTAATATATTAGCGGGGGTTTTGTTTTAATCAAATAAAGCTTTCATTAAAGTACTTATTCCTTTAAATATTAAAAATATGGCTAATGCGCAGACTACTATTCCTAAAATAAGCACTGCGATATATAAAGGATGTTCTTTGTTATGAAATGCAGAATATAAAATAGAAGGTCCTATAAAAATTGTGGGTAATGCTCCGGCCAGATATCTAATGCCTTTACCTAAAACTTCTTTGTTGGTTCTTTTAGTCATTTTTAATTAAATTTTTTATCGCTTCGCGAACGCTTCCATATTTTTGTAAAGCTTTTTTAGCTTCCTCATAATCAATATCAATTTCTTCTTGAATCATTTTTGTACCGCGATCTACGAGTTTTTGATTGCTCAATTGCATATCGACCATTCGATTGCCTTTTACTCTGCCAAGTTGAATCATCGTCGTAGTCGTAAGCATATTCAATACCATTTTTTGAGCGGTTCCTGCTTTCATTCGAGAACTTCCGGTTACAAATTCTGGTCCTACTACAACTTCTACAGGAAATTGAGCTGTTCGTGCTAATGGTGAATTTTCATTACAAGTTATGCAACCGGTCGGTATATTTTCTTTATTACACTTTTCTAGCGCTTTTATGACATAAGGAGTTGTTCCAGAGGCAGCAATACCAATAACAATATCTTTTGAAGAGATTTTATGTTTCTTTAAATCTTCCCAACCTTGTAATTCGTGATCTTCAGCATTTTCAACAGCGTTTCGAATAGCGTGATCTCCACCTGCAATAATACCAATTACTAAATCTGCAGATACTCCAAATGTTGGCGGGCATTCACTGGCGTCTAGAATACCTAATCTTCCGCTTGTTCCTGCGCCAATATAAAATAAGCGTCCGCCGTTTTTAAGTTGCTCTGCGGTTTTTTGTGTTAAAGCTTCAATTTGAGGAAGTTTTTTTTCTACGTCTAAAGCTACTTTTTGGTCTTCACGATTAATGTTTTTTAACAGTGTATTTACATCCATTTGCTCAAGATCGTTATAGAGCGATGATTGTTCTGTGGTTTTAATAAAATCTTTCTCCATTATTCAACTGTATAAACAAGACTGTACTTTTGTGACATTCTAAAATAACCAAACGCATAATTTTCCGGGTTATTTTCATTAATAATATTTCCGCGAACTGAGGCTGGATTTGCGGCAAAAGGATTACCACCATTTTCTCCAACTTGACTGCTTAAAATTGAATAAAAATTTTCAAACTGTTCACTTACTCCTTGTATAGTTATAGTTATTTGATCTCCTGTTTCAAATTCATCGGCATAAAAGGTAGAAATTTGATTGCCATTAAAAAGTTCATCATCAGTACTATCGGTTATTACGCCAATTTCTTCAGAATAGAATTCAAAAAAATAAAAATTTTCTTCTTCCACAGGATCTGTAAAATAAGCATTTATACTGATGAAATTTTCATCGATCGCATTATTGGTTTGTTCAACATAATCTATAGGAACACTTTTAAAAAGTTGAGTGGTCGAGGTGTAAGTTTCGTTTTCAAATATAATTTCTAATTCATAATCGGCATCATAGAGCATAGGTAAAGTGTCTGTAAAATAAGATGAATTCTCTAAAAATGTCAATTGATAAATTGAATCGTTTACGCGAACATTAATTTCAGCATCACTATAATATTCAATATTTTCTGAGTAATAAGGTACGGTTTTAGAAATTCTGGCATTTACAATACCACGATCACTGTCTTGATTTTGTATTCCGGTTGCTTCTATAACTACACGCGGTTCTTCAGTATTTAGATCGAGGTCGATCACATCTTCACAAGCATAGCAGGTAATTAGTAATAGAAGATATAGTAGCTTTTTCATATTAAAATTTAAAGTTATAAGAAATCGATGGGATAATCCCAAAAACTGCTAAACGAGTTGCCTCGTTACGGCCGGTATCATCATTTTTAGAAAAGTTAATAGAAGCAGCGTTTTTACGATTGTATAAATTGTAAATGCTAAATACCCATTCTGTTTTCCAATTCCTGTTTTTATTTTTGTTCGGAGTTAGCGTTGCCGAAATATCTAAGTGATGAAACGCCGGTAAACGATCACTATTTCTTTTTCCGTAATTAGGCACATTTAAACCCTGAAATTCATAATACGACAATGGGTAGGTTGTCGGTCTTCCGGTTTGATAAACAAAACTTGCGTTAAAAGACCATTTTTTACTGTAATCGTAACTGCCAACTAACGATATATCGTGCGTTTTATCCCACCCGGTATTGTACCAATCTCCATTATTAATGCCCGGTTCATTGGGTGTTCTTCCCGGCGTACGTTGTTCGCTTTTAGATAATGTGTAGGCAAGCCAGCCTGTAAATTTTCCTTTATTTTTTCTGAAAAGAACTTCTAAACCATAAGCTCTAGATTCTCCATTCAAAATAACTTGTTCAATAGCATTGTTCGCAATTAGTTCTGCTCCGTCTACATAGTCAATTCGATTTTTTACCGTTTTGTAAAAGGTTTCTGTTTCTAAAGAGTAAGTGTTATCTGAATAATCTTTAGCATAACCCAAAGAAATTTGATGAGCACGCTGAGGTTGAATGTATTTTCCGCTTGGAGTCCAAATGTCAAGTGGAGTAGGAGCATCTGAATTTGACAACAAATGCATATACTGATTGATATTTTGATAGTTGAATTTTACGATTTCATTCTCATTCAATTCATATGAAATTGAAAAGCGAGGTTCTAAATTCACAAAACTCTCTGTGATTTCATTTTTTGAAGCAGCATAGGTTGAAGCGATGGGAGCACTCTCGTAGATCTGGAATTGATCATTAAATAGTAACGGATTATCATTTTCGTATACATTAATTTCATCTTGACCTAATCTTAAAAATTGATTAAGTCGCAATCCATAATTAATCTGAAACTTCCCTAAAGTTTGATTCGCTTGAATAAATAAAGAATTTTCAACAGCGTATTTTTTGGTGAGTTGATCTTGCTCAATACCCGAATTTTCTCTAGAGGGTTCTATATAACCGGGATTTATTTGGTAATAAATACTCTGCAAACCATAATTTAAGCTCACTTGATCTGAAATTAGATGATCGAGTTGATATTTTAAATTAAAATTATCGATACCGCTATTCCAATTAAAGCCTATAAAATCTAAAGTGAGTCCAAAATAATAATCAGAATAGATAAGTGATAGATCTGAGCTTAAGCTTGAAGAGAATTGATGATCCCAGTTTAGATTGAATAGAGCATTTCCGTAAGTATTTTTAAAAGTCTCATTTATATTAAAAACATCTCTACCAAAATATCCCGAAATATTTAAAGTATTGTTTTCGTTTATCAGAAAATTAAGTTTTGTATTTAAATCGTAGAAATATGCAGAATTAGGATTATCAATAAGTTGAAGAAATAAATGTGCATAAGAAGTTCTTCCCGCTACTAAAAATGAACTTTTACCTTTACTAATAGGGCCTTCTAATAGAAGCCTGCTACTTACTACACCAATACCACCATTACCTTTAAAGTCATTTACACTTCCGGTTTTTTGCGTGATATCGATCACAGAAGATGCTCTCCCTCCATAATTACTCGGTATACCGCCTTTGTAAAGTTCTAAACTAGAAACAGCATCGGGATTAAAAATTGAAAAGAAACCAAATAAGTGCGACTCATTAAAAAGTAATGCATCGTCGAGCAAGACTAAATTTTGGTCGCCCGCACCACCGCGCACATTAATACTCCCGGAGCCTTCACCGGAGTTCGTAACACCCGGCAATAGTAGTAACGATTTTATCACGTCTTTTTCACCAAGAACGGTAGGAATTTTATTAATAGTTTCTGCATCAAGCTTATTAACGCTCATCGTAAGTTCTTGCCTAGATTTTTTATTTTTTTGCTGTTGAAGAATTACTTCATCTAAACTTTCGGTAACATTATGAAGACTAATAGTTATAGATCTGTTTTTATTTATTAAAATTTCTTTGTTTAATTCTTGGTAACCTATATAAGTGATTAGAAGAGAATATTTTCCGGGAGGAAGTATAAATGAAAAATAACCCTTTTCGTTGGTCGTTGCACCTTTGTTTAATTCAGCAATAAAAATATTGGCATCGCTTACAGGTAAATTCGAATCTGCATCTAAAATATAACCATCGACTTTAAAATTTTCTTGACCAGAAACGATAAGGCTAAAAAAACTCATTATGCTAATGAGAAAAATGTATTGAATTTTTGGCATATTTTTTTGGGTTTAAAGATACATTTTAAAGCCTAATTTTGAGATTAATTTTTGATGAAAATCATAAACTTTAGCTAAAAAAATTGTCGTTATAATTTGATTATTTGACGTCTTTTAGCTTTCATTAACATTAAAACCTATCGTGATTGTTCAATTTTGTGAAAATATTAAGTGTTGAAATACAGTAATTTATGGGGGTTTATAGCCTTGGGAATAATTTAACAACGAATTTGTTTCTGCATTTAAAAATAGTCTATATTTGCCCCGCGAATTTAAAGACAGAAGCTTTGTTAAAAAGTGTCTTTTAAACTTAGTGTATTGAGAAGAAGTTTTACGAAAATATTAGCTGTGCCGATCTTAACGGGAATTTTCCTTCTATCAGGATTCTCTAATAAAGAAGAAGCAATTATCGCGAGTGTTACGACCGATAATTTACCGGAATACTATAGCGTAAAAACTGAAGATAGTTTATTGATAGACGATGTTGTTTATCCTGTTCTTAAAAAAAGTTATCTAGGATTTAAAGAAGCGATCGCTTTTAAAGAATCTGGAGGTAATTATAATGTGATCAATCAATTTGGTTATTTAGGAAAATATCAATTTGGTCGAGGTACATTAAAATTGATCGGTATTTACGATACCAAAGACTTTTTAAATAATCCTGCACTGCAAGAAGCAGCATTTTATGCGAACGCTTCTCGAAATAAGTGGATTCTTCGTCGCGATATTAAATGGTATGTTGGTCACACCATTGGTGGAGTAGAAGTAACAGAGTCTGGTATTTTAGCAGCTGCACATTTAGCAGGACCGGGTAGTGTAAAGAAATTTTTACGCAGTGGCGGAGCAGATACTTTCTCTGATGCTTTTGGTACAAGTATAAAATATTACTTGAAAAGATTTAAAGGTTACGATACTTCTTTTGTTGAACCTAACCGAAAAGCCAAAGCCAAAGTGCCACAATTAAACAATTATTTTACTGCTCTTTCTGAAAAATAAAAATACACGGCTTTTTATGTAAGTCGGTTTTAATTTTTTTCCATTCTTGTACGGTTCGAGTTAAAATTGCTTCAGAAGCTTGGGTAACTTCACAACCAATACAAAGTGTAGTTTGTTGCTGTAAGGTTTGTAATAGATCTTCTAAAAATTTCTCATTACGATAAGGGGTTTCAATAAAAATCTGTGCTTGATTAAGTTCTAATGAAGTACGTTCTAATTTTTTAATCGCATTTTTACGTTCAGCTTTATCAATAGGCAAATAACCGTTAAAGGCAAAATTTTGACCATTAAGTCCGCTGCTCATTAAGGTAAGAAAAATAGAAGAAGGTCCCACAAGTGGTATTACTCTAATATTTTTTGAATGTGCCAATTTTACAACATCAGCACCGGGATCTGCAATACCCGGGCAACCGGCTTCACTAATTACGCCCATATCTTTACCTTCTAAACAAGCTGCTAAAAATTCTGGTAGATCTTCAGGTTTCGTGTATTTGTTAATAATGCTGAAGTTTAAAGAGGGTTGCGATTTACCGGGAACCATTTTTTTGATGAACCGTCTTGCCGTTTTTTCATTTTCAACAATATAATCGTCTATATCTTCAATCTTCTTTTTTACGCTTAAAGGTAAAACTTCAAGCGGGGCAGAACCTCCTAAATCGTTAGGGATGAGGTATAATTTTCCGGTTTTAAATTCTTGCTGAATGCTATTAGACATGAAACTTAATGATTATTGAATAATTAATCGCTTAATAGTAGCTTGTTCACTTAGGTTTGTCAATTTTACTAAATAAATACCAGCAGTCAAAGTTTGAAGATTAATATTTCCTGTAGAAGTATGAACTGAATCTTTTCTAATTAATTGCCCTTGTAGCGAGAAAATTTCTATTTGTTGAATAATCTCTTCCGCAGTAAAATTAATTATATGTTCTTCGGAAGGATTCGGGAATATTGCCACTGAATTTTTACTGAAATCTTCTGTAGCTAGATTACTATCGACCACTTTGTAAATGTTTCCGCTAGAAATGCCGGCGACATATAGATTGTTTTGATTGTCTATTCCGAAGGAAGAAAAATTATTTCCGCTGAAAGGTCCAAAATACGTGATGTTTCCGGAAGCATCGACCAAACCGATTTCATCACTACAAAAATCTGCAAATAAATATTGTCCTATCAAATTAGAAAATTCTGAACCTCGATACACAAAACCGCCCGTTACTGAACATTTAGAAATTCCGGAAGAATTATGCGTATACTCTGCAAACGGAAAAACCAGATCGTTAGTAGGCGGGCAATTCCCGGAGTTGTTATAAACGCTACTACCTTCATAACAACGCCAACCATAATTTAAACCTGCTGTGTTAATCGTATTATTAATTTCTTCAATTGCATTTTGACCGACATCGGCAATCCAAATATTTCCGGAGGTGCTGTCAAACGAAAACTTCCAAGGATTTCTTAGTCCGTAAGCCCAAATTTCATCTAAAGCATTCGTATCGTTTAGATACGGATTATCTGAAGGAATGTATGGAGCAGCAATGTCTATATCTAAACGCAATAACTTTCCTAAAAGAGAATTTAAATTTTGTGCATTATCGTTCGGGTCGCCACCGCTTCCGCCATCACCGGTTGCAACGTAAAGCATTCCGTCTGCTCCAAAAGCAATACAACCACCATTGTGATTGCTGAAGGGTTGCGAAATAGTTAATAAAACCGTTTCAGAAGTCGCATCGGCTATATTTACATTATTACTCAATTCAAATTCAGATAAAACAGAATCTCCGTTGTTGTCTGAATAATACACGAAAAATCTTCCATTGTTTGTGTAGTCGGGATGAAATGCCAAGCCTAATAAACCGCGTTCACCGGTGCTGGAAACTTGTGATGAAATATCTAAAAATGGAGTAGTGATTGTATTATTGTTTTCGATGATTTTTATGACTCCGCCTTGTTCAACGATAAATAATCGATCGTCACCAGCGTTCTGGATGTTTAACGGAGCTGTAAAACCGGTTGCAATTTGTTGGATATCGATTTGTTGAGAAAAACTGATATAAAAAGAAAGTAAAAACAGAAGTAAGGATAACTTTTTCATAATTAAGAGATTGATGCTCTTAAAGATATGAAAAAACTATTTGTTTAATTCTTTTGCGATAATATCGGTAGCTTCATCTAACATATTGTAGACATTCTCAAAGCCGTGATAGCCACCTTGGTAAGGATCTGGCACCGCTGCCTCGTCTCCGGGAAAGATCTTATCTAAGATAAGAGAAACTTTTTTTCTATCTTCATCATTTCGCGCTAACTCTAATATATTTCTATAATTAGAATTATCCATAGCATAAATAAAGTCGAAGGTATCAAAATCTTCAACTTTTAATTGTCGTCCTAATTGATCGGTAATATCTATGCCGTATTTATGTGCTACAGAAACCGATCTTGGGTCGGGCGCATCGCCAATATGATAATTAGAGGTTCCTGCAGAATCTACAAAAACCTCTTCTGGATTAACTTTAGATTTAAGAAGACCTTCTGCCAATGGTGATCGGCAAATATTACCTAAGCAAACCATTAACACTTTTGTCTTCATAATTATAGGGTAAGTTTTTTATTAAGATCTTCTACAAACTTTTTAAACTGCTTATCGGTGGTCGATAAGTTATTTACCGTTTTACAAGCGTGTAAAACCGTTGCGTGATCGCGTTTGCCGATTTGTGTACCAATACTCGCTAAAGAAGCTTTGGTTAACTTTTTAGCAAAGAACATAGCTAATTGTCTTGCTTGAACAATATGACGTTTTCTGGTCTTCGATTGTAAAGTTTCAACATCCATTTGGAAGTAATCACTTACTACTTTTTGAATGTATTCTATAGAAACTTCTTTCTTGGTATTCTTAACGTAATTTTCAACGATCTTTTTTGCTAGATCTAACGTAATATCTTTTTTGTTGAAAGAAGAATGTGCGATTAACGAAATAATGGCACCTTCTAATTCACGAATATTTGTTTTAATGTTATTTGCTAAATATTCAATGATCTCTTCCGGCATTTCGACACCGTCTCTATACAATTTGTTTTTGATAATAGAAATACGTGTTTCAAAATCTGGATGTTGTAATTCTGCAGAAAGCCCCCATTTAAAACGAGATAGTAAACGCTGCTCGATATCTTGCATATCTACCGGCGCTTTATCACTAGTTAAAATTACTTGCTTTCCGTTTTGATGTAAGTGATTGAAAATATGGAAGAATACATCTTGCGTTCCTGCCTTACCTGATAATAACTGAATATCATCAACGATCAATACATCTATAATTTGATAGAAATGAATAAAATCGTTTCTATTATTCTTCTTAACCGATTCAATATATTGTTGCGTAAATTTTTCAGCAGAAATATAAAGAACTGTTTTCTCAGGATATTTATCTTTAATTTCTACACCAATTGCGTGAGCAAGGTGAGTTTTACCTAAACCAACACCACCAAAAACCAATAACGGGTTAAAAGATGTACCGCCGGGACGGTTAGAAACTGCTAAACCTGCAGATCTTGCCAGTCGGTTAGAGTCGCCTTCTAAGAAATTATCGAAACTATAATTAGGGTTAAGTTGAGAGTCGATCTTTACATTTCGAATACCAGGAATAATGAACGGATTTTTTAACTCCGGACTTTTATTTTTTAACGGAACATCTACTTCTTGCGAAGAGACATTGCTGCGTTGCGAACTTGGTATTTTTTCGGTAAAAGGTTGCTTGTTACCATAGGTGTTTTCCATCTTGATAACATACACTAATTTTGCCTTTTCTCCTAATTCTTTAGTTAAAGATACCTTTAACAATTTAACGTAGTGTTCTTCTAACCATTCATAGAAAAATTTAGAAGGGACTTGTATACTTAAAGCGTTATCGGTGAGTTTAACTGCTTTGATGGGTTGAAACCAGGTCTTGTAGGCTTGGGGAGTAATATTGTCCTGAATAAAAGACAGGCAATTTTCCCAAACTGATTCAGCAGTTTTACTCATAGTTTTTTGTTAAATTTTGTATTAGATGTTGTATTCAAATGGAAATGAATAGCTTAAAATAAATAAGCGGTTTTTTCATTTCAGAGGAACAAATATGTGAACAAAAAAAGTAAAAAAAAAACTCAATAGGTATTGAATTTATTCTTTTTTTTTCTCATACTTAAATTCTCTATAAACATACAAAATCTAATTCATAAAACTTCAGTTAATTTCATGAAATCTTATCAAACACGAATAAGAGTACGTTACGCAGAAACCGATCAAATGGGCGTGGTGCATCACGGTAATTACGCTCAGTATCTGGAAATTGCAAGAATAGAATGGTTAGAACAGTTTGGTGTTTCTTATAAATCGATGGAAGAAGATGGCGTGATGTTACCGGTTTACGAAATGAATTTTAAATACAAAAGACCGGCTCATTTTGATGAACAATTAACCGTAGAAACGAAGCTGGAAGAGAAGCCCGATGTTCGTATAAAATTTACGTATAAAATTTATCGAGGAGCTGAATTATTAACAATTGCGAAAACAACTTTGGTTTTTATGGATGCCGAAACTAAAAAGCCAATTTCTTGCCCAAATCATATTTTAAAAGCTATTGGATTTTAAGTTTTCAGAAGTTGAAGTTGAAACTGAAAATGAAACTGAAGTTGAAATCAAATTCGAACATTTTACATTCGTCATGCTGAACTTGATTCAGCATCTCATCATTAGAATTTTTAGAGGAAAAAAATTAGACTGAAAAATTTTCATTCAGCAAAAAAACCTTTCTAACCTCTAACGACTAATTCATTCTACCTCTTCAATTTTAACGCCGTAGATGCCTTCAAACTTATCGAAGATATTTTCGGCTTCGTTTTCACGTACCGAAATAAAAATCTGGCAATCGAGTTCTAGAATTTGATTGGTGACATTGAGATTCTTCTCTTTGATCACGCGCATCACTTTATTCATATCAGGATATTCGCAAGTCACTTTATATTCTGTATTGATCGTCTTGGTTTTAATATCAGAAGCTTCTAAAGCCAATTGCGCGGTGGTTTTGTATGCATTGATCAAACCACCAACTCCTAATTTTACTCCGCCAAAATAGCGAACTACAACAACTAAAATATTAGTGACTTCAAAGGATTGTAGCTGACCGTAAATGGGCATTCCTGCCGAGTTCGAAGGTTCGCCATCATCATTAGCACGGTAATGATCGTAGCGTTTACCAAGTTGCCAAGCATAACACCAATGCCTTGCTTTGTGGTGCTTGCTCTTCATTTCTTCTAAAGCTAAATTGATTTCATCTTCATTTTTTACCGGAAAAGCATAACCAAAAAACTTACTTCCTTTATCTTTAAATAAAACTTCTTCGCCGGGTTTAAAAATGGTTTTATAGAGATCTTCTGCTTCCAAAATTATCGAGTTGTGAATGCGACTAAAATAATACTTACCACGGCCAATGCAATACCGATCCAGTTTTTTCTGAGTAATTTCTCTCGGAAAAGAAAAATACCTAATAAAGTAGAAAGTAAAACGATCGCCACATTATTTAGAATAAAAACCGTAGTGCTCGGCATTCCGCTGCGGAGCGCTTGTATAAAAAAGTAAATCGAATAATAATTAGGGATGCCCAATGCAATACCGCCTATAATTTCTTTGTAAGTAAATTTGATCTTCTTTTTGGTAAACTGAATAATCCCGGCAACCGTACCGATGGACGCCGCACAAATAAATATGGAAGTAGAAAATAGTGCTACATCTTCTTTAGCTACAAAATTTTGTTCTAAAAATTTGATGAGCGTTTCTATGATTCCGCTGCCCAAAAAGACGAGTAACGGAAAAATAAGTGAGTTTTTTTCTAGCTTGATTCCGCTTTTTGTTTTTACTGAAGAAAGGTAAACGGCGATGAGTGCTAGAATAATTCCGAAGATCTTTAGAAAACCGGTAGGTTCATCGTAGTAAAAAATGACAAATAATATAGGAAGCGCAACACTCATTTTGCTAGCAACAGAAACTGCTGAAAGTCCGCTTTTTTGCGTGGTAATTGCCATTAAATTAAAAACGGCAATAAAAAGCACTCCTAATAGTATAGCACCAAAAATCCAATCCTGCCCAAGCGTATCGTCTACAGAAAATGTGCGTTCTAAACCAAAATATCCCGCTACGCAAGCCGTAAAATAATTCACCACAATGGCGTAGAGTGAATTAATACGGAAGCGATCAAGCAATTTGAAAACGACATAAATTGCTGAAGAAGATAATATGCTTAACAGGAGAAAAATCAAAAGAGTGCTGATTTAAGGCTGAATAAATTCACGATATCTTCTTGGCTCGGGTCGATGTTCCACGTGTGTATTCCTAAGCTTTTAGCCGCTTCGGTATTTTCTTGAGTGTCGTCGATAAACAAAACTTCATTCGGTTGAAGTTGGTGTTTTTCTAACACAAACTCATAAATATCGGCATTAGGTTTTCTAAAATTGATTTCGTGAGAAAGATAGAATGCATCGAAGCAAGCTTTAAATTCAGCAAAATCTACAATATTTTCTTTTACCCACGAAATATGTAAATCGTTAGTGTTGCTTAATAAAAAGAGCTGATACTTATTTTCTTCTTTTAATTGCAGAAGAAACTCCAATCGGTGTTTTGGTAAATCGAGTAAGATCGAATTCCACGCCTTTACTAAAGCTTCAGAATCACTTTTAGGAATTGCATTGATGTAAAACGCCACAAATTCTTCCGAAGAAATTTTTCCCATTTCGTAAAGTTGGTTTTGTTCGATCATTTCCGAAGAAAAATCGGTCAATCCCAATTGATTTAATTCTCGAAAAGTGGCAGCTTTATCTAAGTTGAGAAACACATCGCCAAAGTCGAATAAAAGCGTTTTGATCATTTTAATTTTTTATAAATTTCTAGCAAATCGGTTGCAATTTTTTGTTTTTCGATGAGTTTTCCGGTTAAGGTTGGTGCTTTAATTCCAGTTGTAAAGAAAGAATTTCCCGTGAACACGCGCGCTTCATCCCAAAGATTGGCATCGATAAATGTTTGTAAGGTTTGTTTGCCACCTTCAATAATTACCGATTGCAATTCGTGTCGATAAAGTACTTTACAAATTTCTTCCGCAAGATCTAAACTGAAATCGACTTTTTCAATATCAATATTTTCTTTTTTTAAGGCTGAAGGAGTTTCGGTATTTAAGTCTGTAATCACGATCGTTTTGATGCTATTATCAAATAAATATGAATCTTTCGGAATGCGTAAACCTCGATCTAAAACCACACGCACCGGACTTTTACCTTCCCAAAGTCTGGTATTTAGTTTTGGGTTGTCTTTTATCGCAGTTTCTGTGCCTACCAAAATACTTTGTTCTTCGCTTCGCCATTTGTGTACCAATTGTTTTGAGCTGGCATTGGTGATCCAAACCGGTTCACGATCTTCCTGAGTTTCGGGAGCCAGAAAACCATCTTTGGTTTGCGCCCATTTTAGAATAATATAAGGACGCTGGTGCTGATGGAAAGTAAAAAAACGCTTGTTAAGTTGTTGGCTTTCTTCTTCTAAAACTCCTAAAATCACATCGCAACCGGCACTCATTAATTTTTGAATGCCACGACCTTGTACTTCTGCAAACGGATCTATTGTGCCAATCACCACTCGTTTTATTTTATGAGCGATAATTAAATCGCTGCACGGCGGCGTTTTGCCAAAATGAGAGCAAGGTTCTAAACTTACGTAAATGGTCGATTTTTTTAAAAGTGATTTATCTTTTACTGAATTGATAGCGTTTACTTCAGCGTGTGCTTCGCCGGCTTTTTGGTGCCAACCTTCCCCGATAATTTGATCGTCGTAAACAATTACGCTCCCCACCAAAGGATTGGGATAGGTTTTTCCCGTAGCATTTTTTGCTAATTGAATGCAGCGCTGTAAGTAGAATTCGTGTTTTTTCACTTCTTGGATTTTCTAAGTCGAAATCTTAAAATTATTGCGAACTTTGTAAGCCAAAAATAGCATGAAAAATTTACAATGAAGAACCCCATTATACGTCCAATTCAGCAAGAAGATAATCCGTTTGTTGCGCAAATGATTCGGGAAGTTTTAGTTGAATCTGGCGCGCCAAAAGTTGGTACGGCTTACGAAGATAAAACCTTAGATCAAATGTTTGAGTTTTATGCAACACCACGTTCTGAATATTTTGTATTGGTTGAAAACGATAAAATTATTGGTAGTGCCGGTATCGCTCCGTTAGCAGGAGAAAAAGAACATATTTGTGAATTGCAAAAAATGTATTTTTCTGCGGAAGCTCGTGGTCGCGGTTTAGGAAGCGAAATGATGAACGTCTGCTTAGTATTTGCCAAAGAGCAAGGTTTTACCCAATGCTATTTAGAGACGTTGCCGTATATGAAGGCGGCGCAAAAATTATATAAAAGAACCGGCTTTCGCGAGATCGATCACCGAATGGGAAGCACCGGTCATTATTCTTGCGACGTTTGGATGCTGAAAGAATTAGATTAAGAAGATGCGATGCTAAAATAAGTTCAATCTAGCGTAAATTATAAATCTAAAAATACACCTTGAAACTAAAAACATATAAAACTGAATTTTACGCGCAGCTGCTTCCGTTATTTCCGGAAATAGAGGTTGAATCATTTTTCTATTTATTAACCGAATCTTATTTAGAGAAAACTAGAATTCAGTTAGCATTAGATCCCGATTTTGAATTAAATTCGACGCAACTTCAGCAATTTAAAAAAGCTTTACAGCGTTTATTACAGCAAGAACCTATTCAATATATATTGGGTGATACCGAGTTTTTTGGATATCCGTTTCAGGTAAATCAACATACTTTGATTCCACGACCGGAAACAGAAGAACTAGTCGCTTGGATTATTGAAGATATAAAAAATAAGAATCCAGAAAATTCTCAGCAAAAACCACACAGCTCTACTATTACTATTCTTGATATTGGTGCGGGTAGTGGTTGCATTCCTATAAGTTTGGCAAAAGAACTTCCGCAAGCAAAAATCAGTTCGATAGATGTTTCTGAAGAAGCATTACAAGTTGCCAGAAAAAATTCAACCTTAAATAAAGTAGTAGTAAATTTTATACAGCAAGACATTTTAAAGGCTGAAAATTTACCAGAGAAATACGATGTGATTGTTTCTAATCCGCCTTATGTTCGTGAGTTAGAGAAAGAGCAAATGTATCAAAATGTACTTGATTTTGAACCGGAATTAGCCTTATTTGTAGAAAATGACGATCCACTTATTTTTTACCGAAAAATTGCGCAATTAGCGAAGAATGCTTTGACAGAAAATGGCAAGTTGTATTTCGAGATCAACGAATATTTACCTGAAGAAATGGTATCTTTGTTAGAAGAAATTGGTTACCAAGCTGTCGAATTAAAAAAAGATTTTTTTGGTAAATATAGAATGTGTAAAGCTTCATTCCGGGCTTGATTCGAGATCTCATTTAATGAAGAAATGAGCTAGAGAAAGATGGTTTGTGCCATTCAAATTAGAAATGTATTATTAAATTCAACAATAGAATAGGCTCTTAAGTTCCTTCCTTAAATTGGGAAGGTAGATTTTTCAACTTAAGTTGAAAAGACGGAAGGGTAAAATATTAATCAATATGAATTCAACTGAAAAACCTGCTGTAAACTTCATTAAAAGCATTGCGGTGTTTTGTGGAAGTAGCGATAGTAATGATGAATTTATTTATAGTCAGGCCTACGAACTTGGTCGATCGCTAGCCAATAAAAATATAGATTTAGTTTACGGCGGAAGCAAATTAGGCTTAATGGGCCAAGTGGCGAAAGGAGCTCTAGAAAACGACGGACTCGCATTTGGTGTGATCCCCGAGTTTTTAAAAACCAAAGAAATCGTACATCGAGAACTTACCGAGCTTATTACCACGCAAGATATGCACGAGCGTAAACTCAAGATGCACGAAATGAGCGATGGTTTTATCATGTTACCGGGCGGTTTTGGAACGTTTGAAGAATTTTTTGAGATTCTAACTTGGGCGCAATTAGGCTTGCATCAAAAACCGATCGGTGTTTTGAATACCGAGGGTTATTATAACGATCTGTTGATGATGTTTAATAATATGGCGACCAAAGGTTTACTGAAAAAAGAAAATTTAGACTTGGTTTTAGTTTCCGATTCTGTAGAGATTCTTCTCGATAAAATGCACGCTTACGAATCGAAAGTAGAAACAAAATGGCTTACCAATAAAGAGCAGACTTAAAATTTACTTATAGTAAATCACATCTAAAATCTAGAATTGCGTGTAACAACAAGTCTTAGCTAAAGAGTAACTGGAATTCAGTAAGTTTTAAACTGAAAAAAAAATCTATGAACACCGAACAACAAATACATACACTTCGCGAAGAATTACGCCAACATAATTATAATTATTACGTGTTGGATCAACCAAAAATATCAGATTACGATTTTGATATGAAGCTGAAAGAATTACAGGAGCTAGAAGAAAAATATCCTGAATTTTACGATCCCAGTTCTCCAACGCTTCGTGTAGGTGGTCAAGTCACCAAAAATTTTGCGACAGTAGTTCACGAACATCGTATGTATTCTCTTTCTAATTCCTATTCAAAAGAAGAGCTGGAAGATTGGGAAGTTCGTATTAAAAAACTTGTTGAAGGTTCGGTAGAATATACGTGCGAACTCAAGTATGATGGTGCTTCCATTAGTTTGACTTACGAAAATGGTGAATTGATAAGAGCGGTGACGCGCGGTGATGGTATTCAGGGTGACGATGTAACTCATAATGTAAAAACCATTCGCTCGGTTCCGTTAAAGTTGAAAGGTGATTTTCCGCCAAAATTTGATATTCGAGGAGAAATTGTTTTGCCTTACGAAGGTTTTGCAAAGATGAATGCTGAACGAGTTGAAAACGGAGAAGAACCTTACGCTAACCCAAGAAATACCGCTTCCGGAAGTTTAAAATTACAAGATAGCGCCGAGGTTTCTAAACGACCTTTAGACTGTTTATTATATAGTATTATCGGTGAAAATTTACCTTTTTCAACACAATTTGAAGGTTTGCAAAAAGCAAGAGACTGGGGTTTTAAAGTTCCGCAGGAAGCAGAGTTAGCAAGATCGACCGATGCAGTGATGAAATACCTAGAATATTGGGATGAGCATCGTCACGATTTACCTTATGAAACCGATGGTGTGGTGATTAAGGTGAATAATCTAAACCAGCAAGACGAGTTGGGTTATACCGCCAAATCTCCACGTTGGGCGATGGCGTATAAGTTTAAAGCTGAACAAGCTTCCACTAAATTAGAAAAAATCACTTATCAAGTCGGGAGAACAGGAGCAATTACTCCGGTTGCTAATTTGGCGCCGGTACAATTAGCAGGAACCATTGTAAAACGTGCTTCTTTGCATAATGCCGATCAAATTGAAAAGTTAGATGTTCGCAAAGGTGATGAGGTTTTTGTAGAAAAAGGCGGAGAGATTATTCCGAAGATCGTTGCGGTAGATTTTACCAAACGCGATCCCGATTCTGAGCCTACGAATTATATTGCTGAATGTCCTGAATGCGGAACTGAATTGGTAAGAAAAGAAGGAGAAGCACAGCATTATTGCCCCAATTACAATCATTGTGCGCCTCAAATTATTGGTCGAATTCAGCATTTTATTTCACGTAAAGCGATGGATATTGAAGGTTTAGGTGGTGAAACGGTCGCTTTATTGGTTCGAGAAAATCTTATTGAAAATTATGCCGATTTATATGAATTGAAAAAAGAGCAGATCTTGCCTTTAGAACGAATGGCAGAAAAATCGGCAGAGAATCTAATTAATGGTATTCAGCAATCAAAAGAAGTTCCTTTTGAACGTGTGTTGTTTGCTTTGGGAATTCGCTATGTGGGTGAAACCGTTGCTAAAAAGCTAGCTAAACATTACAAAACGATTGAAGCGATCGAGGCTGCATCGCAAGAAGATTTGGTAAGTGTCGATGAAATAGGAGAGAAGATCGCAGAAAGTGTAGTCGACTTTTTTGCGGTGGAAGAAAACCGAGCGATCGTTAATCGATTGAAATCTCACGGACTGCAATTAGCTATTTCTGAAGAAGAACTTGCCGGGCAAACCGATAAATTAAACGGAAATACTTTTGTGATCTCCGGCGTTTTTGAAAAAGTAAGTCGTTCAGACCTTAAGAAATTGATCGAAGCGAATGGCGGTAAAGTCACCGGATCGATCTCAGCAAAAACCAACTATTTGGTGGCGGGAGAAAATATGGGGCCGAGTAAATTAGCAAAAGCAGAAAAGTTAGGAACGCATATCATTTCTGAAGATGAATTTTTAGCAATGGTAGAGTGAAGAGAATTCCTTACATTTTAATTTATAGCCGAGTTGTGTTTACAATTTTAAATGTCCTCCTATCTAGCTTCCCGTTTTCACATAGTCAATCGTTGATAGTTGTAATGTAATTTTTATAATGTAGTAAAATAGTCATTCTGATTTTGTTTAAGAATCTCATCAGTTTGGATTACAAAATGTATGAGAACCTGAATCAAGTTCGGATTGTCGAAGATTTTTAATAAGGTTTAAATATTAAATACTTATCTATAATAATTTTCAGAATTTAATTGAGCTAGATTAAAAAAAGTGTCAGAGAATCCTTGTCAATTTTATATTGATGAAATAATTATTTATTCAAAATGAATAGGGTTTAACGCAACTATTCTAATAATTTGCATCTTCATACCAAGTAATCAAAATAAATAACAATGAAAAAGCAAATCTTAATTTTAATGATTCTTGGAATATTATTTTCTTGTTCCAGTGATGATAACGGTAAACAGTCTCAAACTATTGAAATGAGAATTAATCATTTTCAAAATACCGGTATAGCTGAAGGTCCAGTTTTGACTTTACTTGTTCAAGAAGGAGATGAAATTGAAACGAATACTTGGACTAAATTCTACTCCGATATTGAAGGATTTGATTACGAACCTGGCACTATCTATAATTTAACTGTTAAGGCAGAACCAATAAGTAATCCACTAGCGGATGGAAGTTCCATAAAATACACGCTTTTAGAAGTTGAGTCAACTCAAGAAGTAGATGATGAAACTCTTTTTGATATAGATTTAAAAATAAACGGAGAAAACTTTTTAACGACTGAATCTGGATTAAAATTGCTAAATCAAATAGATGTTGATTGTAATAATCTTTGCAATGAATTAGAGACAACACTACAAAGCCAAGACTTCGTGATTGGAACATTTAAAAGAATTTCTAGCGAGGAAATTCAATTAGTTGAATTATATTAAACTTTTGATAATAAGAGATATAGCTTATAGATGTTTAATTTTAATTGAAGAAAACATTTTGCAATCTGAAACCTATGCTACCAATTTAATTACTAAACTTCAATGGCTACACCGTCGGCAGAAACATTATTTGCTTCATCTAAATAAAAATCGATACGTCCCAAGTTAACACCTGCCCAACCGGTTTGGTTTACTAAGACTTTTTTGCCTTCTATATTCGTGGTAACTGTAGGTTTTGGTAAAAAAGTATGCGTATGGCCACCGATAATCAAATCGATATCTTTTGTTTTTGCAGCAAGTTTTAGATCGTCAATTTTATCGGTTTCGTAATGGTAACCCAAATGAGAAAGACAGATCACTAAATCGCATTTTTCTTGCTGTTTTAGCTTTTTGGTCATTTCTTGAGCGATTTCTACCGGGTTCAGGTATTTGGTTTCTTTGTAGTTGTTTTTACTTACGAGTCCGTCGAGTTCGATCCCTAATCCAAAAACTCCAATTTTTACTCCGTCTTTCATGAAAATCTGATGATCTTTTACTTTTCCGTCGATCAGAGTATTTGAAAAATCATAATTAGAATTAATAAAGCTAAAATCGGCGTGCGGTAATTGTGCATAAAAACCATCGATACCATTGTCGAAATCGTGATTTCCTAAAGTAGCAGCATCATACTTAAGCTTGCTCATGAGTTTAAACTCTAATTCGCCACCATAAAAGTTGAAAAAAGGAGTCCCTTGAAAAATATCACCTGCATCTAATAAAAGTGTATTTGGGTTTTCTTTACGAATCGCTTCAATAAGTGTGTAGCGTCGTGAAACTCCGCCTTGATTCGGGAATTTAGCATCATCTGCAGGGAAAGTTTCAATATGGCTGTGCACATCGTTGGTGTGCAAAATCGTAATATGTTTTACCGGACTTTTAAATGAAGAAGTAAGCAAGCCTAAACCACCGATTCCTGTGAAAACTCCGGCTGCTGTTGTTTGTTGTATAAAGGTTTTTCTTTTCATCTTACTCTTCTAATTTTATAAAACGTTCATCTCTTACCGGCGCGATGGTGTCTTTCTTTTTAAAATAATCGATAAATAGGTTTCTTAGCTTGTAATTCATCGTGATTACCGTATCATTCTTAGCGAAAAAATCCATATGATCGCCGCCGTTTTTTAGGTAATCGTTGGTGGCGATATAGTAAAACTTTCCGTTTTCTAATTTTTTGTTTTGAATGTTGGCTTTGTTAATGCTTCCGTTAGGATTTAAAATAAGTTGCATTCCGCTAATAGGATGCGCAGCTTGATTTTCAGCTAAATAATTGAATAATTCTTGCATCGCTTCCGCAGAAAGTTTAACCACGACCGCTTGATTTTCAAAAGGCATGATATTATAACCGGTTTTGGTAGTTATATTTCCTTGGTTAATGGTCGATCGTATTCCGCCATAATTCAGTAAAACTCCGTCAATACTATCTTGCATACGCGTAACGAAAAACGGTTGCAGCATTTCTAGCACGGCATCGGCCTCCATATTTCCGATCGCTGTATTGTATTTACTATCGGTTTTAGAAAGTGATTTTGGCGCGTAAGCTAACGTAGCGCTCATTTCTTCTTCAATATGTTCTGCGTAAGGCGCAATAAATTCATCTAAGTCTTTATTAGAAGAAATAGAATCGTTGATGTTGATTTCTTTCCCTTCAATTTTAGAAACTTGTAAAGCTTGTTCTTTACAGGCAATTAGACTTACGATGCAACAAATCGATAGAAAAAAGGAGAATTTTTTCATTTTCAAATAAATTTACGAGCAAAGATAAGAAGAGAAATAGTTTTCTTTGGCTGAAAATAAAAAAGCTAACCTAATCTTTACGTTCAAAAAAAGTAAGACTTCTAATGTAACTTTTTGCCGTATTGATAGTCTTATGTGTAAAATAACTTGATTGATGAAAAAAATAATTTATGCAGTTGCTGCGATCGCAACCTTAGTAGGTTGTAAATCAACGCAACAACACACAAACAGCGATTTAGTAGTTGCCAATTTAGATTTAGTGAATGTCGACGACGATAAAGTCATGGTAAGTGTAGATCCTGGAAAATTTACTACCGAAGAAACTACATTTTACATTCCGAAAACCGTACCGGGAACTTATTCTACCGATAATTACGGACAATTTATAGAAGGTGTAAAAGCGATCGATTATAAAGGAAATGAATTAAGCGTTACCAAATTAGATGATAATTCTTGGAAAATTAGCAACGCAACCGCATTAGATAAAGTTACTTATTGGGTAAACGATTCTTACGATATTGAAGGGGAAGAAGGTGTTTTCTCACCAGCCGGAACAAATATTAAAGCCGGTGAAAATTTTATGCTGAATTTACACGGATTTGTAGGTTATTTCGACGGAATGTCTGAAAAACCATACCAATTAGTGATTAAGCACCCAAAAGATCTAATCGCAGGAACTTCCTTAAAAAAAGTAGCCGTTGGTACCGATGAAGAGCAAACTTATGCTACCGATCAATTTAATGTGAATCGTTATTTTGAAGTAACCGATCATCCAATTATGTATTCTACACCAGATACAACCAGCTTTCAGTTGCAGGGGATGAAGGTGAAATTACAAGTTTATTCAACAAACAAAGCTTATTCTGTTGAAGATATTGCGCCTAAAATGAAAGAAATGATGCAAGCGCAAAAAGCATTTTTAGGTGAAATCGATAATACAGATGTTTATGCGGTACTTTTATACCTTTCAGATGTGAATGCACAAGATGCGCAAGGTTTTGGAGCTTTAGAACATCATACTTCGACCACGGTTGTGCTTCCGGAATCGATGCCGTTAGAACGTTTAAATGAAACAATGAAAGATGTAGTTTCGCACGAGTTTTTCCATATTATTACTCCGTTAAGCGTACATTCTAACGAAGTTCATTATTTTGATTATAACGACCCAGAAATGTCTCAGCATCTTTGGATGTATGAAGGCGTAACTGAATATTTCGCTAATTTATTTCAGGTGAAAGAAGGTTTGATCGATCATCAAGCTTTTTACGATCGTATGTCTGAGAAAATCACTTCTTCTAAACAATTTGACGATACGATGCCATTTACGGTTATGAGTGAAAATATTTTAGATGAAGAATACGAAAGCAGTTACTATAATGTTTACCAAAAAGGAGCATTAATCGGGATGTCTTTAGATATTCGTTTACGTGAATTAAGTAACGGCGAAATGGGTATTTTAGATCTAATGAAGAAATTAAGCAACAAATACGGAAAAGATAAACCATTTGAAGATGAAGAATTGATCCCGGCGATTGTTGAATTAACCTATCCTGAAATTCAGAACTTTTTCGATACTTATATCACAGGAACTACACCAATCCCTTACGGAGACTTTTTTGCTAAAGTAGGTGTTGAAGAAACAGAATCTGAAGTGCAAACAGGAGTTTTCTTAAAAGGACAACAACCTTACATCGACGGTAATCCACAGACAAAAGAATTGTTTTTTAGAGAAGGAATTGCTTTCAACTCATTTTTAAATGAATTAGGAGCAGAGCCAAAAGATGTGATCAAATCTGTAAACGGTACCGAATATAATATCGAAAACGTATATGGTTTAATTATGGGTTCTCGCGGTTGGAAAGAAGGCGATCAAGTAACCATGATCATCGAGCGTGATGGTGAAGAGAAAACTTTAGAAGCGACTTATAAAACGCCAACAGATAAAGAAACCAAATTACAAGAGATGGAGCTTTCTAGCGACGATCAACGCGTAAAGCTTAGAAAAGCTTGGTTAGAAAATTAGAAATTAAGTTTTAGCAAATATTTAAAAAGCTGCCTAAACTTAGGCAGCTTTTTTTGTAGTATTCATAAGTTTTAGCACAAGAAAAATCCTAAGCGAATGCGATTGTTATTCTTTAAGAAATCTTACATTTGTGCGGCTGTTATAAAAAGTAAATGTTTCAGAAATTAAAAATAAGTTCAGCAAAAAAATACATAGAAAATAGCATCTATGATCATCGTCCTAAAGCCGTTCGTCAAATCGATAAGTTAGGCGTTATTCTAGATGAAAAAGTGCTGAGTGAAATTGCTTACGATCAACTAAAAAAAGCTTTTTCTTCGTTAGGCAATAAGGTTGAAATGATCTTATTCTCAGAGAAAACAGAAGAAGGAGTATTAAGTTTTAAGCGAAGCGATCTTGGGTGGAAAGGAGTTTTTAAATCAGAAAGTGCTGCGGCAAAATTTCAGCAAGAACAATTTGATGTGTTGGTTAATTATTTTGAAACACCACAACCTGAGCTTATTTTGTTAGGAGTTTCAACTTCAGCAAAAATAAAAGTAGGCTTTTCGCAGCAAGACAAAAAACTAAACGATTTACAGATCAATGTGTCTGCAACAGAAGTAGGTTTGTTTATCAAAGAATTAAAAAAGTATTTAGCTATTATAAATCAATAAGACCAATGAAAAAGTTTGTAGGAACCGGAGTGGCATTAATTACCCCATTTAAAGAAGATCGCTCTGTAGATGTTGAAGCTTTAAAAGAACTTGTACGTTTTCAAAAACAAAATGGGATTAATTATATTGTAGTTTTAGGAACTACGGGAGAATATGCTACGCTAAATAAAAATGAAAGAGAATTAGTAAAACAAACTATTGTTGAAGAAAATAATGCTGAATTGCCTTTAGTTTTAGGTATTGGCGGTAACAACACACAAGCAGTTTGTGAGCAAATTAAAACTGAAAACTTAGAAGGTTTTGATGCAATCCTTTCAGTTTCACCATATTATGTAAAGCCGACGCAAGAAGGTATTTATCAACACTTTAAAAAAGTGTCACAAGCGGCAACTTTACCCGTCATTTTGTATAACGTACCGGGAAGAACCAGTTCTAATATGTCTCCGGCAACCGTAGCAAGATTAGCAAACGATTTTGAAAACATTATCGGGATCAAAGAAGCAGCAGGAAATATGGTACAAGCTATGGAAATGATTAGCCAAACGCCCAAAGACTTTTTAGTGATCTCTGGTGACGATATGCTAACTTTACCAATGGTGTTGGCCGGTGGAGCTGGAGTAATTTCTGTGATTGCAGAAGGTTTTCCGAAGCAATTTGCAGAAATGGTTCAGTTAGGCTTGAGTAGAGAAGTAGATGAAGCTTATAAAATTCATTACCAAATTGCTCCGGCGATCGATCTAATTTTTGAAGAAGGGAATCCTGCAGGCATTAAAGCTGTATTTAAAAAATTAGGTTTAGCAGAAGATTATGTGCGTTTGCCATTAGTAGAAGCGAGTGAAAATTTGACTGCAAAAATTTCAAAATTTGTAGAAGAAAATAACTAAGGTTTTATAAAATATCTTCGCTAAATCACGGTTTAAATTAAAGAAATAGAAATTTTTATAATCCATATTAATAAAGTACTTTTGCAAGATGTTTTTAAAAATGCGTAATTTAACTTTTATTCTTTTAAGTGTACTAACTTTAGGTGCTTGTAGTGAGTACCAAAAAGTTTTAAAAGAAGACGATATCAAGGCTAAATATGCCATGGCAGATAGTCTTTATACTCAAGGTATTAAAGAGAATAAAAAGAGCAAACTTAAAAAATCACTTCGATTATTAGATCAAATCGTTCCGCAATACCGTGGGAAACCACAAGGAGAACGTTTAGCTTATATTTACTCTAATACTTATTATGAGTTAGAAAGTTATTTTGATTCTGGTTATCAATTTGAGCGCTTTACCAAAGCTTATCCAAGAAGTGAAAAGACCGAAGAAGCATTTTATAAAAGTGCAAAAAGCTATTACGAAGTTTCTCCAAGATACAGTTTAGATCAAACAGAAACCTATAAAGCTATCAATAAATTTCAAGAATATATTTCTAGATATCCAGATGGGGAGTATATTGGTGATGCTAACGAATACGTTGGCGATCTTAGAGATAAGTTAGATGAAAAGGCTTACGAGATCGCAAAGCAATATCACCATACCGAAGATTATAAAGCTGCAATTGCTGCGTTAAATAACTTTATTGAAGACAATCCCGGTTCAGATTATTTAGAAAAAGCCTATTTCTACAAATTAGATTCGGCTTATTTATTAGCGATCAATAGTTATGCAGTTTTAGTTCCTGAGCGTTTAAAAGTTGCTCAAGAATATTACGAAGATTATATGAAGTATTATCCTGAAGGAGAATTTGTTCAACAAGCAAATGCTCATTTAGAAGATATAGAAGAAAGATTACAAACAAATAACACTAATTCTAATTCATAAATTATGGATTTAAAGAAAACAGAAGCTCCTGTAAATACAACTACGATCGATAAAAACTTAGTAGATGCTCCTACCGATAACATCTATGAAGCGATTTCGATCATTTCTAAAAGAGCTACTCAGATCAATACTGAAATTAAAAAAGAGCTTTTAGAAAAGTTAGATGAATTTGCTACCTATACAGATAGCTTAGATGAGATCTTTGAAAACAAAGAACAAATTGAAGTTTCTAAGTTTTACGAAAGATTACCTAAACCACAAGCGTTAGCAGTACAAGAGTGGTTAGAAGATAAAATCTACTTTAGAAATACAAAAAGTAACTTAGACTAGTAAGATGTCTATGTTAAGCGGTAAAAAAGTTTTACTTGGCGTTACAGCAGGTATCGCTGCCTATAAAACCGCTTATATTGTAAGGCTTTTTATAAAAGCCGGAGCAGAGGTAAGAGTAGTAATGACTCCAGAAGCTAAGGAGTTTGTTACTCCTCTTACCCTTTCTACTTTATCGAAGAACGAAGTAGTCTCTTCCTTTACAAACGAAGAAGGCGAAACCTGGAACAATCACGTCGATCTTGGGTTGTGGGCAGATTTTATGCTAATCGCTCCCGCAACTGCCAACACACTTTCTAAAATGGCCAACGGCCATAGCGATAATATTCTTTTAGCAACTTACCTTTCTGCTAAATGTCCGGTTTATTTTGCACCTGCGATGGATTTAGATATGTATAAACATCCGTCAACCAAAGCGAGCCTCCAGAAATTAGAAGAATTTCAGAATAAAATGATTCCTGTAGGTTCAGGTGAATTGGCAAGCGGTTTAAGCGGCGAAGGTCGAATGGCAGAACCGGAAGAGATCGTTCAATTTATCACCAAAGACCTGCAAGCACAACTTCCGCTTTACCAAAAAAAAATATTAATTACTGCCGGTCCAACATACGAAGCGATCGATCCTGTACGTTTTATAGGAAACCATTCTAGCGGAAAAATGGGTTATGCCATTGCAGAAGAAGCCGCAAGTCTCGGTGCAGAAGTAATTTTAGTAAGCGGTCCAACAGCTTTACAGGTTACACATCAAAATATCAAGCTGGTTCGGGTTACGAGTACACAAGAAATGTACGAGCAAGTACATCAATATTACGCTGAGGTGAATGTGGCAATTGCTGCGGCAGCCGTTTCAGATTATAAACCGAAGCAAATCGCTCCTCAGAAAATTAAAAAATCTGATGCTGAAATTTCTATTGAATTAGAAAAAACACAAGATATTTTGCTTTCACTTGGCAAAGCAAAAAAAGATCAGCTTTTGGTAGGTTTTGCTTTAGAAACCGAAAATGAAGTAGAAAATGCTAAAGGCAAATTAGCTCGAAAAAATTTAGACTTTATTGTGTTGAATTCTTTAAACGATAAAGGTGCGGGCTTTCAAGCGGCGACAAATAAAATAAAGATCATTTACCCCGATCAAATTAAAGAATTTGATTTAAAATCGAAACAAGAGGTTGCAAAAGATATTTTAAATGAAGTAATTTACCATGATGAAAATTAAATTTACACTTTTATTATTCTTATTCTCTTTGGTAAGTTTTGCGCAAGAATTTAACGCGAGTGTCACCGTAAATGCCGAGCAAACGGGTAGAACAAAACTTTCGATCTTTAAAACGCTGGAAGGTGCTGTTGAAGATCTGATCAATCAAAACACGTGGACAGACAATAGCCTTGAAAACCATGAAAAGATAGATTGTAATTTCTTTATTAATGTAACTGAATATGGTTCAGATTATTTTACTGCAACATTGCAAGTACAAGCATCGAGACCTGTTTATGGTTCAACGACATCTACACCAATATTCAATTTTAAGGACGATCAATTTAGATTTCGTTACACCGAGTTTCAACCTTTAGATTATAATCCAAATACATATTCTTCTAATTTAGTGTCGACTGTAGCATTTTATGTGTATACTATTTTAGGGATCGACGGAGATACTTTTGCGCCACAAGGAGGTTCTAAGTATCACGAAGAAGCGAATTTAATTGTAAATACCGCTCAACAAGGTGGGGCGGAAGGTTGGCAATCTTCAGATGGTAATCAGTCTAGATTTAGATTAAATGCAGATTTACTTTCTAATAATTTTACAAATTACCGTCAAGCTTTATATGTTTACCATCGAGAAGGTTTAGATGTGATGTATCAAGATCTAGAATTGGGTAAAAATAATATAGTAAAAGCTATTCAGACTTTGCGAGAAGTAAATAATTCTCGACCAAACTCTATTTTGATGCGAAGTTTTTTTGATGCAAAATCTGATGAGGTTAAAAACATATTTAGTGGCGGTCCGAGAATTAATCTAACAGAAGTAGTTGCCAATCTTAAACGTATCGCTCCGCTTTACAACACAAAATGGAATACGATAAGAAATTAATTTTCTTAGTCTTTCTATAAGCAAAATTTCCCTCGTATATTTACCTAAAAATAGTTCAGAGAATTGCTTACATCACTTTCTATAAAGAATTTTGCTTTAATTGAAGATGCTCATCTTCAACTTCAAGATCAATTTACCATTATAACCGGAGAAACAGGTGCCGGAAAATCTATTTTATTAGGAGCTTTGTCGCTTTTATTAGGTAAACGTGCCGATTTGAGTGCGATTAGAAATCCTGAAAAAAAATGCGTTGTAGAAGGTACTTTTCAAATTGAAGCCTACGATCTTCAAGCTATTTTTGAAGAGCACGACCTCGATTACGAGCCGCAAACAATTATTCGGCGAGAGATTTTACCATCGGGTAAATCTAGAGCTTTTATTAATGACACTCCTGCTACGCTTCAAAAGTTAGCCGTGTTGGGTAATCGATTGGTCGATATTCATAGTCAGCACGATACCTTGTTTATTGGCGATGCAGACTATCAGTTTCAGGTAATCGATGCTTTAGCCGGTAACAAAGAAGAACTTCAAAATTATCAAGCTTCTTATAAAAGCTATCAGAAATTACTTCAGCAATTAAAAGAATTAAACGAAGCTCAAAAAGAAGCTTCTGCTACTTATAATTATAATTTGTTTTTGCTGAATGAATTAAAAGAAGTAGAGCTGAAAGAAGGAATACAAGAAGAGCTAGAAGCGCAATACCAAGAATTGAATAATGTTGAAGAGTTGAAAGAAAACCTTTCAGCAGCTTCGCATCATTTACAACAAGAAGATATTGGCGGGATTTCGATCTTGCAAGAAGTAAAAAATAGATTGAATGCTCTAGAGAATTACGGAGATCAATACAAATCACTTTCTGAACGTATTGAAAGTGTTTTGATCGAAGTAGAAGATATGTCGGTAGAAATTGAACGCTTAGAAAATAAAGTAGAAGCCGATCCTGAAACCTTAAGTTTTGTAAACGATAAACTTCAGCAATTATATAGTTTACAGAAAAAGCATCATATCGATTCGGTAGAAGAATTACTTCAGTTGCAAGAAGAATTAGCGCAAAAAGTAGCGACTTCAGAAAACGCTGAAGAAGAAATTTCAGCATTGAACGATCGTATTGCAAAAGCGAAAACAGCGACTCAAAATATAGCGAAGAAAATCTATGAGAATCGTAAAAAGGTAATTCCGCAGTTTCAAACTTCAGTCGAGAAAATTCTTACTCAAGTAGGAATGCCCGATGCAAAGTTAAAAGTAGAATTAGCGCATACTTCAAACTTTACTCCAAAAGGTTTAGATACGATCGAGTGGAAGTTAGCAGCCAATAAAGGCGCAAATTTTAATGATATTAAAAAAGCAGCCTCTGGTGGAGAGTTATCTAGAATTACCTTAGCCATAAAAAGTATTTTAGCGAATTATAGCAAACTGCCTACGATTATTTTTGATGAGATCGATACCGGAGTTTCTGGTGATATTGCCCAAAAAATGGCAGTAATTATGAGCGATATGGGACAGGAGATGCAAGTAATATCGATTACGCATTTACCGCAAATTGCTGCAAAAGGAAATCATCATTTTAAAGTTTACAAGCAAACCGAAAACGAGATCACTAAGACAAATATTTCGGTTTTATCTAAAAATGAGCGTATAGAAGAATTGGCTGAAATGCTTGGTGGCAAAGAAAAATCTGCATCGGCTATTGCCCACGCAAAAGAATTACTTAACTAAGTTTGTTTTCTTATATTTACGCCCATAATAAAATAAAAATATAACCATGTCATATAATTTATTAAAAGGTAAAAGAGGAATTATTTTCGGAGCTTTAGATGAAAACTCTATTGCTTGGAAAACCGCAGAAAAAGTACACGAACAAGGAGGTACTTTCGTATTAACTAATGCGCCGGTAGCTATGCGAATGGGAGCTATTAACGAGTTAGCAGAAAAAACCGGTTCTGAAATTATTCCCGCAGATGCTACTAAAATTGAAGACCTTGAAAACCTTGTTACAAAAGCACAAGAGATCTTAGGAGGTAAATTAGACTTTGTACTTCACTCGATCGGAATGTCTGTGAATGTAAGAAAAGGTAAACATTATACCGATCAAAATTATGATTGGACGCAAAAAGGTTGGGATGTTTCTGCAGTTTCTTTTCATAAAACCATGCAAACATTGTATAAGCAAGATGCAATGAACGAGTGGGGAAGTATTGTAGCCTTAACCTATATGGCTGCGCAACGTGTTTTCCCAGATTATAATGATATGGCCGATAACAAAGCATACTTAGAGTCGATTGCACGTAGTTTTGGTTATTTCTTCGGAACCGAGAAAAAAGTGAGAGTAAATACCATTTCACAATCGCCAACGCCAACAACTGCAGGACAAGGCGTGAAAGGTTTTGACGGTTTTATTAAATATGCCGATGAAATGTCTGCCTTAGGAAATGCTACTGCCGATGAATGTGCAGATTACACGCTTACCTTATTTTCAGATCTTACTAAAAAAGTAACCTTACAAAACTTATTTCACGATGGTGGATTCTCAAATATGGGAGTAAGTAAAAAAGTAATGGATCGTTTTATTGAAGAGTAAAAAATGAATATTTTTAACGTCTTTATGTATTAAAAATCGCCAATCGGCGATTTTTTTTGCATTTAGTCTATTCTTAAAATAATTTTGAAGTCTTCATTTAATTATTAAGGGAATATTAATATATTTAACGTTACTTTAAACAAAACGTTAATTTATGAGAAAAACTACGTATTTATTAATTGCTTTATTAATCTCGTCTTTTTCCTGGCAGATTAATGCACAGACCACCCATAACCTAGATTGGTATACGGGTATTAGTTCTGGAGACGCAAGCTTAACAATCGATGCCGGTGATACGGTTATCTGGACATTTACAGATGGAGCTCCACATTCAGTGACATCTGATACAGGAAGTAATGAAACATTTGATAGTGGAACATTGCCGGCAAGTTCTACATATCAATACACCTTTACAGAAGCAGGTGTAAACGATTATCATTGTGAAGTTCATCCATCAATGGTAGGAACTATTACTGTGAATGCAGCAGTTACTCCCGGAGTAACTTGTGATGCACCAATTGAAATTACAAGTTTACCGTATTCAACGTCAGATAATACTTCTAATTATGGTGACGATTATGAAAACGGAAGCAGCCCTTGTTCTTCTTGGTATATGAGTGGTGATGATGTTATCTATTCTTATACGCCGGCGAATGATGCTGTAGTAAATGTATCTATGACAAATGTTGGGTCTTCTTGGTCTGGTATTCATATCTTAGATGCTTGTTTAGATGATAGTCCTGGCTGTGTGGCTTTTGTTGGTAACTCAGGTACTTCAGATAGATTAATTGAAGATTTGATGTTAACTGGTGGTCAGACCTACTATATAGTTATTTCTACTTGGGCTGCACCGCAATCTACTTCTTATGATTTAGATATCGTAGAAATTACTTGTCCTAACCCAATGGAAATCTATACAGCCAATGTAACTCCAACTTCAGCAGAAGTTTACTGGATGGCAGGTTCAGATGAGACGGAGTGGGAAGTTGTTTATGGTGTTACTGGTTTTGACCCTAATACAGAGGGAATGACTATGGCAGATGATGATGGAACATTAGGAGTTGAATTAACAGGACTTACACCACAAACTCAATATGATGTTTATGTAAAAGCAGTATGTGGAGTAGATGACGAGAGTGAGTGGGTTGGCCCATATACTTTTGGAGATTACACTGCTCTAGAAGTTACCAGTGGTTATAATGAAGATGTAATTGCTAATGGTATAGGAGATCCTCAAACGACTACTACTGCATTAGTAGATAACGATAGCTATGCATATATTTCTGTAGATTATCAATTCTCTGCTTCAGACGATCCTGCAGGATTTGGTTTACCTTTAGATGGAAACTTATCAAACGGTCCAACAGATGGTCTTAACTATCAATTAGCAGACTATGATGTGAATAATGTTTTAAGAATGGATACTGCCGGAGAAACTAACGGAGGTACAATTACATTCAATAATACATTTATGGCAAGTAATCTTTATATTGCTGCGACTTCAGGTAGTGGAGCTTCTGTTTTAGGAGGTACAATCACTTTTGATGATAATACAACGCAGGATATTCCTGATACGTCTGTTCCAGATTGGTACGGAGGACCTGCTAATATGACTATTATTTCAGGATTAGGTAGAGTTAATGTTACCAATGGTAATACTGAAAGCTCATCAACAAATCCTAGAATTTATCAATTAGCGATCAGTATAGATCCAAGTAATTATGGTAAAGTTATTTCAAGTGTAGATTTACATAAAGAATCTGGAAATGGAGTTATCAACATTTTTGGAGCTAGTATTCAATTTGCACCAGATTGTGCAGAGCCAACAGATGTTTTAGTAGAAAATATTACTTCAGATTCTGCAGACATTACTTGGACTGCCGGAAATACAGAAACTGAATGGGAAATACTTTACGGCGAAGAAGGTTTTGATACCGAAACAGAAGGTACAAGCATTCAAGATAACGATGGTACGATTGGTGAAACTTTAAATGGTTTAACTCCAAATACAACCTATGATGTTTATGTAAGATCTATTTGTGGAGTAGATAATGAAAGTGTTTGGGTTGGACCTATAACATTCACAACTGAATGTATAGCATTTGATAGTTTTCCATACGTAGAAAATTTTGATGAAGTTTCTACACCAGATTTACCAGGATGTTGGTCTTTTTTAAATGAAAATGCAGATGGAGATTTCTGGCAAACTTATTCAACTTATGGTTTAGATGGTAGTCAAGCTGCTGGTTTATATACCGATTTTAACTCAGGAAACAACAATGATTATTTAGTATCTCCTCAATTCACTTTAACAGGTAATGAGAGAGTTAAATTTTCAATGAGAGTTCGTTCTTCTTTTGAGCCAAATGATTTTGAAGTTCTTTTATCTACTACAGGTAAAAATCCTGAAGATTTTACCGAAGAATTATTTCCGCTAACCGAAATTTCAAATACTTCTTATGAAGAATATATTATAGATTTAGACGAGTACACAGGTAATGTTTATATAAGCTTTCACGTTCCAAGTAATGGTCCAGATGGTTGGTATATTTATATGGATAATTTCACTATTGAAGAAATACCATCTTGTATAGCTCCAACAGATTTGGCAGTATCTAATGTTACAGATACAACAGCAGATGTTTCTTGGACAGCAGGTGCAGACGAAGATGCTTGGGAAGTTATCTATGGAATGCCTGGATTTGATCCGATGACAGAAGGTACTACACTATCTGATGATGATGAAGTAGAAGGTATTCAGATAGATAACCTAACTTCAGAAACAGAATATGAAGTTTATGTTAGAGCAATTTGTGCTGTAGATGACGAAAGTCAATGGACTGGTCCTGTATCGTTTACAACAGATTGTAGTCCTTTTATACCATATTATTTAGAAGAGTTTGATGACTACTTACCAAACTGTTGGATGCAAGCAGGTGCTGGTAACCCTACAACAGGTCCTAGCGATTTCGGTTCAAGTTTGTGGTTCGCAGATGAGTTTTTAAATACTGGAGATAACGATGCAGTTAATATTAATTTATATACCAACAATAGAGAAGATTGGTTAATTTCTCCAAGCTTCGATTTATCAGGAGGTACTTATGAGTTAGTTTATATGGCAGCGCTTACAGATTATAATAACTCTGATGTACCTGAAGGTAATGGTATGGGATTAGATGACGAAGTACAAGTTTTAATATCTGAAGATAATGGAGCAACTTGGCAAAATTTAATAACATATAACCAAAGTAATTACCCATCAAATACTGGAGATGTTCAAATTATTGATCTAAGTAGTTACACAGGAATTGTAAAATTTGCTTTCTGGGGTACAGATGGATCGGTAAATGATTCTGAAGATTACGACTTCTTTATTGATGATTTTGAAGTAAGAACACCACCAAGTTGTCCTCAACCGCTTAGTTTAATGGTCGATGCTGTAACCTTAACAACTACAGATGTAAGTTGGGAAGCAGGTGGAGCAGAAGATGAGTGGTTTGTTATTTATGGTGAAGATGGATTTGATCCTTTAACAGAGGGAACTACAGTTTTTGTTAGTGGTAGTCCAGAAACAACCTTAACAGAATTATCTGAAGAAACAGATTACGATTTCTACGTGGTAGCTGTTTGTAGTGCGTTAGATACAAGTGATTTAACTGGGCCTTCATCTTTCTTTACTGGGTATTGTGAATCTATGCCAAGTTCAAACGATGGTACAGGTTTTACAACTTTAGAATTACAATCAACATTATTTACTAGTGGTGGCGATATTACCTATGAAAACTTTACAGATACACCGGTAGATGCTGCACAAGGACAAGAAGTAAGTTTAATTGTAGACTTAAATACAGGTTCTGGATATGACTATGACTATCACGTGTGGGTAGATTTAAACGATAACTTAGAGTTTGAAGATTCAGAATTAATGATCTCTGGAGAAACGAATGGAGATCCAGATGAAATTTTTGATGCTTCATTTACTTTACCTGCAGATGCAATGATTGGTAATCATAGACTGAGATTAGCAACCGCTGATTCGGGACAAAGTACACCAAACCCTTGTTATAATGGTTCTTATGGTAATACTGCAGATTTCACACTAAATGTGATCGATTTTTGTGAAGTACCAACCGATGTAACTGTTACTAATATTACAGATACAATGGCAGATGTAACTTGGACAGACAACGCCGGAACAATGGAGTGGGAAGTAATCTACGGTCCAGAAGGTTTTGATCCAATGACGGAAGGAATGTCTATGATGGATAATGATGGAGTGTTAGGTGTAACATTAACAGATTTAGATCCAAACATGTCTTACGATGTTTATGTTGTTGCTGTATGTGATGTAGAAAATTCTAGTGCAATGTCTGAAGTAGAAACATTTATGACTTTACAAGAGCCTTGTGAAGCACCAACCGATGTAACTGTAACAAATATTACAGATACAATGGCAGATATTTCTTGGACAGATAATGCCGGAACGATGGAGTGGGAAGTGATCTACGGTCCAGAAGGTTTCGATCCAATGACCGAAGGGATGTCTATGATGGATAATGATGGAACTTTGGGTGTTACATTAACAGACTTAGATCCAGAATCACCATACGATGTTTATGTAATTGCTATTTGTGATGTAGATAATGCAAGTGAAATGTCTTTAGTTGAAACATTCACTACAGAAACTTTAGGGTTATCTAATAGTAACTTTATAGGATTCAACTATTATCCTAATCCTGTTAAAAATGTAATTCATTTAGAGGCTAATAATTCTATAGATAGAGTATTAGTTTACGATTTAGTAGGAAAACAAATCTTAAATAGAACCTATAATAATTTAAATGCTGAAATTGATCTATCAATGCTTCAAGCAGGAAGTTATATTATGACTGTTCAGATTGGAAATCAATCTAAAACTGTACGTATCTTGAAAGATTAATAAATAGTTAAATTAACAGTAAATGCCCTAAATCATCGATTTAGGGCATTTTTTTTCGATTAACTTGCTATAATTATTGGAAAAGACTAATTTTAAATTGCCAATCAATAATTTAGCATATGAGAATAATTACCCTAATTTATTTCTTCATTTTTTCAATTTGTTGCTGTAGCGCACAAATCAATTTTTTTGAAGATTTTGATGATGCTCCTACTAATACCCTTCCTGCAGGATGGAGCACTAATAATGCTTATTTTAGTACAACTACTCAATCATGTTTTGGTAAAAGTGTAAGAGATAACCTACTAGCTTCTAGTCCAGAAGGTTATTTAATAGCGCCATTTATTGGTAGTCTATCTAGCGGAACACCAATTTCATTTCAATTTGATTATAAAGTATTAGATTATTTTGATTTTGGTACTCCAGATGCCGCAGAATCAGGTTGGGGAACTTTAACTGCAGAATTTACTATCGATAATGGCGAAACATATCAAGAAATATTGGTAATAGATGAAACAAATTATATTCAAAATTCTAGCTGTCAAACTATAAATGCAGTAATTCCAGGCGAAAGTGTTCCGTCAGGTGCAGATTTTCAGATCAGATTTAGGGGTAATTGGCAAGAAGGAGATGTTTTTGTTTATATAGATAATGTAATTGTTAATCAGATTGTATTCTCAGTGCCTCCTTGTGATGCAGTTTTAGTTTCTCCGGAAAACGGAGAAATAGATGCTAATTTAGATGGAGAAATTTCTTGGTCAACAGCCTCGGCAGGTACTGTTGCTTATAGGTTTTCTATGGGTACTAGCCCCGGAGCAACAGATATAGCCGATGAAGAAGTAGTTTCCGGTGGAGCAACTTCTTATAGTGCCGGCCAGTTAGAAGAGGGTACAACTTACTATTTATCGATAGTTCCCTTTAATAGTCTAGGTAATGCAGTTGGTTGTACAGAATATAGTTTTACGACAGGTTTCTCACCTTGTGAAGCACCTTCAGATCTTACCATAGACAATATTACTCAAACTTCTGTCGATATAGATTGGTTAGAAAACGGAAGTGCAACTTCTTGGTTGATTCAATATGGTGAGGAAAGCTTTGATCCTAATACAGAAGGAGAATCTTTAATAGATAACGATTCAGAATCTCAAGAGATAATTTCAAACTTAGAACCAAATACAAATTATGATGTTTATATAAAATCTTATTGTAGTCAAAACGATAGTTATAGCGAATTTATTGGACCTGTTACATTCACAACGCTAGCAGAAATCCCAACTAATGATGCTTGCGAAACTGCTATTGCAATCAGTAGCTTTCCATTTAATTCTGCGATGAATGCTAATGGCGCCACTAATAATGACGGCTTTATAACAATTTGTGGGGGTTTAGGTATGAACGACGGTGTGTGGTACTCATTTATGGGAGATGGTTTTGAGGTTACCATAACAGTTGAAGAATTAAGTAGCTGGAACTCAGAGATTGGGTTATACGCCGGTGATTGTAATAATTTAACTTGTATCGATTCTGAAGATACGTTATCCAACACACAAGAAATAGTATTTATTTCTCAATTAGGAGAAACTTATTTTGTAAATATTGGGGCAAGTAGCGGATTGCTTAATTTAAGTGAAGGCTCTTTTAGTTTAAATATCGAAACAGTTGGACCACCTCCTTGTAGCGACCCTTCAGATATGACTTTCGATAATGTTAATCCTTATTCTGCATTAATTTCTTGGGCAGAAAATGGAGAAGCAGAATCTTGGGAAGTTATTTATGGATTTTCCGGTTTTAATCCACTAATACAAGGAAATTCTGTTATTGTAGAAGATGATCCGCAAATACTAATTTCAGATCTAGAGCCAAACACAACTTATGATGTTTACGTAACATCTAATTGTGAATTTAATAACAGTGAAATAGTTGGACCACTAAGTTTTACCACTGCAATTCCAGTTTGTGCAGATCCATCAGATATTAGTGTAAATGAAATTTCAACAAATTCAGCAATGATTTCTTGGTTAGAAAATGGAGAAGCAGAAGCCTGGGAAGTAGTTTATGGCTTAGAAAGTTTTAACCCTGAAACTGAAGGAATACTATTGTCTGTAAATGAAACACCAAATGTTGAGATTTCAGATCTAGCAGCAAACACTGCTTATGATGTTTATGTAAAATCTATCTGCCAATTTAACGAAAGTGAATTTTCTTTATTAGAAACATTTACAACACTGCCGCCACCGTGCTCACAGCCATCTGCGGTTATTATTCAAAATATTGAGTCAGACTCTGCACAAATTTCTTGGTCTTCACCAGAAAATGATCAATGGGAAGTTATTTATGGTCTTACAGGTTTTAATCCTGAAACTGAAGGTGAATTAATATTAGTAGAAAATACACAAACAGTAAATTTAACAGATTTAGTATCTAATTCTGTATATGATGTTTATATAAGATCAATATGTGATTCGAACGAGAGTGAATATCTAGGTCCAATTAGTTTCACTACGCAAACCCAGATTTGTGCAGACCCAACAGCAATTACTATTTCTGAAATAACTGAAAATTCTGCATATATATCTTGGACAGAAAATGGTGCTGCCACACAATGGTCTATTGTTTTCGGACCTTTAGGCTTCGATCCTGAAACAGAAGGTGAAGAAATTATAGATAACGATGGGGTTTTGGGTGAAACAATTTCAAACTTAACAGAAAATACAGTTTATGAGGTTTATATTTATGCCATCTGTTCAGAAAGCGTAAGTAACGTTTCTGCTCCTGAAGAATTTGAAACAGCCAGTCTTTCTTTAACTACCGATCAATTTAAGCAATTTCAATATTACCCGACTCCGGTGAGTTCTAGTATAAATTTAAAAGCTGTGAATACGATAAGTAAAATTGAAATCTATAGTATTACCGGTAAAAAGATCTTTGCTGAAAAAATTCAAAAACTTCAGCATCAAATCGACTTATCTTCTGTTGTAAGCGGTATATATTTAATGAATGTAACAATCGGAGAAAGTTTAAAGACCTATAAGCTCATCAAAAAGTAAAATATCTATAAATTTAAATTTAAAACCTCAAGGTGTTTGCTTTGAGGTTTTTTCTTTATGTATTTTAGCGGAATGAATATTAAATATTCTTTTATTATTCCCGTCTATAATCGGCCACAAGAGATCGAAGAACTTTTAAAGAGTTTCACTTCGATGCAAGCAGATGTTGCTTACGAAATTATTATTGTTGAAGATGGCTCAACCATTTCTTCGGAAGAGGTTGTAAAAAAGTATTCACTAAAACTTCCTTTAGTATATTTTAAGAAAGAAAATTCGGGTCCTGGAGATTCTCGAAATTATGGAATGCAACGGGCAAATGGTAGCTACTTTATAATTTTAGATAGCGATGTGGTTATGCCATCCCATTATTTAGTAGCGGTAGAAAAGTTTTTAGCTACTAATAAAGTTGATTGTTTTGGTGGTCCAGATGCAGCAGATCAAAGTTTTTCAAATATTCAGAAAGCCATAAATTTTACAATGACATCGGTATTAACTACCGGCGGCATAAGAGGAAAGGAAAATGCGGTTAAAGATTATGAGCCGCGAAGTTTTAATATGGGTATTTCTAAAAAAGCTTTTTTAAAAGTTGGCGGTTTTGGTAAAATTCATCCGGGAGAAGACCCCGATTTATCGATTCGAATAAAAAATGAAGCTTATCAAATAGGTTTTATAAAAGACGCTTACGTTTACCATAAAAGGAGAATTAGCTGGCAAAAGTTTTATATACAAGTGAATAAATTTGGTAAAGTAAGACCAATTTTAAACTCTTGGCATCCGCAAACGGCAAGCTTGGTATTTTGGTTTCCTACCGTTTTTAGTATCGGATTTATAATTTCAATTTTGCTGTTATTCTTAGGGTTCAGTTATTTCCTTTATCTCTATTTACTTTATCTTTTGCTAATTTTTGTAACTTCAAGCATCGAAAATAAAAGCCTATTAATCGGGGTATTGAGTTTGCGTGCAACATTAACACAGTTTTTTGGTTATGGTTTTGGGTTTCTAAAATCAAGCTATTATATTAGATTAAGGTCTAAAAAACCTGAGAAAATTTTTCCTGAACTTTTTTTTAATTAATGAAAAACCTTTTACATAAGCTTAGAAATACCGTTTTTAAAAAAACCAATTTTAAAGCATTTTTCTTTTTCCTGTTTTTTTCAGTAGTTATTTGGGTGCTGGTACAATTCAGTAAAAATTACAAACAAGCTGTAGATATAAAGGTTGAATATATTAATGTACCAAAAGATAAAATTGTAAAGAAGCGTGAAGACCAATTTTCTATTCGTCTAAATGATAATGGATTTAATATTGCTTGGTTTAGCTTTATAAAACCTAAGATCGAAGTAAGCTTAGAAGATCTTTTAGAAACTGAAAATGAATTGATCTTTTCAATAGAAAGCGATAAGCAAAACTTACAAGACCAGTTAGATATTAATATTAACGATGTTACTTTTTTAAAAGATACATTAGCAATTCCTTATGTACAGAAAAAAGTAAGAAAATTACTGGTTAAGCCGAAGATAAATGTCAACTATGCTCCGGGATATTCTAGTAACGAGAAGCTTATATTAAAACCAGATTCTATACAAATAAGCGGTGCCTCTGCGGTAGTCGATTCTTTAGATTTTATTTCTACAGAAAAATTGAATTTAGAAAATGTTCAAAATAATCTAAAAGGCAAGGTATTTATAGATACTACTAATTTTAAAGAAGTTACTTTCTATAGAAATAATGTGACGTACCTCCAGAAGGTTGAAAAATTTACTGAAGGTAGAGCAGAAGTGCCTATAGAAGTAATTAATGCGCCAAAAGATTTAAATCTGAGTATTTTCCCTAAGCGAATTGTAGTTATTTATGTAGTAAGTTTAGAAAATTATAAATCGATCGTAAAAGAGAATTTTAGAGTGATTTGCGACTATAAAGATTTAAAAGAAGACCAGAATTTTTTCATACCAAAACTTACCGAAAAACCTAAAAATGTAACTTCGACCAGGTTAAATATCAATAAGGTTCAATTTGTAATTAAAAAATGATGGTCGTTGGTTTAACAGGTGGTATTGGTAGCGGCAAAACGACTGTTGCTAAAATGTTTCAAGAGTTGGGAATAGCTGTTTTTGTAGCAGATGTTGAAGCTAAAAAACTTATGAAAACTTCTATTGAAATTCATCAAGAATTAAAAGCTCTTTTCGGTGAAGAAGTGATGCAAAATAATGGCTTACCCGATAGAAAATTTATCGCGAGCAAGGTCTTCAACGATAAAGATCTATTAGAAAAGCTAAATCAAGTAATTCATCCTCGTGTTGCCGATTATTTTTCTAAATGGAAAAAAAAGCAATGCTCTTCTTATATAATCTATGAAGCTGCCATAATTTTTGAAAAAAATCTTCAGCATAGATTTGATCATACGATTATTGTAACTGCACCAAAGTCTGAAAAAATTAAACGAGTAATAAGCAGAGATCATTCAACAAAAGAAGAAGTTGAGGCAAGAATGAATAATCAATGGACTGATAACGATAAGATTAAGTTAGCCGATTTTCAAATTGAAAATTTAGATCTAAAACTCACAAAAACAAAAGTTTTACAACTTCATAAACATCTGCTAAGCCTTGTAAATGCTTGATTCAGGCGTATGTTAACATTTGGTTAAACCGTTTATTCTGTAAATGTTAAAGCTTTACATTTGGCGGTATGAATAAAAAGTTGTTTTTAATTCTCATACTCCTAATGAGCCTGTCCTTGATAGGGATTATTTTCGTTCAAGGCTATTGGATTAAAAACACCGTAGAAACTAACGAAGAGCAATTTTCTTTTAATGCTAAGCAAGTTTTAATTAACGTTTCAGAACAATTAGAACGAGAAGAGTTAGATAAATATTACGTGCAATACGCAATTTTAGCAGATTCTACCAAACCCTCTAGTGCGAGATTGAGTGAGCTTTTTCAGATTAAACAAAATGAGCTTACCAATGAAACCTTTTATTATACAAATAGTCTATTACAAGAAGATTATAAATTATCCTCTCCGTTTTTAGATACTAAAAGCGATTCGATAGATTTTAAAAAATTAGTTTCTAGTAAAATAACGAGAATTGTTAGAAACGACCAGATCGATGGTAACGAGGCCTTAAGTGCAGAAGAAAGATTTGAAAGAATTTCTCGTTTAGAAGAAAACGAGAAATTTTTGCTTTTAGATGCGATTAAAGAAAAAGCATCAGAGTTGCCTATTTATAAACGCATAGATACCTCTTTGGTTTCATCGCTAATAGAAGCACAATTAATTGCCAGAGATATAAAGTCAGATTTTGAGTATGCTATTTATAGTAACGATCTGGCAACAAAAATTCAGACCAAAGATTTTCAGAAAGATTCTCCGGGAACTTATGGAATACCGATTTTCGAATCAGAAAAGACCAATTATGAATTTTATATCAATTTTACCGATAAGAAAAAAGAAGTATTAAGTTCGATCGCTTTAATGGCTTTGCTGAGTATAATTTTTACACTCATCATAATTGTTGCTTATTCGAGTGCATTATCGCAATTAATTAAACAAAGACAAATTTCGCAGATCAAAACCGATTTTATAAATAATATGACGCACGAATTTAAAACGCCAATTGCAACGATCAATTTGGCATTAGATTCGGTTAGAAATCCTAAAATTGCCGGCGATCCGGAAAAGGTTAGACGTTATATGGGGATGATCCGTGAAGAAAATAGACGTATGCACGCGCAAGTAGAAAACGTGCTTAGAATGTCGAAACTCGAGAAGAACGAGCTTAATATTAAAAAAGATAGAGTCAATTTACACGAATTAGTAGAAGAGGCAATTAGCCATATCGAATTAATTGTAGACGACCGTCAAGGTTATGTGCAAACGCATTTTGGAGCTTTACAATCTTCAATATTGGCAAGTGATTCTCATTTTACCAATGTAATAGTAAATATTTTAGACAATGCCGTTAAATACTCTACCGGTAAACCTAAGATCGATGTTTATACAGAAAATGTAAAAAACTACATTATTCTTAAAATTCGAGACCAAGGAAAGGGCATGAGTAAGGCTGTACAGAAAAAAGTATTCGAAAAATTTTATCGAGAACATACCGGCGATATTCACGATGTGAAAGGTCACGGTTTAGGTCTCGCTTACGTTAAACAAATAGTTACCGATCATCACGTGATGGTAGAAAGTGAAAAAGGAAAAGGAAGTACCTTTATAATTAAATTACCACTAATATCTTAATATATGGAAACTGAAAACAAGAAAATTTTATTAGTAGAAGACGATCCAAACTTCGGTATCGTACTTAAAGACTACTTAGCGATGAACGACTATGAGGTTACTCACGCTAAAAACGGAATGGAAGGCTTTGAAAAGTTTAAAAAAGACGATTACGATCTTTGTATTTTAGACGTAATGATGCCTTACAAAGATGGCTTTACCTTAGCTAAAGAAATTAGAGAGAAAAACGAAGATGTGCCAATTATTTTCTTAACCGCAAAAGCGATGAAAGAAGATGTATTAAAAGGATACAAAGTTGGGGCAGACGATTACTTAAATAAACCTTTTGATAGTGAAGTTCTGCTAATGAAGATCAAAGCTATAATGCAGCGTAAAGCTACAGATAGCATTGCAGATAGCAAGCAGTTTGAATTTCAAATTGGTGGTTTTCATTTAAATTCTAAGTTGAGATTCTTAACTTATAATGAAGAAGAACCAATCAAACTTTCTCCAAAAGAAAATGAATTGCTACGTTTATTAGCACTTCATGAGAACGATTTAATGCCACGTGAATTAGCATTAACCAAGATCTGGAGAGACGATAACTACTTTACGTCAAGAAGTATGGATGTGTATATCGCAAAGCTTCGTAAGTACTTAAAGAAAGACGAAAATGTAGAGATCTTAAACATTCACGGTGAAGGTTTTAGACTTGTAATTAAAAATAAAGAAGAAGAAACAAAAGCTTAATTATTGGTAATTAAAAGTTTCAGTTTCAAAAATATTCCCGGGGTAAAACACTTATCTCGGGGACATTTTGAAATCGATGAAATTTATAATTTCTTGTGGCTTTACATCATAGTTAAACCACTCAATTTCTTCATCTTTTCTAAACCAGGTTAATTGTCGCTTGGCAAAACGTCTGGTATTCTTTTTAATTTCAGCAATCGCAAAATCTATTGTCCAATTTCCATCAAAAAATTGGAAGATTTCTTTATACCCAACGGTATTAAGCGCATTCAACTCTCTTTTTTCGTAAACACGTTTTACTTCATCTAACAACCCTTGTTCGATCATTAGATCGACACGTTTTTCAATTCGCTCATAAATCAACTCTCGCGGAGCGGTTAAGCCAATTTTTATAGTGTTGAAGTTTCTTTCTGCGGAAGAATTATTTAAAAAACTAGAATAAGGTTTGCCACTACTGATACAAATTTCTAAAGCTCGAATTACTCGATGCGGATTTTCTAGATCTACATTTTCAGCATAAATAGGATCTAATTCTTTTAATCGTTGCTGAAGTTTCTCTATTCCTTCTTCTTCCAATTGAAGATTTAATTGTTCTCTAACAGAAGCTTCAACTTTTGGGAAATGATCCAATCCTTCTAAAACCGCTTTTACATATAAACCGCTGCCACCAACCATTAAAACTTGATCGTGCTGTTTGAATAATTCATTCAATTTCTCAATTGCTTCAGTTTCAAAATCTCCTACAGAATACTTATCTTCCACAGAAATATGCTGAATAAAATGATGTTTTGCCGCCGCTAATTCTTCCGAAGATGGAACCGCAGTACCAATTTCCATTTCTTTAAAAAACTGTCTAGAATCTGCTGAAATAATTTCAGTTTGATAATGTTGAGCTAATGCAATACCGGTAGAAGTTTTACCAATAGCGGTTGGCCCAACAACAGAAATAAGCGTTTTATTTTTCACGATTTAAAGGATATCCGCAATTATGGCAATAATCAGCGCCATCTAAATGCTTTGATTCGTGACAATGATAACAAGATTGTGTATTGTTAGAAAAACTTTTTTTGTTGTTTTTTTCTCCTTTAGAAAATTCTGCACTTACAATTCCGGTAGGTACGGCAATTACACCATAACCTAAGATCATAATTACCGAAGCTAAAAATTGACCAAGTGGAGTGATAGGATGAATGTCACCAAAACCAACCGTAGTGAGCGTAACAATACACCAATATAAACTTACGGGAATGTTGGTAAAACCACTTTCAGCACCTTCTACCATATACATCGCTGTCCCAAAAATGAGACAAAGAATAAGCACCGCAAACAGAAAAACAGAAATTTTTGCGCGACTATCTTTTAAGGCTTGCATTAAACGATCGCCTTCACCAATATATCTACTAACTTTTAAGATTCTAAATACTCTTAGCAATCTTAAAGCTCTCACCGTAATTAATGCAGTCGCACTTCCCGGAAAAAAATAAGCAACATATAACGGAATGGTCGAGAAAAAATCGATCAATCCATAAAAACTAAAAATATAATTGGTAGGTTTTTTTATACATATAATTCTGGCGATATATTCGATCGTAAAAAGAATGGTCACGATCCATTCAGCCACATACATATAATCGTAAAGCCAAGCATCGAGGCCTTTTACACTTTCGAGCATCACAATAATGATGCTTAGAAAAATGATGATGAGTAAAACCACATCAAAAGCTTTACCGGCCGGCGTGTCTGCTTCGTAAATTACTTCGTGTAATTTTTCTCGCCAAGAGCTATTTTTAGAGGTAGTTTTCAATAAATTTTAGTTTTATGTTTTTAGTCAAGCTGAAGTGTTTTGGGCAGCTTCAGCAAGACAACTTCGAAAATATTATAAATTAGTTACAAATAAAATTATAATTAAAACTCTACAATTCTATAAGGTTTATTCTTGCGTAAGTAACTCTGAATAATATGCTGACTATCGCGATTGTTTTTCATGGGCGTGATAATATTTTTCACCATATCGATATTGTTCATCTGAAAATTTAAGTTGAAATAACCCATTCCGCAGAATTTACCATCTTCGATAAGAATCACACTTTTTTCATCGACATCACGACCACGATCGATCACAAGCATGTTTTTATTTTCATAAGAATATTTATCGATCACTTTTTGTGCACGTTCATTGTAAGCTTCTACAGATTCTTCTCCTACACAAGCACCATAACATTCTTTAATGCTGAAGTTGAAGCAACTACCGCTAGTTTTATGCAAACCGGTATGTTTTTGGCAAAGTTCAAATTCAGTTACGATACGTTCCATAGTGCTTTTGGCCTGAGATATATTGGTAAACGTGGTAATGTTTTCTTTATCTGGCGAAGCTTTGCCAATTCTAAATTGAATATACCCGTCTTTGTCTTTCGAGCGATACAAAGCATAATTAAAAATGTCTTTCTTTAACGCGCGATTATAAATCGGTTTATTTTTTTTGATTTCTTCATTTTCCTTCAGCAAGGCCAATAATTCATTTCCGGTATTCTCGTAAGTTACCGTATAAACTTCTTTCTGAATTTTCTTCGATTTATGATTGTCATTAGTGAAATGCTGATTAATACGTTTTTTTATGTTCTTACTTTTACCAATATAAATCACATCTCCCGCTTCGTTATGCATATAATAAACACCGGTAGAAGAAGGTAACTCATCAATAATTTGAATAAGCTTTGTATCTAAATTATTTTTCGGGTTGCTACGTACTGAACGCTTAATAATTTCTTTTTGCGAGTCTTTTTGCAGCAGTAATTTAAAAAGTTTTACCGTTGCCAAAGCATCGCCACTCGCACGGTGACGATCGGTTAGCGGAATGCCTAAATTTTTTACCAATTTGCCTAAACTGTACGAAGGCATATTAGGAATAAGTTTTTTAGAAAGTTCGACCGTACAAAGAGATTGCCGCTGAAATTCGTAACCCAAACGTCTAAACTCCAAACGCATAATGCGATAGTCAAATTTGGCATTATGGGCAACGATGGTGCAATCGGTCGTAATTTCTACAATGCGCTTGGCAACCTCATAAAACTTCGGTGCGTTGCGCAACATTTCGTTATTAATTCCTGTTAAATTAACCACGAAAGGCTGGATGGGACGTTCGGGATTTACCAAACTTATAAATTGATCGACCACCTCGTGACCATCAAATTTATAGATGGCAATTTCTGTGACTCCTTCTTCGTTATACTTTCCGCCGGTGGTTTCTATATCTACAATTGCGTACAAAAAATCTCTCCTCTAATTATAATTTCTAGCTCCAAAAATAGAGCTTCCTATTCTAACCATATTGCTACCGTTTTTTACAGCAATAGGATAATCACCACTCATTCCCATCGATAAAATTTTAAAATCGGGGTTTTGAGCGGCAACTTCATCATATTTCTTTTTTAAGAAAGCAAATTCTTGATCAATTTGGCTTTCGTCGTCGGTTAAGGTTGCCATTCCCATTAAACCAACAACTTTTACATTTTCCATGGCTTGATAAGCTTCCGAAGCTAAAATTTTATCTACTTCTTCAGCATCCATTCCGTATTTCGTGTCTTCTTCAGCAATCTTCACTTGTAATAAACATTCGATCACACGATCGTGTTCTTGAGCTCGTTTATTAATTTCTTTCAGCAATTTTAATTTATGTACCGCGTGAATTAAATGCACGTACGACGCCATATATTTTACTTTATTGCTTTGCACGTGACCAATCATATGCCACTCGATATCTTTAGGAAGTGCCTCGTGCTTATCGGTCATTTCCTGTATTTTATTTTCACCAAATACGCGTTGCCCAGCTTCGTAAGCTGCTAACAGATCTTCGTTAGGTTTGGTTTTAGAAACCGCAACCAAGCAAACTTCTTCTGGAAGTTCTTCTTTATATTTGGTGATATTTTCTTTTATGCTAGCCATTTTTTATTGAATTCTTTTTCTGAATTATTGAAACTCATAAATTGTAACACCGCTTCGTAATTTGGGTTGAATGTAGGTCGATTTTGGAGGCATCGTTAAACCTTCATCGGCAATTTGCTTCATCTCTTCTACATTTACCGGCAACATCCCGAAACCAATTTTAAAAGCTCCTTCATCTACTTTTCCTTTTACGTAAGCCATTCCGTTTTTACCGTGAGAATAATCGATGCGTTTATCGTTTCGTAAATCTTCAATACCTAAAATAGGATTTAAAATAGTCTCGTACAAGATTTTTGCATCGAGTTTAGAAGTGGCGTCTTTAAAATTATACTCCGATTTTCGAAGCTGAAGTGAATAAAATTCACCTTCTAAATACATACTGAATTGATGCTTCTTTTTAGGTCGAAAATATTCTAATCCGCGATTTTCAATTCTAAATTTTGCATCTAACTGAATAAGAAATTCTTCTTTAGAAAGTCCGTTAAGATCGGTTACCAAACGGTTAAACTCGTGAATGCGCAATTCTTTTTCAGGAATAATATACGTCATAAAAAAGTTGTACGCTTCTTTTCCTGTATGTTTTGGATTTTGATTTTTTAATTCTTCACCCAATAAAAATGAAGAAGCCGAACGATGATGACCGTCGGCAATATACAAGCATTCCATCGCCGAAAATTCTTGCTGAATGCTCTTGATTTTAGCTTCATCTTCTAATAACCACAAATAATGCGTATCGCGATAGGTGGTGGTAAACTCAAATTCTGCTCGGGTTTTTGTAATTTCTGAAATAACTTCAGCTAACACCGAGTTTTCAGGATGTGTGAGTAAGACAGGTTCTGCATTAAAACCAACCGTTTTTAAATAGTCTTTAAAGGTTTCTTCACGAAATGAAATCGTGTCTTCATGACGTTTGATGCAGTCACTTTTATAATCTTCAACACTTGCTGCCGCGATAATACCTGTAAACTGTTCACCTTCACGATTAATAATGCGGTAAACGTAATAGTAAGGTTTTGGGTCTTGAATAAAAATATTGTCTTCTTTAAACTCTTGGTAGCGGTTTCTAACCAATTGAAAACGCTCTGGTCCCGAAATTTCTTTATGGTATTTATAACCGGGATTTACAATGTGTAAAAATGAAAACGGATTGTTATCTAAACGAGCTTCCCTTTCGGCCTGTGTATAACTTTGGTAAGAGCGTGATGCGATTAAACTCACTTTATCACGCGTAGGTCGTACAGCTCGAAAGGGAAGTATGTTGGGCATAAATTTGCTTAAGCTTTAAATTGTGTAGATACGTTTTCTGCTTTTCTACTTTCTGAATAGTCGTAAAAACCTTCACCAGATTTCACGCCTAATTTACCGGCTCTTACCATATTTACTAATAATGGGCAAGGAGCGTACTTCGGATTTTTAAAGCCGTCGTACATTACTTCTAAAATCGAGTGGCAAACGTCTAAACCAATAAAATCTGCTAATTGTAAAGGTCCCATTGGGTGCGCCATTCCTAACTTCATTACCGTGTCGATTTCCTGCACACCGGCAACACCATTGTAAAGCGTTTCAATAGCTTCGTTGATCATCGGCATTAAAATACGATTCGCTACAAAACCTGGATAATCATTCACTTCGGTAGGAACTTTGTTGAGTTTAGTTGAAAGCTCCATAATCGTGTTGGTTACTTCGTTTGTGGTATTGTAACCTCTAATAATTTCGACCAATTTCATAATCGGTACCGGATTCATAAAATGCATCCCGATCACTTGCTTAGGTCTTTTGGTTACTGAAGCAATTTTGGTAATCGAAATAGAACTGGTATTTGAAGCCAGAATTGTATATTCTGGGCAAACTTCATCTAAGTTTCTAAAAATGTCCAGTTTAATTTTTTCGTTTTCGGTAGCAGCTTCCACCACAAGATCTGCGTTTTTTACGCCTTCTTCTAAGGAAGTGAATTGAGAAATATTGGCTAAGGTTTGTTGCTTATCGTCTTCAGAAATTTTCTCTTTGGCAAGCATACGATCTAAATTTTTGGTGATCGTAGCGATTCCTTTTTCTAGACTTGCTTCAGAAATATCGATTAGATTTACTTGGTAACCAAACTGGGCGAAGGTATGTGCGATACCATTTCCCATTGTTCCGGCTCCGATAACTGCTATGTTTTTCATGTTCAATTTATTTATGATTGTTCATTTTTTTATTCATCAAAACTATCGATCACCATTTTCGCTACTCGAAGAGCTTCTGTACCTTGTTCTAAAGTGACGATTGGTGTGGTGTTATTATTGATAGCATCTGCAAAAGTTTCTAATTCGTCTAAAATGGCGTTGTTTTCATCTACTTCAGGATTATCGAAATAGATCTGTTTTTTTACGCCTTCGGCATTTTGAAGAATCATCGCAAACTCGTCGGGTTGTTGCGGTGCATCTTTCATTTTTACTACTTCACATTTCTTCTCTAAAAAGTCTACAGAAATATATGCATCACGCTGAAAGAACCTTGATTTGCGCATGTTTTTCAGTGAAATTCTGCTGGCAGTTAGATTGGCAACACAACCATTTTCAAATTCGATACGAGCATTAGCAATATCTGGAGTGTCACTAATTACAGAAACTCCACTTGCGTTTACTTTCTTCACCTTCGATTTTACCACACTTAAAATCGCATCGATATCGTGGATCATGAGATCTAAAACCACAGGAACATCGGTACCACGCGGATTAAATTCTGCCAATCGGTGCGCTTCAATAAACATCGGGTGATCGATCTTTTCGTTCACTGCCTGAAAAGCCGGATTAAAACGTTCTACGTGACCAACTTGACCTTTTACGCCTTTGGCTTTTGCCATTTTGGTAAGCTGTTCGGCTTCTTCAACCGTATTGGTAATGGGTTTTTCAACAAAAAAATGTTTGCCTGCTTCAACCGCTTTTACAGCAGTATTGTAGTGAGAAAGGGTAGGAGTTACAATATCGATCACATCTACTTCTTGCAGTAAGGCGTCGATGGTTTTAAAATTTTTGTAGTTAAACTCTTCAGCTACTTCTTCTGCATATTTTTCATTAGCATCATAAAAACCTACGAGTTCATATTTTTCAGATTGATTTAATAAACGCAAATGTATTTTACCTAAATGTCCTGCGCCTAAAACTCCTACTTTCAGCATATTTTTTAAATGTTTTACACAAAAATACTATTTCTTTTAAAGGTGCAACAGTAATTTTATAGAAATAGGTCAATTGCCTTATTTCTTAACTTCACCTAAATTCAGAGTTTTATCATCTAAATAATTTATGATGAAAAAAACACTACTCTTAATTTTAATTTTCTGTTCGTTTTCTATTCAAGCTCAAATCGATTTTGCCAAACAGATCAAAAAGAAAGATCTTGATCAAATTGAATTTAAAAGCATCACAACAGATAATGGAGATGTAATTCACGGTTTTTTTATGAATAACCTCGTTGTTGGCCCGTATATGTCGCATAAAGCTAACGGAATCATAGAATATAAAAGCTACAATAAAAAACATCAAATAGATGGTTCTGTGATCACATTTAACCAATTAGATGCTACCGTTACGCTTCAAAATTATAGAAAAGGAGAGCCGGAAGGAGGCGCTTTTCAATTTAAAAACGGAAATATAACTTGGGCAAAAACTTACGAAAAAGGAGTTCCTGTTGAAGATAATTTAGGAATGTACCAAGCGAACAAAGCCAACGCTCTAAATTGTGTAGGCGATTGTCTCAATGGTTTTGGAGTGAAGAAGAACACCAAAATTAATTCAGTTACCATTGGTTTTTTTGCTTTTGAAAGAACTTTATATCCGGCTTTGACCACGTATAATGATAACGGACAGTACTTTGGACAATTTATACACGGCATTCGTGAACAATTTGGAGTTTACAAATATCCCAGCGGAAATAGATATATAGGTTTCTGGAAAAAAGGATCGCAAGAAGGTTACGGCTTTTTTATCGATGAAGAAGGGAAAATTATAGAGAAAGGATATTACAAAAACGGAAGTTTGGCCATAAGTATGTAACACAAACTTAAAGTAATTCATTCTGAATTATTTACCACGAATGTTAAAAACTACTCGTTTTTTTGAAATTGAATAGCCAAAATTCTTAGTTGAAATTGGCTATTTTTGTTTCAAATAATCTGCTTTTGAAAGATACATTTAGACATCAAGGAAAACGTAAACAACTCGTAGAAATAGTAAAAGCCAAAGGCGTGAGTGACGAAGGAGTTTTAGCAGCTATTGCTAAAATACCACGCCATTTATTTATGGATAGCTCTTTTGAAGATCACGCTTACCAAGATAAGGCTTTCCCGATCGCGGCAGAACAAACTATTTCACAACCTTTTACTGTTGCTTTTCAGTCTGAATTATTACAAGTGCAACCCGGCGAAAAAATTCTGGAAATTGGTACCGGTAGCGGTTATCAAACAGCAGTATTATGCGAGTTAGGCGCAAAAGTTTATTCTATTGAGCGCCAACAAGAATTATATGTGAAAACTAAACGCTTTCTTACTCAAATAGGTTACCGACCAAAATATCTAAATTTTGGCGATGGCTATAAAGGTTTACCCACTTACGCTCCATTTGATAAAATTATTGTTACTGCCGGAGCACCTTTTGTACCTAACCCATTATTGGCGCAACTAAAAGTTGGTGGCCGTTTAGTAATTCCTGTAGGTGACGACCCGCAAATTATGACACTTTTTATTAGAAAATCTGCCAAAGAGTTTGAAAAGAAAGAATTTGGAGAGTTTCGATTTGTACCGATGTTAGAAGATAAAAATTAATTTTCTACAGGTAAATACAATTTTAAGTCTTGAAATTGAACCGCATCTAAATGTCCCATTTTCTCTTCATTACTTGTAATTAAATGCATATGTGCAAATGAATCGTGATGCGTGAAAATACCTTGATGCTTTCTAGAAAAGAAACCAATAATTTCTACTTCTTCATCTTCTAAATGATAAGTTACCTGACCTTGATGCGCCTCTTTAGGAGAAGAAACTTTTGTGCCTTTAGGTAAATTCTGAATATGAATTTTAGCAGCATCGACCATTCCTTTCAGTTTAAAAACAAAAGGTTTTTTGGCATCTGCTTTGGTTTCGTCAATAAACTTTTCGAGTGTTTTTAAATCTATAACTTCTTTCGGGAGTTCAATTTCTTGCCAGTTTGTGACGTTTCCGTAGACAAAAAACGGAGCTTCAACTTGCTTGTTTTTTTCAACGATCATCGTAGAGTCTGAAGTTACTTTTGAAGTATAAATCGTTCCGTCGTTAATTAGAATTTCACCGGTCAATTCGCTTATTGGTCCTAAACCGTATAATCCTTTTTGATTTGAAATCGTATCTAAATTTATCTTTCCTTGCAATTCACCTTTCCACATCACATCTTTCATCGCTGCAACGGTTTTGATGGTTGAAGTTGAATTTTCTTTGTGATTACAACTTATTAGTAAAATAACTGCGGAAACTAAACAATAAAAGTTTTTCATTTTTAAAAATGTTCAATTTAGAACTTCAAAGATAAAAGAATTTAAGAAAGTCTATTTAAAAACCAATTTCTACAGAAATAGGCAAATGATCTGAACCTATATTTTCTCCTACAGTTCTGTCGAGCACTTTAATGTTTTCAGAAACTAAAATATGATCTAATGTAGTTCGAAGAAAAGAAATACTAGCCGGCCAAGTGGGGAGTAAACCAAAACCTAAGCGACTGTCTTTTAGATCGCTTTTTAAAAGCTTTTGAAAATGATTAGAATAAGAAGAATTATTAAAATCGCCTGCCACTACCAAATGATCTGAAAATTTTGAGCGATTTTTAATAAGGTAATCCATATGTTGGTTTCGAAGTTCAAACGCATGTTTTCCTAATGGCGGCAGAGGATGCGTAGCGATAATGGTTAGTAATTTATTGTTGAGATTCAATTGACTTACGATCGAAGGTTTTTGATTATGTTGAAAGTAATCTGTTTTTGCTTCGATGGGATTTTTACTTAAAATAGCATTTCCAAAATTATCGTTTCGAGGTTCTAAATGATTAAAACTATAGGCTGAAATGGTCTTTTGCAGTAAACGCTTCCATTGCGGTGTAAATTCCATCAAAACAATTAGATCAGGATTTTCTTTACTGATGTAAGCTTCTACTAAATCTACTTTAGTATTGCTAGAAAGTAAATTGATACTCACAATTTTTAAGTGATCTTCAATCTTAATACTTTCCTCTTCAGTATTAAAATAATAAGGTAGAATATAATAAGCGTTGAACCCAATACTTAAAATCAATAAGAAACTTACTAAAATTTTCCGACGAAATAGAAACCATACGATTACTAAACAGAAAACGGAAGCTATTAAATATTGTAACTTAAAATTTGAAAAAATATCGGTATACCAATAATCGGGAAATAATTTTGGAATAAAAGACAACAAAAGTAAAGAGATGCTACCTAACCAAATAAGTTTGTGCAAGCACTTGTACTTTTGTTGTTTCATCTTTTTCGATTATAATACTTTGTGGATGTGACGCTGAATCAAGTTCAGAGTGACACAGCCTTTAATAAGTAATTCGTATTTTAAAAATTTACATTCCGATACTTAAACCAAACATTACGCCGCTATCTTGCCAGCCGCCTTGGTAAGCTTTTACGTAGTCTAAGCGTAAGATTCTATATTTACCAAAACCAATGTTGCTAATCCCGACAGAATATTCAGAATAAGGTTTATTTCCGGTTGTCCATAAAGAATTCACTCCAATTACTGTATTAAAATTAAGCGATCTGAGTAGAGGAATTTTCCCTAGCAGATAACCTTTAAAATTATGCTCTGCGTGAAACTCGCCATAAGTATCGTTCGCGCTATAGCCGTAATAGGGCAGAAGGTTAAATTGATTGATGCTTGGATCTAATTTTACGTGAGTTAGGTTGCCATTAAAATGTTGATGATCTACCAACGAAATATTTTCACCGTTTAAAAATTTACCTCCTTTTAAACTGTATTCAAAATCTCCTTTATTCTGAAGACTCACTCGTTGGTTGGCCATAATTTTAAAGTGATCAAAATTATAATCGTCAACAGTTGCAGCAAAGCCTTTTTCGTAGCTGAAGTAAAGCGTTGGATAATCAGAATTAGTTACATTGTATTTACCATCGGGATAATTGTAGTATTTCTGGTTGAAGTTAATTCTTCCGGTGATGCCAATTTTAGCAATGTTATGATCTTCAAACGGAGCAGAATCAAAATCGTTAGGCGCCAGCGGATTGTTGGCGGTAAATTCATCTTCATCTTCAATAATTTCAGGATCATCAAACAAAGCGCTTCGGCGTTCAAAAGAAGCATTGGCGTATAATCTAAAGCCGTTAAAAATTTCTTCTGAATAGCGTGCTTCTACAAATGTACGATCGTAAATTTTTAAGTAATTCTTGTCGAATAAAATAGAAGCTACAGAACTTACCAACGTTGAAATGGGTTCGGTATCGTTAATTTGCTTTGCTTCGATCCCACCGTTTAAAGTAAAATAGGGTTTCGATTTATTGTTGAATTTTTTAATAAAACCACCTTTTACACGTAAACGATCGTCTGCTAAACCATAATTAGCTGAAGCGTTTAAACCCCAATATTTATTGTAATCTTCTTCCCATTTGGTGAAATTGGCGTTTACCGTGGTGTTCCAACCTTGTACGGTGTTGTAACGAATACCTTCTATTGGTCCGCTAATATTCCAAGAATATTGTTTGAAAGAATTTCTGTAGCTATAACCAAAAAGCGGATCGGTAATTTTAAATTTATTTCTTACCTGATCAACAGAATCTTTATACACGCGCGAGTTTTTACGCTCTTGTATGCTGTCTTTTCTAATGTAATCATCAACTTCTTCTGTAGTTAACGGGATCGGTCTAATTTTTTCCCAATACATCGAGTCTTTTTCGTTAGCATTTTCAGCAAAACTTAAAATCTCATTACTGAAGTCTTCCCGCGTAAATTGCGGATTAAAATCGTAATCGCTATACACGGCAGAAAAACGACCGTTCCCACCAATCCCAAAAATTTTCCAGGTGAATTCTACGGTTTGCGAAAGCTTTACCCAAAGTTCATCTTTTTCTGAATAGGTGAAATTTTGTTTGAAAACTAAGGTTTCAATCGGAGTGATTTGTGTAGATTCTCCGGTCGTGGTTAACTCGATCCCATAAATTTCCCAAGAATCTTCCAGAATATAAATGGTTCCAGAAAATACGCGGTCTTTAGGTCGTTTGGGGATCACTTTAATTTTATTCACCAAGTTGCCCAGATCGTCGTAAAAAATTCCTTCTAATTTGTAGTCGTAATAGTTAAACGCATAATCGGCGATAGGGGAAACCAGTTCAGCATTTAATTCGATCGTATTATTATAAAAAGTAAAATCTGCATCTTGCGCGCTGTTTAAGCTAAAACCATTGTCGTCGCCACTTACTTTAGAAGCGATAATTTTCTCGTGAAAATCGTCGGGAGCTTTAAATTTTATTTTCGATTTTGTTTCAGAAAGATAAACGATTCCGCTTCGGGTAGAATCGAGTCCGCCACCCAGATCACCCACTTCTTGCCCTAGAATTTTTTCTGGAGCATTTTCAATTTTCCAAATTCCGCGCGAATAGAAGTCGGCCGTATAAGCTTCAACTTTGGCTAGGTTTTTCTTTCGGTTAGCAATTGCTTTCCGAATAACACGATCGGCAGGATTTTCATCAGAATTAATTACTACTTCCTCTAAACTGGTCGACTCTTCAGCCAGACTAACGTTTATCGTATATGGGAAAGATTGAATGTTTACTTGTTTCTTTTGCGTTTTGTAACCTAGAAACTGGTAAACGATCGTGTAATCTCCCGGTTTGCTAATTTCTAATTCGTAATTACCTTCTTGGTTAGAGGTAGTTCCTGTAAAACTATTCTCAAGGTAAATATTTACGTAAGGTAATTTTTCACCTTTGGTATCGGTAATTTCACCTACCACTTGGGCAGAAATCCCCCCAGAATGTAACAGGAGTGTTAGCAGTAAAAGTCTTTTCAAAATGTTGTTGGTTCAAATTAGTTATACTCTTTTTTGATACGGTCTAGACGACGTTTGTTTTCACGATCTTTTATCGATTCACGTTTATCGTGCGTCTTTTTACCTTTACAAAGAGCTATTGCTAATTTGGCCAAGCCACGATCATTAATAAATAATCGAAGCGGTATAATGGTTAAACCCGATTGATTGATTTGCTTTTCGAGTTTGCGAAGTTCTTGCTTGTTGAGTAATAATTTACGCTCACTTTTAGGGGTATGGTTAAAGTGTGTAGCGTGAGAATACTCATCGACGTGCATATTGATCACGTACAATTCTCCTCGGTGAAACTCACAAAAACTTTCTGCAATACCGGCTTTACCTTCGCGAATGGCTTTAATTTCTGTACCGGCTAATTTTATACCTGCTACGTATTTATCAAGTATTTCGTATTGAAATTTAGCCTTTCTATTTTTAATGTTGATGTTGTTCTTTTGCATAGTAAACGCTAAAATAGTAAGCTTTTTTCAATTTAGAATAACTCTTCTGTATTATAGGACTTCTTTAAGAAATAAATGTTACAAAATAGTAAAGAAGGTGCTTAAGTTTTTGGTTAAACTCTATCGATAAATTTATGGTTTGCCTACATTTGCGATAAGATTAATAAAATATACAATGAAAAAAATAATTACGCTTCTTCTGTTAATAGTTACCCTAATCGCTTGTAAAAACGATCCGAAACCCGAAAAGGTTGAAGCACAAGAAGAAAAAAGTAATAAAATGCCACCACCTCAAGATGGCGGAAAAGGAGCAGAAATTATGAATACCGTTATCGATTCTGCCGGTGGAAATCGATATGAAACGGCCACCATCGAATTTAAATTTAGAGATGCTATTTATAAAAGTACTCGTAACTGCGGAATGTTTGAGCTAAGCCGAAAAAAACAAGACAGTAGTGATAACGAAACTTTAGGAACCGTAAACAACATTGGTTTTACCTATTATAAAAATGAAGAAGAAGAGATTCTTGCAGATACTACTGCTAATAAATATAAAAATTCGATCAACTCGGTACATTATTTTGTGCAATTACCATTTGGTTTGAATGATCCTGCGGTACGTAAAGAGTTAGTTGCTGAAGATTCTATACAAGGAAAAGCCTATTACGAAATTCAGGTGAATTTTGCACAAGAAGGCGGCGGCGAAGATTTTGAAGATACCTATATGTATTGGGTAAATAAAGATTCTTACACGGTAGATTATTTAGCGTATTCGTATCACGTAAATGGTGGCGGAATGCGTTTTAGAGAAGCTACTAACCCAAGGACTATTGAGGGAATTCGTTTTGTAGATTATAAAAATTATGCTCCGCAAGAAAATGCTTCTCCGATTTTACAAGATTTAGACGATTTATTTGAAAAAAATGAATTAGAATTATTTTCAACCATCGAAAATAAAGACATCAAGGTAGAAGTTTTAGAGCGTAATTGCGCTTAATTTTGAAGTTGAAATATAACTAAAACTAAAATCGAAAGTTAGTTACCACTAATTTTCGATTTTTTTTATTCAAAAGCTGAAGTGAATTTTACGCAATTAAAAACGTTTAAGTTTATTAATTAAGTACTGCGTTATAATCAATTTCATCAGTTGCTACACCTATAATGACATTTGCTCCAGATCGAACAAATTTTTTAGAATCGAATGTGTCAAAATGGGTAGCAATTAAAGTAACCAAAGCAGGAGAGACTTTAATAATTTCATTTAAATCGTATTTGTCAAATTGATTTGTTACTACAATTTTTGCTCCTAAACGTAGAAAATCTTTGTATTCGTATTTATCAAATTTAGTGGCATGAATAGTCACTAACGAAGGAGAAATTTTAATAATCTCTTTTAAATCGTATTTGTCGAATTGATCTTTAAGGACAATTTTAGCTCCTAAACGCATAAAATCTTTGTATTCATATTTGTCGAATTTAGTAGCATTGATAGTAACCAACGTAGGAGAGATTTTAATGATTTCTTTTAAATCATATTTATTAAACTGATCTTTTAGAATAACTCTTGCGCCTAACCGAACAAAATCTTTATAATCATATTTATCGAATTTGTTGCCAACGATGGTGACGAGCAAAGGATTAATTTCGATAATTTCTTTGATATCGTATTTGTTGAGTTGATTTCTAATAACTACTCTTGCTCCTAATTTTACAAATTTTTTATAATCGTATTTATCAAATTTTGTAGAAGTTACAGTAACCAATGAAGGATTTACTTTGATTATTTCTTTAATATCATATTGATCAAATTGATCTCCGATTACAACATCTATATTAGCTTTCACTATTCCCTTTAAATCATACTTGTCAAATGATTGGCAAAAACCTATAGAGGAAATTAAAAGAAAGAAAATACAGATGAAATATTTTCTCATAAACCTAATCGTATTTAATTTTGAATACATTATTAGTGTGAAAATTTTTACTCCTGATTATCTTCTTCCGGTAGTGGGAATTTTTTAACCTGGCTGGTTTTCTTACCGTCAGGATAAATCGTTACGGTGTATAATTCAGAATTTTCATCATCGGCTATACGTTGGTATTTGTTTTTCCCTAAAATCTTATTCACGAATTGCGGAGTCGTATCTTGATGGCCAACAATAAAAACTCGTTTTCCGTTGGTTTTCTGCTGAAAGTCTTTACTGTAAAGATGATTGGCTTCGTAAAGTTCTATTTTAACTTCAGCTTCTTCAGCCGTAGGTCTTGCAGTTTCTAAGGTGCGTTGATAATTGGTGCTAAAAACCAAATCGATATTTTTATCTTTTAAAACTTCTGCCCAAAAATTAGCACGATGCATTCCTGCCGGTAATAAATGCGGATCGTTCGTGTCTGCTTCACGATCTTTTTCAGCGTGTCTTACAAAGTAATAAATGGTAGTATCTTTAGGTTTAAAATTGGTTTCTGCTTCGCTAATGGCCATTTTTTCTTCCTTTTCTTTTTCTTGTTGTTGCTCTTTACAGCTAAACATACAAAACGTGATTAGCAGCAGTGATAGGTATTTCATTTTTTCAAGTTTTAATAATTAATTATCCATAATTATAATTTTGCGTCATTCCAGACTTGATCTGGAATCTGATAGCGATTTATTACGAATCTTTAATTTAGTATTTTTAAAGTTAAGCATTCCCGGTTAACTTTATATAAAAGGAAAACTTAAATTATGGCATAACGAGTTCTAGCCAAATTACCTGATTGATTTGTTGGGCAAAACTATTAAAGTTATTGTCGGAGATCACAAAAATACTAGCGTTACCATTAGGTAATTTTGTTCCAAAACATATCCCTTCAATATTATCGATGCGTTGTTGTTGAAGTCGTTTTCGAATTTGCTTAAAGTTGAAAATTAATTCTTTAGTTGCCGGGATAACCTCTTTTTTTATTTTCCCTTTTAATTTTTCGATGACTAAAGTATTGCTGGCATTAGTGGCATCGGCTTTAAAAAGTAAAACAGAATTGGCTCGTTTACCTCTTCCTGCTGAAAAGGCACGTTCTAAAACTAAAAACTGTTTAGGTGCAATTTCTAACATATCGGTCACTCCATTAATTGAAAAAGGTAAATAAGGGATTTTTTGAATAGGTTCTAATAGATAAGAAAATTGAAATTCTGCCTCATTCACTTCATTAAAATAAGTAAATCTTACGGGAGATTTCGTGCGGTATAATTTAGGTTGAGGTCCGTCTTCAGTTAAAGGCAATTCTGTTGCTGTCCAAATTCCTCCTTTGTTAATCGCATGCGATAATCCTTCAAAAACACCGTTATGTCTCGGGCCCTGATCGCCTTCCACAGCAAAATAGGAGGGAAGTTGGTAACGTGATTGGTAATTTCCTTGAGCATCTACACTAAATATGGTAGGATTTTTTTCATTTTTAATAGAACCTTCGCTACTTAATATAAACTGGTTCTCTTCAGCATTATAAAGAATCGACTCCAGATCGAATCTATTATTTTTAATAAATGCTGAAGTATTTTGAAGCTCGATTTGCTTTTCAAAAATTATGGTATCTATTTTTTGAAGCGATGTTTTAATACTGATTTGATAAAAGCGAGGGGATGAAGGAGCATCGCAAACCACGTAATAATTTTCACCATCAAAATCGATTCCACTTAACCCGCCAATTTCGTCATCTTCCATAAATTGTTTTGTCGGAATTATATAATCGTCTAAAAATTTGACTTGAATTGATGCTGATTTTTTTGCTTTTCCCGCTCCGCAACTGATAAACGTAAAACTGACGATAATTAAAAAATAATATTGAAATTTATTTAAATAAGAAAATAACAAAGCCTTAAGAATAAAATGGGATTTCTTTAGCATAGCCCGAGAGTTTTTAGCGGTAAATTTAATCATTGTTAAACAACTAAAACTAAAAGCTATGAATAAGATGGAATTAGAAGGAAAATGGAAACAAGTTAAAGGACAATTTAAACAGAAGTATGGTGAGGTGACCGATGATGATGTAACCTACTCTGAAGGTAAATTCGACGAAATGCTTGGCCGTCTTCAAGAAAAAACCGGTAAAACCAAAGCAGAGTTAAAAAGCGAAATTGAAAAGCTGTAAAAAAGCTGTAAAAAAGCTTAAAAAAATTGTTATGAAAAAGAAACCCTCATCAATTTGATGAGGGTTTTTATTATTTAAATAGCTGATAAATTTCAGGTTACTTCCCAACACTAATTAATTCAACATCAAAAATTAAAATAGAATTGGCAGGAATTGGGCCATAATCTCTGCCACCATAACCTAAGTGTGGAGGAATTACTAATCTTGCTTTCTCTCCGGTTTTTAGTAACATTAAACCTTCGTCCCAACCTGGGATTACTTTACCAACACCAATAGGAAATTTTATTGGTTGATCTCTATCATAAGAAGAATCGAACTTTTTCCCGTTAGTAAGCATTCCAGTATAATGTACTTCTGCAAGTTGCCCTCTAGTTGGAGATTCGCCGTCTTCATTAGTTTCGGTGATTTTGTAGCGTAAACCGCTATCGGTTTTTTCGTAACCTTCACTAAGATTTTCTAACTCTTTTTCTAAAGCTGCTTTTTCATCTTCTTTTCTCTGTTCTACCTTATCTAATTCTTGTTTAAAAACCATCGGTGCATCAAAAGATTTTGCATCGTCTCCTTTTCTAATGATGTTAACTTCTTGCATTACTACATCTTCAACAGGTTTGTCACGCTGAGCAGTTTTTACGCTTCCTATAGAATCTACGATTTCTTGACCACTAACGATCTCTCCAAAAACAGAGTGTTTATTATTTAAAAACGGAGTTTCTTTTAATGTAATAAAAAATTGACTTCCGTTAGTTCCCGGTCCTGCATTGGCCATCGATAAAATTCCTTTGGTATCGTGTACTAAAGTATCATTAAATTCATCTGGGAATTTATAACCAGGTCCGCCTTGTCCGGTTCCTTGCGGGTCACCACCTTGGATCATAAAATCTTTTATAACACGGTGAAAAGTTAAGCCGTTAAAAAACTTTTTTCCATTATAGCTAGAGTCAACCATTTGGTTGTTTCCTTCTGCTAACGAAACAAAGTTAGCAACTGTTATTGGAGTAGCTTTGTAGAAAAGCTCTGCAACAAAAGTTCCTTTATTTGTTTTAAATTCTGCATAAATACCATCTTCTAAATCGGGGTATTGCTCTTTTTGACAAGCAAAAGCACTAAAAGCTACTGCTAGCAATAAAAGTAGTGTTTGTTTTTTCATGGTGTGTTTAAATTCTCGTTTTGATTTAATTGTTCTTCGTTTATAATTTTATTTAAAGTAATGGTAGAACGTATAGGTACGTTTCTGCCAATTTTTTCTTGATCGCCATAATACCCAAAAGCTTTATGAGAAGGAAATAAAAAAGTAATCGTTTCTCCTTCTTTCATTAATTTTAAACCTTGGCGTAAGCCGTTAAAGACATTTTCTTGATCTATTTTATACTCTCGAGTTCCAATTTCTTCTGTTGAATAAATCGCGGTCCCTTCTAAGGTAGAAATATCGTAATTGAAATTCACTAGATCACCATACTCAGGAAAAATGGTGTCTTGAGTAACCTTAGAGTTATAATAATACCAAAACCCATCGCTGGAAGAAATATAATTATGTGCCGTATCTTTTTGAATAATCTCTTGAATACGCTCTTCTTCTTTTGCGACTAATTTTTGATTTCTCTTTACAGATTCTCGTATAAAAGAACCGGAGTTTTGAGAAACCGGCTCTCGTGCTTCGGGTGTTTTACAACCTACGAAAGCTAAAACTGCAAGTATACCGGTAAAAATTTTAAGCTTCATTTTTTAATTCATTTTCATAATCTGCAAGAAGTTGCTCAAATTTTTGAGTGGTTTCTTTGAGGTTAAGGTCGCTTTTTCCGCCGGCAGCATTAATGTGACCTCCACCTTCAAAATGCTTTCTTGCAAATTGGTTAACATCAAAATCTCCTTTAGAACGCAATGAAATTTTAATAATTTTATCTGCTTTATTTTCAATAAAAATAGCGGCAAAAATTATTCCTTTAATTCCGAGGCTGTAATTTACAAAACCTTCGGTATCACCTTTTTTAAAATTATGTTTATCGAGCTCTTCTTGAGAAAGTGTAATATAAGCCGTTTTAAATTCAGAAAAAACTTTCATATTATTTAACGCCACACCTAAAAGTTGCATACGCTCGTAAGAACTGTTGTCGAAAGTATCTTGATGAATGTTAGCGTTTTTAGCACCTTTATCGATCAAATTTGAAATAACACGGTGCGTTTTGCTGGTGGTTGAAGAAAACCTAAACGAGCCGGTATCTGTCATAATCCCTAAATACAAAGCGCTTGCAATTTCAGGAGAAATCTTATCGGTTTCATCGAGCATTTCAATGAAATTGTAAACCATTTCACACGTAGAAGAACAGCTTACATCACTATAAGTGAATTTTGCATAATCATCTGGTTGTTGGTGATGATCGATCATCACATAAGTGGTTTCAGTTTTTGCTAAAACTTCTTCCATCATTCCGGTGCGTGAAAAATGATTAAAATCTAAGGTAAAAATCACTTCAGCATCACTAATTAATTGTGTTGCTTTCTCGGTGCTCTTTTCGAAAATAAGTACATTTTCTTGACCGGGAACCCATTTTAAAAATTCAGGATAATCGTTAGGGGCAATCACAACGGCGTCGTGGTGCTTACTTTTTAGAAAATTACAAAGCGCAACGGTAGAACCAATCGCATCTCCATCGGGGTTTTTATGCGGTACGATCACTATTTTTTTAGGACTTGCTAATAGTGATTTTAGGTCTTTAATTTCTGTTGAATTCATAGCTCACGAATATACAATTTATAATATTTCTGAATTTATTTTCTGAAGTTTGTTTATTAAAATGTTAGAAATTTAGGTATTGCGAAGGAAATCATTACTTTTGCACAAAATTTAAAAATACAATCATGGCAGGAAATAGAACTTTCACAATGATAAAGCCAGATGCGGTTGAAAACGGTCACATCGGAGCAATTTTAGAACAAATTACAGCTTCAGGCTTTAGAATTGTAGCAATGAAGTTAACGCAAATGACTACTAGAGATGCTGAAGAATTTTACTCAGTACACAAAGAGCGTCCGTTTTTTGGTGAATTAGTAGAATTTATGACTCGCGGACCTATTGTCGCGGCTATTCTTGAAAAAGACAATGCAGTTGAAGATTTTAGAACCTTAATTGGTGCTACTAATCCTGAAGAAGCTGCTGAAGGAACGATTAGAAAAAAATTCGCAACTTCTATTGGTGAAAACGCAGTTCACGGTAGTGATAGCGACGAAAATGCAAAAATCGAAGGAGATTTTCATTTTGCAGGTAGAGAGCAATTCTAAACCTCAAAACGCAATACAAAGAAAGCTCGTTAGATTTCTAACGAGCTTTTTTTTATAGAGTTGAATATTTTTTATCATTGAGATTTGCGTCATTCCGGACTTGTTCCGGAATCTCATTAAGATTTTAAAATTCAAACATTTGAGGATGAGAACCTGAATCAAGTTCAGGTTGACGATACACTTAATGACAGATTACAGGCAATCGTTCAAAGAAATTTTTTACCGTAAAACTAATTTCTTCACCAGATCTTTTCCTAATTCTTCATTCATCATCTTGATGATTTTTTCTTTACCGTAACTCAGTTCTTCTCGTAAAACCGAAGAGCTTAACTCGATATACAATGTGTCGTTATTCAACTTAATTGAAGTGGTGTATTTATTTATCGCCGGACCCATTTGCGCTTGCCAAACTTCTTTCACATTTACGCGATCCAGGCCTTTTTGTAATTTGTTTTTATCGACAAAGTTTTTTAAAACATCACTTATCGATTGGTGTTCATCATTTCGTGCCATCTAAATATCCGTTAAAGCGTTGGTAAGTATAAATTATTTCTCGGTCGTTTTGTACTTGAAATTCATTTTCATCTAAACGAAGCAAAGTTTCTTGCCATCCGTCCATTGCTGTTTTGTAATGGAAGATCCATTGATCGTTTTCTTTGGTGATCGTAAAACTTTCAGCATCTTTTGTGGCTTTAAAATCGCCTTGCAAGCTTGGCTTTACTTTGGTTCGAATGCCTTTGTTGTTTTTAAATTCAATAAAATCTACCGTTTCGTTAAATTTAAAAACAGTTTCTTTTCCATTTTTTTGTTTCACTTTTTTAATCTCCCAATAACCATTCAATTGGTTTAAATCTTCTTTTTTAGTTTCTTGGCAACTCAAGCAAAAAATGATGCTTAGTAAGAGGTATGCTAATTTTTTCAATTTCATCTTTTATAGTTGAATCATTTTATATTGATTGGCATTTGCTTTTACCACATTTTCGGTTCGGTCGGAGTGCGTGTCGCTTATAAAAAGCTGACCTAAATCGTCTTTTGTGACCAAATCTACAATTTGTGCGACGCGATTTTCATCTAATTTATCAAAAACATCATCGAGCAATAAGATCGGGTTTACCTTGCTTTGGGCTTTCATAAAATCGTATTGCGCCAATTTTAAAGCGATTAAAAACGATTTTTGTTGTCCTTGCGATCCAAACTTTTTTACCGGATGCCCTTTAATTTTAAAGCTAAGATCATCTTTATGCGTTCCGACGCCGGTATATTGCAAAGCCATATCTTTTCGTAAATTCTTTTCAAACAGAACATTTAATTTTTCGTCGCTAAGCTGGCTTTTATATTTAATGCTCACTTCTTCTTTGGCATTACTAATACTTTGGTAGCGTTCTTTAAAAATAGGAGTGAAGGTGTTTAAAAAATCAATTCTTTTTTGGTGGATGATTTCACCCATTTCACTCATTTGTAAATTGTAAATATCGAGCGTAGAACTGTCGAAGGTATGATTCGCCGCAAAATACTTCAACAGAGAATTTCGTTGTGATAAGGTTTTGTTGTATTTCATTAATAGTTCTAAATATTCCTTATCGTTTTGCGAGATAATACTATCGATAAATTTTCTTCGCGTTTCGCTACCTTCAATAATAAGGTCTCGATCTGCCGGAGAAATGATCACTACCGGAATTAAACCAATATGTTCACTAAATTTTTCGTAAGCTTTTGCATTTCGTTTAATTACCTTTTTCTGACCTTTTTTTACACTAACCACTATTTTTTCTGAACGTTCTAATTTTTCAAACTCACCATCGATCACAAAAAAATCGGCTTCATGATTTATATTTTGTGAAGCGATGGGGTTAAAATAACTCTTTCCGTAAGCCAAATGATAAATGCTGTCGAGCACATTCGTTTTACCCACGCCATTATGACCCACAAGGCAATTTATTTTCTCGTCAAAATCAAAATTTGCAGTTTCAAAATTTTTATAATTCAGTAAAGAAAGTTTTTTTAAATGCATAAATACTTGAAGAACAGTAGTTTTTTGTTGAAATTATCAGGTCGAGAATCTAATCATTATAGTCTGCAAAGTATTGAAAAATAACAAAAAAAATCTCTTTTATATATAAATAAAAATTATATTTTTGCGCATCATTTAAGATAATTTTATGGCAACATATAAGAAAAGAGGCTACAAGCCGAAACCGGAAAAAGAGCAAGAAGAGATCAATGAAGATGAAAATGTATATGTAGAAGGAGAATCTACTACGCAAGAAGTTTTTGATAACCTTGACGAAGGTGCTAATAAAACTGAAGAATGGTTAGAAAGTAACCAAAAACCTATCTTTATTTTTATTGGGGTTGTTATTGTAGCAGTCTTAGGTTATTTAGGTTATCAGAAGTTTATCGAGCAACCAAAAGAAGAAGAAGCTGCAAACGAAATTTCTCAATCTCAAATTTATTTTGAAAATGCTTTAGATGCTTCTGGTAAAGCTCAAGATTCTTTATATAATTTAGCACTAAACGGTGGTGGCGGTAAATTTGGTTTCTTAGATATTATCGATAACTACGGAAGCACAAAAGCAGCGAACTTAGCAAATTATTATGCGGGTATGGCTTACTTAAATACCGGTAAATATGATAAAGCTGTAGATTATTTAGAGAGTTTTTCTAGCGAAGACGAAATTTTAGCGCCATTAGCAACCGGAGCGATTGGTGATGCATTTATCCAGTTAGAGCAACCTAAAGAAGCTTTAGGTTATTATGAGAAAGCTGCTAATATGCGTACAAACGATTTTACAACACCTAAATTTTTATTAAAAGCTGCTATTACAGCGATCGAAGTAGGAGAAGGTGCAAAAGCAGAAGAATTTTTAACAAAAATCGACGATGAATATGCCGATGCTCCTGAAGCTGAAAAAACAGCAGTTTACTTAGGGCAGGCAAAAGCATTAAAATAACATATGGCAACAGCAGGTAAAAATTTATCCGCTTACGACAAAAATACAATCCCAAACGCGAAAGACTTTCGGTTTGGGATTGTTGTTTCTGAGTGGAATGACGATATTACAGAAAACCTTTTTCAAGGAGCATTTGATGTTTGGATCGAGAACGGAGTTTTAAAAGAAAACATTGTTCGTTGGAATGTTCCCGGCAGTTTTGAATTAATTTACGGTTGTAAGAAAATGCAAGAATCTTTTGAGATGTTAGATGCAATCGTAGCCGTTGGTAATGTGATTCAAGGAGAAACCAAGCATTTCGATTTTGTTTGTGAAGGCGTAACTCAAGGCATTAAAGATTTAAATATCCAATCAGACATTCCGGTGATCTTTTGCGTACTTACCGATAATGAGAAGCAACAATCTATCGACAGAAGCGGCGGTAAACACGGTAATAAAGGAGCAGAAGCTGCAGTAGCTGCCATTAAAATGGCGCAGTTACGTAAAGACGCTAAGTTTTATAAAGAATAACACATAGCTTACTTACTGTTAACAAAATTTGCCGCTTTAGAGCGGCATTGTTTTTGATTTTAGTAACTTTGAAATAAGCTAAAGTTATGGGAATTTTAAAAACAAGAAAGAACAAGCAGTTTAATTACAGTCCTCGCTATTACGACGATAAAGGCGAGGGGAATCCCTATAAAATACAATCAAAGTACGACCAGTACAGAAAAACGGTAGAAAGTCCCGGCGGGATCGTTAACCGTTTTAAATCTGCGTGGTCAGAATTTCAAGAAAAGTCAGATCGAGAATCAAGCAAGAGAATTATGATGATCGTTGCGATTCTAGTATTTCTTTTCTTGTTTTTAATTGACTTTGATCTATCAATTTTCTTTGCAAATTAATGGCAGACATTATTCAATTACTTCCAGATCATGTAGCTAACCAAATTGCTGCGGGAGAAGTGGTGCAACGCCCGGCTTCTGTGGTAAAAGAGTTACTCGAGAATGCGATCGATGCGGAAGCGACCCATATTCAACTACTTATTAAAGATGCCGGTAAAACCTTAATTCAAGTTTCTGATGACGGAAAAGGAATGAGTGAAACCGATGCCCGTTTGTGTTTTGAACGTCACGCGACTTCAAAAATTAAAATGGCAGAAGATCTTTTTCAACTTAAAACAAAAGGATTTCGTGGTGAAGCTTTAGCTTCTATTGCTGCGATTGCACACGTCGATCTAAAATCCAAACAAGAAGAGCAGGAAGTAGGTACCGAAATTAAAATTAACGGTACCAAAGTAGAATCTCAAGAACCTTGCGTAACGCCAAAAGGAACGGTAGTTAGCGTAAAAAACTTGTTTTTCAATATCCCTGCGAGAAGAAACTTTTTAAAGTCGAATGCGGTAGAAACGCGCCACATTATTGATGAATTTCAGCGTGTGGCTTTAGCGCATCCGCAATTAGCTTTTTCGTTACATCACAATGGGAGTGAAATCTTTCAATTACCAAGTACCAATCATCGTCAGCGTATTGTGAATATTTTCGGAGCTAAAACCAATGAAAAATTAGTTCCTGTTGAAGAAGAAACTGAAATTTTAAACGTACAAGGTTTTGTAGGTAAACCTGAATTTGCCAAGCGTACCAAAGGCGAGCAATTCTTTTTTGTGAACGATCGCTTTATTAAAAGTCCGTATCTAAATCACGCGGTAACGGCAGCTTTTGAAGGTTTGCTAAAAGAGAAAACTTACCCTTCTTACTTTTTATACTTAAACATCGATCCTAAAAGAATCGATATCAATATACATCCTACAAAAACGGAGATTAAGTTTGACGATGAGCACGCGCTTTATGCTATTTTAAGAAGTGCGATCAAGCATAGTTTAGGGCAATTTAATGTAGCTCCTGTATTAGATTTTGAGCGTGATGCCAATTTGGACACGCCATATAGTTATAAAGAGAAACAAGCGGAACATCCGATCGTAGAAGTAGATCGAAATTTTAATCCGTTTGAGAGTGAGATGAAGTTTTCATCTTCTTCCTCTACTTCCGCAAAAACTTCAAGTGGTAAAAGTAATTTTCAGCCTAATTTCTCAAAGAAAAATGAAGGTGCTTGGGAAGCTTTATATACCGAATTTGATTCTTCTAAGCCAGAAGCAGATTTTAGCAATGTAGAGTTTGAAAGTGAAGAAGTAACGGGAAGTTTATTTGAAGATGAAAAGAAATCTGAATCGGGAAATACGTTTCAGCTTCAGAAAAAATATATCATCAGTTCTTTAAAATCCGGTTTGTTAGTGATCGATCAACATCGTGCGCATACTCGAATTTTATATGAGGATCTTTTAAAAAGCATTACGGTAAAAGCAGCGATAAGTCAGCAATTATTATTTCCGTTAATTCTTCAATATTCAAAACAAGAAACGGCGATGTTGCGAGAATTAAAAGACTCGTTAGAGCAAACCGGTTTTGTTTTTGCCAGAATCGAAAATCACGAAGTAGAGATTAAAGGAATCCCGAATTTAATTTCTGAAAGTGAAGTTTCTATTTTACTGGACCAATTATTGTCAGATTTTGAGAATGAAATACCCGAAAGCGGTTTTAAACAAACTGACTTATTGGCAAAATCTTTGGCAAAAAGTATGGCAATTAAAACAGGCGCGGTTTTAGATACGGTAGAACAAATTGCAATTGTAAACGGTTTATTTGCTTGTAAAGAACCCGATGTAACACCGTCTAACCGAAAGGTGTTCGTCACGTTAGCAGTAGATGAGCTCGAAAAAAAATTCATGTAAATGGGTAGAATAACAGAAACGGTAAAAGTACTTTTAATTGCGAATATTCTTTTTTTTGTAGGAAGCCAGTTTTTAGGCGATTACGCGATTAAAATGTTAGCACTTTGGTTTCCGGAGAATGAAAATTTTGGTATTTGGCAAGTGGTGACGCATATGTTTATGCACGGTGATGTATCGCATATCTTTTTTAATATGTTTGCTTTATATATGTTTGGTAGTGTTTTAGAGCAAGCTGTTGGGCAACAACGATTTTTATTTCTTTATTTCTCTTCCGGTTTAGCAGCAGCAGGACTTCAAATTTTATTTACTTACCTAGAATTTAATCCTGCTTATCAAGCTTTGCTCGATGCAGGAATACAACCAAGTCAAATTTATGAGAGTTTAGATAGAGCCGTACAAACTAATTCCTATCAATTTTTCCAAGGCGTTTCTCAAGAAACTGTAATGCAACTTACCGATGCTTACGTAACGCCAATGGTAGGAGCTTCAGGAGCTATTTTTGGAGTACTTGCGGCATTTGCAGTAGTTTACCCTAATCTTCCATTATACATTATGTTTATCCCAATACCGATTAAAGCGAAATATTTAATTGGAGGTTATTTTTTAATAAACGTATATTCAGCAGTGACGGGAGCTACACTTTTAGGTCCGTCAAATACGGCCTATTGGGCACATATTGGCGGAGCAGTAATCGGGTTTATTACCATGTATTACTGGAAGAAAAATCAATTTAATCGCTGGAATTAAGATGAACTTTAGAGACCAATTACAATATCGTTACAATATGGCCGGCGTGGTGGAGAAGCTGATCGCGGTAAATGTGCTTGTGTTTGTAGTGGTTTTTCTTCTCAAAGCGATCTTTTATCTCTTTAATATTCCGGATTATTTAAGTGAATGGCTGGTTTTTCCGAAGCAACTTGGAGAATTTATCTATAAACCTTGGACGCTAATCACTTACGCTTTTATGCATAGCGGAATATGGCATATACTTTCGAATATGCTTATTCTATATTTTTCAGGTCGAATGTTTCTTACATTTTTCTCGCCGAAGCGTTTACTTAATTATTATTTTTTGGGAGCTATTGCCGGAGCATTATTGTTTATGTTAAGCTACAATATTTTTCCTGCGTTTGCCGGAGCCGGAAATTCTTATTTATTAGGAGCTTCAGCAGCAGTTATGGCAGTTTTATTAGGCGTTACCACTCAGGCTCCAAATATGAGTGTTCGTTTAATGATTATTGGAAGTATAAAACTTTGGTGGATCGCTGCTTTTTTTGTGATCTCAGATATTGTACAAATGCCATTTAATAATCCCGGTGGGCATTTAGCGCATATTGGTGGTGCTTTGTTAGGTTATGTTTATACAACTCAATTACAAAAGGGGAGAGATATTGGCGCTTGGTTTGAAAAATTAGTAGATGGTGTAGTTTCTCTATTCTCAAAAAAAGAGAAAACTCCGTTTAAGAAAGTTTACAAAAACAAAAACTATTCTTCTTCAAAAAGTAAAAGTTCAAAAACCACTCATCATACTGCCGGAGCTAAAGAAAAGCAACAAAAGATCGATGCAATTTTAGATAAGATCAGTAAAAGTGGTTATGAAAGTTTGAGTAAAGCCGAAAAAGATTTTTTGTTTAACGCCGGCAAAGATTAACTTTGAAGTGCTATGAAGCCTTTAAAATTTTTTGATAAAGTTATCTTTTTTGTGAATTCGCTTTTTGCGACGGCACTTTTATTAGCCTATTTATTACCGTATATTCCGCCGAGTTCGTTTCCTTACCTTTCTGTGTTAAGTTTAACGATGCCAGTACTTCTGGTCATTAATATTGCTTTTTTAATTTATTGGGTGGTTAAACTGCGGAAGCATTTTCTGCTCTCATTTCTTATACTCTTATTGGGCTTTAATCATATTTTATCCTTGTATAAATTTGGTGCAGAAAAATATACCAAGCAACCTCAAGACGTAAAGTTGTTAAGCTATAACGTACGACAGTTTAATCGCTTTAATTGGATCGAAGGTGATTCGGTAACAAATCAAATTATCAATTTTATTGAAGCTGAAAAACCCGATGTGGTTTGTTTACAAGAATATCAGCAACGGTCAGATGTTGATTTTGATGAGTTTCAGTATAAATATGAAGTGTTAACCGATAAAAAAACGCGTTTCGGGCAAGCTATCTATACCAATTATCCTATCGTAAATAAAGGTTCGATCGGATTTGGAACTTCTAATAATAATGCGATTTATGTAGATCTTGCTGTAGGGAACGACACCATTCGCTTTATTAATATTCATCTAGAAAGTTTAAAAATTAAACCGAAAGTAAGCGAATTTCAAGAAGAAACAAGAGAAAAACTCATCGGTCGAATCGATAATTCTTTCAGAAAACAGGAAGCACAAGTAAAAAAGATTTTAAAAAATTTGGAAGCTTGCCCATATAGATCTGTGATTAGTGGCGATATGAATAATAGTGCTTTTTCTTATATCTATAGAAAGCTTTCTGAAGGTCATTTAGATGCTTTTAAAGAAAAAGGAAAATCGTTTGGAAAGACTTTCGATTTCGATTTTATCCCGATGCGTATTGATGCTATTTTAGTTGATGAAGCTTTTAAGGTGAGACAGTTTAACAGCTTTCCGAAGGTGAAATATTCAGATCATTATCCTATTTCTTGTGTATTTTCTTTGGAGGGCAAGGATTAGCCTATTTTACCCAAGTTTCTTTTGCTTTGGCATCTGTAATTTCATTTCCGTCATAAAGGCTTAGACCTTGCCAAGTACCGAACCAAATTTGTTTTTTGTTATCTTCAAAAATGCTCTGAATCGTATTAGTTGCTAAACCATCTTTGGCAGTAAATTGCTTAAAATTTTTCCCGTCATATCGATAAACTCCATAATTTTCAGCAGAGAACCAGATATTTTCTTGGTGATCTTTAAAGAAATTATACACTTCGTTGCCATCAATAATTCTTTCTTTTGTGAAATTGGTAAAAGTTTTTCCGTCGTATTTGCTTACTCCACCGTTAAAGCTTCCAATCCAAATATTTCCTTTTTGATCTTCAAAAATATCTGCAATGTTGTTATCTGTAAGACCGGTTTCTTTTGTTAGTTGTGTGAAATTTTCATTTTCATATTTATATATCCCATTACCATCAACCACTAACCATAGAGTACCGTTTCGATCTTGCAAGAATTTAAACACTAAATTATTGGCTAGCATTGGTAAAGGCTTTTTAACTTCAGATTTTGGTAAATTGAATTTGGTGAATTTGTTTCCGTTAAATTGATAAATCCCTTCAGTAGTGCCTAACCAAATTAATCCTTTTTTATCTATAAATACGCTCCAAAGCTCATTGGCAGGTAAACCATCTTGCTCGCTGTAAACTGTGAAATTTTCCCCGTCAAATTTTATAAGTCCACTGGAAGTAGCAAACCAAATCTGACCTTTATGATCTTCTGTAATCGCTCTTACAGCTCCTTTATTTTTATTGAAGTTTTCATTAATGTAAAAACTTTCGAGAGAATTGTTCCGATAGGCGATGATTCCGTTTGCATTGGTGCCAAACCAAATATTTCCGCTTTGATCTTGATAGATCTTTCTTACGAATTCGGTAACCATTCCATCTAAATTAGAATGGGGTTGTTCAAATAAAGTGTTGGGTTGAAAAACAGCATTCTGAGAATTTTCTGCTGATTTTTCTTGAAGCTGTGTTGAAGAATTTTTCGTTTGATTGCTATCGCAACTCTTTAAAATAGCAACAAGAAGAAGCAATTTTAAGATCATTAAACTTTTTCTTGTTGTGGTCATCATTTCTTTTATTTAAAGCTCTTGATTTTCTAGATAATTTAAACTATTCGGGCCTTCATTAAACAGTAAATCTAATATCGATAAGTTAGGGATAAAGCCATATTTATCTTGGAAAACCTGAGTGTAGTGTTCAAATTTTACGGTAGGTTTTAATTTTGCATTGATCAAATAGCGCTTGTCTACGATATTTGGTTGCTCGATCTCGTGAATATATTCTTCCGTTTTTTGAAGCGGTTGTTCTAACTGTAAACAATCGCAAACCGCTTGATAGCAATCGTAATTAAAATCGAGTAAAAACTTGTATTCTTTTTCAAAAAGATGAATTAATTCATCTTCATAAAATTCAAAGAAAGGAGAAGTTCTGTAAGCAGCTTCTAAGGATCGCCAATGTATGGTTTGCCAGTTAAAATCTTGCTCGATTTTCACCTCCTTATATTTTTGTCGAATGTTTTTCTTGCCGGTATGTTTTATAGGAATATTCAGCAACAAAGAGCCGTTAGCGCCATAAATGTATTGGCGATTTCGATAGGTTTGCTTTTGGTAGTTATCTTCATTTTCAAAAATAACTTTTTCTGCCTGGGCTAAATGGGCAAACTGTAAAATAGACCCGAAATATGCCGGATGTAAAACAATAGCACTCATTTAAGTTAAGCTTTTTTCTTACGTTTTCTAAAGAAATTAAACCCGATAAGAATGACCAATCCAATTAGAAAATAATACAAGTAAGAAACCGGTTTGCCATCACCACCAACGGTTGTAAATAAACGTTCCCATCTAATTTTATTAAAGAACCCGTCGGCGTTACCATCGTAACTCATCCAAATAAAAATGGGTTTACCTACCACGTGATTTTCAGGTACGTAACCCCAAAAACGACTGTCTTCACTGTTATGACGGTTATCACCCATCATAAAATAATAGTTTTGCTGAAAAGTATATTCCTTAAGTGGCTCGTTATTTAAAAGCACTTGTTTTCCGTTGACAGAAATTTTACGGTCAAGTCCCATTTCGCTTCCTTCGTAAACTTCTATGATTCTTTTATAGAAAGGAAGAGATTGCGGAGTGATCGCGACAGTTTTTCCGGCTTCAGGAATATAAATTGGTCCCATTTGATCGTGATTCCAATTCATTTTAGCTGAAGGGAAAATACGAGGATCTGTTTTACCAACCGAATCGATAATTCGAGTAATTGAGGCAACATTATGATGATTTTTAAATTTCTGAATTGATTCTTCAGAAAGTGATACAAATCTAAACTGTCTTTTAGATTGATTATACCAACCTACAGGATCTGTAATATTATAGCGTTGCGCTAAATTTCTAAGATCAAAACCTTGACCTTTACCTTGTACAATATAAGAATATTGAGGCTTTGCGCGATCTGGTAAAACTAAAGCTTCATCGTTAATATAAACTTTACCATCTACTATTTTTAAAGAATCTCCGGGGATACCAACAGCTCTTTTTACATAATTAGATTTTTTGTCGATCGGTTTTTGATAATGTTTACCAGAACGATCGAAAAATTTTCTAACCGTATCTACCGGCCAGTTAAAGACCACAATATCGTTACGCTCGATATCTTCAAATCCCGGAAATCTAAAGTAGGGGAGTTGCGGTTTGTTGGTGTATGATTTAATTCCTAAAAGCGGAATGGTATCGTGGACCATCGGAAAAGAAACCGTGGTTTGTGGAGCACGCGCACCATAATGAAACTTACTCACAAAAAGAAAGTCACCAACTAATAAAGTTTTTTCTAACGAAGACGTGGGAATGGTAAAAGGTTGAATAAAATACGTATGTACAATTGTTGCAGCAACAACAGCAAATAAAATTGAGCTTACCCACTCACCAACTTCTGTTCTTGGTTTTAAACTTCGTTCAGAAATATGTTGAACGTCTTGCGTGTAGTTAATATAATATAAATAAAAGCCTAGCGTAAGTATTGTTAACCAGGTATCTTGTTTAGTATGTTTGCCAAAACTTCTAGCGGTTTCTACCCAAACTACCGGAAACATAATAAGGTTAACAATAGGAATAAAGAGAAGGATCGTCCACCACCAAGGTCGGTTGATCATTTTCATTAAAACTACTGCATTGTAAACAGGAATAAAGGCTTCCCAAGCTTTTCTACCTGCAATTTTATAGAGTTTCCAAGTCCCAAACCCATGAATTAGTTGAACAACTAGAAAAAATATGAACCACTGTACTAAAGTCATTTTCTTTTATTTTTTATATAAGTAGGCTTAAACTCACGATTGTTACATCGCATTTTATAAACCTAACACGTCTTTCATGGTGAAAACACCGGTTTTATCGTGCAACCATTCTGCAGCGATCACTGCTCCTAAAGCAAAACCTTCACGCGAATGTGCGGTGTGTTTAATTTCGATATCATCGATGGCAGAAGCATATTTAATGGTGTGCGTTCCTTTTACATCATCTTCACGCTTGGCAACTATCGGTATTTCTTTATCGTTTACTTCTTCTTTATTTTCAATCAATTTCCAGCTTTTGTTATCGGTATGCTGAAGAATGCTTTCAGTGAGAGTAATAGCAGTTCCACTAGGTTTATCGAGCTTTTGAGTATGATGAATTTCTTCAACATCTACTTTATATTCATCAAATTTACTCATCAGTTCTGCTAAATTTTCATTCAACTGAAAGAATAAATTCACTCCTAAACTAAAATTAGAACCATAGATAAAAGCTCCGTTCTCTTCTTTACAAATTTTTACAGCTTCCTCATAACGGTTTAACCAACCGGTAGTACCACAAGCCACTGGAATGTTATGCTTAAAACAAGTCGTAATATTATTAAATGCCGCATCGGGAATACTAAAATCGATCGCAACATCGGCTTTTTTTAATTCTTCAACTTCAATAGGAGAAGAAGTTTTATAAACGATCTCGTGATTTCTACTTAAAGCGATTTTTTCGATGGTTTTACCCATTTTTCCGTAGCCTAAAATGGCAATCTTCATAATCAAAATTTTATGTTGAGTGATAAACCGTAGTTGATGTTTCTGTTAATATGGTCGACATCGATCGCCGGATTTAATGTTAAGTCGTTACTTACGTTAAATTGTTGCAAGTGCGCATCTACATTGGCATCGACAATATTTAGAATATAAATTGCTGCGGTAACTAAAAGTGTAAGCTCTTTATTTCTTCTGAATTGCTTTTGTGCATCTATTAATCGATCGTTTTCGAGTACTCCCTGAAATTCATCATCATTATAACCGGCTAATCTACGTTTATAGGCGTCTCGATAGCGATTGTATTGTTCGTCGTTATGTATGTAAATGGCAACGCTGGTTCCTAATGCTCCATAAACAATTGGTAGTTTCCAATAGCGGCCATTGTAAATCTGACCTAGACCCGGAAAAATCGCTGAATAAAATGCTGCTTTTGCCGGAGCAAGCGGATTGTATTCTTTAAATTTTCCTTCTTGGTCATTTACTTCAGCAATTCTTTCGGTACGTAAGGCTAAAGAATCTTTTTGAGCCTTAAGCTGAAATGTTGAAAAAATAGCGAAAACAATTAATAAGATCTTAATCTTCACCTTGTATAAGTTTTTGCAGACGTTTAAAGTCTTCTTCGGAAGAGAACGGAATGATTAACTTTCCATTGCCTTTCTTATTCACTTTTACATCAACTTTTGCACCAAAATATTCTGAAAAGTTTTTTACTGAAGATTGAATTTCTTTAGGAACGCTAGGTGAAGCCGATTTTTTTGAAGAAAAATCTTTTCCGTTTTTTTGATACGATCTAACCAATTGCTCGGTATCTCTTACCGATAGTGCATCAGAAATAATTTTCTCGTAAATTTTAAGTTGAACTTCTGTGTCTTCAACATTAATTAAAGCACGGCCGTGGCCCATCGATAAAAAGCCATCGCGCATCCCGGTTTGAATAATTGGATCTAATTTTAATAAACGAAGGTAATTGGCAATGGTCGATCTGTTTTTACCAATGCGATCACTCATTTGCTCTTGTGTAAGATCGATCTCATCGATCAAACGTTGGTACGAAAGTGCAATTTCTATAGGATCTAAATCTTGACGCTGAATATTTTCTACCAACGCCATTTCTAAAGATTCTTGGTCGTTAGCAATTCTAATATATGCAGGTACCGTTTTTAGCCCTACTAATTTTGAAGCTCGAAAACGACGCTCACCCGATACTAATTGGTATTTATTAAAATCAGTTTTTCTAACTGTTATGGGTTGAATTACGCCTAGCTCTTTGATAGAGGTTGCTAATTCTTGCAAAGCATCTTCATTAAAACTGGTACGAGGCTGAAAAGGGTTTACCTCTATCGCTTCCAATTCTAATTCAACAATATTACCAACAACTTTATCGGCATTTTTGTCTTTAACAGTTTTAATATCATTATCGGGATCTTTTAATAATGCAGAAAGACCTCTACCTAATGCTTGCTTTTTTGTTGCCTTCGCCATAAATCACTAACTGTTTTTCTTGATAATTTCTTCAGCTAAACTTAAATAATTATTAGCTCCTTTACTACCAGCATCATAATTAATAATACTTTCGCCATAACTAGGAGCTTCACTTAAACGTACGTTACGCTGAATAATAGTTTCAAAAACCATCTCTTCAAAATGCTTTTTAACTTCATCTACTACTTGATTAGATAATCGAAGTCTAGAATCGTACATCGTTAGCAGTAAGCCTTCAATATCTAAATTAACATTATGTATTTTTTGAACGCTTTTAATCGTATTTAAAAGTTTACCTAAACCTTCTAATGCAAAATATTCACATTGAATTGGGATAATTACAGAATCTGCTGCCGTTAAAGCATTTAACGTTAATAAACCTAACGAAGGAGCACAATCTATAAGAATGTAATCATACTTTTCTTTAAGTGAAACAATAGCGTTTCTTAACATCGATTCTCGTTGGTCTTGATCGACCAATTCAATTTCTATCGCTACTAAATCGATATGCGCAGGAATAATATCTAAATTTGGTGATTCTGTCGGTACAATGGCATCGTCAGCTTTAAGCGTATGCTCTAGTAATTGATACGTGCCGGCTTCAACATTTTCTACATCAAGCCCTAATCCTGAACTTGCATTTGCCTGCGGATCGGCATCTATTAACAAAACTTTTTTCTCTAATACCCCTAAAGCGGCTGCTAGGTTAACAGAAGTAGTGGTTTTACCTACTCCGCCTTTTTGGTTAGCAATAGCAATGATTTTACCCATTAATTATTTAAGATTTAGACGGTAAAAATACAATTAATTATACCAATTGAAAACGCTTAAACAATAACTTGTAGATGTTTTTTAACAATTAGAGTTAATTATTTGTCTTTCTTCTTTCTAATCATTTCTTCCAACATATCCCACATTTCTTTTGGGATATCTTCTAATAAGTTAAATTGCCCTGCGCCTTTAAGCCATTCACCACCATCAATGGTAATTACTTCGCCATTCATATACGCTGCAAAGTCTGAAACTAAGTAAGCCGCAAGATTAGCTAATTCCTGATGTTCACCCACACGTTTAAGCGGTACTTTTTGTGCCAAGTCGAATTTATCTTTTAGGTCACCCGGTAAGAGTCGATCCCAAGCGCCTTTGGTTGGGAAAGGTCCCGGAGCAATAGCATTAAATCGAATTCCGTATTTTGCCCATTCTACAGCCAGCGAACGCGTCATTGCTAAAACGCCTGCTTTTGCTGTTGCTGAAGGAACCACATAAGCAGAACCCGTCCAAGCATAAGTAGTTACAATATTCAAAACAGTTTTATCTTTTTCACCTTTATCGATCCAATGTTTACCAAATGCAAGCGTACAATTTATACTTCCTTTTAAAACAATATCGATAATTGTGTCGAATGCATTAGCCGAAAGACGCTCTGTAGGAGAGATAAAGTTTCCTGCGGCATTATTCAGTAAAATGTCAACGCTGCCCATTTTTTCGATGGCTTCATTCTTCATTTGTTCAACTTCATCATAATTTCGTACGTCACATTGTATCGCAAAACATTTACCGCCGGTTTCATCTTCTAATTCTTTGGCAGTATTTTGAAGTTTTTCTATGTTTCTAGAGGTGATCGCTACTTGAGCTTCTAACTCTAAAAAGTATTTGGTCATCGATTTTCCTAAACCGCTACCACCGCCGGTCACTACGATATTTTTATTTTTTAAAGCGTCTTCACGCAACATTTTCTGTTGAAAGTTCATTCGAATAGATTTTTCTATAAATTAAGCTATTTTTTTATAGAATTGCTAATTCTCGTGAAAAATAAAAATCCCCTGTACTGGGGATTTTATTATAAGTTATTACCGGTTATTTTAGATTTTTAAATTATTGAGATGAAAAAAATAGCTTTCACATTAGGTGCACTTTCTACTTCGATAATCTCTATTGGTATCGTCCTTAAATTTCTTCATTGGAATTATGGTAACATATTAATCGTGATGGGAATAGTGATTTTTGCTTTATTCTTTGTACCTACGATGACGAAGTATATTTATGATCGCCCTAGTAGAGACGAATTATAAATAGATATGAAAACACTCGCCATTACAAGCGGTATTTTATATGTTCTAGCAACTGTTACCGGTGCTGTTCTGCAATTAATGCATTGGCCTTATGGTGTGATAATACAAAACACCGGTTTTTCTTTACTACTTTTTGTATTTATACCTAGTATGATTATTTATATTGTTAAAATGAAAAGAAAAATTCATCGAAAATTCTGAAAGTTTTTAAGCCTAGGTTTAATTAAAGTACATTCAATAATTTATTCCACAGAATCTATTAAAATTTCTAAAATCTGAATCGCCGCATCACTAATTTTAGTACCGGGACCAAAAACTGCTACCGCTCCGACATCAAATAAATATTGATAATCTGCGGAAGGAATCACCCCGCCAACAATTACCATAATATCTTCGCGATCGTGTTTCTTTAATTCTTCGATCACCTGCGGAACCAAGGTTTTATGCCCTGCTGCTAAAGATGAAACTCCTAAAATATGAACATCGTTTTCTACCGCTTGCTTAGCAGCTTCTTGCGGAGTTTGAAACAACGGACCAATATCTACATCAAAACCTACATCGGCGTAACCGGTCGCTACAACTTTGGCACCTCGATCGTGACCATCTTGACCCATTTTTGCGATCATAATTCGTGGTCGACGACCTTCTAACTCTGCAAATTGGTTCGCTAATTCTTTTGCTTTTTTAAACGATTGATCGTCTTTTATTTCTTTACTGTACACGCCACTAAAAGATTTGGTTTGTGCTTTATGTCTGCCGTAAATTTTCTCTAAAGCCATACTAATTTCTCCGATACTTGCGCGTTCACGAGCTGCATTCACGGCTAAAGCTAAAAGATTTCCTTCTTGTTTTTCTGCAGCTTCGGTTAATTTTGCTAAGGCTTGCTGAACTTTTTCTTCATCACGATTTGCCTTCATTTCTGCTAATCGTGCAATTTGTTGTTTTCGAACGGTTTGATTGTCAACTTCCAACGTTACGATCGGATCTTCCTTTTCTCTGCGAAATTTATTAACACCTACAATAATATCTTGACCACTATCGATTCGCGCTTGCTTTCTGGCAGCAGCTTCTTCAATACGAAGTTTTGGAATACCTTTTTCAATGGCTTTGGTCATTCCGCCTAATTCTTCAACTTCTTCAATCAGTTTCCAAGCTTTTTGAGCGATTTCATCGGTGAGTTTTTCAACATAATAACTTCCCGCCCAAGGATCTACTGTTTTGGTGATCTCGGTTTCATCTTGTAAATACAATTGCGTATTTCTAGCGATTCTTGCTGAAAAATCGGTAGGCAAGGCAATTGCTTCATCTAAAGCATTGGTGTGCAAACTTTGCGTGCCACCAAAAGCTGCTGCAGCTGCTTCAATACAAGTTCGCGCCACATTATTAAAAGGATCTTGTTCGGTTAAACTCCAACCACTGGTTTGACAATGCGTTCGTAACGAAAGTGATTTTGAATTTTTCGGGTTGAATTGCTTTACCAATTTTGCCCACAACATTCTTCCGGCGCGCATCTTGGCAATTTCCATAAAGTGATTCATTCCGATGGCCCAGAAAAAGGAAAGACGCGGAGCAAAACTATCAATATCCATCCCGGCTTCGAGTCCTTTTCTGATGTATTCCAAGCCGTCGGCTAATGTATACGCCAATTCAATATCACAAGTGGCTCCGGCTTCTTGCATATGGTAACCTGAGATACTAATGCTGTTGAAACGAGGCATATTTTTCGACGTATATTCAAAAATATCTGAGATAATTTTCATCGAAGGAGTAGGCGGATAAATATATGTATTACGCACCATAAATTCCTTCAGAATATCATTTTGAATGGTTCCTGAAAGCTGTTCAGGTTGTACACCTTGCTCTTCTGCAGCCACAATATAAAACGCCATAATTGGTAAAACGGCACCGTTCATTGTCATCGAAACCGACATTTTATCGAGCGGAATTTGATCGAATAGAATCTTCATATCTTCTACCGAATCTATTGCAACACCGGCTTTCCCAACATCGCCAACCACACGTTCGTGATCACTATCGTAACCGCGATGCGTCGCTAGATCGAACGCAACTGAAAGTCCTTTTTGTCCGGCAGCCAGGTTTCTTCTATAAAAAGCATTACTTTCTTCTGCCGTAGAAAATCCGGCGTATTGCCTAATCGTCCAAGGTCTGCGCACGTACATCGTAGAATATGGTCCGCGTAAGAACGGAGAGATGCCGGCCACAAAATTGAGATGCTCTAAATTTTCAACATCTTCTTTCGTGTAGACTTTTTTAATCTTGATTTTCTCTGCAGTAGTAAATTCTTCACGTTCAGAATTTTTATGATTTAATTCTGAAGTTTGAATTTTTATATGTTGAAGGTCTTTTCGAGCCATTTTAATTGAGTTTAAAATTTTACGTCAACCTGAACTTGTTTCAGTATGACGTCAATCATATTTTAAAAATTACTCCGTTTTTAAGCGTTGTTGCTCACTTTTCTCTGCGAGTCTTTTCTGAATAATCGGCTTTAAAAGCGTTTTTCGTTCATTTTTTTGCAGAAATGGTGATTTCTCCAAATCTGCTTTCATTTTATCTTCCGGGTTTTGGTACTTGTTGGTACCCACCAAAGTTTTTTCAGCATCATTAAATTGCGCCAGTTCTTTATCGGCGCTTTCTCTAATTTTTCGCTGAATGGTACCTTCTTTTAATGAAGTGATCCAACCGCCGGCTTTTTCAATAGATTTGAAAATTTCTAAAGCTTTTTCTGCCAATTGAGAAGTGATTTCTTCTACATAATAACTGCCGTCACTGGCATTCGCCACTTTATCGAAATAACTTTCTTCTTTTAAGATTAAAAGTTGGTTGCGGGCAATTCTTCTTCCGAAGTCATTATCGTGGTGATAAATTTCATCGTAAGGAAGGTTGCAAACCCAATTGGCACCGCCTAAAATTGCACTCATACTTTCGGTAGTGGTACGTAACATATTTACATTGTAATCGTAAATAGTTTTGTTTCGTCGGGTGGGGAAAGCTAAAATTTGAATAGTTTCCGGAGTTTCGAAAGCATTCGCCAAACTTTTATAAAGGAGACGTAAAGCTTTTAATTTAGCAATTTCAAAAAAGTAATTAGAACCTGTAGCTATTTTAAATGTTGGTTGAAATTCTTTTAATTGCTGCGGAAAATGTTCGTTTAAATGATTTAAATATTCATTTACGTGTGCCATTGCATAGGCTAGTTGCTGCACAATATTAGCACCGGCATTTTGATAAATCGCAGTATCGACGCTTATTTGAGTCGGAATTCCTTTATTCAGCTGAATAAATTCTGCTAAGGTTTCATGATCCTCTTTTTGATTGCTATACCAATTTCCGGTAGCAGAAAGATGACCAACAATATCTACACTCACCGAAATTTGATGTTTTTTACCCTGAACAATTTCTTTTAATTGTTGAGGTGTTTTTTTCGACAAAAACTGAAAGTCGAGAAATATCGAAGTATTTTCGATATCGATTTCGGTTAATAACTTTGAAAAATTAATTTCAGCAGAAGGAATTACTAACCACAAAGCTTCAGCACCTTTTTCTAAACTTTCTAATAGCGAAGCTGCTGTGGTATTTTCAGAAATAATAAAACGTTCTGTAATTTTCCAAGGTTGAAGTGAAGTAGGAGCGTGGCTCGGTTCAAAATTATCTTGATGGTAAAATGGTTTTACATCGATGCCTTCATTGCTATGAAATAGTAAACTTTCATAATCGGCTCCTTTTAAATCTACCTGAATTTTTTGTTTCCATTCTTTAGCGGAAACTTCTTTAAAATCTTCAAATAATTTTTTACTCATTTTCCTCGTTCTTTTTCAGGCTATCTTCATATTCAATAATAAAAATCTCTTCACCTTCACGCTTCATAAAATATTCTTCTCGGGCAAATTTTTCTAATTCAGAAGAATCGTTTAATCCCTCAATGATAGCTTTGTCTTTGTTAATTTCTTTTTGGTAGTAAGCTTTATTGTTGTTAAGCTCGTCGAGTTCTTCGTCAAGTTCGTTATGTACCAGCCAACTGTTGCTATCTAAAAATAGCATCCAGATGCCAAATACCAAAAGAATAAGCACATATTTATTGCTTATAATTTTAAACCAACGTTTCTCGCGAAGCTCTTTAAAACCCATAGTAACGAATATACGAAATTAGTCTAAGCGTTCTCTAATAATTGTCTGCACAATATCTACAGCAACCGTGTTGTAACGGTTATTCGGGATAATGATATCGGCAAACTCTTTAGTGGGTTCTATAAATTGTTGGTGCATGGGTTTAAGCGTGGTTTGGTAACGATTTAAAACTTCGTCTAAATCGCGCCCACGCTCTTTCATATCTCGTTTTAAACGTCTAATTAAACGCTCGTCACTATCGGCGTGAACGTAGATCATAATATCGAAAAGCTCTCGCAATTCTGGATGCGTGAGAATAAGAATACCTTCTACCAACATTACTTTTTTAGGAGCAGTTTCTATCGTTTCTCCCGTGCGATTGTGTTCTTTAAACGAATACACCGGTTGTGGTATCGACTCTCCGGCTCTAAGTTGAATTAAGTGTTTGGTAAGTAAATCAAAATCGATCGATTGCGGGTGATCAAAATTGATTTTTGTACGCTCATCGTAAGAAAGGTTACTGGTGTCTCGGTAGTACGAATCTTGTGAAATTACGGCAACTTCTTCGTGTTGTAATTCATCAATGATAGTATTTACTACGGTTGTTTTTCCGCTTCCGGTTCCGCCGGCAATCCCGATAATGAGCATAATTCTAAATTTTTCAGCAAAATTAACGAATTATTAAAATTATGAAATAGCAATGCAGTATTGTTATTAACGAATTTCTGTTGTTGAATTTTCTCAGGTCGAACTAGTCAAGATCTTTTGAAAATTAGATAATAGACCAAATCATAAGATGCGATTCCGGATCAAGTCCGGAATGACATTTTTATCAATCTAAAAATCTCTTTTTCTGTCGAAGCAAAAACAATTTTAAATGATAAAGAAAATGAGATTTTTCGTGTTCTTTAGCCGTGTTGTGACGTTGGTTGAAGCTATTTAAAGCAGCTTGTAAGTCTCCTTCAGCTTGAATCGCGTGCCAGAATTTTTCAAAATCTTTTTTAATATTCTCTAGTTGAATAGTAATGTGTTGCGGTTGATGCTTCAGAAACTCATCGATGTTTGCTGTAACCGTATCGACATAATCGTAACAAAGTTGCAATTGTTCTTCTTTAGAAAGCATTTCTGGCGGATTCATTTTAATTCCGCCTGCATAAGCATCGACCATGCTTTTCTTTTTAAAAAATCGTTTGCCAAAACTCTTTGCCGTTTTATCACGATCTCTTTTTAAATGCACATAGAAAACTTGCTCAGGAAATTTTTGCGCCAATTCTCCCAAATGCCAGCTCAAGCGATTATCTGCTTCAATATGATTTTTAGGATAATCAAAACGAGCTGGACCTAATTTTTGCGATCGAGTTTCGTGACCACAAGTAAAATTGGAGATATATTTACAGGCTTCAATAAAGCTGAAAGAACCGCAACGTCCCGTCCCTAAAACAAAAATTTGCATCGAAAATTGAATTTGGTTTCAAAAATAAGTAAAGTAATATTAACCCTTCTTACTTTTTCAGCTAAGGTTGAAAAAGCACCTTCCCTTGATAAGGGAAGGAACTTTTATATATTCTAAAATCGAAGTTGAAATTGAAGTTGAAATTGAAGTTTAGCTTAAATTCACAAACTCCTAAAACCTACTACCCAAAACCTAAAACCTAACTTAGTGATGATGCCCGCCACCTTCGCCTTTTTCGGCTTCGGCTTGTAAATAATAAGCGTTGTTAAAAGCAAATTGGGTTTCTTGAGGTTGTTTTTCGAGTAACTGAATGGCCGTCCAGCCGCCATTGGTTTTTCCGGTTTTTACTTCTAATGGAGAAAAACTCCATTCGGTCTCGTTTTTTTCAGCTTTATAAATGTAAAAACGATCTCCGTTTTTTACCACAGAACTTTCCGGGATGGCAAGCGTGGAAGAATTTTCCGTTAAAATTCTTCCTTGAATATACATTCCGGGAATCAAATTTCCTTTTTTGTTTTCAATTTCTGCGTGTACGTGAACCGCTTTCGGACTTTCTTCAAAAGTCTTACTAATCGAATAAATACTTGCAGAAAGTTCAGTTTCGGGTAGCGATTGCACGGTAAACTTTATTTTTTGATCTACGGCGATTTTATGAACATCTTTCTCGTAAACCATCAAATCTGCGTGTACGTGATGCGTGTTGATAATTTCAAATAAGTCGGTTTGTGGTTGCACATATTGTCCGGTTTTTACTTCCACTTTTTGCACTGCACCTTCAATTGGGCTGCGTAAAGCAACACGTTCCTGAATGTTCCCTTTCTCCAGATTATTAAGATTAATATTTAGGAGTTTTAGCTTAGATTTGAGTCCGCTCACCAAACCTTTTTTTGCTTGGTAATCGGCTTCAGCTTTTTGAAAATTCATTCCCGAACCTACGCCGCCTTCATACAATTTTTTCTGACGCTCATATTCTTTTTCTAAGTATTGCTGATTGTGAAAAGCCTCTAAATAATCGGTTTGCAACTGAATAATATTAGGATGCGATAGATAAGCAACCACTTCACCTTGTTTTACTTCATCACCTTCGATCACTTCAATTTTAACCACATTTGCGCCAACGATGGTCGTTACCGTAGCTTCATTTTGAGGCGGAACTTCTAAGGTTCCGTTGGCTTCCACGAAACCGCTCATATTTCTGTGCGTGAGGGTATCTACTTTTAAATCTAGCGCTTCAGCTTGTGCTATTGAAAGATGAATGCCTTCTTTTTCGTGATGTTCTTCTGTTTCTTCGGAAGAATTTTTATCGTTAGTTTCTGCTGAATTATTTCCGCAGGAAATCAAGAGTAAACTGAAAAATATAAAAGATAGAATTTTCATAGGCGTTGAAGTTGAAAAAGGTGGTTTGTTTTGCTGAGTTTTTATCAGCATCTCATCAAGTTCGGGATGACGATAATAGGTTGAGTTTGAAATTATATTATTCATTTTCAAAATAAGTTAGTTCGAATTTTGCATTGAGGTAATTGTTAATCGCTTCAATAGCGGCGAGTTCTGTTTCGATCGAATTTCGAAGCATTTGAGTAAAAGCCGTATAATCGATCGCGCCTTCTTGATACGCCAATAGAGCGCCGTTTTGCTGTTCTTGGGCTAATGGCAAAGCTTCTTGTAAGTAGAAATCTTTAGATTTTTTCCATTTGATAAAACCTTGCAAGCTTTGCCGGTAATTGGTTTTTAATTGTTGCTGAATAAAGTCGGCTTCATTCTGAGCGATTTGCTGCTGAATTTGAGCTGTCTTCACGCGTGTTTTTTCACTTCCCGAAAATAACGGAATTGAAACTCCGGCTTGATACGTATAAAAACCGCTTTGGTTTTGCACTTCTTGAATCCCGTATTGCACATTAAACTTGGGTAATAGATCGGCTTTAGCAGCGCGATAATTAGCTTCAGAAGTTTCTAGTTTTTGCTCGGCAACTTGTAACACGGGGTGATTTTCTAAAGATTGCTCGAGGATCAATTCGTCATCTGCCAAGATGAGTTCGTCTTTAACGCCAAAGGTATGTTCACTATTCAGCCATAAATTTAGTTTTTGTAGTTCAATCAAATAATCATCGTAAGCTTGTTCTTTTTTTATGGCAATCTGCAAAGCTTGATTTTTCGCCGCAGAAAATTCAAGTTTCGAAATGGCTTCCACTTCATAATTTAACTCGACCGCCGTTTTAAACTTGCTGTAAATAGAATCTAATCGTTGGTATAACTGAAGTTTTTGTTTCGCGCTATAAGCCGATGTCCATGCTTTTTTTACTTCTCGTTCGACTTCGAGTTGAGAAAGCGATAAGGCTTCTTCGGCTAATTTTACTTCAGCATTCATTAATTTTTTCTTCGCTGAAATACCTAACAAATCAATATTTTGTTGACCAATATTTACCCAAGTATAAACGCCTTGATTATCGTTAATTTCTTCTCCGCTGGTGTAAATTTGCGTTTTTCCTAAATCTAAGACATTGGCTTTTTGTGCTTGTTGTCGATTAATTTCTAGCTGCTTGTTTTTTAATAATGGATAATTTTTTTGCGCCAATTGAATGGCTTCATCCATTCCAATTTCTGTGATTGGTTGTTCTTGCGCATTTCCGTAGAATGGAATAGAAAAGAAAATTACAATTCCAGCAATAGTCACATTTTTAAAGGATTTTGATTGACGTTCTTTTCTCTTCTCGATCCATTGATAAAGAATAGGAAGTATAAAAAGCGTCAGCAAAGTTGAAGTAATTAAACCGCCGATAACCACCGTGGCTAAAGGGCGTTGCACTTCAGCTCCCGAGGATGCAGAAATAGCCATTGGTAAAAAACCTAACACGTCTGTTAATGCGGTAAGCATAATAGGACGAACACGACGTTTGGTCCCTTTTAAAATTCGGTTAGTTAGATTTTTTTCACCTTCTTCTTTCAATTCATTTAAACCATTGATCATCACCAATCCGTTTAAAACGGCAACCCCGAAAAGGACAATAAAGCCAACTCCGGCAGAAATACTAAACGGCATATCGCGTAACCAAAGCGCAAAAATACCGCCGATAGTTGCCATCGGGATGGCGAGGTAAATCATTAAGGTTTCAGCAAAAGATTTTAAGGCGAAATAAATTAAAATGAAAATTAGCACCAAAGCAATCGGTACAACGGTTTGTAGTCGATTGCTGGCACGTTCAAAATTTTCAAAAGCACCGCCATAGCGAATGTAATAACCGGCTGGTAATTTAAATTCTTCGTCTAGTTTTTGCTGAATATCTTCGACCACCGATTGTACATCGCGATTTCGAATATTAATCCCCACATAGGTGCGACGATTGGTGTTGTCGCGACTAATTTGCATAGGTCCCGGTTGGTAACTAATAGTGGCGATTTCCCGCAGCGGGATTTGATTTCCGTTAGGTAAATCTACATATAGATTTTCTACATTCTGGATATTTTTTCGTTCACTTTCAGCCAGACGAACGACCAGATCGTAGCGTTTTTCACCTTCAAAAATAACTCCGGCTTTACCGCCGGCAAAAGCCGTTTGAATAAGTGTATTCAGTTTACTAATTTGTAACCCGTATTGCGCTAGTTTGTTACGATTATAATTCACAGTGATTTGTGGTAAACCGGTGGTAGCTTCCACTTTCATATCGGCAACGCCATCTACACTCGCTATAATTTTGCCCATTTCTTTGGCTTTATCTGCCAAAATCTGTAAATCTTCCCCGAAAAGTTTAATGGCAACATCTTCGCGAACACCCGAAAGCAGTTCGTTAAAACGCATTTCGATAGGTTGTGTAAATTCATAGGAAACTCCTGGAATCACGCTAATGTCTTCTTTAATACCAGCAATTAGTTCTTCTTTAGTTGAAGCGGATGTCCATTCTGATTTCGGTTTCAAGATGATAAATGTATCAGAAATATCCATCGGCATTGGGTCGGTAGGAACATCGGCGACGCCAATACGACTAATCACCGATTTTGCTTCTGGATAATTTGCTTTGATAATTTTTTCAACTTTGGTCGTGGTTTCCATCATTTCTGAAAGCGAACTCCCCGGTTTTAAAATCACGTGAAATGCAATATCACCTTCATCGAGCTGCGGAATAAATTCACCGCCCATTTTGGTAAAGATAAAAATGGCTAAAGCCAAAACGAGGATGGAACTTCCAATGATCCATTTTCCTTTGGAAAGACTTTTTTGTAAAGCTTCTTCGTAATTGCGTTCTACCCAGAACACAAATTTATCTCCCCAGAAAGGTTTCGATTTCTTCGGAACTTTAATAAATAAAGCCGAAATCATAGGAACGTAAGTCAAGCAAAGAATCATCGCACCGATCATCGCAAAAATAAAGGTAAGCGCCATCGGTCTAAACATTTTCCCTTCAACACCTTCTAAAGCCAGAATCGGAATAAAAACGATCATAATAATGAGTTGCCCAAAAAAGGCTGAATTCATCATTTTTTTAGAAGCTTTCGCGGTGATTTCATTTCGGTTTTCAGAAGTGATTTCTACTTGTTTTTTCTTCACATAAGCATAAAGGAAGAAAACTGTACTTTCTACAATAATCACCGCGCCGTCAACGATAATTCCGAAGTCAATCGCGCCTAAACTCATTAAATTTGCCCAAACATCAAAGACATTCATCAAAATAAAAGCAAACAATAACGCTAGCGGAATCGTAGAAGCAACAATCAATCCGCCGCGCCAATTCCCTAATAAAAGTACGAGTATGAAAATAACGATAAGTCCGCCTTCGATGAGGTTATTTTTAATCGTTCCGGTGGTTTCAGCAATAAGATCACTTCGGTCTAAAAAAGGTTGAATGTGAACTCCTTCGGGCAGCGATTTTTCGATTTGCTGTATACGCTCTTTTACGCGAGTAATTACCTCGTTAGAATTTGCGCCTTTCAGCATTAAGATCATTCCGCCAACGGCTTCGCCTTTTCCGTCTTTGGTTAAGGCTCCGTAGCGTACGGCATTGCCGATTTTTACTTCAGCAACATCTTTAATTTTAATGGGAATTCCATTTTCATTTTTAATCACCATTTGCCGAATATCGTCGAGGTTTCTAGCCAAACCTTCACCACGAATAAAATTAGCTTGATGATTTTTTTCAATATAAGCGCCGCCGGTATTTTGGTTGTTTTGCTGTAGCGCAGAAAAGACTTAAGCAATGCTCATACCGATCGCTTTTAGTTCTTCAGGTTGTACGGCGACTTCGTATTGTTTGATCTTTCCGCCGAAAGCATTTACTTCAACCACGCCGGGAACTAAGGACATTTGCCGACGAATGATCCAATCTTGAAAACTACGTAAATCGGTACTCGAATATTCATTTTTATACTCGTCTTCAACTTCTAAAGTATATTGATAAATTTCGCCAAGACCAGTAGAAATTGGTCCCATCGTAGGTTTACCAAAACCTTCGGGAATTTCTTCTTGAACTTCGATTAGTTTTTCGGCTACCAATTGTCGCGGAAGATACGTGCCGGCATTATCTTCAAAAACAATGGTGACGACCGATAGGCCGAAACGCGAAACCGATCGAATTTCTTTTACCTGCGGAAGGTTACTCATCGCGACCTCAACCGGATAGGTGACAAATTGCTCAATATCTTCGGTGCCTAAATTGGGCGCTTGGGTAATTACTTGTACTTGATTGTTGGTAATATCTGGGTTGGCATCGACAGGAACTTGGCGCATACTCCAAATACCGAAACCGATCCACGCGATCATAAGCAAGCCAATGATCATTTTATTACGTATCGAAAAATCAATGATTTTGTTAATCATGAAAATGTGATGTTTTTAATTTTTTACATTAAATAGGAGGGAAGCAATGATTCTTTTTATCTAAACTAGATGAATTGAGTATTAGTCGTCATGCTGAACTTGATTCAGCATCACATCAATTTCATAATAAAAAATATGCTTCTTTTAAAGAGGTTTTTCAGTGAATTACTGAAAATTATGCGTAGCGCGGAGGTTGTAAAATACGGTTCTGAATTTCTTTACCGGTATTTTCAAAAAGTAGAAAAGTTGCAGTAGAAATTTCTGGTGTGATCATTTTAAATTCAGAAAGCTGCACGTCGATCACGTGAATATGGCAGCAATGGCATTGGCAAAACGGAGAACATAGATCTGATGAATGTTCGTGATCTTGATGTCCGTCTTCTGGAGAAGTTAGATGAATACCACTTTGCTCTTCTAGATCTGCCACATTATCGTTGCAGGGCATAAAGTTAAGCCCAAAAATAAAGATCGCTAATATGGAGGTAATGATTTTCATCACTTCAAAAGTAATAAAAATATTAGAATGTTAACTCGCTTTGTAGAATTCGGAGAGTTGTTGCTTTAAAGATCTAAGGTTTTTCTCTTTTACCGGTTGCAGCATTTTTTTACCGTAAGTTGTAAAATAACGATGACATTCTAAAAATTCAACATTTAATTTTACCCATTCCTTATTACTAAAGCACATTTTTAAATGCTCGCTCCATTCTTCTCGTAATAATCTGTTTTTCGATATAAAGTTTTCTTTTCCCAAATGGGCTAAATCTGCATCACAAATTACTTCTTCTAACAAATTTGTGGGCGTTTGTGGCATTTTTGTCGCTAAAATGCATTTGACGACTTTCTCTATTTTGTTAGTGTCGAAATCAATTTTAGATAAATATTCTGAAGCTTTTTGGGCACTTATATTTTCGTGGCCTTTAAAACAATCCATATTCCCGGTGTCATGAAATAGTGCAGCCAGAAGTACAATTTCTAGATCATCTTTCGGTAAATTAACATAAACCCCAATTTTTTTGGCGCTGTTAAAAACCTCTTTTGTATGCTGAGAATTATGAAAAGCCAACTCATTACATCTACTTTGAGCAAGTAGTTGCTGACAGTGATTTTTTGTTTGTTCTAATAAAGCGTTCATAGAGTTACGTCGTTTACAAGTAACTTTATATCATATAATTGATTTTTTAGAATAACTAAATTAATAAAAAAATATTGTTTCAGTTGTTAATTGAATTCTAATTAATGACTTCAATAACGCTGCCACAACCTAACATTGATGCTCCGTAATACGGATTTTTAATTTCTTCTTCCAAACTTAACCATTTGGCTCCTTGATTGTTATTGGCCATCGGACATTTTTGAACAAACAATTTTTTTGAAGTTTCAATTTGTTTAGAAATGCTAATCATTTCTTCTGAAAGTGAAATGAAATACTCACGTTGCACTTTAATTTGATCAGCTTTATTAATGTTTGAAAATCCTTCTTTTAAAGAATTGATTTTTGCTGAAGTTTCTTCTTCGGAAGTATTTATAGCTTGCAATTGCGTTAAAGCTTTTTGAGCTGAATTTTTTGAAGCTTCTGCACGATCATTCACCAAATCATTTTTTAGCTGAAGGTAATTTTTTATAACTTCTCTAAACTGTTCTTGTATTTCTTTTGAAAGCTGAAGCAAATTATTTTCTGAAGTCATCATCGACTTTTTTCCTTGTAATTGCGCTGCGGCATCAACCGTAAAAGTTCCGTTCGTTACGATTTCGTCGCCCTTTTGTAAACCGCTTAAAATGGAATATTTATTTCCGTTTTCTGCACCGAGTTTTACTTCGCGCATCTCAAAAGTAGGCGGATTATCATTGGTTTTTAAATACACCAAAGAACGTTCTCCCGTCCACATCACTGCCGATTTTGGAATACTAATACTTTTCGAATTTTCGTTATCACTTTTCACCTTTGCCGTCACGAACATTCCCGGTTTTAAAAGATTGTTTTTATTAGTTAATTCCGCGCGAACCGTTACTGTTCGTGTAGAAGAATTTAGAACCGGATCGATAAAATTAATTTCAGCCTCAAAATTCTCATCAGGATAAGCCTCGGTATTGATGTTAATTTTTTGACCTTCCTTTAAACTTTTAATTTCATTTTCGTACGCATTAAATGCTGCCCAAACCGTAGAGAGATTGGCTATTTTAAAAATAGGTTTACCATCCATAATATGCGCGCCTTCGTTTACTTCAATAGAAGTTATAATTCCAGAAACGTGCGCGTAAATGGTAATGTTAGTGAGCGGTGTTTGACTTTCTTCAATTTGCTGCAACTGACTTTCAGTAATTCGCCAATTCTTAAATTTATTGCGTACCGCTTGGTACAATCTTGGTTGCGATTTTCTTTTTTGATAAGCACTAATCAATTCTTGCTGGGCAGCGACTAGATCGGGCGAATAAATACTTGCGATCGCTTGCCCCATCTGTACTTTTTCTCCTAAAGATTTTACGTAGAGTTTTTCAATTCTGCCATTAAAATGCGCCGGTTGCGTAGCGGTTTCATCTTCATTCGCGGTGATTTCTCCAGAAAGTTGTAAACTACCGTTATCGTTTTGAGATTCACCCACGATGGTCGTTTCAATATTAGCAAGTGCCATTGCGTTGGTCGTCATCGTAAATTCATTTTCAGCTAAATTACTTCCGGCAGTTTCCTTTGGGATAAGTTCCATCCCACAAATGGGGCAATCGCCGGGTTCTTGACGTTCAACTTGCGGATGCATCGAGCACGTCCAAATTTGGTTTTCTTCCGTTTGTGTGTGCTGATGTTTTTCTTCAGAAGAAGAATTAAAAAACAGATAGCCTAGAAAAATTCCGCCTATCAATAAAAGCAAGTAAATCAGGTATTTTTTCATTTTAAATATATTGAAGAAGCATAAAAATTGCCATCACGATCATGATTGCATTTTCGATAAAAGTAGCTTCAGTCATTGGTAAATTTAAGGCTGTCCCTAAGCAAGCACATTTAATTTTCTTTTTACTGAATAGACTTTGGGTTACGCCAATGGTGGTTAAGCCTAAAATTATAAGAGTTATTATAAGTGCAATAAAAATTTCGAATCGAAATAAAAACATTAATCCCAAAGCGAGTTCGATAAACGGATATATCCAGGCATAGGCTCTTATTTTTTTAGCAAGCGGATCATACATTTGAAAGCTGTCTGGGAAACCTTTTAGATCGAGCATCTTGAAAAAACTGAATACGATATAAAACAACCCCATAAAATCTAGCATAAATGATGAGGTGCTCCAAGGCTTAATATTTAAAAGAATTGAAGCGGTAAAAATGTAGAAAAATATAAGAAACAAGGGTTTTAATTGCTGCCACTTAGAGGTTGATTGGGTTTCGGTTAAGAAATCTGTGGTTCCTAGTTTTTCTTCTGCAGTGATTTTGTATTTATCGGGCAAAGCTTTTTGAAATTCTTTTACAGTGATATGTCTTTTCATTTCAATATTTGCTTCTTCTTTCTCTAGATTTACTTCAGCAGTTTTAACCCCTTCTACAGCATTAAGTTTTTCTTCCACAGAAGATCTACAACCGTTACAGGTCATACCGCTTATATGATAAGTATGTTTCATTTTTATAATTTTATTGAATTATTTTGGTCGAAAAAGTTTCTATTTGGTTTCATTTTAATTTAAAAAATACTTCACTACAATTCCGCCAGCTAACCAAACATAGCAAACCAAGGCAGCGTATTTTAAGACGCTTTCTAAAAGTTTGCTTTTAGGCGCCATTTCTTTCATATACATTAGATCTTTCTTTTTGAAAAAACCTAGATAAATAAGGTAACCCGAAGCGGCGATAAACGCTAAATTGAGGAAAAATGTATAATCGATTTTAAAAAATTCTTGCTCCTGAATATTTACTTGCGAAGCATCGGGAATAATATTAAATAACTCAAAACCATAATGTAAAGCCAGCGAAGTACCAACCAAGGCAGTAAATAATAAGAACAAGATAAAAAGTGACATTTTCCAACCGTAATATTTGGCGTTGATTCTCAACACGGGAAAAACCACTAAATCGCTAAAGATAAACGCCATTACGCCGGCAAAACTTACGCCTTTGCCAAAAAGCAACGCGGCTAGCGGAATATTGCCCATCGAACCGATAAATGTGAGAAAAGCCGTAACCGGACCCACGATCACGTGTTCTAAAATCGTGAAAAAGTCAAAGTCAGTATTTCCGTTACCGGTATTGATAAATAGTGTTTCGAAGAAAGAATCGGGGACAAAAGCAGCAACAATACCGGCGATTGTAAAACCAACGGTCACATCTTTCCAGACCATTTTCCATTCCATCCCGTATTGTTTGGCAACTTTTGCCCAGCTTTCTTCAGATTTAATTTTCTTTTTCCAAGATTTTGAAGAATCGTCGTTATCTTCGTTTTGTTCAGAAAGATTTTTTCGGGCTTTTTGAATGAGTTTTTTCGGATTAATGAGTCGAATTAGTAACCACGAAATTAGAATTAGCAGAATACCTCCAATATATTCACCTACCACAAATTGCCAACCTAAAAAGATAGAGATGATGATCCCAAGTTCGATCACCAAATTGGTCGATGCCAGCAAAAATGCAATCGAAGCTACAAAACTTGCTCCCTTTTTAAATAAGGATTTGGTGGTTGCCAATGCAGCAAAACTACACGAGCTACTAATAAACCCAAAAAAAGTCCCTAATAAAACTCCTTTTCGTTGATCTTTGCCCATCGCATTTTGCATTTTTTCTTCGGTCATAAACACCTGAATCATACTGCTAATTAGGTAACCCAATGCAAACGCCCAAACAGCCATCCAAAAGAAACCGAGCGTAGTATTGGCAGCTTCGCCCCATTGTTCTAAAAATTTATTCATGATAATTTTTTTGGTTTTATATTCAATTTACGCAAGCAAATAGATCAACGAAAAGTTTTAACTTACTTTATAATTTCTTCAACTTTTCCGCAGTGAAGCATTCGATCTCCAAAATAAGGATTCATAATTTCTTCTTCTGTAGAAAACCAAAACGCGCCATCACCATTAAAGGCCATCGGGCAATATTGTTTATATAGTTTTCCTCCGGTAATATTTGCGGTAAATGTTTCACCTAAAACTTCAGAAAGTTTAAAAAATGAGCTACGTTGATCTTCGATATTTTCTTCATTTTTAGCAATTTCTTGAGCTAAACTTTTCATATCACTATCGTTGAATTTCTCCACCATAATTTCAGCGATTTTCTTTGCTCCGTAGCTGTCTCCTTTAACTAATTTGTCTTTTAGGTCTAGGTATAAACGAGCGGTTTGGTATTCTCTCTCAGAATTAAATGCTAATGGTAAATCTTCTGTATTTTCTTCTTTTGTCTGTTCAGTTTTTTCTTTGGAAGTTGCTTCTTCGTTAGATTTTGCATCGTTTTTACAAGCCGTTAAGCTTAATGCTAAAAGGCTTATACATAAAATTGTACGTTTCATAATTTAGTTACTTAAATAATTAATAATTGCAGTTTGTAAATAATAATTTTTAATGGCTTCAACTTGTTTAAGTTGAAACTTAAGTTGTAATTCTTGAATGTCTAATACGTCCTGAAAATCTAATTGATCGGTTTCGTATTGTTTTAATAAAATCTCTTCGGCATCTTTGGCTTGTTCTATGTTTTTTTGTTGAGTTTGATAACTTATTCGGGCTGAAATTCGTTGCTGAAGTGCCTCTTTTAAACGAGAATCTAACTCGTTTTTTCGATTTTCTTTTTGTACTTTGAGTTCGTTTTGCTGAATGTCTAATTGACGCTCGACCGATTTATATTTATTGTTGAAAATTGGGATGGAAACCGAAAGCATCGGCATAAAAATATCTTTACCGTTATCGTTAAAATTCATATTTGGGCGTTCTTCTACCGCGATATAATCTAGTCCGATCCCTACGCTTGGTAAAGCTTCTGCTTGATTGAGTACGGTAGATTTTTTGATCGAAAGAAATAGTTGATCGTATTTCTCTAACTCCGGATGCAATTCTAGGTCTTCGAGTGTGAGCATAGGTTCTTCTGCCGGAATCGTGATCGAATCTTCTATCATAATCGGTTGCTCTTCTTGATGAAGCAGGTTATTGAATTTACTTTCCATCGCTAATTCGGCACCCATTAATAGTTCACGTTGTTCACTAATTTCATTCTGTCGAATTTGCAATTTCAAAACATCGACCGATGAAGCTTTATCAACTTCTACCGCATTTAAAGCTAAATCTTCATAAGTGTTGAGAATTTCTAAATTTTGCTGAAGAATTTCCTGCTTGGTTTTTAGCGCATAAAGTTGATAATAGGTTTGCGTCACTTGCATGGCGAGTTGGCGTTTAGCGATCACGATATCTGTATAAGCCGCATCTGCGAGTGAAGAACTGTAATTTTCTCGCGCCGTGATGGTACCAAACCAAGGCATCATTTGCCGAACAGAAATTTTTGCTTTTTGTGCTCCGGTTCGCGTTTCGGGTTCGCTTACAAAGTAACCGGCACCAATTTCTGTATTGGGTAAAGTATTGGCGGCATTGACTTTTTCTTTAGCGACTTCGTATTGCAATTCGATGGCTTCCACCTGCGGACTATTTTCCGTGGCTTGCTGAATATAATTTTCTAACAACTGCGCATTGGCATTCCACCCAAAAAGGAGTAGGGCAAAAATGCAACTCACTCTTTGAAAATGCTGAATTTTCGTAGGTTTAACGTTGTGAAACGCGTTCAGCATATAACTATTTAAAGTGAAAATTTTATGTTGAATTCTATTTTTCATTATCGTTTCTATAATTTTCTAACTTCTAACTTTTCTCTCTTCTCGCCAGCTAAACAAAACGGGAACCACAAATAAAGTAATTAATGCGACGAGCATTCCGCCGAAGCTTGGGATCGCCATCGGGATCATAATATCGCTTCCTCTACCTGAAGAAGTTAAAAATAGGTAATAAAGCTAAAAGTGTCGTTGCCGTGGTCATTAAACAAGGTCGAATTCTTTTTTCGCCTGCTTCGATCACCGATTTACGTACTTGTTCTTTACTTCCAGGTTTATTTTTTCTGAAGGTTTGCGTTAGATAAGTGGCCATTACCACGCCATCGTCGGTTGCAATACCAAAAAGTGCAATAAAACCAACCCAAACCGCAACACTTAAATTCACGGTTTTAATGTTGAATAGATCGCGCAGATTTTCACCAAAGAAATTAAAATTCAAAAACCAATCTTGACCGTATAGCCACATCATGATAAATCCGCCGGCGAAAGCTACTGCAATTCCGCTAAAGACCATAAACGATGTGGTGGCCGATTTAAACTGAAAGTACAAAATCATAAAAATGATAAATAACGAAAGCGGAACCACGATCGATAAAGTTTTCTCGGCTCGAAGTTGATTTTCGTAATTTCCGGTGAATTCAAAATTAATTCCGCTCGGTACTTTTAAACTCCCTTCTCTTATTTGTTGCTGAATCATTTTTTGTGCATTTTCAACCACATCGACTTCAGCAAAACCATCTTGTTTATCAAAAAGCACATAACCTACTAAAAATGTATCTTCACTTTTAATGGTTTGCGGACCTTTTTCATACTTAATTTCTGCCACTTCACTCAACGGAATCGGTTTCCCATCGGCCACCGGAATGTAAATGTTTTTTAAATCTTCCGGACTGTCACGTAATTCTCTCGGATAGCGAACACGAATCCCGTAACGCTCACGACCTTCGACGGTTTGTGAAAGTTGCATTCCGCCAACAGCAACTTCTAAAACTTGTTGCACATCGTTAATGTTAATTCCGTAGCGAACCAATTGGTCACGTTTAATATCGATCAGCAAATAAGGTTTTCCTACAATTCTGTCGGCAAAAACCGCTTCATCTTTAACTCCGCTTACTTGTTTTAAACTGTTTTCAAGCTTGAGTCCAAATGCTTCGATTTCTTCTAGGTCTTGGCCTTGCACTTTAATTCCCATCGGCGCGCGCATTCCTGTTTGTAGCATCACTAAGCGTGTTTCGATAGGTTGAAGTTTTGGTGCTGAGGTGATTCCCGGTAGTTTGGTGACGCGCACAATCTCGTTCCAAATATCGTCGGGAGAATTAATTTCTGGTCGCCAATTTCGATAATAGTCTCCGTCTTCATCAGGAATAAGTTGTGAAGTTGTCACATCGAACGGAGTCGAGCTGTTTTGAGAAGAATTCTCATCTTTATATGAATTGACATTGTTGGGATTTTCAGCTAAACTTCCATCTTTCAACATAAAATAGCCGTCTTCATTTACTTTGAATCGCTGTTTTTCGCCTTCTGTATTTAAAGCGTATTCCGGTTTATACTGAATGATATTTTCGTACATCGAAAGTGGTGCAGGGTCGAGAGCTGACTCGGTTCTTCCTGCTTTTCCAACGACCGTTTCAATTTCAGGAATGCTGGCCACCGCCATATCGAGTTGTTGTAAAATACGCTTGTTTTCTTCAACGCCGGCGTGTGGGAGCGAAGTAGGCATCAATAAAAATGAACCTTCATTAAGTGACGGCATAAATTCTTTACCGGTATTTTTCATAATGAAAAAACCAAAAATCACGATCGCTGTCGGAATACTTAAAAAGAGTAATTTATGTTGAAGCGTCCACCGTAATATTCTCGTATAATAGTTTCTGAAAAGGGTAAAACCGCCTAAAATCCCGAAGACAATTAGCGCTACAAAAATAAAGTTGAGTGCAATATTTTGCGTGATTCCCAAGGGTCGCCAATAGGTTGCCAGAAAATAAACAATCACTAAAGCTGAAATAATAATATTGATCAAATTCGCTCTGGCTACGGAAAGAATATTTTTCTGTTGAAGTAATTGAACGATCCCAAAAGCAATTAAAATAATTCCTAATAGATAGCCGAAAATCATCGCTGCAATCCCTAAAATAATGATCGCTATATTGATGATGAAACCTACATTTTTTCGGCGATTTCTTTTCTTAAATAATATGGCAGCAAATGGCGGAATAAGAAATAGCGCTACGATTAGTGAAGCCACCAAAGCCATCGTTTTGGTAAATGCCAACGGTCGAAAGAGCTTTCCTTCAGCTCCCGTCATTGTAAACACGGGAATAAAACTGATGATCGTTGTTAAGACTGCCGTTAATATAGCCCCGGAAACTTCTGAAGTCGCTTGGTAAACAATAGTGTTAGTGTTGAATTTTTCTTTGGCTTTTTCAAGATGTTGAATAATATTTTCAGAGAGAATTACCCCCATATCGACCATCGTACCGATGGCAATGGCAATTCCGGAAAGGGCAACGATGTTTGCCGTCACGTTGAAAAACTTCATCGCAATAAAAACCATTAACACCGCAACAGGTAGCAAACCAGAAATTAATAAGGAAGCACGCAGATTATAAACCATAATGATAATGACCAAAACGGTAATTAGAATTTCCATCAATAAAGCTTCGTTGAGCGTTCCTAAAGTTTCCTGTATCAATTGTGTGCGATCGTAAAATGGAACCACGGTAAGTTGCGAGGTTCTACCATCTTTTAATTCTTTAGAAGGTAAACCTCCTTTTATTTTTTCAATTTGAGCTTTTACGTTGGTAATTACTTCCATCGGGTTAGCTCCGTGTCGGGCAACCACAACGCCACCAACCACTTCTGCGCCTTCTTTATCGAGAATTCCACGGCGGGTTTCAGGACCTAAGTGTACGTTGGCAATATCTTTAATGCGAAGCGAAGTGTAATCTTTAGCACTTACCACCGTATTTTGTAGGTCTTCGATCGACTTTACATAACCCAACCCACGTACTAAATATTCAGCTTGGTTTATTTCTAGGGTTTGTGCGCCAATATCACGGTTACTTTCTTTTACCGCTTTTACGATCTGTTGTAAACCAATATTGTATTGGCGCATTTTTTCAGGATTTACATCGATCTGATATTCTTGAACGTAACCACCAATAGAAGCAACTTCTGAAACACCGCTTGCTCCGGAAAGTGCATATTTTACGTAATAATCTTGAATGCTTCGCAGCTCCTGTAAATCCCAACCGCCGGTTACATTTCCGTTTTTGTCGCGACCTTCGAGCGTGTACCAAAATATTTGTCCGAGTCCCGTAGCATCGGGTCCCAAACTAGGATTGACGCCCTGCGGAAGCAAATTTGCCGGTAATGAGTTGAGTTTTTCGAGAATTCGGCTACGGCTCCAATAGAACTCGATGTCTTCTTCAAAAATGATATAAATGCTAGAGAATCCAAACATCGAAGAACTTCGAATGGTTTTTACTCCAGGAATACCTAGTAAAGAAGTGGTAAGCGGATAGGTGATTTGATCTTCGATATCTTGCGGAGAGCGACCTTCCCATTTGGTGAAAACGATTTGTTGATTTTCGCCAATATTCGGGATAGCATCGACCGCTACGGGATTGTTGGGTAAAACACCCAGATCCCAATTAAATGGAGCATTGGTGAGTCCCCAACCTACAAGAAGTACAAGTAGGAGACCGGCGACGATTTTATTTTCGATTAAAAATTTAATGCCTTTGTTCAGCATAATTTTTAGTAATTTAAATGATGAAATTGAAACTGAAGTTGAAAAATCCCTCTGTTGTTAGCATCTCCCTTTAAAAGTGGAGAATCTTATAGCTTAACAGTATTTTGAAAGAAGGATTTGGTTTGCGCAAGGGATAGTAGTGGCATCCTTTTTTAGATTCCTGCCTGCGCAGGAAGTTGAAAAAGATATAACAGATAGCCCGACCCGATAGGGTTGCGCCCAGATTAAAATTTTAAATTAAAAAAGTTTCGTCTAACACGAGTAGATCGTAGACGAGCAGCGGAGGAGAATAGTTTCTGTGAGGAATGTGTTGCGTTTTCTTTACCTCAAAAAGTTGAATATAAGTATACACCAAACTGGCTACAAAAACCTGTTGGTCTAATTGCAATTGCGAATTGTTTTTAACGTCGTCTTGTTGCTTTGTGATCTTTTTGTTGGTGCAGCAACCTTTTTTCTGAATGGTACACGTACCAGGCGTTTCTTTTGGAGTTTGCGTGGCTTCCATCGCCATTCCGCAAGATTTTGCCTTTTGTGCAAATGAATAGTCGACCAAAGTTTTACCGCAATAGTGCATACTTACGGCAAAGGCCGAAGTAGAGAACAGCACTAAAAATGCCATAAGGATGGCTGTTATTTGATGGAAGACTTTCATTATGACAAAGATAAAAATAAAATTGAAACTTTAACATTGGATATTTTCCTTCCAAACGGAATATTTCCTAATTTTGAATTATGGAAGTGACAGAATTTGGAAAGATAAAACGAGCGAAACCCAAACATCGGGCAGAAGTATCGATGCAGACCGGTTTCCCGAGTCCGGCAACGCATTATTTAGAGCGAACGATCGATTTGTCTGAAGTATTGGTAAAGAACAAAGAAGCGACATTTTTTGTACGTATTGGCGGAAGCGCTTGGGAAGATTTAGGAATTTTAAAAAATGATGTGTTGATTATTGACCGTTCGCTAGAATTTATACGAGGAAAAATTGCTTTGGTGGTGAAATATGGTGCTTTTGAAGTGATGAAATTCCCAACTCCTCAAGAGAAAGAAAAAATGAATTCTGATGCTTTTGAACTTTGGGGCGTAATTACTTATGTGATACATTCGTTATGATTGCGTTGATCGATTGTAATAGTTTTTATGCTTCTTGCGAACAGGTTTTTCGTCCAGATCTGCAAGGAAAGCCTGTGGTGGTGCTGAGTAATAATGATGGTTGTGTGATCGCCGCTAATAGTGAAGCGAAAGCTTTAAGCCATATCCCGATGTTTGAGCCGGTCTTTAAAATTAAAGATCAGTTGATTAAAAACGGAGTTACTTTTTTTTCTTCGAACTATACCCTTTACGGAGAAATGTCTGATCGGGTGATGCGGATCTTGGAAGAATTTTCACCTCTAGTAGAAATTTACAGTATCGATGAGTCGTTTATCGATCTTACAGGAATGCAACATCAAGATTTGCGAGCTTATGGGATTGCGATTAAAGAACGTATTAAACGTTATACCGGTCTACCGGTTGGTGTTGGTATTGCACCTACAAAAGTTTTGGCAAAATTAGCCAATCGACGTGCTAAAAAAGAGGTCGGAAACGATCACGTATTTGTAATTGATTCTGAAGAAAAACGCCTCGATACTTTGCATTGGGCAAAAATTAAAGATGTTTGGGGTATCGGTAAAAAGCACGCGCAGCGCATACAAGAAACCGGAAGAAACTCTGCTTTCGATTTTACGCAATTGCCTTTAAGTTGGGTGCGAAAACATATGACAGTAGTTGGTGAACGTACGTGGCGAGAGTTACAAGGCGAAAATTGTTTGCCTTTAGAGCGAGCTCCCAAACCTAAAAAAGCGATTGGAACCGCCAAATCTTTTGGTAAAAAGCTAGAAAAGCTAGCGCTGATTGAAGAAGCTTGTTCGTATTATATTAATGAGGTAAGTGAAGTTTTGCGTAACCAAAATTGTTGTGCTAATTATTTACAAATCTTCTTACAGACCAATTACCATAGCGAACGTGATAAGCAATACCACAAAAGCATTACGGTTACTTTAGAAGTACCGACCAACAATACGTTTATTTTAAATGCGGAAGGAAAAAAAGCCTTGCATAAAATCTTTAAACCGGGTTATCGCTATAAAAAAGTGGGCGTTTGTTTAAGCGGAATTGTACCTAAAGAATATGTACAAACCAATTTGTTTGCCGCCACCGATGAAAAGGTCGGCCTTATGGAAGCCTTCGATCGTATTAATCAGAAATTTGGGAAAACCACTTTAGCACCGGCTTTAATGGATTCTCGCCAAATTGAACAGTGGGAGTTGATCAAAAATGAACGGAGTCCACGATATACTACTCAATGGGAAGATTTATTGTGTGTGGTTTGATTTTTAAATTAATCATTTCTTAAACTTTAGGTACAACTCAAGTAATAGTTGGCAGTTAAGTTTGAACGATTTAGAAATTATCTTCATGCTTAACCAAATTTTAAAGACCATTATACTCGCCAGTATAGTAATTGCGGGTATTGTTTTACTGTTTTCTTTTCAGAATGAAAAAAAAGAATATTACCAAAAATCTAATTTTATTCTAAGTGCGGCAGAAGAATTTAATGCTGAGGTTGAAGAATTACAGAAAATTGCAAAAGGCTTTCAGTTAGGTCAGGTAGAAGTAAATCGTTTAAGAAGCGCCGTGTTACGTTCTCGTTTGGCTTATAAAAAAATAGAGTTTTATTTAGATTTTGAGTTTCACGAATATGTAAATAGCCATATTAATGGTGCGCCGCTTTTGCATATTGAACGCACAGGAACTTTACCAGATATTCTTCCGCCAGAGGGTTTGCAAGTATTAGATGAGTTAGTTTTTGCAGAAAATCCCGAAGAAGAAAAAACGCAAATAGCTTCTGTAGCGACGAAATTGAGAAACAGCTACGGACTTTTAGTTGAAAGCTTACCACAAAAAGAGATCAAGCCGAAACAACTAATTCCTGCGCTTCGGCTTCAGTTAGTAAGAATTTTTAGTTTGGGTGTTACAGGTTTCGATACACCGGGATCACTCAATGCATTGCCGGAAGCCGAAGTTTCACTTAAAAGTATGCTTCAGTTTATTCAGGAAAATAAACGTTTATTTCAGAAAAAAGAATCAATATTCCTTCAACAGAAATTAGCAGAAGCTGCTGAATATATAAATGCAAATCAAGATTTTAATAGTTTTGATCGACTTGCCTTTTTTAGAAATTATATCGATCCGCTTTATAAAAAGTTAGGCGGCGTAAAGTCTGAAATTCCGGAATTTTTAGCCTATAATTCTTCTTGGGATCCAGCAAGCGAATCGATTTTTAGTGAAGACTTTTTGAATCCTTATTTTTTTACCGAGTTAACAAATGAAGAAGATAGTGAGGCTTTAAAAGAATTAGGAAAGTCTCTGTTTTATGATCCTGTTTTGAGCAATAATGAGAAGATGAGTTGCGCATCTTGCCATCAGCCGGAATTAGCTTTTACCGATGGGAAAATAAAATCTATGAGTAATTTACAGGGAAAAACGGTACTGAGAAACTCGCCAACCCTGTTAAATGCCGTTTATGCCGACCGTTATTTTTACGATTTACGCGCTTATACTTTAGAACAACAAGCAGAACACGTAATTTTTAATCAGGAAGAATTTAACACCGCTTATCATTCGATTTTAGCTAAACTGAATGCGAATGAAGATTATGCTAATCGATTTAAAAAAGTGTTTGGCAAATCGAGTATTACTCGTGAAAACTTCACCAAAGCTATGGTCGCTTATGTGCTATCGCTTACTTCATTTAATAGTGAATTTGATCAATATATAAGAAACGAATCTAATACCTTAAGTGATGAAGCAAAACAAGGTTTTAACTTATTTATGGGCAAAGCCGCTTGCGCTACTTGCCATTTTGCGCCTACTTTTTCTGGCTTGGTTCCTCCATACTACAGCGACAGCGAAAGTGAGATTTTGGGAGTTTTAACCCAGCCTGATCAACTAAAATTAGATGAGGATCCGGGTCGATTAGCAAATCAAATCGAAAATGAAGAAGCTTGGATTTATGAAAAATCTTTTAAAACAACTACGGTTAGAAATGTAGCTTTTACTGCGCCTTACTTCCATAATGGAGCTTATGAAAGCTTAGAAGAAGTACTCGATTTTTATAATGAAGGAGGTGGTGCCGGGAAAGGTTTAGATGTAGTGAATCAAACTTTAGGTGAAGATCCTTTAGAACTAACAGATGCAGAGATAAAAGCTATTATTACATTTTTAAAAAGCTTGAGTGATGCAGAAGTGGAGTAGAGGCGTTTTTAAAATTATATTACTTATTCTTTTAAGTGTTGGAGTTTATTCATTTATCGGTCATTATCAAAATCAAAATGAGATTTACGAGCCTCAGGATTTTTCAGTGATTATTAATAATGGAGTTGAAGAACTTTCTTCAGAAATCAATCAATTAGTAAATGCTGCCCGACTTTTTAAAAATGAAGAAATTTCAATAGAAGAGCTTCAACAACAATTAAAAAATACAAGAAATAGCTTCAAAAAAAATGAAGCTGCGTTGACTTTTTATTATCCCGAACATATTAAAGCATACATTAACGGTGCTCCGTTACTTCATTTAGATCCGTTTCCTATCGATCAAAAAAGTAAAAGCGATTATTATACAATGTCACCGGAAGCGTATCGAGTAAGTTTACCTTTAGATGAATTAGATACCGGCCATTTTAGAGGAAAAGAGAAAGTGATCGAACCTAAAGGACTTCAAGTTTTAGACGAGCTTATTTTTGCTGAAGAAGCTTTTGAAGAGAAGGATCATATTTTACAACTTGCCCAGCATTTGCAAGCATATTTTGCCCCTATAAAAACCGCTGTAAACCAACGAATTTATTTTTATGATTATGAAATTGCTGAAGCGGCACGATTAGAATTAATTAGAATTTTTAGCTTGGGAGTTACCGGTTTCGATACACCGGGATCACTAAATGCATTAGAAGAAGCAAAATATTCTTTAATAGGAATACAAACTTTAATTAAGCCAATTCTCCATCGACTTTCAAAAGAAAAGAAAAAGGAAATAGATAAGCTTTTTCAGAAATCTGTTAGGTATTTAGAAAAAAATAATGATTTTGAAAATTTCGATCGGCTCACTTTTCTCACGAAATATATCGATCTTTTGTATGAAAAATTAGGGAACGCTCAACAAGAATTACATATAAAATCGACAGCTCTTGTATATGGGGAAACTCCTTCTTGGAATGCGGCAAGCTCTTCTATATTTAGTAAAGACTTTTTGAATCCGTATTACTATAGTTTATTGAATGAGAATGAAGATAGTGAAGCGTTAAGAAGTTTAGGTGAAAAATTATTTTTTGATGAGAATTTAAGTAATTCAGGGAGAATGAGTTGTGCAAGTTGCCACAAGCCTGAATTAGCTTTTACCGATGGCAAAGAAAAGTCGCTAGCAAGTGTAAATGGAAAAACAGTTTTGAGAAACTCTCCCAGTTTAATTAATGCCGTTTTTGCCGATCGATACTTTTATGACTTAAGAGCGCAAGATTTAGAAGAACAAGCAGAACATGTAATTGAGAATCATCTTGAGTTTAATACTAGTTTTGAAGAAATAATTCATAAATTATCACAATCTGAAAGCTATCAAAATTTGTTTAACGTAAATTTTAAAGAAGAAGAATCGATTACTCGCTATAATATTTCGAAAGCCTTATCATCTTACGTTTTATCTCTACGGTCTTTTGATAGTGAATTTGATCGTTATGTACGAGGAGAAAGTAAAACAATCGCAAAAGATGTAAAGCAAGGTTTTAATTTATTTATGGGGAAAGCGAATTGTGCTACTTGTCATTTTCCTCCAACATTTTCTGGTTTAGTGCCGCCTTTATATCAAGAAAATGAAAGCGAAGTGTTAGGTGTTTTAGAACAACCAAACTCTTATAAAATAGATCAAGATTTAGGAAGATTTGAAAATCAAGTATTCGCTGAAGGACAAGATATTTATAAAAATTCATTTAAGACCACAAGTGTTAGAAATGTAGAAATTACTGCACCTTACTTTCATAATGGAGCTTATCAAACTTTAGAGCAAGTAATAAACTTTTACAATAATGGCGGAGCAGCTGGCGTTGGACTAAGTTACGAGCTTCCGCAGCAAACCTTACCTAAAGATTCTTTAAATCTCACGAATAAAGAGAAAGCTGAAATTATTAGTTTTCTAAAATCACTTACAGATTTTGAGATAAACTAAAATATGTTCAATATTAGCTCTATTGTGTTTAATATTGATATTTATTTATTTTACTATGTTACCTAAGTGTTATCCAATTTTTTGACTTTTAAAACAAAATAATTGTAGTTTTTACAATCAAACCTTCCCCATAAACCATTGTTGATTTCATATTATTAATAAATTTGGTTTATTCTTCAGAAATCAATAATTGCTAAAACGGTTGAGTTAATCGTTTTAACATTAAATTAAGTATTAGATAATGTAGGTAACCTTTTCGTAAGCTAAGCTTAAAATTCTTAATAGTTTAAGCAAATATCTCTCTTCTATTTTTGCGGAAATTATTTTTTAAACCTCAAAAATCTTTATTTAACCAATGAAAAAACATTTACTTATTTTAAGTATGTTAGTTTCTCTTTTTATGGGTTTTGCAGCTAAGGCGCAAATATCTATACCGGGAGATTCGATCGTTTACGGGCCTATGTTTAGTCCTGTGTATGACAACTCAGTTCGAGTTTGGGTATTAACAAAAAGTAATACCGGAACGGGCGAAAACTTAGAACTTTCTTTTACCAACAATGTCACTCCCGGCACAGAAATTACAGGAACTGTTTTTAACAGTGACACACGTTTAGATTACAATCTAAGATCTTTCGAGTTTACAGGTCTCACAGAAGGTGATACCTATACGACTCAAATTCTTGCCAATGGTTCGGCGGTTACAGATCGAGTAACCTCAATTGTTAATGGTCAAAATACCTTAAGTGATTTTGAATTTTTATCGGGTGGCTGCGGTCGTATTTACGATCTATCCCGTTGTATCGATCAGCCAGAAGCAGAGTTTCATGTAAATGGAACGCCAACGATGTTTAATACAATGGCTGAAGAAGGTAGTGATTTAATGGTTTGGCTTGGTGATGCTACTTATCTTTTAGGTTTGCAACACGCGATGGGACAATGTCCTGATGGAGTAGACGACTGGGCTAATAAAGATATGGCTTTCGATCGTTATCGTTTTCAAAGAGATTATCACGATAGTTTAACTGTTGCCATGCCACAATTAGCGATCCCGGACAATCACGATTTAGGACCTAATGAATTTGATAAAAATATGCCTACTATTGGTGAGATGAGAGAAATTTTTATGGATTGGTGGCCAAATCCAGAATATCTTTCAACACCGGAAGGTCAAGGTTTGCATTCATCTTATAAATATAAAGATGTAGAATATTTCTTAACCGATAATCGTAGTTACAGAGATAACACACACCAGCATTTTGGACCGGACCAATTAGAATGGTTAAAACAAGGACTTTTAAATTCTACTGCTACGTTTAAGGTAATTGTAAGTGGAACACCTGTTTTCTATCCCATAGGAGGAAGAAACTTTAGTGTTAGTAACCAATACGACGAATTATTCAACTATATTCAAGATAATAATATAAACGGCGTATTAGCTTTAAGTGCAGATATTCACGAACAAAAGTTTTTGGTAACCGATGGGAATACCAACTATCCGCTTTATGATGTTTTATCAGGTAACATTAATTCAGATGTGGGTAATGGTAATTTCAATACCAATTACGATAGCAATCATATTCTACAAGGAGTAAAACAAACTTATTTACGCGTAAATGTTTATGGTGAAGAGAACGATCGCAGAATGAAAGTCGAATACGTTGGCGATAATGGTGAAGCTTATTTTGAAGAAATTATTCACGAAGGCTTACTTACTAGTCAAAATGAAGATGCTCATAATTTAGCCTTAGCTTTCAGTAATTCTATTGAAGATAATTCTGAATTTTCGCATGAAGTAACCGGTTCAGCATATTCATTTGTAGCCAATAAAGATAACGAGACTAATGAAGCTTTAGCTTTTTCCGGAGCCGGTTCTTTAGAAATTGATGCAGCTAATGCTTTAGAATTTCAAGACAAATCTTTCAGTTTTTCTTATTGGTTAAATCCTTCAACATTAACAGAAGCAACAATTTTAACTAATGCTGCGAATGGTAATGGTGTTTCTTTCGGTTTAAATGAAAGCGGAAATATAACATTTACCAATCATCAAGAAGCTTTAACCTACGAAAGTCAATATAACTTAATAGCGGGAAGTTGGTCTTACATTACTTGGAAATACGATAATGTAAGAAGAAAACTTTCTCTTTATTATAACGGATTTTTAATTCAGAATTGGAATGATATAATTATCGATCAAGAATCTACAGAAAATATCGTAATTGGAGAAAACTACGAAGGAAGTTTAGATGAATTAAATCTTTACAGTCGATTAATTTCTGATGAAGAAATTATGGAAAATGCCGATGTAGAAAACTCGAGAGGTGAAGTTTTAAAAGCTTCAGGAGGTCAACAATTGGCAATTCCCGGGAGTGTACTTAATCCGGTTTTGGCAGAAGATTTTACCATCGAATTTTGGGCAAAATTAAATGCAGATCCTGGTTCTAACAGTAAAATTTTAGCGAGTAACGGAAGAATCAACGGTAATTCAACCGGAATTTCTTTTGAATTTCCAGACAGTAATAAGCTTAACGTTGTTGTTGGTAATAATGGCGGCGGCTGGAACTCGATTGCTGAACAAGGAGAATCTTGGAATATTGGAGAGTGGAACCACGTAGCCCTATCTGCTACTCAAAACAGTACCATGAAGTATTATATTAACGGTGCTTTAGTGGCCGAAGGTGGTTTTGGAGAGTACATCCCTAACGATTGGGGCTTAGGTTTAGGTCAAAGTCCATACTACGGTAGCGAAACCAATGCAGAATTAGATGAATTAAAAATTTGGGAAAGAGCGCTTACTGTTGAAGAAATTAACGAGCATATGCACTATTCAATTACCGGTAGTGAAGAAGATTTAGCGATCTATTACAATTTTTCTGAAACAGAAGAAGAAGCATCTAGCGTCACTAGTTTAGGAAGCGTAAATTACGAGATGGCTTTAGACGGTGCTACTTTAGCATCTGCAACTTCACCGGTAAGTAATCTAGCAGTAGAATATCAAGACGTAGTTGCCGGGAAATGGAGTCAAAATAATGTGATATTAAATGCAGGCTTAAGTTTGCCGGAGCAAATAACGGCATATAATAAAAATGTTATTGTAGGTAAACAAATCGATGAGACTATAATCGATCTAACCGAAGAAGAACTTCAGTATTTAGCAGGTGGTTGGAAAATAGATCCTATGAATACTCCTTTTGCTCAAATTAGAATAGATTTAGAAGAAGCATTGGGAACTAATTTTGAAACAGTCAGTAATATGGCCGGGCAATATTTCTTAATTAAAGGAAATACAGAAGAAGGTTTTACAACTGTTGCCGACGGAAGTTTTGATGGTCAAAATGTAAATTTCTTCAATACTAATTTAGAAGAAGCAGTTTATTACTTAGCTTGGGAAGAAGCAGATTTTGTGCCGGGTAGAGGAGGAGCTATTTCATTAACCGGCGGGCATCAAGTTCATATTCCTTCAGAAGATATAGAAGCTATTTTAGCTAATGATGTAACGATAGAGTTTTGGGTAAATGTTACTCAAGATCCTGGAAATAACGATCCTTTACTTTCTAATCACGGTCGTATAAATAATAATACTACAGGTTTTTCTTTAGAGATGCCAGATAATAATTCAGTTTCGGCAGTATTTGGTACGAATACCGGTAGTTGGAATGCCGTAAACTCCGGTGAAAGTTTAAACATAGGAGAATGGAATCATATTGCAATTACTGCTTCACCAAATAATGAAATTAAACTTTATGTAAACGGAGAACTTAAAAACTCTAATACTTTTGAAACCTATGCAAGTAACAGTACGTGGGATTTTGCCTTAGGTAAAAGTTTAAATTATGGCGGACAAACATACTCTGCTATGGATGAGTTTAGAATTTGGACAAAAGTTAAAACTCAAGAAGAGATTGTAGAGCAAATGCATTGTAAAGTTGAAGGAGCACAAGAATATTTAGTGTTCAATTTCAACTTCGATCAAGATGATAATGGTGTGTTAGAAAACGAGGGAAGTTATGAAGATGAAATCACTTATACTTCAGCTCAAATCATTTCAGCCACAAGTCCTGTAAGCGAAATTAATTCAGATTTTCCTTCAGTAATTACTGGTAACTGGAGTATTATGAATGAAGATAATAATGGTCTTTATTTACAAAATGTTATTTCTAGTTATACAGAAAACGTAGTTATAGGTCATAACACGGCATCAGAAATTTTAGTTTTACAAGCAGATACTTCTTATGTTTCAGGTGGATGGCACGTAAATGCTTTAAACATAGAAACAACAGACTTACGGGTAGATTTAGAAAAAGTTTTTGATAATGCAGAATTTGTAAATGCTACAGTTGCAGAATATGTATTATTAAAAGGCGATCCAAACAGTAATTATGAAGTAGTTGCAACAGGAACCGAAGAAAATGGCTTGGTAGACTTTAATAATGTCGATGTTACTTTAGGTAATTATTATTTAGCGTTTATTGAAGATATGGAGGCTGCAATAGCTTTACAGGGCGGAGCGCTTAATTTACAAGAAGGTCACGATGTTCAAATCTCGAAAGAAGGTGTTAATGCTGCATTATCAGGTGAATTTACGATTGAGCTTTGGGCGCGTTTAGATGCACCTGCCGGTGGTAATACTAAATTAGTAGGATTTACCAATTTTGGTGGTGGTAATTTTGGTTGGGAAATGGAGTTTTTAAATAACCAAACCCTTCAAACCATTACAGGACAAGGACCTAACGCAGGTTGGAACTCTTTAAACTCTAACCATGTATGGAATGTTGGAGAATGGAACCACGCCGCAGTAACTTTTGTGCCTAACGGAGAGTTTAAATTCTACATTAATGGAGAGTTAGTCGATAGTATGAGTGTAGGCGAGTTTCATCCTTGTATAAACAATTTAGCATTTGGTAGAAACATTACAAATAACGCTCCTACAAATTCTTCGTTCGATGAATTTAGGATTTGGACAACGGCTAAAACACAAGAAGAGATTAAAGAAAGTATGTATTTAACGATTTCTGAAACTGAAACAGATTTAGTTTATAACTATACTTTTAATCAAGAAGACTCTGGTTACCTTTTAAATAGTGGTTCTCAAAATGTTGAGGTTCAATATAACAATTCAGAAATTATTCCTGCAACAGGACCAATTAGAGATATGCAAGCTCCATTTAGAAATCAAGTAACCGGGCATTGGAGTTTAATGAATGATAATAGTAACGGTTTCTACATTGGGAACGAAATTGAAGATTATAACTCTAACGTGGTTATCGGTAAAGAAGAAGGAGATGAAATATTACCTGTTTTAGGTTCTGCAACTACAGACACACTTTATTTAAATAGCCGTTGGTTAATCGATCCTTTATTTGTTAGTCAAGCAAGTACAAAAGTAGATTTAACCAAGGTATTTGAAAACTTAAATGAAGTAGAATTAATAGCTAACGATTATTATTTACTTCAAGGCGATCCGGCTTCAGAAATAAACATTATTGCTACCGGAACTAAAGAAGCAAATATTGTCACTTTCCCAGAAATGCAAATTGATTCAAGCGCCGTTTACTTAGCTTGGAAAAACATTGATGAGTACCCAATGGGCACATTCCCAATTTCACAAGAAAGTATCTGGTTGTACAATGATAATGGAGAAGATTTAGGGGCAGAAGATTGGACAAGTGTTTCGTATAACGATGAAGATTGGACATTCGGTAATGCAATTTTAGGTTACGGCGATGGTATTGAAAGTACAACATTAGACTACGGTCCAGATGCAAACAATAAATATCCAACGTATTATTTAAGGCATAGTTTTGAAGTTGAAGATCTAACAAATATAGGCTCATTAGTATTTAAAACGATGAAAGACGATGGTGCGGTAGTTTATGTTAATGGTGAAGAAGCTTTTAGGTTGAATATGCCGGAAGGAGAGATTGATTATAATACCTATGCTTCAACTGCCATTGGAGGTGCAGATGAAGAAATTTGGCACGAAGTGATTACAGAAAACTTATTACAAATTGGTGAGAATGTAATCGCTGTAGAATTACACCAAGGTTCTGCAGGAAGTTCAGATTTACGTTTCGATATGGAAGTAGGTTACAATTTACCTCCAATTCCAGCATCAGCTTATCCATTGGTAAAACAATCAGAATGGTATTACTTAGACGCAGGGATAAGTTTAGATAACGAACTTTGGAATGAAAACGGATTCGATTATACCGATTGGGGTAGAGGTTATGGGACTTTAGGTTACGGCGATCCGGTAATAACAGAAGTTTCTTACGGTCCAGATGCTGGTAATAAATACATTACAACTTATTTTGCTAGAGAAATGGAAGTTGAACTTTCAGAATTAACAGATATAGTTGAATTTGGTATTCGAAGAGATGATGGTGTAGTCGTTTATGTAAACGGAGTAGAAGTGTTTAGAGATAATATGCCAGAAGGTGATTTTAATTACTTAACGCATTCAGCTACTACGATAGATGGAATTAATGAAATTAACTATCAAACCCATCAAGTGCCAAAAACAGTTTTTCAAGAAGGTATAAATACGATCGCTGTTGAGGTTCACAATCGTGACGGTCAAAGTTCAGATATGCGTTTTGATATGTATATTAAAAATGTTGAAGTGATTGATTTTGATTGTGATGAGCCACATATTGGTTGTTTTACGTCTATCATGCCAACAGGGCAAACACCCAACTTAATTATTCCTCAAGAACACAGGTTTCAGCTTATTTTCAAACAAGGTGATGCTTATTTAGATGGTTCTGGTAACGTACCCGGTAATAATGATTTTACGGCGTATGTTCCAATCGACGGTAGTAGTGAAAACGGATATTTGTCTGTAAATCATGAAAATACACCAGGAGGAGTTTCTATAGTAGATCTTCACTTGAATACTGATAATAATTTATGGGAAGTAGATTATAGTCAACCGGTAGATTTATATAATGATGTTTTAGCTACTACAACTAGAAACTGTTCTGGAGGGATTACTCCTTGGGGAACTGTGGTTACTGCAGAAGAATCTACCAACAACCACGATAACAATAACGATGGTTATCAAGATGTAGGTTGGTTAGTAGAGATTGATCCTGAAACCGCACAAGTAATGGATTATGGTAACGGTCAAGAAAAGCTTTGGGCAATGGGAAGAATGAATCACGAAAATGTAGTGATTTCTCCAGATGCAACCACTGCTTATTACGGAGAAGATGGCGGAACCCATTGTGTTTATAAATACGTGATGGATACTCCGGGCGATCTTACTGCAGGAACTGTTTATGTTCTTAAGTTAGACTTACCATTAGTAGGAGATGAGCCAACTTCAAGCACCGCAGAATGGATTGAAGTACCAAACGACACGCAAGCAGAGCGAAATAACTTAAATATAAACGCAGCAGCTTTAGGAGGAACAAACTTTAATGGAGTTGAAGATTGTGAAATCCATCCGATGAGCGGGCAAATTTATTTTACAGCCAAAGGTAGAGGTAGAACGTATCGTTTTACCGATAATGGTTCTAATGTGGTTACTAATTTTGAAACCTTCTTAGGAGGAATGAATTATGATATCGAAACTGACAATGGTACATTTTCAGAACCTTGGGGCTATGGTAACGATAACCTAGCTTTTGACGATAAAGGAAATCTATGGGTTTTACAGGATGGTGGAAATAACTATATCTGGGTAGTAAGACCAGATCACACACAAGCTAATCCTAATGTAGAGCTATTTGCTTCTATGCCAAATGGATCTGAACCTACAGGATTAACCTTTTCTCCAGATTTTAAATATGGTTTCTTCTCGATACAGCATCCGAGTGGTAGTAACAGTCCGCAACAAGACGCAACATTTAGCGATGTTACTATTAATGCATCTTCTACTGTTGTGTTCTCTTTAAATGAAAATTTAGGAGTACAAGCACCGGTTACAGACTTTGTTGCCGATCAAGTGCAGATAGAGCAAGGGCAAACCGTTACATTTACAGATTTAAGTACAAACAATCCTGATACTTGGAACTGGACGTTTGAAGGAGGAACACCAGCCACTTCTACCGAAGAAAACCCAACAGTAACTTATAACACTGAAGGTTTATTTAATGTAACATTAGAGGCTTCTAACATTGCCGGTGAAAGTGAAATGCTTAAGTCTGATTATATTGAAGTACAATCCTTAAATGTAGATGAAGCTTTAAAAGGTAAGATCTCTATATATCCTAATCCAACTAAAGGAGATTTGAATATTTCTATACAGGACGGTAATGAGATTAGTATTGAGGTGTTTGATATTTTAGGAAGAAGGGTAAAATATCTTCCAACTATCAAAAATAATCATCAACCTATAGTTTTAGATCTTTCTTCAGAAATTGTAAATACCCAAATGTTAATTGTAAAAATTACGGTAGATGGGAATACCGGTAATTACAAAGTCTTAACAATGAAATAAGATTTTGTAACAATAACTTAATTAGAAGACCGGTAAAACATTACCGGTCTTCTTTATTTTTGAAGGTATGATGAATTCTATCTCTTCAAAAAATATCTTAGCAGTATTCCTATTTTTAATAATAGGGAATACGCTTCAATCTCAAAGTCTTAATCCTTTAGAAAATCCGGTTTATTATTCAGTTTCAGAAGCTCTTGAAGCAAATCAAGCTAAGCAACTTAATCTTCGTGATCAGCATTTGTTTTTTGTTCCAAATACATTAGAGCAGCTCAAAGATTTAGAATTTTTAAATTTAATGCGGAACAATATCTCTAAATGGGATGAAGAAATATTTCAGCTTAAAAACCTTAAAATCTTAAATTTAAAGTTGAACTCACTAACTTACATTTCTCAAAAGATCAAAAAACTTCCGGAGTTACAAATTTTAGATTTATCAAGTAATAATATAATAGTAGTTCCGCAAGAGATTAAATTATTAGAAAACCTGAAACAAATTCATCTATCACTCAATTTATTAACCTCGATACCTCCTGAAATAGGAAAATGTGAAAATTTAGAAGTATTAGAGTTAGATAATAATCAATTAAGTTACTTACCTCAAGCTATCGGTAACTTAAAAAAATTAAAGCTTTTACATTTAGGTTTTAATCAATTTAACGAGCTAAGCGAAAATTGTATGAATCTATCTAGTCTAACAGAGCTTAATTTAGAGCATAATCAATTACAATTGCTACCTAAAGAGCTATCAAACTTACAAAATTTAAAATCTCTTTTTTTAAATAACAATGAACTGAAACAATTACCAGAATCGCTAACAGAATTAAAGAACTTAGAAATGTTAGTGATTTCTAACAATCATTTGGAACAACTACCGGAGCATATAGAAAAAATGAATCATCTAAAAACAATCATTGCATTAAATAATAATTTCTCTAAAGAAGAAAAGCTTAGAATTAAGAAATTACTGCCTAATTGTAAGCTTTATCTTTAGCTTTTCTGTAAAATTTTAAGTTGTCTTAAGTCCTAAAATTATTACTATAAGTTTACCTATTAATATCAAAAATCTCTCCTGAATAATACATCGTTTCGATTTCTTTTTTAGCTATTTTAAAAGAAAATTCTTCAGAATAATTTTCGTCTTTATCGATTTTATAGAGCTTACTCATTTTATCAATTTCATAGTCATTAGGAACTACAAGCAAACTATCATTATTTACTTCGATCACTTTTAGAGTAGAATAGAATCCTCCTTCAATTTTATATTCATATACATCTCCACTTTTTGGAGATGCTAAGTATTGTTGTTCTAATTTTTCATTTTCACCACTTTGGTAAAATGCCCAGCTAATTAAGATTGCAAATAATGCCAAACCAGAAAACTGCCATAAGGGTCCTTTGTTTTCTTCTTTAAGCTTGATATACTCATTTCTTATAGAATCAGGCATTTCTTTAGTCGATAGAACGTTTTTACAATTTTGACATTGAGAAATACCTCTTTTACCAACAGGAAACATGGGAATCCAAAAAATATGGGCGTGCTTTCTAAAAACACTAATTATAATAGAACCTTTTTCATTACAATTTGGGCACACCGCTTGCTTCGAAAGAACAGATTTAATATGTGCTGCTCTAGTACCAAAAATTATCATTGTCTTACTTAAAAAATTAATAAATTAATAAAAATGTAGTGAGGTAAGATAGGACGTAAATATATATAATTTTTATATAAGTATACGTTATTTATTTTAAATAAGATGATTAAAAAAAATCCAGTGATTGCGTTTTCTAGAAGTGTAATAAAGTTGAGGTAAAAAAAAGAAATTGAAAGTCGGGATGAGAGGATTCGAACCTCCGATCTCGCGCCCCCCAGACGCGCACTTTAACCGGACTAAGCTACATCCCGAATTTTGAATGGTGCGAATATAAAAAAAGAAGTTATTCGATTAAATATTCTGAAGAAATAATTCCGATATCGTAATAGTGTATTAATAAAATGTTAAATGAAATTTTAGGCTATTTCAAGAACTTTTGTTGCCCGAAATTTGCCGAATGCAAGAAGATTTTTCCGTTAGAGATAAGAAAAGAGAAAAGATAATTCTATTGGTTTTGGGTACGCTCATTGCTTTAGGGCCTTTTTCAATAGATATGTATTTACCCAGCTTTGAGAGTATTGCTGAAGAATTTTCAACAACAAAAGCGCGTGTTGGATTTTCATTAACCAGCTATTTTATAGGGATAGCATTTGGGCAATTAGCCTATGGACCGATTATGGATAAATTCGGTCGAAAAAAGCCATTACTTATCGGGTTGGTTATTTACATAATTGCTGCTTTTAGTTGTTTTTATTCACCTAATTTATATTGGTTAATTATTTCTCGTTTCTTTTTAGCAGCTGGTTCTTCCGCAGGAATGGTAGCTTCAAAAGCAGTAGTGCGAGATATCTTTCCGCCGAGTGAAGTAGCAAGAGCAATTTCATTTTTAATGTTAATTATGGGTGGCGCTCCGATAATTGCTCCAACCGTAGGTGGTATTGTGATTACGCATTTTTCTTGGCATACTATATTTTTAATTTTAGCAGTTTTCGCAGCGCTAATGTTTATAAGCGTTTATAAATTTTTACCCGAAAGTATAGAACCCGATAAGACTGTAGATCTTAAAATAGGACAAGTTTTACGAAAGTATAAAGGTATTTTGCAAGATAAAGTGTTCTTAACCTTTTCGTTTGCAGGAAGCTTAACCATCGGAGCAATGTTTGCCTATATAAGTAATGCTCCAACTTTGTTTATGGATAATTTTCATCTTTCTGAAACTCAGTTCGGATGGTTGTTTGGGATGAATGCTGCAGGATTAATAATCGGTAGCCAATTAAATAGGTTGGTATTGAAAAAAAATACAACTTTCGATATAACTTTAAAAATTGGTTTTTTACTGCTTGGTTTGGGGATCTTATTTTTAATAAATAGTTATTGGGCAAGTAGCAATTTTTATACCACTGTAATTTTATTGTTTCTTATCTTATTTTTATTAGGCTTTCAGAATCCAAATACGACTGCATTATCTTTATTTCCGTTCACCAAGAGAGCAGGTCGAGCATCTGCTTTAGTAGGAAGTTTAAAAATGATCTTTGGAGCGATTGCTTCATTTATTATTAGTAAATATACAGGCCCAAGTATGATTCCGTTAGCAGTGATCATTTTAGTATCGCTAAGTCTAAGTTTATTCTTTTTACTTTGGTTTAAAGTGAAAGAAAAACAAGCTTTAATTATGATAAATGAATAAAAAAAGCCTGATCTTAAAATCAGGCTTCACATTTAAATTTCAATTCTATTCAATTTCATTTATAAATTTGAGAATTAAGTTTGCAACTTCGGTTTGACCTTCTGTCGAAGTTAGGTAGGCTCTTTCTTCGGGATTGGTTAAAAACCCTAATTCTAACATTAATGCGGGGGAATTTACTTTAGAAAGTATTGTGAAATTAGCACTTTTAATTTCTACTTGTTGAGCAGAAGAAAATATAAAAATACCAGAAAGCTGACCTCCATATTCAAAATTTTCTTTAGAAAACTTATTTTTATTTGAAAAGTAAATCTCCATCCCTTTTTTTGTTTCATCTTGAGGATGACCATTAGCGTGTAAAGAGATCACTAAATCGGGTTGAATGGTATTTATAAATTCAACTCTCTTTTCTAAAGAAACAAATTCATTATTCGGTCTGCTGAAGAATATCTCTACATTTTTATTTTGATGAAGTTCATTAATTTTTTGGGTGATCTGATAAACAACTTCTTTTTCTGTAATTCCTTTAACAATTTGACCGGAATCTTTACCACCGTGACCGGCATCGATAACGACTTTGATAGTTTCTTTAGTAGAATTTGTATTTATAGTAAAAGCAAAACAACCAAGTATACAAATTGCAAATAAGGCTTTAACGAATGTTTTCATAAAGATTGGTTTTAGAAAGTTAGTTTTAGTAGCGATAATATATAATTAAGGTGATTTAATTAATAAATATAGCAAAAAGAACTGTCATTGACGTAGGAGTTTCTGTGTACATAGCTCATAAAACTAAAACTAAAATTAAAATTTTCAATTTTTATTTAATTCAAATTTTTTACCAAAGCGTTCTCTTAATCTATCTGTAAAATTTCTATTAATTATTTTGATATTTAAGTCACCAATAATTTTTTTAAAATCATATAGTTGAGATTCATTTAATTCAATAATAAAATCCGATTGTTCGACTTTTAAATAATAGAATTTACCATATTCTTTTCCAAAAACTATGGTCTCAATAGAGTCAAGTTCTATTTCACGTACCTTTTTATTTTGATTTAAAATTAATACGTCTCTTTTTAAAACGAATGTACCTACTCTTAAATATATTATTGTATTTAGTAAAATTATGATTAATCCAGAAATGATAAATATATTGGATGTGCTTGAGATGATTGATTCGTATTCGTAGATTTTTTCTATTCCATTTAAAGATGTTAGGTAGATCAACCATATTCCATAAGCCAATATAATTCTCTTCCAAACTTTGATTATTTTTAGATTATTAATATAGTTTGTATTTATAATATCTGTTTGCATATAAAGTATAACTTCAATATATATAAAATTATTGTTCTGTAATTTCTTTTAGTTTTTCTAAAGCTTTAGGATAACATTCATTAAAGTAGGTTTCATAATTTTCGATCGTATCCATTTCTACAGTTAAAAAAGTTTTCTTGTTTTTTTCTTCGAAAATATAGGTTTCTTTTCCGCCGGCCCATTTTTCAACTTCTTCTCCGGTGGTAATTTCTTGATCTCCGTCTATAAATCCATAATGTCGAATTGAAACTTTCTGAGCAGGGAGATGTTCAACTATTTCAGAAATCATTCCACCTCTTTTGCCATTTTCATCTTCACCTACAAAGAGAATTTTACTTCCTTTATCCCAATTTCCTTCGTAGGTTGATGTAGGATTAAATATTGCTGTCCAAAACTCATACGTTTCTTTGTTTTTTAAGCCTAACATTGTTTCATACACTTTTTGTGCTGAAGCGTCGATTTCTTTATGGAAATTTAATTTTTTCATATTTGTTTTTTTATGGTGAATAAGATTATTCTTCAGGTTTAAATATTAGTGTAAATGCATTATAAACTGCTAAGTGTAAAGCATCTCCATGACTTTGCTTTTCAAAGAAATTGAAAAAAAATTTTGTTGAATCATTTTTATTTTCTTCTAAGGTCTTACGCAATTGCTTTGCAGAGTTTTCCATTATATCTCCTTCTTTACCTACAGCAATATAAATTGACTTTTTAGTATCAAATTTTTTAGGTTTAGTTTTTAATAAAGAATTATCGTCCCACCAAAGGCTTGGACTAACAATTATATAATTATCAAAAGTTTCTGGATGTTTAAATAGAATTTCTGTTGCCAAAAGCCCACCAAGTGATTGACCAATAATCGTTGATGTTTTATTAGTAGAATAGTTTTGGCGGATTAATGGTTGTAATTCATTTTTAATAAAACTTATAAATTTTTTTGATCTTCCCGAGGTTGGGAAATCTTTTTGATCTAGCTTATTTTGAGTGGGATAGGTGAAATCTCTTTTTCTATCGACATTAGAAATACCGACTACGATAGATTTTGGTAACATTTCTATCCAAGAAAACGAACCAAATTGAACGATGCCAGCTATATGTATAAAATCTTCATCAATAGAACCGTCTAAAAGATAAATTACTGGATATTTTGCAGAAGAATTTTTATCGTAATTTTCTGGCAAGTAAATGTTTAAAACTCGATTTTCTTTTAAGGTTTTAGAATAAAAATCTATTCTTTTACCAATAGATAAATTACTTATCTCATTAATTTGATCGCTTTTTTGAGCGTGAAATAATGAGGTTGAAAAAACTATAAATAGTAAAAATAATATACTTTTTTGAGACATTTATTTTAGTTGTGATGTGGTAGTTATTGAAAAACCTTTTTTTTAATTAACTATCAATTTGAAACTGGGTAAGGTAAATCTTCCGGACTTTCATATTTAAATTCTGAATAAGCTTTACCATCTTTATAATCTACAAAAGCCCATTTTTTTTGTTTTTTAAAGGCAATAAATTTATCGGTATTACCGGGGTAGTTTTCACTATCATATTCGATAATTTTATAATCATCATATTGGCAAGGTATTGTTTCTAGATTGTTAGAATCATCATTAGACCAAGGGCTAACAACCACTCCGTATTTTTGGTTATTCTTTACAATACTAAAATCTCCATTCCAGGTAAAGAAATTTATTTCATCGTATTTTGCAGGAATAAGTTCTGTGTATTCACCAGAAGAGCCTTGGTACATTCCCCATTTACCGGTGTTTTTTTGTTTTGCCCTAAAAACTCCATCACCATTATTATTGTCGAATTCAATCTTGCTTACAGGGAGTGATTTTAAAATATTTTTCATTTCGCTAACTTCATATTCATCTAAATAATATAAAGGAACATCTTCTGGATTATCATAGATATAGTCACTTAAAATTATTCCGGAGTAAGGTTCTATAAAACCCCATTTACCGTCTTTTTTAGTTACTGCGTACTCTGTATTATTCTTATCTATTAATTCAATGTCTTCAAAACCAAATTGAACACCTTCATTAATTTGATTTATCGGTGTTTCTTCATAACCGTTAGTTTTTATAAATCCATAAGCATTATCTTTTGTTAGAATTAAATGCTCCGGTAGATTGTATTGACTTTTTAAGCTAAAGTCTATAGAGGTATATTCTGCTTGTATCTCAGTAATTAAATCATCATAAACTTGATAAGCTAATCCCCAAAAGTTATTTTTTTCGACTAGAAATAGGTTGTTGTCTGAGCAGACAGGTAAGGCAGTTGTATATGCTGAAGATCTTAAGATCTTAAAAATTGAACTACCAAAACTACTATAGTCAACCGATGGTAATTTTAACCCATTAGCTAAAGCTTTGCTTAATTTTTTTTCGTTTTTATATTGAAATGCGGTTACCGGAACTCCGTTAAACTTAGAAATTAATCCCCAATATTTCCCCCTTCTTGCTTTCAAAAAATCTTTATAGTAAGTAGTAACGGTCGAATCTTTATGAATTTCCGGGACTATTTCATCATAATTTAAAAAACTATCTTCTCTAATTGTTTCTAAATCTCCTGATAAATTGGTATAATATTCATTAGTAACTCCCCATTTTCCTTCTAATTTTGTAATAGGACAAGCTATTTCTACACTGTCTTTATGCTTGTAATAAGGAAAAATGATTTCATCAAAATAAGGATTAATCCTAATATCATTACGATAAACAAATCCCCACTTTTTACTTTCTTTATCTTGAAATAAAATCCCGTCTTTAATATGATCTGTAACTAATTTATATTTAGAGTATTCTCCAATAATATAATCTTCTTTTAAATTTTCTAAAATACGTTCAGCATCTTCTTGGGCAGAAGTTAGTATAGGTAAATTGAAACAAACAAATGTTAAAACAGATAGTTTGAAATTGTTGATGAAGATAGATTTCATTTTATATGATTGGTTGGTTATAAATGATTTACAAGATAATTAATTGGTTAAAATAAAACTAAATATAGTTTATTCTGAATTTATGTTTTTAGTAATCGATAACTTTAAATAAAAAAATGGAATTAGGTACGTGTTCTTGGACGCTAGGTTTAAAAGATCTAGAGCAGTTAATGTCGAAAGTAAAAAGTTTAGGGTTAGACGGTTTGCATTTTTGTGAAAAGCTCGCCAATTATTCACCTATCGATGTAAAAGAAATCGCTGAGAGTTATGGTTTAAAAATCTTTGCGATCGATCCTTTTTACGCAGAGCCGGAAAATTCTTCAAAAGCTACATTAACCAATGCAATTTCTTATTATTCTGAAGTGATCGATTTTGCTGTTGAAGCAAATTCACCTTGGGTTACCTTGCAAGCTTTACCAAAATGGACTGTTAACTGCTCTTCTGAAGCAGAAAAGTATTCCTTTTTAGCTGAAGCTTGTAAAAAAATAGATGCTTATGCAAAATTGAAAAAAATAAAATTGGTTTACGAAGCTGTGAATCGTTACGAATCTTCTATGTTGCATACGGCATTAGAATGTCGAAATTTTCTCGATCAATTAGAACATCACGAGATAAAAATTGTTTTAGACAGTTTTCATATGAATATTGAAGAAGCAGACGCTGTAAGAGCAGTTCAAGAAATAGGAAATCAATTGGCGAGTTATCATATTTCAGATTCAAATAGAGGAGGTATTGGTAGCGGTCATATAGATTTTATTCAGCACTATAAAACTTTACGCTCGATAAACTTTGACGGACCTGTTATTATTGAGGTTGTCTTGCCACATTTGGCTCCCAGCACGCCGCCAAGAAATTCGAGAGAGTGGGACCAACTTGATAACGAAATTAAGCGTAGTGTGAGTGTTTGGCAAGAATTGGGTTAGTAATCTGTTCTATTTTCTTTTTGATCCCATTCCTGAAAAATCGGTAACGCTTCTTCACGACCAATTTGCTGAAACGGGATTTTACGTTCGTTTATATCTTTATCGATTTCATCATAAATAAATTTATCATCAAAACCTATAGTTGCCGCATCGGTTTGTTCTAACGCATAAAATACTTTTTTAAATCTGGCCCAATAAATTGCTCCAAGACACATAGGGCAAGGCTCACAAGATGTATAAAGTATGCAATCGTCTAACTGAAAGGTTTCTAATTCTTTACAAGCATTTCTTATCGCTGTCACCTCTGCGTGAGCAGTTGGATCGTTGGTTGAGGTTACTTTGTTATAACCTTCAGCAACAATTTCTCCGTTTCTAACGATCACGGCACCAAAAGGTCCGCCGGCATTGTTATCCATTCCTTCTTTTGCTAATTGAATAGCTTTACGAATAAATTTTTGATCTTGGTTATTCATCTTTTTTATTGAAATATACTATAAATGTTTTGATATTAAAGTATGTTTTAATTTACTAAAAGTAAAGTTTATTTTACATTTAGTATAATTTTATTTACATTTGAAATAAACTTTTAATAATTCAGATTTATGAAAACTAAATTTCTTTTACCGTATCGATTAAAAATTATGGGATGGGTTCTATTTTTACTAGGACTATTTTTGCTTGGTTTTGCATTAATTACAGAAACAGAAGATCCTGATTTTTTGAATACTGAAGTTTTTGCGTTGGCAGCAAATACAATTCATATAGGCGTGACAGATAATCCAATCTATTTTAGATTTGTGGAGACTAATCTATTAGATGAAATCATTGAACTATTACTAATTATAGGCGGTATTTGTATAGCTTTTTCGAAACATAAGGATGAAGATGAGTTTATTTCGAAACTACGTTTAGATTCTTTGTTATGGGCAACCTATATTAATTATGGAGTTTTAATTTTTTCCATTTTATTTATTTATGAGTTAAGCTTTTTCTATGTATTGGTGGCTAATATGTTTACGATCTTATTATTGTTTATAATTCGTTTTAATTGGGTATTAATAAGGTCTGCAAAATTTGAAGAAGATGAAAAATAGTATTAAAGTAGAACGAGCAAAGAAAGATCTTACTCAGGCAGATTTAGCTAAGAAAGTGGGTGTGAGTAGGCAAACCATTAATGCGATAGAAAAAGGTGGTTATAATCTCTCCATAATTTTAGCTTTAAAGTTAGCGGAAGTTTTTGAAACTACGATTGAAGAAATTTTTCAGTTAGAAGAGAAAGACTGGTAAAAAAAATCCCGATCATTTGATCGGGATTTTCTAAATGTCATTAATAACTCTATTTCTTTATTACTTTTTGAGTTATGGTTTGTTGTCCGTCATTTAATTTAACGATATATACACCACTTTGCCAAGTTTGAGCTTCTTTAATTTCAATTTCAGAATTTAAATTTTGTTGCTCAGAATTGTAAACTTGTTTACCCAGCATATTATAAACGCTAATCTTTACAATGTCGGCATTTGCAGATCTAAATTCTATAAATAAAGACTCATTTTCTACTGGATTAGGATATAAAACAAATTCTGAATTTTCGAAAGTATCTGTGCTTAGGTTATCTGTACTGAAAACGATCTTAAATCTATCTGAATCAAAACTCGTGTTATTTTCATTAACCGTAAATGATATTGCATTTTCACCTTCAGTTAATTCTGTATAACTGCTTGTAAAGTTATCTTGTAAATATGGAGTCACACCGTCAAAATCTGCTACATCTAATACTAATACATAGTTTGTTGTTCTATAATTATTGTTGAAAAGTTGTATCTCGTCTTCCTCTATAGGTAAAGCTCTTTCCTCAACAATGAACATGCTAGTACCATTCATTACTCCAAAGTTTTCATCAATATTAAATGGTTTAACGCCATCATTCAAATCAACACTATTAGTAAATGAGTTTGAAAATTTAATTCTAAAACCATCTGCAGCAGGGAGATTGTTGTTATAGCTATTTTCTGAATATAAATTTCCTACGATCTGTAATGAATTAGAAATATTAGATTGTCTAAAAACTTCTGTTAATTGAGAATCATCTGCTTTGTGCGATTCTTCAAAAACTAATGAAGTACCACCCGCTGTAGTTGCAGTAACAGCAAATGCGGCTTGCCCAGGTTGCAAATAAGTATTAGCATTAGAACCTGATGGTGTAACTGTACCGTCATCTTCAATATAGACATAAGCACCTTGAGTACTTAGGTCTGACTCCCAAGTATAATACCCTGCAGTATTAATATTTGTAGAGTTGTTAAGAACAGCAAATATATCTACAGTAGCTTGATAAGGATTTCCAAAGAAATTAAACTCTCCTGCTGTATTACTCATATTTGATAAGGTTACTGTACCAGTTGCTAATGTACCGGTCGATCTAATAATAGTTTCAGAAGAACTAGCTTCATTATCGGTAACGTTGGTGCTTCTATCACCTCTAACTAATACTCTATAAGGATCTCCCGCATTTAGTTGATTTACATTAGTATTAGTAATCGCTCCCCAAGTTTGGGTTACATTATCAAAACTAAATAAAGATGGATTACCAGAAGGTGTTGCATCAAAACCATTTGTCCCGTTTTCATCACCTGTAATATGTATACCATAGCCCGGATTCGGGTTTTGGTTATCAGAAGGGAAGTTAGTTCCTGTATTATTTACTCCTTCCTGCCAGTTATTATTTATAGAAGTTGATGTAGTAACGGCGCTTGTTAAAAATCTAAAGGCTCTTCTAGAAGGAATATATCTTTCTACGGTAACATCTCCCGTAACAGTACTAGTAGGGTTTAACTCACCTAAAACACCAGTTTGTAATTCAGAAATACTTACGAAAGTCAATTCACCGTTATTGGTGATATCTCCAGATATTTCTAAAAGTTCTTGAATTTCAAGACTTGCTCCTGAATTGATCTGTAAATTATTAGCTTTAACATCACCGTTAAAAATTACTGTACCATTAACAATGGTAATATCATCATCAGACTCTGAAACTCCTTGAGGATTCTCCGGTACCCAAATTCCGTCTTCAAAAACAAAACTTTGTGGAGTATCAGGTAATCCTTCTAATTGAAAATTATCAAATCCAGAATAACCATCTGCACCATTATTTCTAATTGAAAGTACAAAATAAACCTCTTCTACAGAATCTGGAATACTTACAGAAACAGTTCCTTGCGCATCAACAGGATCTACACCACCGTCTAATAGTAATACATCACCTTGACCAACACCATCATAATATAATTGATACTTAACATCATCTGTATTTGCATTATAACCTACAATATCATAATCAAAACTAAAAGTTACACTGTCATAGTTTTCTAATTCTATAGTGTCAAAAGTAAGGTTTGCAAAGCCTGAGGTACCATTATCACCTTCGTCATCTAAATCATTCTCAAATAAAATATTTCCTGAAAGATTAGGGTAATTTAACCCTGAAGAACTGTTATCGAGGATTCCGAAGTAACCATCTGCACCGTTATCAAAAAATACAACATCCGAACTATACATCCATTCTGGTGCTGTGCTATCAAAATCTTGTATTGCTATAATCTCTGGAGTCGCTGTTACGTTAAAAGTATTAGAATCGTATGCAAAAGGTATAGTACCATCGCCGTGGGTTGCAGTTAAATCTACTCCAGATTGTTCTGTATCAAAGATAAGATTGTCAAAATAGGCAATCCCGTCTACGGCATCTACTGAATTAGTTGTGCTAGCGTCAAAAGAACCATTAGTAGTTAAATTAACAGTTCCTGTAGCACCTGTATACGTAGAATCAACATTTCCGTTATCATCTACAAAACCAACTTGTACTTCCGGAGAAATTGCTTCATCTACATTTACATCGGTTGGCTGTACTAAGAACTCTAATCTTGTAGCTTCAACATTTATATTAATTAAATTTCCGGTAATATTTGATGAAGCGTACGGTGTACTAAAACCAGAACCGTTCAAGTCTGCGTTAAAGCCGTATTCGGTAGCATCAATCTCTACTTGTATGATATCATTATCGGCTATATCATTCTCATTTATATAAAAACCTAGAGTAAATTCAGTAACGTCATTGTCTGGAATAGATACAGGAGTATCGTCAAATTCTAAAATTAATTCTGTATTTTCAATTATTACATCACTAGGTGTTATAAACATAGATCCATTATACAATGTCACACCTTGAAGATCTTCACCCCATAATAATGTGTTATTATTACCGGGAGTAAATCTCATTTGTATAACATTAGTTGGTAAGTTATCCCCATTGCCATTATCTTCAATTTCGAAAGAAAAAACATCTACAGCATTTAATTCTGTATTGACATTATTAGCATCTACTGTTGTACCGGCAACTTGTGTTGTAGGGTTATTTACGGTAGATGTTGTATCATTAGAATTTAAAATGGTAGCCATCAATTCAAAATTATCCACACCGGCATAATCAGACCCCCCATTTTGTCTAGCTTCAATTCTTATACCTACAGACTCTGCGTTAGGAAAATTTGAGGTTACATTATAATCTATTGTACCCGAACCATTTTTAGATAATGCCGTTGTAACTACATCTACACCATTAACAACGATTACATATCTAATATTATCTGCAGAATCATAACCAATAACATTATAATCAAATGATAATTGAATATTGGTATATCCAATAACATCGATCTCTTCAAAATTTAAAACGTGGTAAAAAGCTCCACCACCATTGGCATTTTCTAAATCTTGCATTCCCCAGAAGTTCGAGCCATCGGTTGGGGTAATACTCGATAAGCTGCTCACTATTCCCCATACATCTCCAGAAACATTATAAGTAGCAGGATTGGGAGTATAGTTCCAAGTGCCTGAACCTTCAAAACTTTGAGAAGCTAGTGTAGTCTGAGCATTTACATTATTACCCAATAAGTTAATAATTAAAGCAATTGCAAATATATAATTGCTTCGAAGTAGAATTTTAGTCATAGTATTAGAAAATTAATTTTATCAAACATAGCTATTATGTGCTCGTCAAAGTCTATATGAAATGTTATTTAAGAAGAGCTTGGCAAAGCTTAACACTTTTTAATAAATTAAATATAAATTATCTATTTCATCTGTTCTTCAGCGTCATCCATCTCTTCTTTAGAAGGATTGTCTTTTTGTTGCTCTTCTTTGTGTTGTGGTTCGTAAGTGAGTTCTAAGTAAACTGGTAAATGATCTGAGCCATTCTTTTCTAATAATTCAATAGTAGATAATCTAAACTCTTCTGAAACAAAAACGTGATCTAACGGCCATCGCATAATAAAGCTATTAGCATCATAAGTATTATAAAAACCTCGTCCTTTACGAATATCAAGTAATTTACTAACCTCTTGAAATAAAGTTGTTGTGGTAGACCAAGCGACATCATTAAAATCTCCCATTACTAAAGTTGGTATTTCATCATCATTTAAAACCTCTTTAGCAACTACCATCATTTCTGCATCTCTATTTTTAGAAGTTTTTGATTCTTGAGGCATAGGTGGTTTTGGGTGAATTGTATGTAATTGAATCAAGGTATTATTAGCTAATCTTAATTTTGTATCGATAGAAGGTATACTATCTTCAATTAGATAATTTACCTTTGGGTTTAATAAATCTAGCTTAGAATATAAGATCATTCCGTAAGTATTAGGAATAGGAACTTCAACTCGATAAGCATATTCTTTTTTAAAATTTTCTTGAATAGCTGTTAGCCATTTTTGATCAGTTTCTGTTAACAAAAAAACATCTGGATCTTTTTCTTCAATTTGTTGAATTACTTTTTCGTGTTCTTTATTTTTTTGAAGCACATTAGCTATATAAATTTTTAATTTATTTTCTTTTTGAGTTGAAGGCTTTACTTCGTAAGCTGCAAATGGTGTATACGGATATATTTTTATGGCTTGCACTATTAAACAAATAATTAATGCGGTAAGAAATATATTATCCTTCCAGTTTTTATATTCGAACTTGAAAAAATAGATGAGCAATATAAAAAGAGTAAGAAATGTAAGTTGAACGTGAGGGTAATCAAACATTCTAATATACCAAGCATCTGCTGCAAGAAATGGAAAAACGGTTAATAGAACAGCTATGATAGCTAATACACGAAATATAGTTTTAAGCATATTGTTAAGATTAAAAAAGTCCTTTTTAGTAAAGGACTTTAGGTTGATTATTTATTCTTGTTGATTGCTAATATGTATTGTTTCAGATCTAAATTTGTTCTTTCCAAAATCTAAGGTTCTTATTGGGAACGGAATATTTATTTCGTGCTCGTTGTAAGCTTTTTTAATCGCTAAAATGGCCTTGTGCTTAGCAAAAAGAACATCTCGTTGTCGAGATACATCTGTCCAAAATCTAATAACATAATTAATAGAACTATCTCCAAAACTTTCGTAAGCAAATTCTATTTGCTCATTTCCCTTTTGTTTGAAAATTTTTGAAATAGCTTCAACCGTAATTTCTTGTACTTTTTCGAGATCACTTTCATAACCAACTCCGCAGGTGAGCATCACTCGAGATCTTTTTGTTCTACTGAAGTTTTTAAAAGCATCTTCTACGATTTTCGTATTGGGTATAACTACATGATTGTTATCAGACTGAATAATTACGATATTTCTAAGATTTACTTCTAGTACTTCTCCGGCAAAACCATTAGTTTCTACCCAATCGCCAATTTGTATTTCCGGTAAAAAGCTTAAGATCACACCAGAAACAGTGTTGCTTAACGTACCTTGTAAAGCTAAACCTATTGCTAGACCAACTACACCGGCACCAGCTAGTATTGAAGTAAGTAATTTGTCGAGATTTAGTAAACCTAAGGCAATAAAAAAACCGAAAGAAATAATGATCAGTTTTAAAATCCTGATCGATATATCTCTTACGGAATGTTGAATTTTTCTTTTAAGCAGAAGTCTGTTTAAGATTTTTGAAACATACTTCGCAATAAAAATAAAAACTATAAAAACAATAACTGCCAAAATAAAATTTGGCAGATTGAGTATAATTGAATCAAGCCAACCGACGAGTTTATCATAGATCCCGCCGATAGCCTGAGATAAATCAAAATTATCCTTTTTTTCCATTCAAATTGAATTACTTAATTTCTTTATGGGTTTGTTGTGTTTTCATTACCCAAGCATCTAACATCCAACTAGTTTTTTCTAATTCTCTAATGTAAGCACCAATTAAATCGATGGTTCCTTCATCATCTGCATCGTCTGCAACTTTTACAACTTTACGCATTTGGGTTAAAATTTTACCGTGATCTTCCAATAAGATCTTAACCATTTCACAGTCGGTAAATTCAGATTTAGATTCAGATAAATTAGACATTGCTAAGTAATCTGAAAAGTTACTTGTTGGCTGAAATCTTAACGTTAGTACACGTTCTGCAATTTCATCTATTTTTAAAACTGCATCGTCGTACATTTCTTCAAATTTTTCATGAAGATCAAAGAAACTTTTCCCGATAATATTCCAGTGAAAGTTTCTAAGTTTTTGATAATATAAGTGATAGTCTGCCAATAAAATATTTAACTCTTCTACAGTTAAAGTGATTTTTTCTCTATCTAAATTTAAATATTCCATAGTTTATATTTATTGTTATTTTAATTTCGATACAAAAATACAATAGTTTAGAGCTACATACAATTTAGCTCTCGTTTTTTAATATAAGTTTAACGACGGTAAACTATGGATGCGTTTCTCTGTGTAATTTGTCTAGAATAGTTTGAGAAACCTGTCCACCAGAAACTCCATAACCATCGGTTAAAACTCCTTTTTTTCCGTTAGAAGTGGTGATGGCGTAAAGAATAGAGTTGTCGTCGGGATTGCTCATACCTTCAAAACGTAATACTTTATCGACTTCAAATTCGTCGGCAGTATACTTTTCTTTTTCAGACTTTAATTCTAGGTAATCATCAATTAGGTTGAAGTCGTATTTGTAGCCTTCTTCTAATTTTAATTTATTAATTGCTTCAGATAATGTTCCGTAATCTTTCATGATTATTTAATTTTTGATAGTAAATTACTATGAAAAGTGCTCATCCCCAAGAAATCGAACTTGGTTTAATATAAGTTTAACGAGCTGTGTTTATTTTTTCTTAGCAGAAAATAATCCAATAGGAAAAGCAAAAAGCAGAAATAAAAATTTACCGGTCAATAAACCAATAATAGTAATGAGCGCCGCAACGATATAAAGCCAGTAGTTGTTTTTCATTTAATTGAAAAATAAAAAATAATGCTTACTACAATTAAAAGATAAAATACCCAATAAGGCTGAAATTTTTTAGGATTGGATCCCAAAAAAGCTTTGGTGATTTTAAAATAGAAACTTCTATTTTTAGCAATGTGATTATAACCGTGATCGCTAATGTAGGTGAAAAGTTTGTAGGTTTTATACCAACGATGCCATTTTTTATTTCCAGCAATGTAAAGACTGCGATATGCAGAATCTGGACCATTATAAACACGACCGTTGGGTTCTATAACTTTGCTTGATTTTTTAAATTCTTTAAGCGGAATATCTTTAAAGTTTTCAGCAGCTTCTTGATAGGTAACAAACTTAATTTTGCCTTGTGTTTGTTGTTGCCAGCGAGTGATCCAAAATTTACAAAAGCCACATTTACCATCCCAAACCAAAATGGTTTGTGTAGGAGGGAAGTTGGTGCTTTCAATTTTTTGAAACATATATAAAGATAAAAAAATAAACCCTCGTGGTTAGCGAGGGTTCAAAATTTAAGTTTTAGTGGTTAACTAAAATTAGTTGTTAAGCATTACCGGCATAACGAGCATCGTTACTTTTTCACCGTCGTCTAAACCGTCTTTTGGAGTTAAAATACCGGCACGATTTGGTAAACTCATTTCTAGCTGTACGTCGTTTGCGTTAAGGTTATTCAACATTTCGGTTAAAAAACGAGAGTTGAAACCAATTTGCATATCGTCGCCTTGGTAGTCGCAAGTTAAACGCTCTTCTGCTTTATTGCTGTAATCTACATCTTCTGCAGAAATATTTAATTCTGCTCCGGCAATTTTAAGTTTTACCTGATGTGTAGTTTTATTTGAGAATATAGAAACCCTTTTTACAGAGTTTAAAAATTGTGTTCTGTCAATCGTAAGTACGTTCGGGTTTTCTTTTGGGATCACCGCTTCGTAGTTTGGATATTTACCGTCGATCAATCTACAAACTAACTGTGTATCGTCGAAGGTAAATTTAGCGTTAGACTCATTGTACTCAATTAATACGTCGCTATCGCTGTTGGCTAAAATTCCTTTTAAAAGATTTAAAGGTTTTTTAGGCATAATAAATTCGGCAGTTTCTTCAGCAGAAACATCTTCACGAGTATATTTTACCAATTTATGGGCATCGGTCGCTACAAAAGTTAAGCCTTCTGTAGAGAACTGAAAGAAAACTCCGCTCATTACAGGTCTTAAATCATCGTTACCGCTTGCAAAAATAGTTTTGCTTACCGCAGTCGCCAAAATATCTGCAGGAACTACAGTTTTACTAGGCTCGTCTAATTCAACCGCATTCGGGAATTCTTCTCCGTTAGCATAAGCCAACGCATATTTACCGTAGCTAGAACTTAACTCGATCGTATTATTATCTTCAACAACAAAAGTTAAAGGTTGCTCCGGGAAGGTTTTTAGCGTATCTAGCAATAATTTTGCAGGCACGGCAATGCTTCCTTCAGAATCAGACTCTACATCTAATTCTGCAGACATAGTGGTTTCTAAATCTGAAGCCGAAACTTTTAATTTATCTTGATGAAGTTCAAATAGAAAGTTATCTAAGATTGGTAAAGTGTTACTGTTATTAATAACACCTCCAAGAATCTGAAGTTGCTTTAATAAATATGAACTAGAAACTATAAATTTCATGAGAATTATTTGATAAAATGTTCAATGAAATACAAATATATTTTAATAACTGAATTTTTAAACGAATCTTCAAACATTTTTATTAACAGCAATCAAATTTTGAGAAAAACACTAGTTGACTGTAAACCTTGTATTTAAGTTTTTCTTCAAATTAAAGAACTGTAAAGAATTGTTGAAAACGCTTACTTGATATACTTTTTCTTGCGGTACCAAGTAAAAATAAAGCCGAAAACACTTAAGATTACTAAAGGTAAAGCAATATTTACCAATTGCCATTGCAAACGTTCTGCAGCCACTCGATTGGTATTTAAAAAAGCAAGTTTTACTTCTTTACTTCTAATTTTTAAAAGTCCCTTGTCATCGAGTAAATAATTTACCGCATTTACTAAAAACTCTTTGTTTCCGTAGGTAGTTGCCGTCATCGGGTCGTAACCCAAAGCTTGAGGTTGCCCGTTTCTCGTTGAATTTTTGATCACATCACCATCAGAAACCAATAAAATTTTATTTTCTGCTGAAGTTTCTTTGTAGTCGTTTACTTGAAAAGGCTGAATTCTATTTTTGTAAACCGAAGTAAATTCGCCCTCTAATAAAACCGCTAAATTTTGAGCGCCGGCAGTATACGTCGATCGATCTGGTTTTTCTTGAATAAGTTCTTGCAAACTAATTTGCGTAGGAACGCCTTCTAATTTTGAAAACTTAGAACTCTGTAATAAAATGGTTTTCTGAATGTTGTTTTTCAGCGTATCGATCGGGTTGGCAAAATTAAACTTTACCGCTTCAATATTATTCACGATCGGGTGATTGTTAGTTGGAGTTGCCATCGGTTCGTAAAACCAAGGATACGGATTAAATTGTGTGTTTTCTCCAGAGCCTCTAGCTAAAACGATCGGTGCAGAATAGACATCGTTCACAATTTCTGGATTTACACGCGCGCCATACTGAAAGAAAAAATCAGTCAAGTTCAAGTCGTTGTAAAATGCCAATAATTTATTTTCTTCATTGGTAAATAAACTATCTTTTTCAGCTTTTACATTTTCGAGTAACCACAACGATTTTCCGCCGTTCATCGTGTACTGGTCGAGTACTAATTTCTCTTGTTCGGTATAAGCTTCTGTAGGTTTTGCTTCAACAATTAAATCGTAATCATTAAGTTGCTGAAGTGTTTTTTGCGGATTCGCAGCGACAGAATCTAACGTAAAAGGCGCAATGTAATAGTAATCGCGAATCGACTTTACAAAGTCGGCAATATAAGCATCGGCCAATTCTCCATTACCGCGCATAATCGCTACTTTTTTAGAACGCTGATTGATAAGTTTATTAAACCCATCTGAAAATGCATATTCTAATTGTTGCACCGAGCTGTTCACGATATCTTCATTACTGTCGCCAATTTTCTTTTTTAACAGATGAATTTTTACGCGACGGTCTTGAAAATGAGCAACTGCCCACGGGAAAAGTAAACTTTCAGTTACTTTACCATTTTCAGTAATATTTAAATTTTCGGGCGTCATTCCCGCATTGTAAAAATCGGTTGCAATTTCTTGCGCATCTCGATTCTCTTCTAACGGATTAATAAAGTTGAATTTTATATTCGGGTTGAAAGCTTCATATTCTTCCAACAAATAACGTGTTTCATTTTGAAGACGCTTAAATTCTGAAGGAAATTCACCCTTTAAGAAAACATCAACAACGATGGTTTCATTTACATTCAGCAATATTTCTTTAGAAGCTTCAGAAAGTGTGTAACGATCATTTTCGGTAAGATCGAAACGTTTATAAAAATTAGCCGCAATAAGGTTAATCAAAATTAAAACTCCTATCACTATGGCTAAAGAAACATAAGGTTTGTTGTTCTTTTTCATGAGAAATAGCGTTTTAAATTCAACTTTGCTAAAAACAGAAATAGTAAAATAAAGCTTGCAAAATAAATTAGATCGCGCGTATCGATCACGCCGCGACTTATACTTTTATAATGGTAACTAATGCCTAAATATTCTAACGCATAAATTTCTGAACCAAAAAGATCGATGTTCGATAAACCTTCAACTCCGTAAAATGAAAGAAAACAAATAATTACGCCTAAAATAAAGGCTACAATTTGATTGCTTGAAAGTGTTGAACAAAATATCCCTATCGCCGTGTAAACGCCGCCTAAAAATAAAAGCCCAATATACGAGCCGATAATGGCGCCATTATCAAAATTTTCTGAGGTTGTTCCTAATTCAGAAATTGTAAAAACGTAAAGTAAGGTTGGCAGTAAAGCTAAAACAACCAGTAAAAAAGTTCCTAAATATTTACCGCTTACCAATTGATTAAGTGTGATCGGTTTAGTAAGTAAAAGCTCTAACGTACCTTGTTTAATTTCTTCGGAAAAGCTTCGCATCGTAATTGCCGGAATAAGAAAAATAAAGATCCATGGAGCAATTTGAAAGAAAGGAGTTAAACTGGCAAAACCAAAATCGAGAATATTAAAATCTCCCTGAAATACCCACAAAAATAAGCCATTGATCAGTAAAAAGATACCGATCACCAAATAGCCGATCGTTGAAGAAAAAAAGGAGTTTATTTCTTTAAGTAATATTGCTTTCATAATTAAATTTAGGGAAGACTTACTAATTTATTTACACTCCAAGCTTCGGGTTTAGCATCAAATTTTACTTTGGTGTTTGCCCAAACTTCTTTAAATAATTCAGAATGTCTGTAATTTTGTAAAGCTTCGTCATTCTCCCAATAGCTATACGTAAAAAAGATAGATTTATTTTGTTGATCTTGGTATAATTCTAAAAACTGACAACCATCTACGCCACGTATCAAGCTCTTTTTTTCATCGAAAAGATGTTTAAAGTTTTCGATTTCTTCTTCTTTAAATGTCATTTTTACAATTCTAACCAGCATTGAGATCTTCAAATTTTATATTAATAGTATCATTTAATTTTAAGCCGAATAGCGTAGAAGCGCTTCCTACCGTACTTGGATTACTTTTATAAATTGCCAATTCGATATAATTCGACGCATTAAAAATGGCTAATTTTTTACCGTCTTCTTCGCGTGATTCTTTAGGTTTATCAAAATTAATAGCGTGGCTGTAACTTTCGTGAATTTTAGAAAAACTAACCGATCGTGCCGAAATTTTAAATTTTCTGCCTTTACCAACGCTTTCAAATATCTTTCTAGAAATGTTTGTAACTACATTACCGTAATTATCGATATACATCACGTGACCAATGATCTGTTTTTGATCTTGGTTAATAAAAGGTGTAAAGTCTTTCAGCTGTTTTATTTCAGGAATATTTTTACCAATTACTTCTAACGTTCCGCCGCGAGCAATATGGCAAGCCACTTTCACAAAAATATCAAGAACAGGGAAGTTGGTTTCAACGGCATCGTGAATATTTATTTCAACAATTTTTTGCGGTTTTATTTCTGAAGCAATTAAAGACATAATCCCATTATTGGCGCAAATAAAAAAGTGATCGTCTAATTGTAAGGCAATATGTTTGTTTTCCGGAGTAATTTCAGAATCAACCCCAACAATATGTATGGTTCCTTTAGGAAAACTGCTATACGTATTTTTAATAATATATGCCGCTTCGGTAATATGAAACGGTGCCACTTGATGAGAGATATCAACAATATTCACCGAATCGAGTTCACTTAAAATAGCTCCTTTTACCGCGCCAGTAGAGGGATCTTTAAGTCCAAAATCTGTAGTTAAAGTGATGATTGGCATTTATAAAACTGTTAATATGTTTAAGCGGTTAAACTCTTTTTTTTACTTAAATTTGTGTTGTGCGAATTTAAAGATAAAACACTAATAAACATACCTGCTTTTGAACGAACTTATCATTGAACTTTCTGAAATTAGCCCACGCGAATTTTTTGGGCAGCAAAACGCTAACATCGAGTTACTTAAAAAATATTTTCCGAAGTTAAAATTGGTTGCCCGTGGTAACCAAGTAAAAGTTTTTGGAGATGAAGAACGACTCGAAGAGTTTGATAAACGCTTTACGATGCTTATGGAGCATTTTAGTAAATACAATAAACTTGACGAAAATTCAATTGAACGTGTCTTAACCAGCGAAAAGAAAGAAGATTACGAAACTTCTTTTGAAAGTAGCGAAGTTTTAGTTCACGGTGTAGGAGGGAAGCTTATTAAAGCGCAAACCGCTAACCAACGTAAAATTGTAGAAGCCGTTAAGAAAAACGATATGGTTTTTGCTGTTGGTCCTGCAGGAACCGGTAAAACTTATACCGGTGTTGCTTTGGCTGTAAAAGCCTTAAAAGAAAAGCAAGTGAAGCGAATTATTCTAACGCGTCCTGCGGTAGAAGCCGGAGAGAATTTAGGTTTCTTACCGGGCGATCTAAAAGAAAAGCTAGACCCGTATATGCAGCCGCTTTATGATGCATTGCGAGATATGATTCCGCACGAAAAATTAGACTCTTTTATCGAAAAAGGAGTTATCCAAATTGCACCTATGGCTTTTATGCGTGGTAGAACTTTAGATAATGCTTTTGTGATTTTAGATGAAGCACAAAACACCACGCACGCGCAAATGAAAATGTTCTTAACCCGAATGGGAAGAAGCGCTAAATTTATGATTACCGGCGATCCCGGTCAAATCGACTTACCAAGACGTGTTATTTCAGGATTAAAAGAAGCATTATTGGTATTAAAAACTGTAAAAGGTGTCGATATTATTTATCTAGACGATAAAGATGTAATTAGACACCGATTAGTAAAAAGCATCATTGCTGCATATAACGCAATTGAAAATAGAGAATAACGACCTCATAATTATAATTTCATGAATACGATTACAAGTACAGATTATAAATTCCCCAACCAAACTAGCGTTTATAAAGGCAAAGTAAGAGAAGTTTACCGTTTAGAAGATAATTGCGTAATTATGATTGCTACCGATCGTCTAAGTGCTTTCGATGTGGTTATGCCAAAAGGAATCCCTTATAAAGGACAAATTTTAAACCAGATCGCTACCAAAATGATGAAGGCAACAGAAGATTTGGTGCCTAATTGGTTAGAAGCCACTCCAGATCCAAATGTAGCAGTTGGTCAATTATGTGAGCCTTTTAAGGTTGAAATGGTGATTAGAGGTTATATGGCCGGTCACGCAGCAAGAGAATACAAAGCAGGTAAAAGAGAACTTTGTGGTGTTGCTTTACCGGAAGGTTTAAAAGAAAACGACAAATTCGAGAAACCGATCATTACTCCGGCAACCAAAGCAGAAATGGGAGATCACGATGAAGATATCTCTAGAGAAGACATCTTGAAACGTGGAATTGTTTCTGAAGAAGATTATAAAGTATTAGAAGATTACACACGTAAACTTTTTGAACGCGGAACTGAAATTGCAGCCAAGCAAGGTTTAATTTTAGTAGATACCAAATATGAATTTGGAAAAAATGCCAATGGAGAAATTGTATTGATCGACGAAATTCATACGCCAGATTCTTCACGTTATTTTTATGCGGAAGGTTACGAAGAACGCCAAGAAAAAGAAGAACCACAGAAACAACTTTCTAAAGAGTTTGTTCGCCAGTGGTTAATTTCAAAAGGATTTCAAGGAAAAGAAGGACAAGAATTACCAGAAATGACCGATGAATACATTAATTCTATTTCTGAACGCTATATTGAATTATACGAAAATATTACCGGCGAAACTTTTGAAAAAGCAGCGATCGATAATATTGAAAACAGAATTCAAAATAATGTGTTGGCTTATTTGAACAAGTAAATTCAGTTTATAATTTTTTGATTATCTATTGTATTTGTAAGCGTCACCTTGAACTTGATTCAAGGTCTCAACCAAAACTTTCATTTAATAGCGGTATGATATTCCGGATCAAGTCCGGAATGACGAAAACACCAACAACTACTAAAATCAATAGATAATCAAATTTTTCATAACAAATTTAGCGTTTCATTAATCCATCACCTCACTAATTTGCATCGGTGTAATCGGAGTTTCTGAAGTATATTTTCTATTAAAATCTTTATCTAAGATAATTACTACAAAATCACTATCTGCTTTTTGTAACTTTTGATAATCACCAAATTTCATAAAACGTTCAGTTTTCTCTTTAAAAAAAGATTGTACACTTTGTGGAGTTACAAGATATGGTTGAATATTTCGTTCAGCAAAATACTTTCTGCCGTTCTCAAAAATATCGTATTGTTCTTGAGTTTTCGCCAAATTTGGATCGGTAGTTACCACTACGACATAACCGGAGTTTACCGTTTTTTCAGTTTCCTGTAAAGGTACAGGTTGCAAAGCTTCTTGCGCAGTTAGCAAACTGCTAAAAGCTATGGCGAGAATTAATACTAGATTTTTCATGAGTTTTGTTCTTTTAGGTTAATTTTAAAATTTTCCATCAGCTCTAAGATCACTTTTTCGGTATGAGAAAAAGTTTCAGAAGATTTTCCGACAGATTTTTCATCTACTTTATCAAAATACTCCTGTATTTTTCCGTTTTGGTAATACTCTGTGACTACAGGATGTACATAATAACTTCTGCAAACACTTCTGGTATTTCCTAAAGCATCTGCCGCTTCATCTAACGCTGCAATAATATTTTTGTCTTGTTGTTTTTCTTCTTCTACATAACCCAAATCACGTAGCGCTTCAAAGTAAATTTTTGTAGCCGCCCAAGTTCTAAAATCTTTAGCCGAATAAAATTCGCCACATATATTTTGAATGTATTCGTTAATCATTCCGCTATCGATGCAATCTTTATTTCCGTTTTCATCGTAATATTTAAACAGTTCCCAGCCGGGAATTTCTTCACATTCATTTACCAATTCAATTAAATCTTGATCGGTTACTTCTATATGATGTTCTTTTCCTTTTTTTCCAATAAAATTGAAAGTGAGAATATCTTCGCCTACGTTTACGTGACGAGAACGCAAGGTTGAAAGTCCGTAAGTTTGATTTTTTTTCGCGTAATAATGATTACCAATTCGAATATGAGTTTCTTCCATTAACCTAACAACTAACGCCAAAACCTTTTGTTTCGGCATTCCTTCTAATTCAAGATCTTTATCGACTTGTTTTCTAATTTCGGGTAGTTTTTCACCAAACGAAGCCATTTTAAAAAATTTTGTCTGGTTTTTAAACTTAGACCATAAATCGTGATAGCGATATACTTTTCTGTCTTTGGTATCTCTACCGACAACCTGCAGATGTCCGTTTTCTAAATGCGTAATGCGAACTTCTTTCCAAGCCGGCGGAATTACTAATTTTTTAATTCGTTCTAAAGAAGTTTTATCGGTAATTTTTTTCTTTTTCTTGTCGGTATAATAAAAACCGCGACCGTGTTTGTGGCGATTAATGGTAAGGTGATGATCTTGAATGTAAACGAGATTAGCTAAGGCCGCAAATTCTTCCGGTTGCTGCGTTATTTGCTGTATTTTTTCAGTAGTTAGATTCATAGGTCATTTAAAAATCACCTATAAATTTAGCTAAGAATGCCGTGAGAGATGCATAATAAAAAGTGAAGGTTTTAATAAAAACGTACTAATTAAGAGTTTTTAAAGCTTTGTTGAATTGATTTTCTATGCTGAAGTGATAAATTTTAATTCTATTCCATAAAAAAAGCCTCTTCATAATAAGAGGCTTTTAATTGATTTTTCAACAGAAAAAATTATTCAAAATAACTAAACGTTTCTCCGTTTTTAATCTGAAGTAAACTTTCGTAAATTAATTTAATTACATTTTCAACATCATCGCGATGCACCATTTCTACCGTGGTATGCATATAGCGTAATGGAAGCGAAATTAATGAAGAAGCTACACCGCCATTGCTATAGGCAAAAGCATCGGTATCTGTTCCTGTCATTCTGCTTGCTGCCAAACGCTGAAACGGAATCGAGTTTTTCTCTGCCGTTTCGATGATCAGCTCTCGAAGGTTGTGTTGTACCGCCGGTGCGTAGCTAATTACAGGACCGTCGCCAATTTTAGTTTCTCCTTCTTTTTTCTTGTCGATCATTGGAGTAGTGGTATCGTGACAAACATCGGTCACGATGGCTACATCTGGTTTAATGCGTTGCGTGATCATTTCTGCTCCGCGTAAACCAATTTCTTCTTGTACAGAGTTGGTAATATATAGTCCGAAATCTAATTCCTTTCCGTTTTCTTTTAAAAGACGAGCTACTTCAGCAATCATAAATCCACCCATTCGATTATCTAAAGCGCGACAAACAAATTTGTTTTCATTCAGCACAAAAAATTCATCTGGGTAAGTGATTACACAACCTACGTGAACGCCTAATTTTTCAACTTCTTCTTTAGAAGTACAACCTACATCGATGGTGATGTTCTCTAATTTTGGGTGTTCTTCGTTACTTTTGTCGCGCGTATGAATTGCCGGCCAACCAAACACTCCTTTTACAATTCCTTTTTTGGTATGAATATTTACACGTTTAGAAGCCGCGATCATATGGTCGCTACCACCATTTCTAATTACGTGAATTAAACCATTATCGGTAATGTAATTTACGTACCAAGAAATTTCGTCGGCGTGACCTTCGATAACTACTTTAAATTTAGCGTCTGGATTAATTACTCCCACGGCAGTACCATAAGTGTCGGTAATAAATTCGTCTACGTAAGGTTTTAGGTAATCCATCCAAAGTTTTTGACCTTCACTTTCGTAACCGGTTGGAGCCGCATTATTCAAGTAAGTTTCTAAAAACTCAAGAGATTTTTCGTTTAGGATACTATTTTTTGACATATTATTTATTTGTGATTTTCCACGAAAATAAGAATTCTTATTCATTTAATTAATAATGATTAATTTTGGAATGATTTTAGATTCATATATAATGAATAGTTGAATTACTGACTTTGAAGAAAAATTTATTCATACTACTAATTTTAGTAACCGGATTTGCACAAGCTCAAGTTCGTCACCAGTTGGTGAATAGCAAAACAAGCGTGAAGCCAAGAGAGCTTAAGAAAGAGCAAGATACTTCTGCTTTAGATTCTACCGAGCAAAAGCAATTTATGGTTATTGATGATAAGGTTATGGAAACCATCGATCTTGATGAGGTATTTTTAGTAGGACCTTATAAATTTAAAAGTCGTTACGAACGTAGAAGGTATTTAATTCTTCAGAAAAAAACCAGACACGTTTGGCCTTATGCGGTCATGGCTTCTGAACGTTTAACAGAACTTAATGAACGTTTAAATAAAATTGAATCGAAGTCGAAACGAAAAAAATACACGAAAATCGTTCAGAATTATATTGAAGACGAATTTACCGAGGAGTTAAAAAAACTTACCAAGACTGAAGGACAAATTTTAGTGAAATTAATGTATCGCCAAACAGGCACCACAACTGTGTAAGGATCCGGGAAAAATTGTGGGGTCTGG
>DTTX01000033.1 GCA_012964435.1 Mesonia sp. | reverse complement strand
TGCTTTGCTTGTATTACAATTTTCCCACTCCAAGGTGAGGATTTACTCGGAAAACTGTTTGCTACACCATTAAATTTAGCATCCCTCCCTCCGTCTTTTCCATTAGAAAAAATAACTGTACTTGTACCTAAAATTTCTTTACAAATTAGAGCTACAAGATTCTCAAATTCTTGATCTGTAAGATTTTCTAAAGGATAATTCATCTTTATAAGAGGAGAATATTTATAATAGGGAATTAAAAACAAATATAGTATTAAGTTTCCAAACCCTCAATTCCTATTTAAAAGCATCGTCTTTAGGTTCCCAAAGTTCAATTTTATTGCCTTCGGGATCTAGAATCCAACCAAATTTTCCGTAGCTGTATTCTTCCGGTTCGCCAACAATAGTTACCCCTTCTTCTTTTAGAGCAGCTAACAATTCCTCTAAATTATCAACACGAAAATTCATCATAAATTGTTTTTGCGAAGGCTGAAAATATTCAGTTTTCTCATCCATTGGACTCCACTGCGTCGAACAGTCGTTGCCTTCTTTATCTTTCCACCAAAAGGTGCAACCGTATTGATCGGTGTCTAAACCTAAATGCTCTTTGTACCAATTTTTTGCTGCATCGGGATTTTCAGATTTAAAGAAAAATCCTCCTAAGCCAATAACTCTTTTTTTCATTTTTTCTGGAGATTAGTTTCATAAATATTGATAAAATCTTCCGGAGTCATTTTTTGGCAGAGTTCTGCAATTAACTCGTACGGAATATGTTTTATATTTTTAAAGCGAACGCAGCTTTTGCCCATATCTAACTTGGTTTTTAAGTGCTTAGGATATTCTTGCTGCCACCATTTTGATAATTCAGGATCGGCATAAATACCACTATGGTAAAGCGCCACAAAATTTTTCTGACTAGCAATACTCATAAACGGTAACGGTAAACTAGGATCGCAATGATAACCGTCGGGATAAATACTTTTAGGAATCACATAACCGACCATCCCATAACTTAAACATTCTTGAAAACCGGAAGGTAGATTTTCAACGATCGTTTTTCGCAACTTGGCAAATGCTTCTTTACGTTCTTCGGGAACATTGGCTAAATACTCTTCTACGGAATCTGCTTTGATCTGCATATTTTCAAGAATTAAGTTGAAGGATTCTTACAAACTTAGTGAATGATTGCTAAAGTTTACAACTACTGAAGCTTAAGATTTTGAAATGAATTCTGCTTTGATTTTATCGACAATTACCTGCGCCAATTTTCGTTTGCTTTCGATCGTCCAACCTGCTACGTGCGGAGAAAGCAAAACGTTTTCAGCATTTATCAAATATTGAAAAGCCTCCGGCATTTGAGCTGCGGAAGTAAATAAATTTTCAAAGGAGGTTTTTTCGTATTCTAACACATCGAGCCCGGCGCCTAAGACTTTGCCCGACTTTAGAGCTTCTACCAAATCTGAAGTTACCACACTTTGCCCGCGCCCGGTATTGATGATCCAAAATTTATTTTTAAATGAATTGATGAATTTGGCATCAATCATCTTATTGGTCTTTTCTGTTAGCGGCGTATGTAAACTAAGTACTTCTACTTTTTGCTGAAATTCTTCTAAACTCACTTGTTTGGCAAATTGATCACCTACATTTTCTTGAATATCGTAACATAACACTTTAACATCGAAACCTTGCAACTTTTTAGCAAATGATTTTCCCATATTCCCGTAGCCAATAATTCCAACGGTTTTGCCTTCGAGTTCTACTCCGCGATTTTCTTCTCGCAGCCATTTACCGTTTCTTACTTCTCGATCGGCTTTATTCAGTTTATTGAATAGTGAAAGTAACATTCCTAAAGCGTGTTCTCCAACCGCATTCCGGTTACCTTCGGGTGCTGAAAATAGTTTGATGCCTTGCGCTGAAGCAAATTCGGTATCGATATTTTCTAGTCCTGCGCCTAAGCGACCAATAAATTTTAAGTTTTTCGCTGCGGAAAGAAAGGCTTGATCGAGTTTAAAGCGACTACGAATGATGATCCCATCGTAAGCATCGATTTTCTGTAGAATTTCTTCTTTGGAAGAAGTATAATCTTCTTCGTTTCTAAAACCTAATTCTTGTAATTGTTCTAAGATTAAAGGATGGTTTTTATCGAGGTGAAGGACTTTCATGTTTAATTTTATTTTAATAGTTCTTTACTTTTTTTCATCGCCAAAAAAAGTAACAAAAAAGTCTAGACTTACGATAAATTTATAAGAAAATACTACGGAACCCTCCTCCATAGATGAAAAGAACTCAACCTTCCTATCGGTCGGTTTCAAACAGCTTTTCATCTTCTCGCCAAACTGCTTCCTTGATTTTCAATATATTTATCGATATGTCGGATTTAACTCTATATTTAATTTGTCAAATCGAGCGGAGTCGAGATTAGTAAAAAAAACTTTCGACTCCGCTCAAGGTGACATTAGAATTTACTTAATCTTCAAAGAAAGGTTCGGTGATCTCTGGAGTGATGCGTGCGGGACGATGACTTTGCTTCTCGATTAAACACCACAAGGTTTTGGCTTGCGCGATAATTTTATTGTCTTTTTTTCGAATCACCTCAACGCGGCGTTCACTTTTTACACCTTCGTGACTTTGGATCCAGGTTTTTAAAATGAGTTTTTCGTTTAAAAATGCCGGACTTTTATATTCAATAAAATGGTTAAGTACTACCCAACCGTATTTTTCTCTTAACTCTTCTGAAGTTTTTAAGTTCCAATGTTTTTCTCCTACGTCTTGCACCCATTGCAAATAGGTAACATTGTTTACGTGTTTTAAATCGTCGATATGTTCGGGTTGTACTTCAATTTCGTATTGAAACAGGATGGGTGTCATTCTTCTTTTGCTTTTCTTCAAATGTAGGAATATTTTGAATAATAAACTCTTCAGCCTTCGGCACCTTCCATTCGAAAGGGAAGGAACTTTTTGATCGTATCCTATCTTAAAAATGAGATGCTGAAACAAGATCATCGTAACGATGCAAAAACTATTTTCATCTCATAAAACAGTCGATTTCTTTTGCGTGAGGGATAGTAGTGACATCCTTTTTTGCATCATAAAACTACTTCTCGACTCCGCTCGAAGTGACAAGCAAAAAAGATATAACGAATAGCCCGACCCGATAGGGTCACGCCCAAATGAATTATCTAAAAACCAAGAATGAGTTTGGCAATACTGAAGTAAATAAGAATTCCGCAAATATCGTTACTCGTCGTAATAAAGGGTCCGGTAGCCATCGCAGGATCGATGCCTTGTTTGTCTAGAATAATTGGCACAAACGTACCGATAAGCGAAGCGGTAATAATTACTGAAATCAGGGAAATGGCAACGGTCAAGCCGAAATCGAAATCTAAATTGAGCAAGAAAACTCCGCCTAAAACTAACAACAACGCCAACACAAAACCATTGAGCAAACTGAGTAAAACCTCTTTTATCAGACGATTAAGCAATGAACCTCGCAACGAATTATTGGCCAAACCTTGCAACACGATCGCAGACGATTGCACGCCTACATTCCCTGCCATTGCAGCAATTAAAGGAACAAAAAAGAATAAAGCTCCGTGTTTTTCCATTGCGCCATCGAAGGTTTCTAAAACATTTACACTTATAAAACCTCCTAAAAGTGCGAGAATTAACCAAGGTAAACGCGCTCGGGTGAGTTGCCAAATGCTACTATCTGCTTCGACATCTTCAGAAATACCGGCCGCCATTTGGTAATCTTTTTCAGCTTCTTCACGGATAAAATCGACAATATCATCGATGGTAATTCGACCAACTAATTTGCCCATTTCGTTCACCACAGGAATTGCTTCTAGATCGTATTTTTGCATAATACGCGCCACTTCTTCGCCTTTGGTATCAACGGAAACGTAATCTACTTTATTGATATAGACATCGCTGATCTGCGCGGTGCTTGGTGCGGTAATTAAATCTTTTAGCGAAAGTCTGCCTTTTAATCGGTTTTTATTATCGACCACGTAAATGGAATGTACGCGCGTCACATTTTCTGCCTGATCGCGCATTTCGCTCATACAACCGGTAACACTCCAATTCTCGTTAACTTTTACGAGCTCTTTTGCCATTAAACCTCCGGCAGAATTCTCGTCATAACGCAAAAGATCTACAATATCGTCGGCGTGTTGTTCGTCTTCGATATTGGCGATGACCATTTCTTTAATTTCCGGAGAAAGTTCACCAACAATATCGGCAGCATCATCGGTATCCATCTCTTCGATCTCTTCTGCAATTTCTTTGGCAGAAAGATTATTGAGGACTTTTTCTCGATCTTCTTCATCGAGCTCCATTAAGACTTCTGCCGTCTTATCGCTTTCTAGCAATTTGATGACATATGTAGCATCGTCGAGGGAGAGTTCTTCTAAAGTTTCAGCAATATCGGCGTGGTGCATATTTTCAAATTGCACCAATAGCTCCTTGTTGTTTTTATCTTCAACAAGGTTTTCTATTTTTTCTATAAACTCCCGACTAATCTGAAACTGCATCGTGTTGTATCTTTTGGGTGAGTTCTAAAAATTGGTCGACCGATAATTGTTCAGGTCGCTGGCCAAAGATACTATCTTCTTTTAATTGTGGACTAAGGTCGAAGCTTTTTAAACTGTTTCTTAACGTTTTTCTTCGTTGTTGAAATGCGGTTTTCACCACTCTAAAGAATAATTTTTCTTCAACAGGAAGGCTGTAATCTGTTTTTCTAATTAAGCGTAAAACACCACTATCTACTTTTGGCGGCGGATTAAAAACACTCGGCGGAACGGTAAATAAATATTCGGCATCGAAATAGGCTTGCGTAAGTACCGAGAGAATTCCGTAGGTTTTGCTACCTTCTTTTTCGCAAATACGTTGCGCTACTTCTTTTTGGAACATCCCGGTAAACTCCGGCACTAATTCTTTATTTTCTATCGCCTTAAAAACGATTTGAGAAGAAATATTGTAAGGGAAATTGCCGGTAATGGCAAATGGTTCTCCGTTAAACAGATTTTCTAAATTCATCTTTAAAAAATCGGCTTCGATCACCTGAAAATTCTTGGTAGAAATTGAAGGATGATCTAACGCGAACGATTGATTTAGATACTCGATCGATTCGGTATCTAGATCTGCGGCGATCACATTTTTACCTTTTTGAAGAATGTATTTAGTGAGTACTCCCGTTCCCGGACCAATTTCTAACACGTTCTCGTAACCGTTTAGGGTTAGCGTGTCGCCAATTCGCTCGGCAACTTCTTCATCTTTTAAAAAGTGTTGCCCCAAATGTTTTTTTGCCTTTACAGGATCTGGAGCATATTGCTTTTTAGAAGATTTTTGTTTTTTATGGGAGTATTTTTTTTTCATTTTTTAGAAGGTGTTTTATAAATCATCTTCATTCCGAGTTTGATTCGGAAACATTTTTCAAATAAAAATGCTTGAAATATTAGATGCGACCCTGAATCAAGTTCAGGGTGACGGAACATTTCAGTCAATTAAATTCAACCGAGCAATTTTAAATAAAAATTACTGTTCAGAAATTACTTCTAACTCGGTTCTAAAAAACACGGTTTTGTCTTTAAAACGTTGCGATTGCGCTCGAAGATTTTCAGCATCTTCTTGATAGTAGCGTTCTAACATCGCTTTGCTTTCTGCTTTGTATTGTACCGAATAGGTAACGCCGCCCATAGGTTCTTGCACCAAAACTTTGGTCATCATAGCGTTTAAAAATTTTCCGGTATCGAGCATTTGCGGGATGTGTTCTTGCTTCATCCAAGTAAGCCACTCATCGTGAACCTCTTCACTTACATTTATGGTAACGTTGTAAATAATCATCGCTTCAAAGTTTTAAAGCTGCAAAATTGCATTATTCTAGTTGATCGCCACGTAATATGCGGTATTTTTTTCGGGATTCGACAAAGAAAATACTATCGGCAAAATTAAAAATGATCTGCTCGTAGTTTTCTTTGGCTTTTTCGGGTTGGTCGAGCTTTGTTCGGTAAAGTTCTGCTAAATAATAATAAGCATCGTCTGCTAAAATATCTTGTGCGTAATACTGAATAATTTGCCGGTAGTTCTCTTCGGCTTTTTCATATTCACCCAATTCTTCAAAAAGTTGTGCTTTTCTCAGCAGCGCTTCGTCTTCAATTTTTTCTCCTTTATGCTGAAGTAAAATCGTATCTAACATCGCTAAGGCTTTTTCATTTTTATTCTGAAAAGTATATAAATCGGCACGTGCAAAATATTTTAATGCCGTTTGAGTTGAATCTTCTAAGGAATTATCTGAAATTAATAAATTAAGTTGAAGCGCATCGTTCGCAATTAATTGGCTGGTGGCACTTTTTAAAACTTTTAGTTGCGTTTGCGCCCATTTAAAATCGCCTTTATAATAACTGGTTTTGGCAACTTTGAAGGTGGCTTCTTGCGCCAATTCGTTATTTTGAACCAAGTTTTGCACCTGACTGTAGTAAATTAATGCCTGATTAAATTGCTCTTCTAACACCAAAATATCGGCTAATACCATTTTGGTTCTCGCTTCTTCAAATCGGTTAATTCGTTCTTCGAGCGCGTTTCTTAAAATGGTTTTTGCAGCTTCATTTTCATTTTTTTCAAAAGCTAAAAATTTAGCGTACTGCAATTGTAAACCGAGCGTATTTCGTTGTTTCCCGTATTGCTGAAACACTTCTTGAAAACGGGCATCGATCGCTTCTTTTTCTTCTGAAGTTACACTATGCTCGATCTGAATTTCAAACAATAACTCATATGCTTTTAAACGCTGACTTTCAACAGCGGCGGTCTCGATGGTGTAGTTTAAAATTTCTTTGGCAGTTTCCGGCTCGCCATTATCGTTGGCGATTTCTGCCAATTCGGTAATTTTACGCAGGTTTTTATCGGGTGAACGTTGGTAAATGGCTTTCTCCTGAATAAATGCTTTTTTACATTCTTGCTGTTGCGTAAACAACCAACTAAGCATCTGATTGTAAAATAAATCGGGTTCTTGCTGAATACGTTTCAGCAGTAATTTTCGTAGAACTTGATTAGCTTCGTTTGCTGAATCTTCCGTAATATATTCTGAAAAATTTCTGTTTACAGCGTAGAAATATTCGGGTTTTTGCTTGATAAGGTCGAGGTACGTCCCAAACATTTCTTCCAACTTTCCTTGTTCGCCATAAATTCTTGCCAGCTGAATGATAAAGTTAGGATTGGGTTGTTTTTCTAAGCCTTTCTCGTAAGTAATTGCCGCTTCATCTAATAAATTATAATTCTGAAATGCGCGCCCAACGGTATAAGCGTAATTGGGAATTTTATCGATTTTATCGATAGCCTGTTGGTAATATTCTTCGGCTTTCTCTTGTTGATCTTGGAGCTGATAATTATAACCGATCTCGACCAACAAATTGGGATAGATCGTATTTCTTTTGCTGAAATCGATCAGGTATTTTTCGGCTTCTTCGTATTGTTCTAGTTCTTGCAAACTTTTTACCAATCCTTGCAAAAAGTTCAAGCTACCATTGCTTTTTTGGTACAACTTTTCGTAAACCGATTTGGCTTTTTCAAACTCTCCTTGATCAAAATAGTTTTGAGCGATTTTCTCTGATTGCGAAAACGCTGAAAAGCTTAAGCCGAATATAAAAAGTAGGGTAATTAAAAAACGCATCTTGCTAAGATAAGCAAAATGCGTTTTTGATCTATTGTTTTTAAAAGGAATTATCTTTTTTAAAGTTGAAACCCTTCCGCCTTCGGCAACTTCCATTAGCAAGGGAAGGAACTTTTGAAAAAGTTCTAATTGATGATGTCGAAACCAGTGTAAGGCACTAAAACTTCAGGAACTTTGATTCCGTCTTCAGTTTGGTAATTTTCTAAAATACCTGCCATTACACGAGGTAAAGCTAACGAGCTTCCGTTTAAGGTGTGCACTAATTCTTTTTTCCCTTCTTTGTTTTTGTAACGTACTTTTAGTCGGTTAGACTGAAAGGTTTCAAAATTTGAAACTGAAGAAATTTCTAACCAACGATCTTGCGCGGTAGAAAATACTTCAAAATCGAAAGTTAAGGCTGAAGTGAATCCTAGATCGCCACCACAAAGTCTCAACACGCGATAAGGGAGTTTTAATTCTTTTAAAATCTCTTTTACGTGCTCAACCATTTTATCTAAAGTGGCGTAAGAATCTTCCGGTTTTACCAAGTTTACCAATTCTACTTTATCAAATTGATGTAAACGGTTTAAACCACGAACGTGCGCGCCGTAAGAACCTGCTTCTCTACGAAAACAAGGCGTAAAAGCTGTACAACTAATGGGTAATTGCTTTTCTTCTAATAAATCGCCTCTAAACATATTGGTAAGCGGCACTTCTGAAGTCGGGATCAAATACAGATCATCGTTTTGAACGTGATACATTTGTCCTTCTTTATCTGGTAATTGCCCCGTACCGTAACCTGACTCTTCATTTACCACTAAAGGCACTTGATATTCGGTATAACCGGCTTCAATATTTTTATCTAAAAAGTAAGTGATTAAAGCGCGTTGTAGTCTAGCTCCTTTTCCTTTATACACAGGAAAACCGGCTCCAGTAATTTTGTTACCTAATTCAAAATCGATCAGGTCATATTTTTTTGCCAATTCCCAATGCGGCAGACTTCCTTCTGCTAAAACAGGAACGTCTCCTTCTTTATAAACTTCTTCATTATCTTCTTCATCTTTCCCGGCAGGAACAGATTCGTGCGGAATATTAGGAATGGTGTATAAAAGCTGATTTAATTCTTCTGAAACCGTATTCAGCTTTTCGCTTAATTCTTTCGATTTTTCTTTTAAATCGCCGGTTTGCTCTTTTACCTTATTGGCTTTTTCGTGCTCTCCCGATTTAAACAACAACCCAATTTCTTTGGAAAGTTTGTTAGATTCTGCTAACGTATTGTCTAACTCGGTTTGAGTTGAACGACGTTCTTCGTCTAACGAAATTACTTGCTCTAAAATACTTTCTGCTTCAAAATTTCTCTTTTTTAAAGCTTGTACATAAACCTCTTTGTTTTCTCTAATGTGAGCTACTTGTAACATTGGGTTGAATTTTTCTGTTTAATTAAAGGCTCAAAGTTAATTATTTCGGCGTAACTAATCTTCATCTTCGTGAAGTAAAATCCAATCGTTATGAAAGAAATAATCCCACTCGGCTTCTGCCATATTTACTTTTGGGTCGATAAGTTGTTTTCGCTCTTTGTAGTTTACACTTACACGAGCGTTAACGTAGATTTCAATTTCTTCGCCTTTTTCAGCATAAATTTCTTTTAAACGCTGTGAAAATTGCCAAATTACATCGGGTTTGGTGGCAGCCGGACCTAACTGCTTTTTGGTAAGGTAATCTCTCTTTTTTACAAAACTTACCTCTCCGGTTGTTTTATTTACGATTTTGTAAGAGGCAATACCAGATTTACTTCTTAGCATCATTCGCCAACTCATTCGGTGGCCTTCTTCTGTCCATAAAACATCGCCTTTAATTAGCCAGTGACGAAGAGGAAGAGAAATTTGTAATACAAACCACACAAAAAAAAAGCCTTTAAGAAAATTAGCGTATTTAGGGGTTTCGATTTCTTTTAGATCGTAAAAAGGTTTATTCCAAAGGAATCTGCGATGAATTAATTCCGCAGAAAAGAAAAACAAACAAAAAGCTAATGATAAATAAGGGAAAATACCGATCCTAAATACATAACTATTGAACAAATGAAAAAATATTGCTGCAATAAAAACAGGCAATCTGGTTTTGCGGTATAGCATTAAAGGCACGACTAACAAATCGAACAAAATACCGAAATATAGAATGCAGGTATGCGTCCATTTTTGTTGAAGAATTTCTCCCACTAGCCAATAATCTTTTTTTCGTTTCATTAAAAGCTCCGGAACGGTGCCATCGAGCCAATCGGGATATAATTTAGCCACAGAAGCGTAAGTGTAAACGATCCATAATTGTAGAATAATAAATAATAAAACCCAACGTGGCATTGCGATTTTCTTAAAACTCGGATTAATTTTTACATCTACAGAAGCATATCTATTTGCAGGAACCATCAACATAAACAAGCAAATGAGAATAAGCAAGTAGTAGTGATTATTGTAACTTGACTTTTGCATAAGGTAAGTGCACGTCCACATAAGTGTAAAAGCAGACATACTCCATTTATACTTATAGCCGATCATTACCAATACCCCAAAAAACCCCATTAACGCATAGTAAAAATACATTCCGTTACCAGGTAGTGGTTGTATAAAATCTAAACCTATAAAATTAAAGGTAAATTGAGGCTCGATCAAGGTACGTTTGATCCAACCGGTAAAAATAGCTCCCCAAGCTTCTAAGGTGATCAAAAAACCGAACATTACCCTAAATACGATTAAAGAGCTGTTATCGACTTTTTGAAAAAGTAATTTATTTAGCACAAAGACGTTTTTATAATTGGTTGATGAAATTTAAAGAAAATTCTTGATCTTCTTTCATCGCTTCTACTAATTGTTCAACGCTGCTGAATTTCTTTTCTTCGCGAATGCGTTTAAGCATTTCTATTTGAATATTTTTACCGTAAAGGTTTTTATCTAAGTTAAAAAAGTAAGTTTCAATAGTTTTTTCTGAACCTCCAACAGTTGGGTTGTAACCGATATTCATCATCCCAAAAACTTCTTCTGAATCTATTATAGATCTTACGACGTAAACTCCGGTTTGCGGAATAAGCTTATAATCTTCTTCGACCTTTAAATTTGCCGTCGGAAAACCTAAACCTTTCCCTAAGCCTTTACCTTTAACGATACTCCCTGAAAGTAAGAATTCGCTACCTAGATACGTATTAGCTTTCTCTATTTCTCCTTCTTCTAACGCTGCTCTAATTTTTGTTGAACTTACCGCGATCTCGTCTACTTCTTGCTTAGATATTTCTTCTACCTTAAAACCATATTTTTTACCATATTGTTTGAGATCTTCGATATCTGCATTTCGATTTCGACCAAAACGGTGATCGTAACCAATAATTACTTTTTTTGCATTAAGCTTTTTTACTAAGATCTGCTCGATATATTCTTGAGCGGTTAATCTTGAAAATTCTTGTGTAAACGGATAAACAAAAAGGTGATCTATACCCGTATTTAATAGAATTTTCTTTCTCTCTTCAATGGTATTTATAAGCTGAATACCTACTTCTTTTTGCAACACCATTCTGGGGTGCGGGAAGAAAGTTAGCACTGCAGATTCTAATGCTGAATTTGCAGCAGTTTCTACTATACGTTTAATTATTTTTCGATGACCAATATGAACTCCATCGAAGGTGCCGATGGTGATTACTTTTGGTGGATTGTTTTCAGAAATATTCACAGAGAAATACTATCATTTATTACAAAAATACAAGTAGTCTTTAAGATTACTTCTATTTTCCGTTAAATTCGTTCATGGTATTGTTAATTCCTGCGGTACCGAACGAACGAATTGCTGCAGCTGAAGTTTTTAGGCGTTCCGGTAATTCTGCAATTTCATCATTATTCCATTCGCCCAACACATAATCAATTTGATTTCCTTTAGAGAATTTATCGCTTATCCCAAATCTAAACCGCGTATATTTCGAGGTATTTAATTGCGCTTGCACATCTTTAAGTCCGTTATGACCTCCATCACTCCCTTTGGTTTTTATACGAATAGTACCAAAAGGCAGATTAAGATCATCGGTCACGATCATTATGTTTTCTAAAGAAACTTTCTCTTTTTGCATCCAATAATTTACGGCCTTTCCGCTTAAATTCATAAAGGTTGAAGGCTTTAATAGCACAAAAGTTCTCCCTTTAAATTTAAACTCTGCACGATCGCCCAATTTAACTGTTTCAAAAGTAACTTCTTCTTCTTCGGCTAATTGATCTAAAATTTTAAAACCTATGTTATGGCGTGTTTCTTCATATTTAGGGCCAATATTACCTAAACCAACGATTAAAAACTTCTTCATAGGGTCTATATTTTCTTTCTTTTTTTGAGATAAAATTCTACCGAAATAGGACAGCATATTTTCTTTTCAGTAAAAATAAAAAAGCATCTTGACATATTAATCAAGATGCTTTTATAAATATAAGTTTTTATTTACTAAGCGTCGTTAGAAGCTGCTGCTGCACCTTCGTCGCTAGTTTCTGTTGAAGGAACATCTCCTGGAGCCACTTCATCTTCATCATCATCGTCTGAAGCAACCACGTTACGAGACGTTTTCACTTGACAGATTACAGTGTTATCCGGGTGAAGGATTGTATAATCTTCACTCTCTACAGCAGTAACATATAATTTGTTACCAATTTTAAGCGGAGTTACATCTGCAACGATATAATCTGGTAATTTAGCCGCAAGACCTCTTACTTTCATTCTACGCAAGTTAAAACGTAAAACACCACCATTTTTAACACCTCTTGGCACTCCTTCTGCATGTACAGGAATTTCCATAGAGATTTCTTGATCTTCACCAAACTCATAGAAATCCATATGTAAGATCTCGTCTGTTACCGGGTGAAATTGAATGTCTTGAAGAACAGCATTATGTTTAACGCCATCAAATTCTAACACTACAGTGTGAACGTCTGGTGTGTAAATAAGACTGTTGAAAGACACATCTGGTGCTGAAAAGTGAATTGGTTGCTCTCCTCCGTATAATACGCAAGGAACCTCTCCAGCATTACGTAAGGCTTTTGTTGCTTTCTTGCCTACGCTTTCTCTTTTAGATCCGTTGATCGTAATTGACTTCATTTAAATATATATATAATTAATAAAAAAATTTACATTAAAAATTTTGAGCTTATCGACTTATTTTCGTGTACGCTCTTCATCACATCGGCAAATAACTCTGCACACGATACAACTTTTATTTTCTCGCAGTGTTGTCTTAAAGGTATTGAGTCTGTAACGATCAACTCTTCTAACTTAGAGTTTTCGATACGCTCATAAGCATTACCAGATAAAACAGGATGTGTACAAATTGCTCTCACACTTAAAGCCCCACGCTCCATCATCACATCGGCAGCTTTAGTAAGCGTTCCTGCAGTATCGACCATATCGTCTACCAACACTACGTTTTTACCGGTTACATCACCAATTAATTCCATATGAGAAATTACATTAGCTTTAGCTCTTTGCTTATAACAGATTACCACATCGCTCTCTAAGGCTTTTGAATAAGCATACGCTCGTTTAGAACCTCCCATATCTGGAGATGCGACCGTTAAGTTAGTTAATTTTAAAGCTCTTAAATGTGGTAAAAATACTGTTGAAGCAAATAAATGATCTACAGGACGCTCAAAAAAACCTTGAATTTGATCGGCGTGTAAATCCATCGTGATAATACGAGTCGCTCCTGCTGTTTCTAGCATTTTCGCAATAAGCTTCGCAGCAATAGGAACTCTTGGTTTATCTTTTCTATCTTGACGTGCCCAACCAAAATAAGGCATTACTGCAGTAATATGTCTTGCAGAAGCTCGTTTTGCAGCATCAAGCATTAATAGCATTTCCATTAAATGATCGCTACCCGGATGAGTAGAACCAATAATAAAAACACGCGCTCCACGTACAGATTCTTCAAACGAAGGTTGAAATTCACCATCGCTATAGGTAGATGTTATTACATTACCTAGAGGAATACCGTAATAAGACGCTATACTATTGGCAAGTTCTGTACTTTGAGAACAAGCGAAAAGTTTTGCATCTGTCATTGCTGGAGCCATATCAAAATAAAGTTGTGTAAACGAAAGGTTTACGATTTTTTAAAATGAGCTGCAAATTTATAAATTTATTTTCAGCAGGAAAGTAATATTCTTACTTATTTTTACTGAAGTTTAATTTTATTTTATAATTTTGCGCGACCTAATTGCTCAAGTGGCGGAACTGGTAGACGCGCTGGATTCAAAATCCAGATTTGAGAAGGAAAAAATAGTATGCCGAAGTGGTG
>DTTX01000032.1:1420-48102 GCA_012964435.1 Mesonia sp. | reverse complement strand
AGAAATAAGAATATTAATTTATTCACGATTTTTTTCAGCTTGTTGCCAACGGTCTCGGCTATGAGTAGTTGCGTGGGTTAGCACTTAACTTTGCAAGTACGCACCGAACTGAAAATCCGCGAGGATTTTCAGAAGTAGGCGAGAACAAGCAATTACTTATAGCCATTGTTGGCATTAGTTTTTTAATTCAGTTTCATTGGTTTTACACTCATAACTTTCATCCATTCATTTACTTCCAATGGTTTCCATTGTTCATTTGTGTAAACACTATAAATGTAATCGTATAATTCTTTGGTTAAGAATATTAGTCGTCCGTCATTTCCACCAGAAGCTAAATACACTTTTTCTTTAATTCCTTGATTTTCGGCTTCTTGATTTATGATTTGAGCAAATCTCATTACTGCTTCGCCCCAGCCATAATCTTTAAAATTCTTAAAAATCACGTATTCAGTTCCGTTTATTGTTATTCTATGATTTAACCATTTGTTTTTATCATCCCATTGCTCAAAATGGTCAGTAACATTTATTTTCAGTCCAATTTTGTCAAAAGTTGGTTTGACTTGTTCTAAAAGTTCTGTAAATCCGCCTTCTTCATAAACAGTTTCTCCATCACACCAATAATATCTGTAGTCAAGAGGAACTCCTGTGTCGTCATCCCAAATCGAAACTAATTCATTTGTTGGGTCGTAATTTTCGATAAGGTCATTTTTCAAGCTGTCAATATTTTTCTTGTCAGCGTATTTATAATATCCTAATCTTTCTAATTCAGCAACGAATTCGGTAGCCGAAATTTTTGGTTTTGAATTGTCTTTACTCTTTTTCTTAAAAGCTCCGAAAACAATCAATCCGATTATAATTCCAAATATTAGTCCCAATTTTTTCATACGGTTTTAAATTAATGCCAACGGTTTTGTGTATGGCTCGTTGCGGGAAATCCGCAGAGGATTTTCCGCCACAGACCAAAGATAGTGAATTGCAATGAATTTCCGTGAGGGAATTCAGCCGCAATGAGCTATACACGTTGTTGCCACACGTTTTTATTTATTCCGTAACAAATACATTTTTCATATTCGGGATATTCTTTCAATTTCGGATGCTTAAATTCTCCTATTTTTTCCATTCCGATTTTTTTCATCACGTTTTCCGACTTAATATTTTTCTCCGTACACGTGGAAATGATTTTGTCTAAATTTAGTTCGTTAAACCCAAATTCAAGGCATTTTTTCGCTCCTTCAGTTGCAAATCCATTTCCCCAAGCACTTTTTTTCAGTCTCCATCCAATATCTACAGCAGGAGTAAAGTCAGTTTCGTAATCTTGAAAAGCCAAACCTATAAATCCAATTAATTCTCCACTTTCTAAAATTTCGGTTGCAAAATAATTGTGTCCATTATTTTCATAATGCTTTTTGAGCCTATCAATAAATTCCGCCGTTTCTTTTTCGGTCAATGGTTTTGGGAAGTGTTCCATCACTTCTAAGTCTGCATTTATTTTTGAAAATTCAGTCAAATCATTTTCTGTCCAATTGCGAAATCCAAGTCTTTCAGATTTAAAAATGTATTCTTTTTTCAATTTATCGCAGTGTTTTTTTAAATGGGTGGCAACGGTCTCGGCTATGAGTAGTTGCGTGGTTTAGCGATTAACTTTGCAAGTACACACCAAACTGAAAATCCGCGAGGATTTTCAGAAGTAGGCGAGAACAAGCAATTACTTATAGCCATTGTTGGGCTTAGTTTTTTATTCCGTCATCAACCTCTCAGCCAGAGATATTAATGATTCATTCCTTTTTTCTAAAAATTCTTCATAGTTTAAATCTTCAAAATCTATTGGTATCAAAGCACTATTTAAATACTCGGTTTTATTTGAATCAGAAATTAATTTTCCATATTCATTTGGTGATTTATCACTAATCGTATTGTTGTCTGAACGAGTTAAAAAGCAAAAATTAGCAAGACAATTAATTTCTTTCCTTTCTTTTCCTAAACGCTCTAAATACTTTTTAGGATAAATGTGATGATATTCGTGTTTACTTCCACTTTTTAAAACTTTGTCTAAATCGATATTAGCTCCACTCAATAGTGATTTAGGATTAATACTATTTAGCATTGAAATTAAAGTTTTAGAATTGGCATTGTTCCTAGAGAAATTACTTTTTGTAAAATCAAATTTAATTTCGGTTGATGGATATTTGAAATCGTAATCCTCATCTCTTTTTAGATTTAATAGTTCTTTTATATCGCTTGCTTGCCTTTCGTTAACACCAGCTGAAAAACGTCTTGTAAATAGTGACCTCCAAAACCAAATAGATATTTTACTTTTTTGCAAAGAGGTATAATTTACACCGTCAGCTCTATCAGTTGCAAAAAAGGAACTTAGAGGAACAATTAAACCAGGAAAAGGTAGCATTTTGAAATGTTTGATATTTAATTCTCTTTTTAAGAAATCTATAGCTCCAATTAATCCATTTCTTATTTTAGTGAAGTTATCTCTAATTTCATCACCGGTTAAATCTAGAATAGTTTTAGGCGAGGTATTTCCTTTTATGATTCCTGCGGTAACTCTTAATTGCAGGTCTCTATCATTTGTTAAATCTTCATATCCGTGTTCTGCAATTTCATCTTGTAGTTCATCAAATTTTTCAACCAAGTCAAAACTTTCTGACCAACTCCAAGCAGAGAGTAATTCAAATACATTTAATTCAGTACCAGCACGATTAATTCTCTCAAATACAATAGCAACATTTTTTAAATCTTCTGTTTCGAATACAATATCTGGTATAATATATGTCAAAAATTTTCTCTGGACTTGGTCAATTACTATTTGATTATCAGTAGATAATTTATTTGTCGCTTTGCGATATTCTACGGAATCAAAAAAACTAGATACAGGAAAGTGTCTATCTTCATCAACCTCATTATCATCAAGTGCTAGGAACGCAGATTCTTGAATAGATTCGTTTGAATCAAGGTCAAAATATATATCAACCCATTCTTGACTTGTAGGCTCAAGTGTAGTTTGAAAAACACTAAATAAGCTTGTCAGCCTTTGTTGTCCGTCTAAAACATAATTTACGGGATAATCTTTTCTTGGTTCAGGTAGTTCAAAATAACCTAAACTTTTTTCAGTATTAAGTCGTTTATCTGTCTTCCATAATATAATTGTTCCAATTGGAAAACCTTTGTAGATACTATCTAATAAAAATGCAACTTGGTCTGGTTCCCAAACGAAATTTCTCTGAAAGGCGGGAATTCTAATATCGCCTGAGCTAATTCTTTCTATTGCTTTTGCTATTGTTAATGTTTCTGCCATATTGTGTTTTTCAAAATTAAGCCCAACGTGTTTATATATGGTTTGTTGCGTGGTTTAAGAAACTAATTTAGTAAATAATTACTGACAAAGAAAATCCGCGAGGATTTTCGTAAGTAAGTAAAAAACTAGCAATAAATTATATATGTTGTTGTGGGTAGTTTTTTATTTTTTTTTCAATCTGTTCATTCATTTCTAAAGCTGATAACTCGATTTCTTTTTCAATTTGTTCCAAATTCTCTCCAATCTTTTCAACTTTAGGACCAAGTTCGTGAGTTAGACTTACTTTCCAAACACAATTTGAAATTTCGTCAATTTCCTTTCTCCATTTTTCAAGTTTTTCTTTCATAACATTTTTGTAATTTAATAATGCACCCAAAAAGAGTCCGTTTCTTCTTTATCGTCAACCATTCTAATTCGGATGTCAAATAATTCAGTCAAGATTTTTTCTTTCGTTGAGCTGTCAAACTCTTCAAATTCCAATTCCTCAATATGTTCTGAAATTTTGTCTCCATTATGCCATTTTTCCGCCACAATTTTTTCAATCAGAATGTTTAATTCGGGTGAAGGATTTTCCTTTTCAGATTTATACCAAATAAATTCCTGTCTTTCTTCTGCGTCATTTTCGTCATAGATTGCAATTCCGCTTATTGAATCATTCGTTTCATTAGTTAATTCAATTTTCTCAACTCCATATAATTTGAGATATGATTTTAAAAAATTCAGTCTTTTAGATTCTTTCATTTCGGTTTTTACTCAAATTACCCACAACGGTCTCGTATAACCGTCAGTTACGGGATTAAAGATAATGATTTTCGGTTAAGCACTGGCGTTAGCAATTCCGAGTGGATTCGGACGTAGTCGAATCCGCCGTAATTGCGGTTATACATTGTTAGCTTTAGTTTTTAATATTTCGACCGTTAATTTCGTCCAGTTTATCAAACGATTTTTTCAGTCTTGCTGTCAGTTTGTCCAAATCAGCTGTTTTACCCGTTAATTTCATTTCAAAATTGTCAACTCGAACTTTTGATTTGTCGATTTCAGATTTGTTCACATATGCAAATGCAAGTGTGATTTCTTGTTCAGCATCATTTTCTTGAAACATTTCTTTAACCATATTCCAGTCAAAGTTTTTTAATTCGTCCAGATTTTCCGTTTCCACTTTTAATTCAGTCACAGCTGTTTTTGTTTCAACTTTTTCATTCTTTTCAGTTTGCGCATACGTAGCAAAAGTCATTAGAGAAAAAATTCCGAGTAAAATGTTTTTTGTTTTCATAATTTTCGTTTTTGTGTTTAAATTAAAGCTAACGTGTTTGTATAAGATTAGTTGCGTGTTTCAAGCACCTAATTTAGCAAATACAAACCGAATAGAAAATCCGCGAGGATTTTCGTAAGTAGGCTAGAACCAAGCAATTAATTTTATACGGTGTTGGCAACTGGCTTTTCTTTCCGATTTCTATTTGTCAATCGAAACTAAAACTTTTTCAATTCCGAGTTTTTGCCATTCTCCATTTCTGAATTCTGGTCTTGACCTTAAATTTCCTAAAACTCCCGAAGTTTCTCTAAATCTGTTAGCATTCCAAACTTTTTGTTTAGATGTTCCATTTTTATAAAATGTCGTGATATATGCCGTTTTAGTCAATAAAAGTCTGCGTTTAAATTCCGATTCTGATGATGGATTTAATCCAATTGGCAAAATTCCATTTGAATAATCAATGTTTTTCGGTTCTCTGAATTGGCTTTTAGGTAATTCCGTTTGAGTTATTTCTGAATGTTTTCTCTTAATCTCAATTTTTAATTCTTTGAGAACAGAATCTATTAATTCTCCATCATATTCGTTTAAAAAATCTTGCTTTATTAATTCCGAAATTTTTTCTTTATAATTTTCGGATAATATTTTTTCTGTCAGTTTTTTGTGGTCTTCTTTTCGGTTTATTTTTTTCAGAGAGTTTAGTGTGAAAGATTTTAATAATTCTGTGCTGTAACTTTCTTTACTGAATAGCTCAACGAATTTTTCTCCTTTTTCGTTATCTGGTTTCAATTGTATGGTTTCGAGTAAAATAGGGTCATCTTGATTTATTAGATTTCCATCATAAAAGATTTGAATTCCTTGTCCAATTAAAATTCCGTATTCGAGTTTTAATTGTCGCATATAAGAAAATAACTGACGCTGAAAATTTGAATTTATTGGAATGCTCGGGAGTTTAATTTCAATCACGAATAATCTCTTATCTTCGGATTTAATGATGAAGTCAGGTCTTAATTTATTTACTGAACCAAATTGAAGTGAATGTTCTTTTTCGATTTCGCCTTTATATTCTTTCCAGTCTAAAATTCTCAAAGCTTGGATAACTTTTTGCCCAAAATCGGTTTCGCTTAAATCTGTCGGTAAATTTTCAGACAGTAAATATGCTATTTCATTCCATTTCTCTTTGTTCATTCTCGGTTTTTTTTAGCTTGTTGCCAACGTGTTATATCCAAACAAATATAACGGTTTTATAATTAAAATTCGCCGGATAAACCAACTTTTGGCTTGTGGTTATCGGTTCCTCTTAGCTGATTTACAACACGATCTAGCGGACTCTGAATGTTCATTAAGTCACGCTGAGTTACGTGTGTGTAGATCATTGTAGTTTCCGGTTTGCTATGGCCAAGCAGCGTTTGTATATAGCGTAAATCGACACCGTCTTCCAGCATATGTGTCGCAAAAGAATGGCGTAAAGTATGCGGCGTTACTCGCTTTACAATTCCTGCGTGTTTACAAGATTTCTTTAAAAAACTCCGAATAGCTTCCGGGCTGTAAGCACCACCATGTTGGCCCTCAACAAAATACTTTTTTGGAGTATAGGTATTCAAATAATTATAGATCAAAGGCAATATACTTTCAGCTAAAATTACAGTGCGATCCTTTTTACCCTTACCAGACTTAATAAAAATTTGTTTACGATCTACATCGATCTCCTGTAATTGCAAGCTCAACAACTCCCCAATACGCAATCCAGAACTATAAATTAAACCTAAAACCGCTCGATGTTTTAAGTTTTTAGTGACTTGTAAAATCCTAATCACTTCATTTCTAGATAAAACCGTTGGTAAATTTCGAGTCTTCTTTGGGCGCAACATATTCAGATCCTTATCTATAGGATCAATAGCAAAAAGATCAGAAAAATGTTTAATAGCGCTCACACATTGCCGATGAGAACTAATAGAATAATTTCCTTTAGCGATCACCTGCTCTAAAAAAATTTCAAAATCACGATAGTTTAACTCCTCAACAGGCTTATCGGTATAATCTACCAGCATCAATACAAATTGATAGTAAGTTTTTACCGTACTTTCACTATAACGTTTACCACGTAAGTAATGCACATATTTCCATAAATTCTTCTTATCTCCAGCACTCAATTTCTCACGATCCACACGATAATAATTAGGTAACCTCTCCCGCTTAATTGGCTTTTGTATCTGCAATTTTTTATAATCTACAAAATAGCCTCGGTCATTAAAAAAAGTAAACAAAACCTGCTTGTTCTCTAACGAATATGGTAAATAATAACAACTGTGCGTTTGCGTATATTTAATGTTTGGCAATAATTTTAAATCTTTAACAACCTCTACACGATAAATAAATTTAATCATGATCTGCAAGTTACCGCGATGTTCTAAAGGCGATAGATCTACTGTATTTCTGGTGGTTATCATAAATTAAATAATTTGGGCAAAACGCTCGCTAAAAAAGCTCAGGTCGGGCTTTCGCGAGTCGCTTTTTTAAATTCTTGCACTGCAGAAATTTAAAAAGAGCTCCAACAAACGCTCAATCCCTTTTGCATTACTAAAACTGTTCGTGAGGATAAGTATTTCAAAATTAGAGAAATAAAAGCATAAAAAAAAGCCCTGAATAGGACTTTTTCCAAAAAATATGATATTTTCCAACTTCTGCTTCTATAACTCTTCCACTAACTGAATTAGGTTTTCGCATTCATCATTAAAAATCGCCACCTTCACATTTCCCATTTCAGAAGGCTTCATGGTAAAAGAAACTCCCATTTCAATTAATCGATCAAATTCTGCAGATAGATCTTCCACCGAAAATTGCGTGTAAGGTATGCCGGCTTCTAATAATGCATCTTGATAAACTTTAGAAGGTTCAAAATGATTTGGAGCCGGCTCCAACAAAAGTTCCGGCCCATTTTGCCAATCTTTAGCCACTAAAGTGATCCAGTAATTTCCGTTTCCCAGATCTTCATTCTTCTTTACCAAAAAACCTAACTTTTCAGTATAAAAAGCTAAAGCCTTTTGTTGATCTCGTACGGGAATACTTATTAAGGTAACTTTCATTTTTTAAAATTTTGTAATACTAATTAATACCAATCTAAAATTTCAACCTCAATTTCTGGATTGTTAGTGGTAACGATATTTTCAAACTGTTCTACATCGCTCATCCCATCTTTACCACGGTAGTGATAAGGGTAAACTTTCTTTGGTTTAAAATCTAAAACCGCATCGGCAGCAGCATCAATTGGCATCGTATAAGGTAAATTCATACAAACAAATGCTAAGTCGATATCTTTTAAATTACGCATTTCAGGAATACCTTCAGTATCACCGGAAACGTATATCTTTCTATCGTTCACACTAAATAAATAACCATTACCGCGGCCTTTAACGTGAAAATCTTTAGCTTCTTCACGCAAATTATACATAGGTATCGCTTTTACCTGAACACCAAAAAATTCTTTTTGATCATCATTATTCATCACTACCAAACGATTTTGCAATTCTTCCGGAAGTTGCTTAAGTACCGCTTTTGGGCAAATAATCTGTATAGCAGAATTAGCTTCTGTAAGAGCCAGTAAAGTTTCAGCATTCATATGATCGCCGTGTATATCGGTCACAAAGATAATATCGGGTTTAGGAAGCTCACTATAACTATCTGCATCGCCAACAGGATCAAAATAAAAAACTTTATTGTTTAAAGTCATCGCGAACGAGGCATGTTCTACCGGGATTACTTTAATAGAATCTTGTTCTTTTTCTTCAGATTTCTCTTCTACCGCAGCACTAATTTCTTGTTGATCTTTTGCTTCTTTATTTTCTTGTTTGCAGGCAAATAGCGATACGCTTAGAACGCTGACTAAAAGTATTTTTTTCATCGTTAATTATGGTTTGGTTGATAAATCATTTTAATATCGGCTCGCTCGTACGGAGCATTTTTTTCTAATTCAACTTCTATAAAACCGAGTTTTCGATAGAGGTAAATAGCATTTTCTAATTTTCGGCTAGAATACAAAACATACTCAAATTCTGAGTGTTCTTCTACATATTGCTGAAAATACTTCAGCATAAATTGACCTATTTTTTTACCGCGTAGCTTCTCATCGACCGCCATTTTAGTCAGTTCTAACGTTTGTTCGTCAAGTTTGAGTAAAGCAAACGTACCTACAATTTCTTCATCTAATTCAGCAAAGAAAATTTTACCTCCTTTAGCGATAATTTCTTCTTCGCAATTATAGAGTACATCTTTGTCGTGAGGTTCTACTTTAAAAAATTTCTCTAACCAGACTAAGTTTAGATCGGCAAATTTTTGGGCTAGAGGCGGGGTAAATTCTCTAATTTTTAAATTCATTTATTTTTCTTCTTCTCGTATAAAATCTGATACAAAATAACTTAAAGCTTTACCGATAGTTGCATTATTTTCCGGTGAAGCTTCACATAAGTGTAAGTATAAGACTTTTTGTTTTTTAGAAAGTTTAATAAAGCTTCTAATTTCATTTACACCAAAACCACTTGGCGTCATCGCACTACTATCAAAGTTTTTAATGCTATCGCAATCTATCTCTAGACCAAAATGGTTTCGTACAAAATCGGTCGCTTTTTTAAATTTGATAAGCTTTTCGATGGTTGTTAAGTGTAGATAATCTTCTAAAAAAGTGTAATTTATGCGTTTATCGGCATTCATATAATCAAAAATATACTGCGGCGTATAATTTTTATGAAGACCGACCATCGCATAACGATCTAAATATTCTTCTTCTTTTGCGTAACGAAAACCATTACCGCTATGTCTGTAATCGGCTTCTCGTAAATCGGTATGTGCATCTACATTTAATACATGAATAGATCGATCTAAGGCTTTAGAAGTTCCTTTAATGTTGCCATAAGCGTTGTTGTGGCCGCCACCAATAATTACGGGTATTTTGCCATAGCTCACGATCTTTTCTACCACCATGGCGACTTGTGCATCGATCTCTTGCACAATTTCACCCAATTCAAATTTGGTATAAGTGGCTAAAGAGGCTTTCATAAACGAGGAGCAATTGATCTCGCCTAAAACCAAACAATTCTCAGGTTGGTTATATTCGTTTACCTGAATGTTACAAAATGAACTTAAAAATGCACTCCAGGCTTTAGAAGTACCGGGTTTACCAAAATTACCACGAACGCCAATATCTTCAGGAATACCAAAAATTACGTAATCTACTTCAGAAGTTTCTAGTTCTTCAAAATTTTTGACAAACTCTAAAGCTTCTCCAAATTTGGTTTCGCCTTTACGATGGTTAATATAATTGGCAATTCTATCTTTAGTATAAAAGTCGAAACTTTCCATCTTTGTTTTCGTATTAATTATTGAACTAATTTTCCACCTAAAATCACCTGACTTATATGGTTATTACCAAAGGAATAAGGTAAAAAGCCGTAACTTGGTACTTGATCGGTAATAAGCAAGTTAGCAATTTTTCCTTTAGTAATACTACCGTGAGTTTTTTCGATACCCATTGCATAGGCAGCGTTTAGCGTAGCAGCATTAATGGCTTCTTCAGGCGTCATTCCCATTTTTATACAAGCTAAAGAAACGACAAGATTCATATTTCCGTTAGGTGAACTCCCCGGGTTATAGTCGGTAGCTAATGCTAAAGGCAAATCGGCATCAATCATTTTTCGAGCCGGAGCGTAAGGAATTTTAATAAACAAAGAACACGATGGCAATGCAACCGGAATGGTATCGGTATTTTTTAATGCTTCGATGTCTTCGTCTTTCATCACTTCTAAATGATCTACAGAAAGCACATTGTAATCAACACCCGTTTTTACGCCTCCGATCGAGTTGAATTGATTTACGTGAATTTTACCGCGAAGACCATATTTTTTACCGGCCTCCAAAACTTGCTCGGTATCATGAATGTCAAAATACCCTTTTTCACAAAAAATATCGATAAAATCGGCTAAATTTTCTTCAGCAATTTTAGGAAGCATTTTATTACAGATCTGGTCGATATAACCTTGCTTATTTTCTTTAAATTCTGCAGGTAGAGCGTGCGCGCCTAAAAAAGTTGTTTTAATTAGTATAGGATGCGCTTTTTGAAGTTTTTTTGCCACACGCAACATTTTTATTTCTGCTTCAGGCGTTAAACCGTAACCCGATTTAATTTCAATAGCGCCGGTTCCCATTTTAATAACTTGCTCTAAGCGTTGTAATGATTGTTGGTAAAGCTCATCTTCGCTGGTATTTTGTAATTGGCGAGCACTGTTTACAATGCCGCCGCCTTTGGCAGCGATCTCCTCGTAAGTGAGTCCGTTAATTTTATCGACAAATTCTTGTTCGCGATGGCCGGCATATACCAAATGCGTGTGAGAATCGACCCAAGAGGGTAACACAAGTTTACCGGTGGCATCTATTTCTTGATCGGCTTCAATGTTCGGGAGCGTCTCCATCCCTCCAAAATTTTGAATTTTATCATCGTTAATAAGTAGCCAAGCATTACTAAGTGTCGGTAAATTAGACATTTGAGTTCCGCTAAGCTTTGTTATATTTTCATCTCGAACCTGTACGAGTTGTTTTATATTTTTAATAAGTGTTTTCATAAAATTAAAAATACATAAACCATCTTAAACATATCGAAGAAAAGAAGGCTAAAAATTGTAAATAGTTTAAAATTATTGAATTGAGTTCTAGTGATAAGAATATCTTATAGTGAAATAAAATTTAATAAGTAAAATTGGTTTTTAAAACTTGATATTCGTTCTATTTTTGTCTCGAAATAAAAACGAAATATTAATTAAAAAAATAAAACAACTATGTCTATTGTAGGTGAAAAATTTCCAGATTTAGAAGTAAACGCAATGAATGAAATGGGTGATACTTTTAAGATCAACATTTTAGAAGAAGCTAAAAAAAATAATAAAAAAGTAGTTCTTTTCTGGTACCCTAAAGACTTTACATACGTATGTCCAACAGAGCTTCACGCTTTTCAAGAGGCATTACCAGAATTTGAAAAAAGAAACACGATCGTGATTGGTGCTTCTTGTGATACTGCAGAAGTTCATTTCGCGTGGTTAAATACTTCAAAAGATAACGGAGGTATCGAAGGTGTAACTTACCCGATCTTAGCAGATTCTAACAGAAACCTAAGTTCAAGATTAGGGATCTTAGATACAACCAACGAAAGATATGATGACGAAACAGGAGCAATCACAGTAGATGGTGATAATGTTTCTTATAGAGCAACATATTTAATCGATGAAGAAGGAACGGTTTTTCACGAAGGTGTAAACCATATGCCATTAGGTAGAAATGTAAGTGAATTCATTAGAATGATCGATGCTTATGCTCACGTTCAAAAACACGGAGAAGTTTGTCCTGCAAACTGGGAAGAAGGAAAAACTGCAATGAAAGCAGATAGAGAAGGAGTTTCTTCTTACTTAGCAGCAAACTAAGAGTTTAAAAATTGCTAGAAAAAGAAAATTTTTTACCGGCAATTTACGTTGCCGGTAAATTTTAACCAACAAAATTAAAAAGCTATGTTACAAGAATTAGAACAAGATAATCTAAGCGAAATCGTATCAGATAACGATACGGTCGTTGTACAATATATGGCCGGATGGTGCGGAAACTGCCGTTTAATGAAGCCTAAATTTAAGAAAATGGCTTCTGAAAATGAAAATGCAAAATTCATTTTGGTAGATGCTGAAAAATATCCGGAGTCAAGAAAATTAGCAAAGGTTGATAACTTACCAACTTTCGCAACCTTTAAAGGCGGAAGTTTTGTGAACCAAGTGCAAACTAATAAATTAGAATCTTTAAAAGAATTAGTCAATGAAGTTACCAGTAATTAAACATTTTCAAAAAAACAACGAAAAACAAAAACTGGAACATACCGTTGAGGTTTTAGAATCGTTCACGGAGCATCGTGCTTGTACAGAAGAAGATATGGATGTGATCGGTGAATTAATTACCAACATTTGTGGCGCAATAGAAGTTCATAATATGGTTGAAGAAGGAGTTCCAGAAAGAGACGCGGCCAATAACTTTGTAAAAAAAGTTTTAGGCTCTATAGATAAATAATTATCCATAATTATTAGATTGAAAGAGGTTGCCAATTATTTGGCAGCCTTTTTTTTGTGATAGCTTTAATAAGTTTTGCCGGCTTAATTTGTACTTTTAAAAATAAAATGGCAACTATAACTTTAAAAGGCGAAGCTTTTAAAACGGTAGGAGAATTACCAAAAGAAGGCGATAGCGCACCCGATTTTCAACTACTTAATTCGAGTTTAGAAACCGTAAAACTTTCAGACTATAAAGGTAAGCGTTTAGTGCTTAACATCTTTCCAAGTATAGATACCAATGTTTGCGCAACTTCAGTAAGAAATTTTAATAAACGCGCCAAAGATCTAGAAAATACAGAAGTGTTGTGTGTTTCTCGCGATTTACCATTTGCGCAAAAACGCTTTACCAATGGCGAAAGTTTAAATGAAGTAATTACACTTTCAGACTTTCAAACGCAACAATTTGGTAAAGATTATGGGCTGGAAATTGAAAACGGACCGTTTAAAAATTTACTATCTCGCGTGGTGATTGTTGTCGATGAAGAAGGAAAAGTTTTACATTCGCAACAAGTTACAGAAATTGCCGATGAACCCGATTATCTTTCGGCATTAAAAACACTTTTATAATGCAAAATTCCTTTCTGGGGAAACGAATAAAAGCCTGTGGTTACGCCTTAAAAGGAGCGTATATTCTTATAAAGACAGAACCTCCTATTCAGGTGCAAATCGTGATATCGATCATTATGGTTGCTCTGGGTTTTTATTTTGATATTACCACCGCAGAATGGATTTTTCAGACCTTTGCGATGGGAATGGTGTTAAGCCTGGAAGCCGCAAATACTGCAATTGAAGAAATTGCAGATTTTATTCATCCGGATTTTCATCATAAAATCGGACTCATAAAAGATATGGCTGCCGGAGCGGTATTTTTTGCAGCTATAACCGCAGTGGTAGTCGGTCTTATAATTTATATACCTTATTTATTTTAATTGAAGTTGAGGTAATTCGATTTCAATTTCACCAAAATCTGAATTATGAAACGAATATTGATTATACTATCAATTCTATTAATCTCTAAATCATCGTTAGCTCAACAAGACGAGATCAAAAATTTAGAAATAGATCTTTCAAATTACCAATATCCTTACGAAGTTGCTTTTTACGATTTTGAAGCTCAGCAGCAAGAATTGCAAATGGCTTATGTAGATGAAAAACCAAAAAAATGGAACGGTCAAACCGTAGTTTTACTCCACGGTAAAAATTTCAACATTGCTTATTGGCAAACAACAATCGAGTTACTAAAGGAAAATAATTACCGCGTCATCGCACCCGATCAAATTGGGTTTGGTAAATCTACTAAGCCGGAAAATTTTCAATACACCTTTCAGCAACTCGCAGAAAACACCAAAAATTTACTTTCAGAAATCGAAGTTGAAAATCCTATTATACTAGGACATTCGATGGGCGGGATGTTAGCCACACGTTTTACCTTAATGTATCCAGAATATACCAAACAATTGGTCCTAGTAAATCCTATAGGTTTAGAAGATTGGAAATTAAAAGTACCGTATCAATCTATCGATGATTGGTATAAAGGAGAACTTAAAAAGGATTATAAAAAAATTAAAGCTTACCAAAAAGAAAGCTATTACGACGGCGATTGGAAACCGGAATATGACGAATGGGTAAACATTTTGGCCGGATGGACTTTAAATGAAAATTACGAACGTATTGCTTGGAATGCTGCCTTAACTTACGATATGGTTTTTACACAACCGGTAGTTTACGAATTTCCGGAGATTGAAGTTCCTACTCTTCTCATTATAGGGACTCGAGACAGAACAGCTTTAGGAAAAGGCTTGGTATCTAAAGAGGTGAAAGCTACGATGGGACTTTACGATAAATTAGGTAAAGAGACCGCCAATAAAATACCAAACGCTCATTTAGAAGAGATTGAAGATGTAGGACATTTACCACATATTGAAGCTTTTGATAGTTTTGCAGAAAAGTTGATTCCTAATTTAATGAAATAGAAAGCTGTTTATAATTTAATGAGCGATAACTAAGTTTTGTTATCTTTAATTCAGTTGAATTTGTATTTTTGCTTCTTAGCGAGAACTAATTCATGGCAAAGAAGAAAAAGACCACATCTAAAACCAAGCAAAAAGCAAGCACTAAATTTAAAAAGCCAAACCTGAAATTTACTCGAAAGCAAAAGGTGATTTTGGGGAGTTTTTTAATTCTTTTTGGTATTGCATTGTTGGTTGCTTTTACTTCCTTTTTATTTAATTGGCAGATCGATCAAAGTACACTCGATAGTTTTTCAGATCGAAATGTAGAAACACAAAACTGGCTCAGTAAATTTGGAGCCGGCATTAGTAATTTCTTTATTTATAAAGGTTTCGGGATTGCCGCTTATAGCATTGCTATTTTAGTGTGTCTAACCGGTTTTTATTTCTTCTTCGGAATGAATAAAAAGAACCTGAAAAGCTTTTGGTTTTGGGGTATTTTAGTAATGCTTTGGTTTTCTACCGTTCTTGGTTTTTTTGCTGAAAGTAATGCACTCTTAGGCGGAATGATTGGCTTTGAAACCAATGACTTTTTACAAGATTACCTAGGTTTTGCAGGTACAGTTTTACTATTAGCCTTTATTTTAATCGTGTATTTTGTGGCACGATTAAACGTAACGCCAGAGATGCTGGCTAAATATTTCCATAAAACGAAAGAACAAGTTGCTGAAGATTTTGATGAAGCACATCAAGAATCTGCTATAGCAGACAACACTAGCGAAAATACTTCCGAAGAAATACAAGCACCAATTGTAAAAGGAAACGTGACGACTTCAACTTCAGAAGAAACAGAAGCAGAATTGGCGATTAAGTTTGAGCGTAAAGATGGGGAAGAGGAAGAAACTACTTCCGCAGAGATTTCAAATAAAGCTGGAGAAGAACAAGATACTTCTATCGATTTAAATACAGAAACTACTTCAACCCCAACAGAAATACCTTCAGAAAAAGAAAAGATCGTGATCAAATCCAACGACGAGGAAGATGTAGCGATGGAAGTAGAAACCGCGGAAGAAGAAGAGCTAGAAGAAGATAGTCTAAGTAAGAAGATCGTAAAAGATTTTGGAGAGTTTGATCCAACTTTAGAACTTTCTAACTTTAAATTCCCAACCATTGAATTATTAAAAGATTACAATGCCGGTGGTTCTAGTATTACGATCGATCAGCAAGAATTAGAAGAGAATAAAGACAATATTGTAAATACACTTAAAAATTACAAAATTGAGATTGCGCAAATTAAAGCAACCGTCGGTCCAACAGTTACACTCTACGAAATTGTACCCGAAGCCGGAATTAGAATCTCAAAAATTAAAAACTTAGAAGACGATATAGCCCTTTCTCTAGCGGCTTTAGGCATTCGTATTATTGCGCCGATCCCGGGTCGTGGTACGATTGGTATCGAAGTGCCTAATAAAAACGCAAGTATTGTATCTATGCGATCTGTAGTGGCATCTTCTAAATTTCAGCACGCAGAAATGCAATTACCTATTGCTTTGGGTAAAACCATTTCTAACGAAACATTTGTAGTCGATCTAGCTAAAATGCCTCACTTACTAATGGCTGGAGCAACCGGGCAAGGTAAATCTGTAGGCTTAAACTGTATTTTAACTTCGTTACTTTACCAAAAACATCCGGCAGAAGTAAAATTTGTATTAGTCGATCCTAAAAAAGTAGAACTTACCTTATTCAACAAAATAGAAAGACATTATTTAGCTAAACTTCCCGATAGTGAAGAGGCGATCATTACCGATAATACCAAGGTAATTAATACGTTAAATTCACTTTGTATCGAGATGGATCACCGTTACGACTTGCTGAAAGATGCAATGGTGAGAAATATTAAAGAATACAATGAGAAGTTTAAGGCAAGAAAATTAAATCCGGAAAACGGACATAAATTTTTACCTTACATCGTACTGGTTGTCGACGAGTTTGCTGATCTTATTATGACGGCAGGAAAAGAGGTAGAAACTCCGATCGCTCGTTTAGCGCAGTTGGCTCGTGCGATTGGTATACATTTGATTATTGCAACACAACGACCTTCTGTAAATGTAATTACCGGGATGATCAAAGCTAACTTCCCGGCAAGAATCGCCTTTAGAGTGACTTCTAAGATCGACTCGAGAACAATTTTAGATAGCGGTGGTGCCGACCAGTTAATAGGTCGTGGAGATATGCTTTATACACAAGGTAATGATCTGGTACGTTTACAATGTGCTTTTGTCGATACTCCTGAAGTTGAAAAAATCACCGATTTTATCGGTTCGCAAAAAGCCTATCCGGATGCTCATCAATTACCCGAGTACGAATCTGAAGATAGTGGCACAAGTCTTGATATAGATGTAGACGAACGTGATAAACTATTTAATCAAGCAGCAGAAGTGTTGGTGACTGCACAACAAGGATCAGCTTCACTTTTACAGCGAAAATTAAAAGTAGGTTACAACCGCGCCGGTAGATTGATCGACCAATTAGAAGCGGCCGGGATTGTAGGTCCGTTTGAGGGTAGTAAAGCAAGACAAGTTTTAGTGCCCGATTTAATTGCGTTAGAAGAACATTTAAATAATGAATAAAACAAGCATACAACAAATGAAAAAATTAACCTTTATACTCAGTTTTTTTGTAGCATTTAGCAGCGTTTCTTTTGCTCAGAATTCAGAAAAAGCAAAAGCTTTGTTAGATGAGGTTTCTAAAAAGGTAAGAGCCTACGATAATATTGAAATTGAATTCTCTTACGTTTTAGAAAACACCACAGAAAATATCAAACAGGAAACTCGTGGCGATGTGGCTTTAAAAGATGAAAAGTACCGTCTAAATTTAATGGGAACCACTCGTTTATTTGATGGTAAAAAATTATATACCATTATTCCTGAAGATGAAGAAATTAATATTTCAACGTATAATCCGGAAGACAATACCGGTATTACTCCTTCAGAAATGCTTACGTTCTATGAAGATGGTTACACTTACAAATGGGATATTAAGCAAAATGTAAAAGGAAGAAAAATTCAATACATCAAATTAACGCCTATCGATTCTAATGCTGAAGTAAAAGAGATTTTATTGGGGATCGACGAGCAAACTAAACATATTTATAACTTAATACAGACGCAAGACAATGGCACTAAAGTGACTATTAAAGTAAACAGCTTTAAAACCAACCAGCCTATGTCTTCAATTCTGTTTTCATTTAACGAAGACAAATACCAAGGTTATTATATTAATCGTTTAGATTAGTCTATTGAAGATTTTAGATCGCTACATATTTTCAACTTTTGTAAGAACGTTTTTAGCTGTATTCGTCATTCTGATGTTCATTTTTGTACTTCAGGGAATATGGTTACACATTTCAGAACTTGCCGGTAAAGACTTAGATTACGCTATTATCGGTAAGTTTTTATTATACCTTACGCCAAGTTTAATTCCGCTGGTATTACCCTTAACTATTTTGGTTTCTTCTATTATGGTTTTTGGTGGTTTTGCCGAAAATTATGAGTTTGCGGCCATGAAGTCTTCCGGGATTTCGCTACAACGAGCTATGCGAAGTCTTATCTTTTTCATTTCATTTTTAAGTGTCGTTGCTTTATTTTTTGCTAATACAGTTATTCCGTGGGCAGAATTTAAGTCTATTAATTTACGTTACAATATTCGAGAATTAAAACCTTCGATGGCGATCGTAGAAGGCGCTTTTAATGAGATTGGAGATGTAAATATGAAAGTTGCTGAAAAATATGGTGATGAAGACGATAAGTTTAGAGATGTTATTATTCATAAGAAAACTCCAAAAAGATTAGGTAATTTCACTGTGATCAAAGCTGAATCCGGTGAATTGGTAAATACAGGTGATAAAGGTTTGGCATTGGTTTTATATAATGGTAATTATTACGACGAGTTACAGCCAAAAGACTACAAAGAGCGACGAAAAAAACCTTACCTGAAGAGTTATTTTGAAAAGTATAATATCAATATCGACCTCTCTAGTTTTAATGATGTTGACTTAGATGAAACCAAGTATAACTATTCTTATAAAATGCTCGATATCCCTGAGTTGAATGAATCTTTAGATTCACTTTCGGGAGATTTAAATCAAGATAAGCGCAATTTTTCTAATAATATTATTTCGAGAAGCGGAGCAAGAAGACTAGGAGAAGCAGTTGAAGATACCTCTAAAACTAAAAATTCGACAGCTATGGGTAAACGCTTAGAAGCTGCTCGCAAAAAAGATACAATTACCTACAATATAAATACAATTGAAGAATTTTACGATAGCTACGATCTTCGACAAAAGCAGCAATTAACGAATATTGCTTTAGGAGCGGTTCGTGGTACAATTTCAAATATAAAAGGAAAAGAAAGTATTTTTAAAAAGAAAGTACAGCGTTTAAATAAAACTGAAATTCAGTTACACGAAAAATATGCACTTGCAGTGGCGTGTTTTATACTGTTTTTTGTGGGGGCGCCATTAGGAGCAATTATTAGAAAAGGAGGTTTAGGTCTACCAATGGTCGTGGCAATATTGTTGTTTTTAACCTATCATTTTGTAGGTATTTTTGCTAAGAATAGTGCAGAAGATGGTACAGTTAGTCCGTTTGTAGCAACTTGGCTTTCAACATTTATTATGTTCCCGTTAAGTATTTATTTAACCTATCGTGCAACTACTGATCAAGGATTTATCAATACCGATGTAATTACAGAACCTATCAAGAAGTTCTTCTCAAAAATTGCCGGTGCAAAGAAGAAAGACACAGAATAGATTGTGTACCTTTGCAGCAAGAAAATTTATAAGAAATGTCTGCAGATATAACTACTGAAAATAAAATACAACTAAATACCATTCCTGAAGCGATCGAAGACATTCGTGAAGGCAAAGTGGTGATTGTGGTCGATGATGAAGATCGCGAGAATGAAGGTGATTTTGTGGCAGCTGCCGAAAAGGTAACTCCAGAAATGATCAACTTTATGGCTACCCACGGTCGCGGATTAATTTGCGCGCCACTCACCGAATCGCGTTGTGAAGAATTACAATTAGATATGATGGTTGGTAATAATACCGACGCGATGGAAACTGCATTTACCGTTTCTATCGACTTAAAAGGTTACGGTTGTACCACAGGTATTTCAGCTTCAGATCGATCAAAAACAGTAAAAGCTTTAACCGACGATTCTATTAAGCCTTACGAATTGGGGCGTCCCGGTCATATTTTTCCTTTAAAAGCAAAAGAAGGTGGTGTTTTAAGAAGAACCGGTCACACTGAAGCAGCGATCGATTTTGCTAGATTAGCAGGACTTTCTCCGGCCGGAGTGATTGTTGAAATTATGAATGAAGACGGAACGATGGCACGTTTACCACAATTGGTTGAAGTAGCAAAACGTTTTGATCTAAAGGTAGTTTCTATTGAAGATTTGGTGGCTTATAGAATGCAACACGATTCGTTAATCGAGAAGAAAGAAGATTTCGATATCAACACTCGTTTTGGGACTTATCGTCTAAGAGCTTACAAACAAACCACGAACGATCAAATTCATATTGCTTTAACCAAAGGAAGTTGGACGACAGAAGAGTCGGTGATGGTTCGGGTAAATTCAACCTTAGTGAATAATGATATTTTAGGCACGTTAACTAATGATGCCGATAAGAAGCTAGACGATATGTTTAAGGCCTTAAACAAAGAAGAGAAAGGCGCGATCGTATTTATAAATCAGGAAGTTTCAAGTCTAAATCTTTTAAATCGTTTACGCGGATTAAAAGAAAATCAGGAAAACGGAGAAATTAAAGCTCCACGCTTAGTGATGGATAATAAAGACTTCGGTATCGGAGCGCAAATTCTGCATGATCTTGGGATTCATAAAATAAAATTACTCTCAAACTCTCAACAAAAGAAGAGAGTCGGGATGATCGGTTACGGTTTGGAAATTACCGAATATTTAAGTTATTAAATATAAAAAGCCTCTCGATCGAGAGGCTTTTTTTTAAAGAGTAGCTTTAATTACAGAAGCAATTTTTTCTGCTCTTGTTTTCATTTCTTCTTCTGTCCAACTTACCTTTATTAAAGTTGAAATATTTCTGGATAACCACTTATCGCTTAAACTAAAATCTTCGTTATTAAAATCTTGCAGTTGTTTTACAACTTCTTTTGATAATTTTCCGAGAGATTTTTGTTGAGTTAAATGATTCCATTGTTTGTAATAATGCCAGTTATTAGCATACCAATAAAAGCAAGCCTCTAAGCTTTCATTTTTCAATTTAGAAATTACCTCTCTTGCTTTCTCTTCTGAAGGTAAAAAGAAATTAAAAAAGCTATAATTTGGGATTGCATTTTTAGGAGTATTCGTAAATGTTACCCCATCAATATCTTTTAGTTCTTCCGCTAAAATGGAGTAGTTTATACGTTGTTTTTCTAAAATTTGATCAAACTTTTTTAGTTGCCCTAAGCCAACTGCGGCATGAAGTTCAGAAATTCTATAATTATAACCTAAAAAAGGATGTGTTTCTGCACCTCTATCATTACCAACGTGATCGTGACCGTGGTCTTGATATTTATCTGCATTTTCTGCAATGTCTTTATTGTTTGTAATTAAAGCTCCGCCTTCACCGCAGGTAATTGTTTTAACAAAATCAAACGAGAAGCAACCCGCATCTCCAATACTACCAACTTTCTGACCGTTATATGTGCCGCCAATAGCTTGGCATGCATCTTCAATTAACAAAATGTTATACTTGTTTGCAAGCCCTTTTAATGGCGTTAAATCAACTATAGATCCACACATATGTACCGGCATGATTGCTTTAGTTTTATCGGTAATCTGCTTTTCAACTGCTTGAGCATTTAAACCAAGTGTGTCATCTACATCTGCTAAGATCGGGACTGCACCTAAAGCAAGAACAGCTTCAAAACTAGCTACAAAAGTAAAAGTAGGTAAAATTACTTCGTCACCGCTACCAATGCCCGCACTAGCTAAAGCAACAGTTAATGCCGAAGTTCCGCTAGAGGTTAATTGTGTATGTTTAACACCCATAACCTCAGCAAACTTTTGTTCAAATTCTTTAGCTTTAAAATGACCGTTTCTAAGTCCGTCAAAACCGTATCTCATTAAAATTCCTGATTCTAGAACATCATTTACTTCCTTGCGTTCTTCATCTCCAAAAAGTTCAAATCCCGGCATAATATTATTCTTTTGTAATTTCTATAATGGTTTCTTTTAGTGGTCGTCTTACTTTTTTAAAGTCTGCGAAAATATCGTCTTTTGCGCGATAGCCGACCGGTAAAATTAAAACTGACTTTAAATTTTTTTGTTCTAATTGTAAAATTTCATCATATTTTTCAGCATCAAAACCTTCCATAGGGCAAGCATCAATTTGTTCGTTTGCGCACACGGTAAGTAAATTTCCTAGTGCTAAATAGGCTTGATTAATTGCCCACTTTTCTAGCTCTTGTTGAGGTTTAGCTCCAAAATCCTTCAGTAAAAATTCTCGAAATGGCTTTAAGATTTCTTCCGGAGTATTTCTTATTTCTTTAGTTAATTCGAAGTATTGATTAATAAATTCAGCATCAATATTTTTTTCAATACATATTATAAGTAGATGAGAAGCGGTTACAATTTGTTGTTGTTGAAAGCTATGTACTAATAATTCTTGTTGAAGTGTTTTATCTTTTAGTACAACTAATTTTAAAGGTTGTAAACCATAAGAAGTCGCAGTTAGATTAAAACTTTCTTTTAAAATATGAATTTTATCGTCTGATAAGTATTGGGAATCATCAAATTTTTTAGTTGCGTAACGCCATTGTAAAGATTTGATACTACTCATAAAGTAAATGAAATTCTAAAATTTAGTTCACAAATATACGGAAGCTTCTTAGCATTATCGAAAACTTAGCTTATAATCATAAAACTTTTTTAAATCTATTTGTAGTCATGTTTTTATGGTGCAACTTGCATTAAATTAGATAAAGATTGATGAAATTTATTTGCTCCGCATTTCTGTTTATTTTTCTACTGAATATTTCTCAAGTAAAAGCACAAGATACTTTACAAAACCATTATCGGCATCAATTAAATTTTGGGACCGATAACGATTTTTTTGCCGTAATTACCAATAAAGACCGATCGTATACCTTTGGAGTAAATGCCGCGTATCGATTTGCTCCGGAAGAAGAGAATTTTATCTCAAAAATCTTTCCGCAGAAAAAAACATTTTTGCACGATATTTCTATTCATTTAGAAGCTTACACACCAAATTACGACTTTGAAACCGGTATCCCGACCGGCGATCGACCTTTCGCTGGGTGGACTTATGCTACACTTGCTACCAGATATATTTTTGAAAACTCATTTTTCACGCTGAAAACTGATATTGGGGTTTTAGGTGAAATTTCTAAAGCAGGAACTGTGCAAGATTGGTTTCATAGTAATGTTTCGGGCGATACCGTTTTGCAAGGTTGGGAAAACCAAATTCCGAATATGTTAGGAGTGAATTTAAAGGCAAATTACTATAAAAGTATTCTTAATAAAGCTTGGTATGATTTCTTCGGAAGTGGTGAAATTTCTTTAGGAAATGTTCGCTCTTATGTGATCCCAAAATTGTATATACGTGTGGGGAGATTTTATGACCTGGGGAAAACTACTTCTTTGAATAATTCCTTATTTCAACAAAAAGATGCTGTTGAATATTATGTGCAAGCTTCTGCCGGTTTTAAGTTTATTGCCAACGATGCAACTTTACAAGGAAACATTTTTAGCGATACTCCCGATGCACGAACCTTAGATGATATTGACCATTCAACATTTCACGCAAATGTTGGAGGTTATGCAGCCTATCATCGATTTAATTTAGGAGTGGTTTATAACTTTAATAGCGGGGAGATTGATGCAATTAAAACGCATAGCTATGTTTCTGTAAATCTTGATTATAAATTTTAATCATTCCTTAATCTTGCATCCAATTCTTGTTGCTTACCTTTGCACTCTTAATAAGAAAGCAAATGAGAAAAATTTTTACCCTACTATTACTTTTAGCGATTACCACTGTAAAAGCTCAAGTAGTTATTAATGAGTTAGATTCCGACACCGAGGGAGTTGATGATTTAGAATTTATTGAATTAAAATCAGATAATGCCTATGCATCTTTAGATGGCTATGTGTTAGTATTTTTTAATGGTTCTTCTAGCGGAAACGATAGCAGTTATTACACGATCGATCTAGATGGTTTTACTACAGATATTAACGGAATCTTTGTAATTGGTACAAACTATGTTTCGCCAATACCGCAGTATATAGTTTCTTCAAATATTATTCAGAATGGAGCAGATGCTGTAGCTATTTATCAAGGAGACGATTTTGATTTTCCTGAAGGTACACAAGCGACAACCACCAATTTAATTGACGCTTTGGTTTATGATACCAACGATGCAGACGATACCGGTTTAATGAATTTATTAGGAGTTTCAGTTCAAATAAATGAAGATGAAAACAACAATAAAGATTTTGAATCGATACAACGTAATAATGACGGAACTTATTTTGTTGGCGCACCAACTCCTAGACAATTAAACGATGGAAGCGGAGTGATTTTAAATGGCGTTTCGATAAACGTAAATGCAACTGAATATGATGAAGGCGATACTTTCCCGATACAATTTACCACTCAACAGAATGTTACAGGAAGCGATCTAACCATTACTTTTAGTTTGAGCAACGGAGGTTTTGATGCTTCAGATTTTTCAGGAAGTACGAGTGTAACTATTCCGCAAGGTCAAAATTCAGCAACTACAAACATTACCATTATCGATGATAATGATGATGAAGGTGATGAAGAGTTGATCATCGCGATGGATCCGTTACCAAATGAGTATGTTGAGTTAAACAACAACATTTTAATTCGAGTATTCGACAACGATTATACAGTAGCTGCTTGGGGAACTCCTGTAAACCCAACGTATACAGAAGTTGAAAGTAGCGCTCCGGTAGGTTATTATAACTCATTAGATGGAGAATCTGGTCAAGGATTGCGCGATGCTTTGCAAGCTATTATTGCTGAAGAAGGAGTAGTGCGCGCACAAACTTATGCCGATGTTTACGATATTTTAGAAGAAGCAGATCAAAACCCGGCTAACAGTAATGAAGTTTGGTTGGTGTACACCGAGCAAGGTCGCCCAAAATTAGACAGACAAACTTCTTCAGACAACACCGGTACTTGGAATAGAGAACATACGTACCCAAGATCTCGCGGAGGTTTTTACAGCATCGAAGAAGATGATATTGCCGATGGTATTAATGTATATTGGAATACCACTGCAGATTCTTTACGCCACGGAAATTCTGACGTTCACGCTTTACGCGCTGTAGATGGTCCTGAGAATAGTTCTCGAGGAAATCAATTTTACGGTCCAACGGAATATACCGGTCCTGCGAATACGCAAGGAAGTTTTAGAGGTGATGTCGCAAGAAGTATTTTGTATATGGCGATTCGTTACAATGATCTAGACGTTGTAAATGGTTACCCTGATGGTAATGTAGGAGAATTCGGAGATTTAGCGACTTTATTACAATGGCACCAAAACGATCCGCCAGATGATTTTGAAATGAATAGAAATAATGTAATTTACAATTGGCAGATGAATAGAAATCCGTTTATCGACCAACCAGAATTGGTAGATTATATTTGGGGAGCTCAAGCCGGCCAAACTTGGGATCAAGAACTTTCAACAGCTGAAAATGAACTTACTGAAATTAAGATTTTCCCAAACCCAACCGCTGCTGAATTAAGTATTGTAGGAGTAAACGGTGATTACCAAATTGAAATATTTTCAATTTTAGGAAATAAAGTTTACAGTAAAAAAGCTACAGGAAACATAACCATTAACCCAGAATTATCTTCTGGTGTTTATTTGGTGAAGATCAATACTACAACAAGTAGCAAAGTACAAAAAGTGATTGTAAGGTAAGCTTTCCAATCCTTTTTAAATCAAAAACCTTCATTTCAAAATGAAGGTTTTTTTATGCTGAAAATTTATGAAATCTTTTCATTTTTCGATTCAATTTTAATTTACATTTACCCGGTTTTTTTAATCATGTAAATGAACAAATATATTGTCGTAGACAATCCCAAATCCTGGAAGTTTCTAGCAGAAAACATTCAGGTAGTTTCGGCTCAAGAATACCTTACCAATGCAGATTTTGCGAGCCAGAAAAACCTTCGGGTGTTTAATCTTTGTAAAGATTATTCGTATCAATCTAAAGGCTATTATGTTTCGCTTTTAGCAGAAGCACGCGGACATTCACCAATACCGAACAGCAAAAATCTGGTCGATTTACGAGCGCCAAAATTGGTGAAAGTAATTTCAGAAGAATTTGAAGATTTAATTCAGCAGAGTTTAAAAAGTATTAAATCTCGAGAATTTGTTTTGAGTATTTATTTTGGGCAAAATGTGGCTCAAAAATATAAAGAGTTGAGCGCAACTTTTTTTAAGAATTTTCAGATTCCGTTTTTACGTGTAAAATTTAACTTTACCCATAAATGGAATATTCAACATATTCGTGCGATTGCTTATGCTGAAATTCCGCAAGAACATAAAACGAGCGTCGATCAGTTTGCACTTCAATATTTTGCTAAAAAACGCTACGATACTGCAAAACCTTCTAAGTTTTTGTACGATCTGGCAATTTTGGTAAACGAGAACGATCCTGCGCCGCCAAGTAATGCTAAAGCTTTAAAGAAGTTTATAGATATTGCTGAAAAGAATAACTTTTATGTTGAAATGGTATCGCCAAAAGATCTTTCACGGCTTTCGGCTTTCGACGCGTTATTTATTCGCCAAAGTACAGAAGTGAATAATGAAGCTTACGCTTTTGCTAGAAAAGCACAGCAGGAAAATATAGCGATTATCGATTATCCCGATGCTATTTTAAAATGCTGTAATAAAGTATTTATGGCTGAAGCTTTGCAAAATGCGCATATTAATTCACCTAAAACTAAAATTGTTCATCAAGAAAATATACAGCATGTCTTAGAAGAAATTAAGTTGCCGTGTGTGTTAAAAAGTCCCGATTCTACTTTTTCATTTGGAGTGAAAAAAGCACAAACAAAAACCGAATATCTAGACTTGGTGAAAGAAATGCTGAAAACTTCAGATTTAATTATCGCACAAGAATTTACTCCATCAGATTACGATTGGCGAATTGGAGTTTTAGATGGAAAGCCGTTTTATGCTTGCCGATATTATATGGCAAAAGGTCATTGGCAAATTTATAATTGGGCGGCAGAAGATAAAGAAGACCAAGACGGAAATGCCGATTGTTTGGCAATAGAAAATGTGCCGCAAAACATTATTGATGTGGCAGTAAAATCTGCTAAAATTATAGGATTGGGATTGTATGGAATCGATATTAAAGAAGTTAACGGACAGCCGTTAGTGATCGAAATTAACGATAACCCCAACATCGATTATGGAGTAGAAGATGTGTATTATGGCGATGAAGTTTACCAACAAATTATTAAAGCTTTACTCAAACGAGTAGAAGAGAAGTAAGATGAAAAAATACCATCTTTTTGATGTTTTCGGGATCGAGTTAGAATACATGCTCGTCAACAAAAAAGACTTAAAAGTCGCTCCGCAGGTAGATGAGTTGTTGCTGTTGAAACAAGGCGAAATCACTTCTGATGTTGAAAACGGAGAAATCGCTTGGAGTAACGAATTAGTTGCGCACGTCGTCGAACTAAAAACCAACGGACCTGCGAAAGATCTTAAAAAACTGAGTGATCAATTTTATCAAAATATAGTTGAAATTAATGAGTTGCTCGCAACAAAAGAATTACAATTATTACCAACGGCGTCTCACCCAATGATGAATCCGTTAACAGATACTCAACTTTGGAAACATAGCTATTCTGAAGTTTATACGCTTTATAACAGAATTTTTAATTGCAAAGGTCACGGTTGGGCAAACGTGCAAAGTATGCACATAAATTTGCCATTTTATGATGATCTAGAATTTGAAAAATTACATGCTGCGATTCGGGTTTTGTTGCCTTTGTTACCGGCTTTAGCAGCAAGTTCACCAATATTTGAAGCTAAGTTGACCGGTTTTAAAGACAGCCGAATGCAGGTCTATAAAACCAACCAAAAAGAAATACCCGTATTGGCCGGGAAAGTAATTCCGGAACGAGTTTTTAGTAAAGCAGCATATTATAAGGAAATTTTTGAACCAATTAATCAAGCGATTACACCTTACGATACCGAGAAAATTTTAGAACATCACTTTTTAAATTCTCGTGGAGCCATTGCTCGTTTCGATCGAAATGCGATTGAAATTCGGGTATTAGATTTACAGGAATGCCCAAAAGCAGATTTAGCGATCGCAATGTTTGTGGTTGAAGTTTTAAAATGGATGATCGATCATTTAGATCTTGAAAAATTAAAACTTTTACACGAAGATGAATTATTTTCAATTTTGAATGAAACCATCATTTCTGCCGAAGAAGCGAATATTGAACATGTTGAATTTTTATCGGTTTTTGGTTTCACTGAAAAGAAGTATACCGCTCAAGAAATTTGGAAAGTGTTATTTCAAAAAGTAGCTGATAAATTGAATGAAGAAACCCAACAAAGTCTTCAAGTGATTTTGAAAAAAGGTTCGCTTTCTACTCGAATTTTAAAAGCTTTAGGTGAAAACTTATCAGAAGAAAATATGGTAAAGGTTTATCAAAAACTAGCAGATTGTTTACAAGAAAATAAACTGTTTGTAGGTTGAAAATACTCATTACTTGTGAGCACGGCGGGAATGAAATTCCGCCGGCTTATCAGGCTTTATTTCAACATCAACAACAAGCATTAAATTCTCATCGTGGTTACGATCCGGGAACTTTAGATTTGTTTGAGGAAGTAAAATTTTTAGCCGATTTTAGTCTTAAATCTGAAGTAAGCCGATTGCTTGTCGAGTTGAACAGATCTTTACATCATCGGCAATTATTTTCTGAGGTTTCCAAAGAATTTTCAGTAGAAGAGAAAGAAGAAATACTTCAGCAATATTATTTTCCTTATCGAAATTCAGTAGAAAAGCAGATAGAAGATTGGATTCGTTTCCATGAAAAAGTGATTCATTTGTCGCTTCATTCATTTACTCCAATATTCAACGGAATAGAAAGAAATGCAGACTTTGGGATTTTGTATGACTCCTCAAAAACGAACGAGAAAAATTTCAGTAAAAATTTTAAACTTCAGCTTCAACAAGAATTGCCACAATTCAAAATAAGATTCAATTATCCATATTTAGGGAAATCTGATGGATTCACGACTTATCTTCGGAAAAAATTCCCAACAAATTACACGGGAATTGAGTTAGAAATTAATCAGAAATACGCTATGGAGAATCAATTTTCAACGGCAATAAAACAAGCTATTGTTCATGTACTTGAGCGACTTCGGGAAAATGAGCATTCAATGTTTTAGTCACTTCTTCAACTTCTCCGGCTTGCATATTTTCGATGGTCATTTGGTCTACGCGATACCGAACTAAGCGTAAAGTGGGGAAGCCAACAGCAGCGGTCATTTTTTTCACTTGGCGGTATTTGCCTTCAGTAATAGTGATCGAAACCCAAGAGGTTGGTCCGTGGCGTTCGTCTCTAATTTTTTTAGCACGTTCGGGTAAAGTTGGCGGTTCAATTTTTTGAGCTTTACACGGTTGTGTAGTGTATTTTTTTCCTTGAATGCCAATTTCTACGCCTAGTTGTAATGCTTCAATTGCTTCATCGGTAATTAAACCATCGACTTGTACATAATATTCTTTTTCAACAGAAGTACTCAACACCGCAAAACTCATTTTACCATCGGTACTTAACAGAAGTAAACCTTCAGAATCTTCATCTAACCTTCCGATCGACATAGTTTCTTGAGGGAAATCGTACAATTCTCCCAGCATTTTCTTCTTCTTGGCTTTTTGCTGATTAGTGATGAACTGACTCAGATATCCGTAGGGTTTATACAATTTAAAATGGTGGTGCATAGATTTTGTGCTATTTTTGGAATGATACTTTAATTTCTCAAATTTTCCAAATGGCTGTGCTAGAAAATCAAATCTTAGAAACTTGGCAAGTAAATCATCGAACAAATATGTTGTTGATGAGTAAGCTTACTGAAGATGCGCTCGATCTTTCTATTAACCCTCGTGGCGGAGGAAAAATAGGACATCAATTAGCACATATGTTTAATGTTCGTTTTTGGAAATTAGAGGCGATAAATCGGACAAAAATGAAAGAATCGGGGTTGATAGCTGTAAAATCTAAAGATAAAAAGACAATTTCTTTATTAACAGAATTACACAAAGTTTCAACTGAAATAATTCAGCAAGAATTTCTAACCGCTATTAAAAATGAAGGAAAAGTAAAAGGTTTTAAGCGAGGCGTAATTCCTTTATTAGGCTATTTTATTCATCACGAAGCACACCATCGGGGTAATATTCTATTAACCTTAAAGCTTAGTGGTTTTAAACTTCCGGATGAACTAAAATATGGTATTTGGGAGTGGAATAAAATCTAATTTATTTCAAGATCTCTGCACCTCTTTGATAATCTGAAGGTCGTTTACCAATTACTTTATAAAACGTATTACTAAAGGTAGGTATACTTGAATATCCAACTTTAGAAGCAATCTCACTAATACTATGTTTTTTCTGTGCTAAGTAATCTATTGCTTTATACATTCTAATAATGGTAAAGAACTTAATAAAGGAAATTCCAATATCTTTTTTAAACAAGCGATGTAAAGATCTCTCATTAATATCAAATTTATTTGCTAAGTCTGATAGCATAATGTTTTGATCTAAATTATTACCTAAATATTGTGTGATCTCTCTTAATTTTTCATCTTTAATTTTAGGAATGGTAAAATTAATTGGAGCTTTAGAAAAATCTGGTAATAAAACTTTAATAGCTTGTACGATAGGGTAAAGCTTTCGATTACTTTCTTGAATATCACCACGCCAGTCTTTGGTATGCAAAAGAAGTTGAAGTAGTAAATCTGTAGCCGGATAAACGCCAACTGTACTGTAATATTCCTTTTCAAAATCTTTTATAGGAATATACAGTGTTCGCATTAAGACTGTTTTACTATTTGAATAAATACCGTGGTTAACTCCGGCAGGAATCCAAACGTAATGATTACCAGGAACAAAATAGGTTTTCTTATCTGTTTCCACCTGAATTGTGCCACCTTCAATATACATAAGTTGGCCTTTTTCATGAGAATGCTTATAGAAACTATTTTGTTCTTCAACATTGTGGAGGTCATGATAACAGTAGATACTTACTGGATCTCTATCTACTTCAGCTAAAAATTGTTCTTGATTATTTATCACTTAATTGTGTCTAAAATTAATAATTACCTATTTTTTTGTATAATTTTAATCAAACATTAACTAAATATATATAATTTTAAGATTTTATATATAGGCGTTACGTAATTTTTTTTATTTAAAGCATTAAACAGGTAATTTTAAATAAGTGACACTATAATTTTTTTGGAAAACTTCATAAAATTTTTAATGTTTAGGTTTAGTGTTATTTAATTTTCTGTATTACAATATAATAACTAAAAAAATCCTCTTCAGAAGAGAAGAGGATTTTTTAGAATGAATTATTTATTAATCTTATTTTCTTTTGATAACCTTTTCAGCAGCATTTTTAATGGCGTTGGCATTTAAACCGTATTTTTCCATTAATTGTGCCGGAGTTCCGCTTTCACCAAATGTATCTTTGGTTGCGATAAACTCTTGCGGTGCAGGTTTGTTTTCTGCTAAAACTCGAGCAACACTTTCACCTAATCCTCCTAAAAAGTTATGCTCTTCTGCAGTCACAATGCATCCTGTTTTTGCTACGGAAGCTAAAATAGCTTCTTCATCTAAAGGTTTAATGGTGTGAATGTTAATTACTTCAGCAGAAATCCCTTTAGCCTCTAATTCTTCAGCAGCTAAAAGTGCTTCCCAGACTAAATGTCCGGTTGCAACGATAGTTACATCATTACCTTCTGTAAGCTGAACGGCTTTTCCGATTTCAAATTTTTGATCTTCAGGAGTGAAGTTTGCTACTTTTGGTCTTCCGAAGCGTAAATAAACCGGTCCGTCGTGTTCTGCAATCGCAATAGTCGCTGCTTTGGTTTGGTTAAAGTCGCAAGTATTAATTACCGTCATACCCGGTAACATCTTCATTAAACCAATGTCTTCTAGGATTTGGTGAGTTGCCCCATCTTCTCCTAAGGTTAAACCTGCGTGAGATGCACAGATCTTTACATTTTTACCAGAATAGGCAACGCTTTGTCTTATTTGGTCGTAAACACGTCCGGTAGAAAAGTTAGCAAAGGTTCCTGTAAACGGAATTTTACCGCCAATGGTCATCCCGGCAGCCATCCCGATCATATTTGCTTCTGCGATACCAACTTGAAAAAATCGCTCTGGATGATTTGCTTTAAACTCATCCATCTTTAAAGATCCGGTAAGGTCGGCGCAAAGTGCAACTACATTTTCATTCGTCTTGCCCAGTTCTGCTAAACCTGCTCCAAAACCTGATCTTGTATCTTTTTTTCCTGTATCTGTATATTTTTTCATCTTATTTTAATTCTGAATTAATAATGGTTGAAATTGGTTTTTTAGTAATCTCCTAAAGTTTCAGGGTTTTGTTCTAATCCTGTTGCTAATTGCTCATCGTTAGGAGCTTTACCGTGCCAAGCGTGAGTGTGCATCATAAAATCTACGCCGTTACCCATTACGGTTTTTAGCAATACACAAACCGGTTTTCCTTTACCGGTTAATGCCTTCGCTTCTTCTAAACCTTTAATAATTTCAACTATATTATTTCCTTTTTCAATTTCTAAAACTTCCCAACCAAAAGCTAAGAACTTGTCTTTTACATTACCCATTGGTAAAACATCGTCGGTAGAACCATCGATTTGCTGACCATTTAAATCTACGGTCGCAATTAAATTATCTACTTTGTGACCTGCAGCATACATAATCGCTTCCCAGTTTTGACCTTCTTGTAATTCACCATCACCGTGTAACGAGTAAACGATATGTGAATCTTTATTTAGTTTTTTAGCTTCTGCAGCACCAATAGCAACCGACATTCCTTGACCTAAAGATCCCGATGCAATTCTAACACCCGGTAAACCTTCGTGAGTAGTTGGGTGACCTTGTAAACGAGAATCGATGTGTCTAAAAGTAGCTAATTCTTCCACCGGAAAAAATCCGCTACGGGCAAGAACACTATAAAAAACCGGAGAAATGTGACCGTTAGATAAGAAGAATAAGTCTTCATTTAAACCATCCATCGTGAAGTCTGTGCTGTACTCCATAACTTCTTGGTAAAGGGCTACAAAAAATTCTGCGCAACCTAAAGAACCTCCCGGGTGACCCGAGTTTACTTTATGTACTTGTCTAAGAATATCTCTTCTTACTTGCGTAACAAAATCTTCTAACTGTTGTGTGTTGTGTGGCATCGTTATAAAAGTGTTGTTTCAATTTCTGCAAAAGTAAGTCTATTTAAAAGCCTATAAAAGAAAATACGATTCAATTATTAACTTTTTATTGTGAATAATTCAAAATTGAATTTTGTAATTGAAGAATATTTAATTCAGCATTAAAAATATTCGGCATTTATTTTAGATAGTTATCTTTGCCGCATATTTGATATTATGAAATTTGATCTTTTAACTACCGATATTAATAGTAAAGCTCGTGCAGGTGAAATCACTACCGATCACGGAAAAATAGAAACTCCTATTTTTATGCCGGTAGGAACCATTGCTACGGTAAAAGGAGTACACCAACGAGAATTGAAGGAAGAAATAAACCCTGATATTATCTTAGGGAATACTTACCATTTATATTTACGTCCACAAACCGATATCTTAAGAAAAGCAGGCGGGATTCATAAATTTATGAATTGGGACCGCAATATTCTAACCGATAGTGGTGGTTACCAAGTATATTCACTTTCTGCCAACCGAAAGATTAAAGAAGAAGGGGTAAAGTTTAAATCGCATATCGACGGTTCGTATCACTTTTTTACACCGGAGAATGTGATGGAAATTCAGCGTACGATTGGTGCCGATATTATTATGGCTTTTGATGAATGTACACCTTATCCGTGCGATTACAGGTATGCAAAAAGATCGATGCATATGACGCACCGATGGTTAGATAGGTGTATCAAACATTTTGAAAAAACTCCGCCTCTTTACGGGTATGAGCAAACGCTTTTCCCGATCGTGCAGGGTAGTACCTATAAAGATCTAAGAAAACAATCGGCAGAATATATCGCAAACGCCGGAGCTGCGGGTAATGCCATTGGTGGTTTATCTGTAGGTGAACCTGCGGAAGAAATGTATGCGATGACAGAAGTGGTTACAGAAATTCTTCCGGAAGAAAAACCACGTTACTTAATGGGCGTAGGAACACCTATTAATATCTTAGAAAATATTGCGCTTGGTGTCGATATGTTTGATTGCGTTATGCCTACCAGAAACGGTCGTAACGGAATGCTTTTTACCGCCCACGGAACGATAAACATTAAAAACAAAAAGTGGGAAGATGATTTTTCTCCGCTTGATGAAATGGGCATAACTTGGGTAGATACCGAATATTCTAAAGCCTATGTGAGACATTTATTTACCGTAAATGAAATGCTTGGCAGGCAAATTGCTACAATTCATAACTTAGGATTTTATCTTTGGTTGGTTCGTGAAGCTAGAAACCATATTTTAGCAGGAGATTTTAGAACTTGGAAAGATAAAATGGTAAAACAAATGGATAAACGATTGTAAGTTGAAAATATTAGATTGGTACATACTTAAGCGCTATTTAGGAACATTTATCATGCTTCTGCTGTTATTTATTCCTATTGGGATCACCGTGAACCTTGCTGAAAAGATCGATAAAATTCTTGAAAATGAAGTACCTTTTATAGAGGTAGTTTATTATTATATCGATTTTACAATCTACTTTGCTAATTTGTTATTCCCTTTATTTTTATTCTTATCGGTAATTTGGTTTACTTCAAAATTGGCCAATAATACAGAGGTAATCGCTTTTTTAAGTTCCGGAGTTTCTTTTTATCGATTTTTGAGACCATATTTTATTGGAGCAACTATCGTATGTTTAGGTGCGTTGGTATTAGGAATGTATTTGGCGCCACAAGCCAGTGCCGGATTTAACGATTTTAAATATAAATACCTGAAGAGAGGTTCAGAAGTTCAAGAAACAAAAGATGTTTATCGGCAGATTAACGATAATGAGTTTATCTACGCGACTAACTTTCAACCCAAACAAAAAACTGCCCGAAATTTTACCTTAGAGCATTTTGAGGGGAACGAACTAAAGTTCAAAATTAAAGCTGATCGATTAAGTTTTAATGAAGATTCTACCACCTATTCGCTAACACGATATGAAAAAAGAATTATTGGAGAAAAAGACGATATTTTAATTAGCGAAACAAATTTTGATACCATTTTACCATTTGAGATCGATGCCTTGACGCCTGTTTCTTATATTGCTGAAACTTTAAATTATCAAGAGTTAAATGAGTTCATCAAACAGGAAAAACGCAGAGGTTCAGGGAATATTAATATTTATCAGGTAGTAGCTTACAAACGATGGAGTATTCCTGTTTCTGCATATATTTTAACGATTATTGCCGTTTCTGTTTCTGCAATGAAACGTAGAGGAGGGATGGGAGTTAACCTTGCCGTGGGTATTTCTATAGCTTTTACCTATGTGTTTATGGATAAGGTTTTTGGGACCATTGCAGAGAAATCTACTTTTTCTCCGTTGATCGCCGTTTGGTTCCCAAATATTGTATTTGGAGTCTTAGCATTTTTCTTGCTTAGAAAAGCAAAAAGGTAATTTCTTAATAAATTCCTTATTTATATTCCGCATTTTCAATTTTCAATCTTATAAGTTTTATATATTTGTAAGCTAAAATTATAAAAAGCCTCATTCATATTATGGAATATTTAGATTTTGAGTTGCCCATTAAAGAGCTTCAAGAGCAATATGAAAAAGCTTGTGCAATAGGAAAGGATAGTGAAGTAGATGTTAGCACAACTTGCAAGCAAATTGAAAAAAAGCTAAAAGATACTAAAAAAGATATCTATAAAAACCTTACAGCTTGGCAACGAGTTCAATTGTCAAGGCACCCTAATAGACCTTATACGTTAGATTACATCAATGCACTTTGCGATGGTAATTTCTTAGAATTACACGGTGATCGTAATGTGAAAGACGATAAAGCGATGGTTGGTGGTTTAGGTAAAATTGGTGATCAAAGTTTTATGATTATTGGTCAGCAAAAAGGATACAATACCAAAACGCGCCAGTACAGAAATTTTGGGATGGCAAACCCTGAAGGTTACCGCAAAGCACTTCGTTTAATGAAGTCTGCTGAAAAATTTGGTTTACCGGTACTTACTTTTATTGATACTCCGGGAGCTTACCCTGGTTTAGAAGCTGAAGAACGCGGACAAGGAGAAGCAATTGCGAGAAATATTTTAGAAATGACTCGTTTAAAAACTTCAATCTTTGTAGTAGTAATTGGTGAAGGAGCCAGTGGTGGTGCTTTAGGAATTGGAGTAGGAGATAAAGTAATGATGCTAGAGAATTCTTGGTATTCTGTAATCTCACCAGAAAACTGTTCTTCAATTTTATGGAGAAGCTGGGATCATAAAGAACAAGCGGCAGAGGCTTTAAAATTAACTGCTAAAGACGCAAAGAAATTAGAAGTAATCGACTCGATTATAAAAGAACCAGTTGGTGGTGCACATAGCGATCGTGAGCAAATGTTCAGTACGCTAAAAAAAGTTGTTTTAGAATCTTTTGAAGAATTAAAAAACTTATCACCAGAAGAATTGATTAAAACCAGAATGGAAAAATATTCTAATATGGGAGTCTTTAAAGGCTAATCACTTCTATTTAAAACTTCTTGAAAAAATCCGGATGTTAAATCTGGATTTTTTTATACTTATTAACAGCAAATTTAAGTTATTAACACACAGATTGTTCATAAACAGTGAATTATCTGGGCGGGCATAATCTGCTCTTGTCTTAACATTTTTTTTACATTCGTAATATGGAGAAAGTACAGGTGCAAAAGCAAAATTATTATAATCAGGGAAACGTAATTAACCTTGAAAAAGGAAAAATACCTCCACAAGCAGTTGATTTAGAAGAAGTTGTGCTTGGGGCGATGATGATCGATAAAAAAGGGGTAGATGAGGTTGTCGATATTTTACACCCCGATGCTTTTTATAAAGAAGCGCACCAGCACATTTTCGATGCGATCTTTAAACTCTTTAAAGATGGTTCGCCAATCGACTTATTAACGGTTTCTAACCAATTGAAGAAAGACGGAAAGTTAGAAGCTTGTGGTGGTGATTATTACATCATTCAGTTAACTCAAAAAGTATCTTCTTCTGCGCATATCGAATTTCACGCGAGAATTATTCTTCAGAAATACATTCAGCGTAGTTTAATTAAAATTTCAAATGAAATCATTGAAGATTCTTACGATGAGTCGACCGATGTTTTCGATTTATTAGACAAAGCAGAATCTAAATTATACGAAGTTACCCAAGGTAATATTAAACGATCTTCAGAAACTGCTCAAAGTTTGGTTACTCAAGCCTTAGCTAAAATTGAAGAAATCTCTAATAAAGAAGGTTTAAGTGGTATTCCTTCAGGGTTTGAGCGTTTAGATAAACTTACTTCGGGTTGGCAGCCTAGTGATTTAATTATTGTGGCAGCGAGACCGGGTATGGGTAAAACCGCTTTAACGCTTTCGATGGCAAGAAATATAGCGGTAGATCAAAATGTGCCGGTAGCTTTTTTCTCGTTAGAGATGTCGTCGGTACAGTTAATTACACGTTTAATTTCTTCTGAAACTGGTTTATCTTCAGAAAAATTAAGAACCGGTAAGCTGGAAACACATGAGTGGGAACAGCTCAACGTAAAAGTAAAAGATCTTGAAAAAGCGCCACTTTTTATCGATGATACGCCGTCGCTTTCTATTTTCGACTTAAGAGCGAAAGCACGACGTTTAGCCTCGCAACACGGTATTCGTCTAATTGTAATTGATTATTTGCAGTTAATGACGGCAGCAACAGGAGCCAAAGGCGGTAATCGTGAACAAGAAATCTCTACGATTTCGAGAAACTTAAAAGCTTTAGCAAAAGAATTGAGCGTTCCGGTAATTGCACTTTCTCAGCTTTCTCGAGCGGTAGAAACGCGTGGGGGTAGTAAACGACCTTTACTTTCCGATCTTCGTGAATCTGGAGCGATCGAGCAGGATGCCGATATTGTATCGTTTATTTACCGACCTGAGTATTATAAAATTGAAGAGTGGGATGATGAAGAACGTTCACCAACCGATGGTCAAGCTGAGTTCATTGTAGCAAAACACAGAAACGGTGGTTTAGAAAATATCCGACTGAAATTCGAAGGTCACTTAGGTAAATTCAGTAATCTTGAAACTTTCGATTCTCCGTTCGAATTTCATTCAAAAATGAATGATGGCGAAGAAGAAAACCCGTTTAGCACGCCGCCAAATTTCCCTTCCGCAGATGAAGCATTTGGTAGTCCAAGTGGTCCGCCACCAGACGATGATAATGAAGTGCCTTTCTAATTCTTGAAGATTTAGAATTGATTGGAATAAAATTTGTTTATTTTTAGGTTGAATTGATTTTGGTACATAAACTGAAACAATTCAACCTTTTTAATTGAAATTCATTTATGAAAAAATACCTCCTTATACTTTTTCTGTTTTTTATTCCATTCCAACAGTATGCTTCCTATGTTTTGATTCCGATGGATGCTGAGTCACAAACCGATCATTTAAAAGCCTACGGAATCACTTATTGGGTGCTCAATAAACAACAAAAAGTAAAATGGTTACTCAATTATCGTGGGGGTTCTTTTTTAATGCCCGATACAGAAGAATTAAAGAAAGAATGTAAAATTCGCGGAGTTTCTTTTGAAGTATTGAGTGATGCTAAAACACAAACTATTTTAGATGAAATTTCGAGTCCGTCACAAAATCAAGATGCGGTAATTTTAGAAAAAGCACCTAAGATTGCAGTTTATACTCCAAAAGGGAATGCGCCTTGGGACGATGCTGTAACGATGGTGTTGACTTATGCTGAAATTCCTTACGATAAAATTTACGATACCGAAGTTTTAGATAACAAGCTTTTACTGTACGATTGGTTGCACTTACATCACGAAGATTTTACTGGTCAATACGGTAAATTTTATAGAGCTTATCGAGCCGCACCTTGGTATATTGAAGAAAAAAGGGCTGCAGAAGAACTCGCTGCAGAATTAGGTTACGATAAAGTTTCTGAAGAAAAATTAGCTGTAGCTCAAAAAATTAGAGATTACGTGATCGGTGGTGGTTTTATGTTTGCGATGTGTAGCGCGACCGATAGTTTTGATATTGCGCTTTCTGCCGATGGCGTAGATATTTGTGAACCAATGTTTGATGGCGATGCGAGTGAAGCGGCTTACCAAAGTAAAATAGATTACAGCAAAACTTTTGCATTCACAGATTATACCTTAGAGCGAAGCCCGATGGTTTATGAGTTTTCATCGATCGATATGACTACGCAGAGAAGAATACCCAAAGAAACCGACTATTTTTCATTGATGAATTATTCAGCTAAATGGGATCCTATTCCAACGATGCTTTGCCAAAATCATACTTCTTTGGTGAAAGGTTTTATGGGGCAAACTACTTCGTTTAAAAGATCTGAAATTAAACCTACCGTTTTAGTAATGGGTGAAAATAAAACCAACGGAGAAGCGCGTTATATTCATGGAATTAAAGGGAAAGGTTTTTTTACGTTCTACGGTGGCCACGATCCAGAAGATTATCAGCATAAAGTAGGTGACCCAAAAACCGAACTTTCTTTGCATCCCAACTCACCCGGTTACCGACTTATTTTGAATAATGTTCTATTCCCGGCAGCGAGAAAGAAAAAGCAAAAAACCTAATTTATCGAGGTGGTTTATAAAAATCTTCAGACGGGATCACGATAATTTCTACCCGTCTGTTTTTTTGTCTACCGATGGCAGTTTTATTGGTTGCAATTGGTTGCGTTTCACCTTGTGATTTTACCTGAAACTCATAATTTTCAGCTTTCTCTTTTAAATGCTGAAGTAAATAAGCTTCAACACTTTTTGCACGATTTAAGCCTAATTCTTGGTTATATTCGTGAGAAGCTTGCGCGTCGGTATGGCCTTCAATAATAACTTCGGCTTGAGGAATTTTATGGAGTCCGATTAAAAAATTATCGAGGGTAGAAAGTGCTTTACTTTTCAGTTGAAATTTATCTAAATCAAACAATAAATTAGCATCGATATTTACTTTTAAAACGCCACCAATCGTTCCGATAGCATCAATATCGGCACCGGCGGTCGGGCCATCGCAAAACGAACCTAAATCTTTCAATTTAATATAATAGTAAATGTCTTTGGTTTTACTTTTTTCTACGGAAGCAATATCGACATAACTCGAACCCCCGGAAGTATCTTGTACGTAAATCCAGTTTTTACCATCCTTTGAAATATAGACTTCAAAAGCTTCAACAGAAGGACCTACTTCAAAAAAATATAGATCGGGACCGTCGATATCGATAAAACCATTGTTTTTAAACTCCACCACTAATTCGCCACCGCAACCTAAAGAAAGATAGGTTTTGTCGGGATATTTTACATAATCGGGAGCTCCTAAAGCGTGATCGGTATTGGTATAAGCTTTTTCAGCTTTTGGATTTCCTTCTTTAAAATAAGTCACTTTATCGACAAAAGAAATATCACCTAGCGGAAGAAAAACTTCATCAGAATTGCCAACGCGATAAATTTTTTGAAAGTCGATATGGGTGAAATCTACTTGTTGTGCAGTAATAACTTGAATGATGAAAAAAGAAATAAAAAAGGCAAGTAGTTTCATTGAAATCGAATAAATTTTAAATTTAAGCAAATTCAAGAAAAATAAAGATGAAAGTGATTCAAAAAGAAATTCGGCTTCAACCCAAATCAAGAGGTTTTCATCTCATTACTTCAGAAATTGAAGCAGAATTACATGAGTTAAAAGAAATTTCCGCAGGAATTTTAAAAGTGTTTATGAAGCATACATCTGCCGGTTTAACTGTAAATGAAAATGCCGACCCAACTGTTCGAGACGATTTTGAAAGCCATATTAATAAATTGGTTCCCGAGAATATGCCTTACTACAAACATACCTATGAAGGTGCAGACGATATGCCTGCACATATTAAATCTTCACTAATGGGAAGTAGCGTAGAAATACCGGTAACCAACGGCTGTTTAAATTTAGGAACGTGGCAAGGGATTTATTTGGGTGAATTTAGAAATCACGGCGGTGCTAGAAAACTTGTCTTAACACTTATGGGAGAATAACTTTTTCTAAAATACTTTCTACGCCTAATTCATCATTACTTTTTGTGCTGTAATTTGCCGTCTTTTTTACGTTAGGATGGGCATTAGCCATGGCGAAACTAAAATCTGCCAATTGAAGCATTTCTAAATCATTATTATAATCGCCAAACACCATTGTTTGAGATTTATCGACCCCAAGTTGATCTTGAAGTTTTTGTAGCGCATTACCTTTATGAGTTTCTAAGCCTGATAGATCGACCCAATGCTCACCAGAGACTTTCACTTTAAATTTATGTTCAAAACTTTGTGCAGAAGGGTAGATGTGCTTTTCAGCATCGGTTGGGTGATAAACTGCAATTTTAAAAAAGTCGTCATCTTCAACATTTAAAAGATCATCAACTTGAGTGTATTCTACATAAAATTCTTTAAAGAAGTCAATAAAATCTTGATCTTTACTTTCGATGTAAGCTCTTTTTTTTCCGCAAATCACCATTTCTGCCTGATCGATTTCGCGAATGATTTTGATGATTTCTTGTACTTCGTTTAGGGGAAGTGTGTACGTATTTAAAACCTCTTCAGCTTTTAGGGTGATCCCGCCGTTTTCAGCAATTACATAGATTTCATCTTTAATAGGAGATAGTTTTTCTTTGATGCTGAATAATTGCCTACCACTAGCTGCGACAAAATGGATATTTCTCTTTTTTAACTCTTCATAAATTTCAAAAAATCGAGGACTAACTTCATTTTTAGAATTAAGTAAAGTACCGTCCATATCGGTCACAACGAGTTTAACTTGAGAAAAATTCATAGGTTGAGGTTTTAGTGATTAAATTAAAAATCCGGTTCAAAATTTTTGAACCGGATTTTTGATATAAGTGAGATAATTGGTTTGTTGTATTTATTTTACTTTCTCTACGATGGCTTTAAAAGCTTCCGGGTGATTCATCGCTAAATCCGCAAGAACTTTACGGTTTAACTCAATCTCGTTAGCTTTTACTTTACCCATAAACTGAGAGTAAGACATTCCGTTTAAACGAGCTGCTGCGTTAATACGAGCAATCCATAACGAACGGAAATTTCTTTTTTTAGCTTTACGGTCTCTATAGCTATACAACATTGCTTTTTCAACCGCATTTTTGGCTACAGTCCAAACGTTTTTACGACGTCCGAAGTAACCTTTGGCTTGCTTCATTACTTTTTTTCTTCTAGCTCTTGAAGCAACAGAATTTACTGATCTTGGCATAATTTATTATTTTTTGTAGCAGGCGTCCATCGTTACAATGGTACTTTAATTGAGCCCGACTCCAGGGTTTAAAATTTAATTGAACCGGTTAAACCGTGATTACTTTAAACGTAATTGTAGTTTAACATTATTTTCATCAGCCTCATGTACTAATGTACTATGGGTTAATGCAAGCTTACGCTTTTTAGACTTCTTGGTTAAGATGTGACTTTTAAACGCGTGCTTTCTTTTAATTTTACCAGTACCGGTTAACTTGAAACGTTTTTTGGCACTAGATTTAGTTTTCATTTTAGGCATTGTTATCCTTATTTTAATTATCTCGACTTATATTATCTTCAACAGAAAAATCTGTTATTTTGTTTTTTTAGGAGCCATAAACATGGTCATACGCTTTCCTTCTAACTTAGGCATTTGCTCTACTTTACCAAACTCTTCTAAATCTTGAGCAAGACGAAGTAATAAAATTTCACCTTTATCTTTAAATACAATAGAACGCCCTTTAAAGAAAACGTAAGCCTTAAGTTTAGCGCCTTCTTCTAAGAATTTTTGTGCGTGATTCTTTTTGAATTCGTAATCGTGATCGTCTGTATTAGGACCAAAACGAATTTCTTTGATCACTACCTTAGTAGCTTTTGCTTTGATGGCTTTTTCTCTCTTCTTTTGCTCGTAAAGAAACTTCTTGTACTCCATTGCCTTTACAACAGGAGGGTTTGCGTTTGGTGAAATTTCTACCAAATCTAACCCAAGTTCTTCAGCGATGGCAAGAGCTTTCTTAATAGGGTAAACATCCATTTCAACGTTATCACCTACTAAACGAACTTCTTTCGCACGAATTTTATCATTAATTCTATGCGGATCTTCCTTAATTTGTCTTAACGGACCTCTCGATTTTTTTCTACGTATTGCTATGACTATATAATTTTAAATTAAACTTCAAATGATTTTAGAGATGAATTTACTTCTGCATTGATCAATTCAGCAAACTGCTCAACGGTCATTGCTCCTAAATCCTCTCCACCGTGTTTACGTACAGAAACCGTGCCGTCTTGCTCTTCTTGTTCACCAACAATTAGCATATACGGCAATTTATTCATTTCTGCCTCACGGATCTTTTTACCCATGGTCTCGCTGCGATTATCAGCAAGGCCGCGAATTTCGTGATTTTCTAACAAATTTAAAACTTTTTTGGTATAATTTTCATATTTCTCACTCAAAGACAGAACGATAGCTTGTTCTGGCATGAGCCATAATGGAAAATTACCACCGGTATGTTCTAATAAAATAGCGATAAAACGTTCCATACTTCCAAATGGTGCTCGGTGAATCATAACCGGGCGGTGAAGGTCATTGTCACTACCTTTGTAAGTTAAATCGAAACGCTCCGGTAAATTGTAATCTACCTGAATGGTACCTAACTGCCAGCTTCTTCCTAAGGCATCTTTAACCATAAAGTCTAACTTAGGACCGTAAAAGGCAGCTTCACCTGTCTCGATGACATAGTTTAAATCTTTTTCTTTGGCAGCATTGATAATTGCATTTTCTGCTTTTACCCAATTTTCTTCTTCACCAATATATTTTTCTTTATTCTCAGGGTCTCTTAACGAAACCTGAGCGTTAAAGTTTTCAAAACCTAATGAACCGAAAACGTACAATACCAAATCGATCACTTTCTTAAATTCTTCATCTAATTGATTTGGCGTACAAAAAATATGCGCATCATCTTGGGTAAAGCCTCTTACACGAGTTAAACCATGTAACTCACCGCTTTGCTCGTAACGATAAACTGTACCAAATTCGGCAAAACGTTTTGGTAAATCACGATAGCTCCACGATTGTGAATTAAAAATTTCACAGTGGTGAGGGCAGTTCATCGGTTTTAATAAAAACTCTTCGTCTTCACTTGGGGTTTTTATAGGCTGAAAGCTGTCTTCACCATATTTGGCGTAATGACCAGAAGTTACGTATAATTCTTTCTGACCAATGTGTGGCGAAACTACTTGCTCGTAACCGGCTTTTTGTTGTGCTTTTTTCAAGAAGTTTTCTAAACGCTCACGTAAAGCGGCTCCTTTAGGTAACCAAAGTGGTAAACCTTGACCTACTTTTTGAGAGAACGTAAATAATTGTAACTCTTTCCCTAATTTACGGTGGTCACGTTTTTTTGCTTCTTCTAAAAGTTCTAAATATTCTTTTAATTCTTTTTGTTTCGGGAATGATACTCCGTAAACACGAGTTAATTGTGGGTTATGCTCATCACCACGCCAATAAGCTCCGGCAATGTTCATTAATTTTACCGCTTTTATGATTCCGGTGTTTGGAATGTGTCCACCACGACATAGATCGGTAAAAGTATCGTGATCGCAAAAAGTAATATCTCCGTCGGTAAGATTTTCAATTAATTCAACCTTAAACGGATTGTTTTCTTTTTTGTAAAAATCTAAAGCTTCTTGTTTAGAAACTTCACGCATCTTAAACTCGTGTTTACCGCGTGCGATCTCTAACATTTTATCTTCAATTTTCTTGAAGTCGTTTTCAGAAACTTTATGCTCTCCAAAATCTACATCGTAATAAAACCCATTGTCGATCGCCGGACCAATAGTTAACTTTGCACCCGGATACAAGTCTTGAATCGCTTGCGCCATGACGTGAGAAGTACTATGCCAAAACGCTTTTTTACCTTCATCATCTCTCCAGGTAAAAAGTACTAAAGAACCATCGGTGGTTAGCTTGGTTTTCGTCTCTACGGTCGTACCGTTATATGTTGCAGAAATTACATTTCTTGCTAAACCTTCGCTAATACTTTTGGCGACATCAAGTACAGTTGTGCCGCTTTCAAATTCTTTAATACTGCCGTCAGGCAAAGTTACGTTGATCATTGATTTTGTTTTAAAGCTGCAAAGATAAAAGTATAATTGTTCTTTACAATAGCTATTTACAGGGTTTAAGATAAATTTATCGCTCGATTTTTATAGCATTTTCCGGCACGTCGAAATTGGCTTGATCTGCCGATAAATAATTGAGTTTAGAAATTTCTGCATCGCCAATCGGTTCGTCGTAAATGCCTTGTTCTTCACTCCAATTATAAAATTTCCAGTATTTGGCAACAGGGACACTTTTTACCGTGAAATAACGATCGTAGACAATGGCATGCGGATTTTCTTCTGCCGTTGCTACATCTTTACCAAAAGTTACAATATATGCCGCTGCTTTGAGTAAATGTGTTCTTTTATCTGCATAAATCACATACCAATCGTCGGGCGCATCACCTACATTATTTTCAAAGGTAAGTTTGGCCGAATGATAAGCTGTGCTATCTAATTTCAATTCTTTTTTTTCTTGCCATTTAGTGCCTTCATCGTTTAGTTTAAAAGGCATTGCAAAAAAGTAAGGCCAGGTAAACATATCGAAACGAGCACCGTCGTAATTATTTTCTTCAGGATATAAAAAAACTTCTTCACCATTAAAAACTAAGGTCGTGCCATCTTCTTTTTTAATTTTAATTTTGGTTGAATTGGTGAGCATTGTTACTCTTCCTTTTAAACGTTCTTTACCACCAAAATTGATAGCGATATTGAAAGCGACTGCTTCATTATTAAAAAAATCTTGTTGATGATGTGTATTTGAAATCGTTTCCGCTAAATTGAGCGCAGGGTTTACTTCTTTTTCTTCTGTTGAAGTTTTTTCGATTTCTTCGGAAGTATTTTTAGGTTCATTTTTGCAGCTGATGAAAGCTAAAACAAAAAGTAGGAGGTAAAGGTTTTTCATAGGTATAATATTGTGAATAGCGAATTTAATAAAAAATAAAACCGTTTTTCAACCATAGGATCGAAAAACGGTTTTTAATTTTAAAGATCTAAAAAATCTTATTTGATCATCTCAAAACTTCGTTTTACAAAGTTGGTTAACTCTTCACCTTTTAATAGGTTTTGAGAAAGTCGAGCTAAGTCTAACGATTGTTTGATGATGCGTTCTTGTTCAGCTTCTTCTTTACCTACTAAACTTGAGATCAAATCGTTGTTGGTGTTTACCACTAAATTGTACATTTCCGGCATGTTGCCCATACCAAACATACCGCCACCACCGGTTTGTTGCATCTCTTTCATACGACGCATAAACTCTGGTTGCGTGATGATTAGCGGAGCCGCATTACTATCCATCGCTTCTAATTGTACGGTGTACTTTTCTTTAGGAACAACTTTTTCAAAATCAGCTTTTAATTTCTCTTGCTCTTCTTCAGAAAGTTTAGAAGTTTTATCTTCATCTTTCTTGATTAAATTATCTACGTTTCTCGTTCTTACTTGCAAGCCGATGG
>DTTX01000032.1:677-1410 GCA_012964435.1 Mesonia sp. | reverse complement strand
AAAAACGGTTTTATTTTTTATTAAATTATCTACGTGATCGCTATCTACACGAACAAAAGAGATATTCTCTTTAGAGCTTTCTAATTTCTGAATTAAATGCGGAACGATTGGCGTATCTAATAACAATACTTGATAACCTTTATCTTTTGCCGCAGAAATATAACTGTGTTGCTCATCTTTGTTAGAAGCATAAAGAATCACCATTTTCCCATCTTTATCGGTTTGGTTGTCTTTAATTTTTTCTTCTAACTCTTCGTAGGTGAAATATTCTCCATCTACGGTTGGGTAAAGTGTGAACTTCTGAGCTTTTTCAAAGAATTTATCTTCGGTAAGCATTCCGTATTCGATCACTACTTTAATATCGTCCCATTTCTTTTCGAAATCTTCACGATTGTTATTGAATAAAGATTTTAATTTATCGGCAACTTTACGTGTAATGTAACTTGAAATTTTCTTCACTGCGCCATCGGCTTGCAAGTAAGAACGAGAAACGTTTAACGGAATATCCGGTGAATCGATAACTCATTTCAGCATCGTTAAAAATTCAGGGACAATACCTTCCACATTATCGGTCACGAAAACTTGGTTTTGGTATAACTGAATTTTATCTTTTTGCATCGCCATATCGTTGCTCAACTTCGGGAAGTATAAAATACCGGTTAAGTTAAACGGATAATCTACATTTAAATGAATGTGGAATAATGGCTCTTTTGTTCGTGTAGATAGCGATCAC
>DTTX01000032.1:0-667 GCA_012964435.1 Mesonia sp. | reverse complement strand
ATAGAAGTTTTTGTAATCTTCTTCTTCTAGATCGGTAGGTTGCTTCGTCCAAGCCGGCTCTGGATTGTTGATGATATTATCAACCGTAACTTTTTTTGCCTCTTCATCTTCCGGAGCGTCTTCTGCCTTAGGAAGTTCTTTTTCTTTGGTACCAAATTTAATTGGAATCGGCATAAATTTGTTGTACTTCGTAAGTAGTTCAGAAATTCTGTTGTCTTCTAAAAATTCTTTTTCATCATCATTTATGTGAAGAATAATTTCTGTACCTCTTTCGGTTTTGTCTGCTTCTTCTAAAGAGAAATCGGTCGTACCTTCACAAATCCAGTGTGCTGCCGGTTCATCTTTGTAAGATTTGGTAATAATTTCAACCTTATTGGCGACCATAAATGCCGAGTAGAAACCAAGACCAAAATGACCGATAATTCCGCTATCTTTTGCAGAATCTTTATATTTTTCTAGAAATTCTTCTGCACCAGAAAAAGCAACTTCATTAATATATTTTTCAACCTCTTCTTTGGTCATCCCAATTCCTTGGTCAATAATATGAAGGGTTTGTTTGTCTTTATCTGCTTTCACTTCGATCACGGGATTACCGTATTCTACAGAAGCTTCACCAATACTAGTAAGGTGTTTTAATTTTAAAGTCGCATCGGTAGCGTTAGAAATT
>DTTX01000031.1 GCA_012964435.1 Mesonia sp. | reverse complement strand
TTTTGTTTTTGCTAAGTTTGAGCGCTTCTGTAGTTGCACAAGAAACAGAGATAGCGATCAACGAAGAATTTTCAGAAATCAAGATTTACAGTAAAATTCAGGCGACTTTAATTCCTTCCACAGAAAATAAAATTGTGGCAACCGGTTTCGATAAAGACGAAATTGAAGCCAATGTAAAAGGCAACACCTTAAAAATTAGGTTAGGTTTAGGTAATATTTGGAGTGAAACCGATACCAAGATCAAAGTTTATTATAAAACTGCAGAAGTTGTCGATGCTAACGAAGGCGCTTACGTAGAGATAGCAGAACATGTGGAGCAAGCTTTACTCACGTTAAACTCACAAGAAGGAGCGCAAATTATTGCCGGTTATTTGAATGTCGAAAAATTAGAAGTTAAAAGTGTAACGGGTGGTTACGTGCAAACGCGTGGCAATGCAAAACAACAAATTATAGAAGTTAAAACCGGCGGCCAATATGATGGCGAAGATCTAGAAACTAAAACTACCGAGGTAAAAGTGCAAGCCGGCGGAAATGCCGATATAAAAACTTCAAAGTATTGTAAAGCCAAAGTACAAGCTGGTGGTAATATTAATATCTATGGCGATCCTGAAAAAGTAGATCAAAAAGTGACTTTAGGCGGAAATATTAACCTAAGGTAAATTTCAATTTTCTATTGCTTACCTTTGTGTAATCAAGATTAGAACACCCAATTTATGCTACAAGACATTTTTGCCGGAATTCCGTTAGGCTTCTTTTTGGCCTTTTTACTGGGTCCTGTATTTTTTGTTTTGCTAGAAACTGCTGCTATTAAAGGTTTTAAGGCGGCTGTTTTTTTTGATATTGGTGTAATTTTAGCCGATATTTTCTTCTTATCGATCGCTTATTTAGGGACTAGCAAACTTCTTAATAGCATAAAAGACGATCCTGCACTTTTTATATTTGGCGGTTGTGTGATGGCCACTTATGGCGTAATTACGTTTGTAAAAGAAAAGAAAGCAATTCCGCATCCCGATGATGAAGATGGTATTCGAAAGTTGAAGAAAGGTGCTTTATTTCAGCTCATGTTCAAAGGTTTTCTGTTGAATTTTGTAAATATTGGCGTGCTAGGTTTCTGGTTAGGATTAATCATTGTTTTTGGTCCGCAGTTAGAAATGGATCCAAATCGATTATTGGTATTTTTTACAACGGTAATCAGTACTTATTTCATCATCGATCTATTGAAAATTTTATTAGCGAAACGCTTAAATCATAAATTAACACCCACCAGAATTTATCGTTTAAAACGAGGGATAAGTATAGTAATTATCGTTTTTGGATTGGTCTTGGTTTCTAGAGGTATTTTCCCTTCAGAATTAGAAGAGTTAGAAAGTAAAGTGGAGCATGTGATCCCGAAGAGTGATAACGACGAATCATAAAAAAAGCCTTTCAGGATGGAAAGGCTTTTTTGTTGAGGTGCCGAGCGGATTCGAACCGCTGTACATGGTTTTGCAGACCACTGCCTAGCCACTCGGCCACGGCACCCTTTATAATTAAGGACTGCAAATGTAATAATTTTTAGCTAAAAGCAAACATTTATCTTGCTTTTGATAATACAATAGTTACATTTTCTACATCGCCTCCTAATGGCGGATTTATTTTAGAAACGGCTACTTCAGCTTGTTCAACCATTTCTAGTTCCTCAAAAATGCGATCGATAATACGTTTGGCAACGTGCTCTAATAGTTTAGCGCGTATATCCATTTCTTCTTTTACAATTCGGTTAAGATGCACATAATCAACCGTATCTTTTAATTCATCCGAAATAGATGAAGCTTCCAAAGAGGCGTGAATTTCTAGATCTACGCGGTAATCACTTCCTATTTTTCCTTCTTCTGTTAGACAACCGTGATTGGTGTAAACACGTATATTATTCAGCTTAATAATTCCCACAATATTATTTTTTTACGAATATACTATCTAAATTTTGAATTTACTTAAATTAATAAATGCCCAATAATGCCTACTAAAAATCCTAAATTAGCTCCTAAAGCCGGTACCCAAGTATGATTAAGTTTGGCTTGTGGTGCAATATCTTCAAAAATTAAATATAAAATACCGCCACTGGCAAATAACATTAAAGCTGAAGTAATTTCTGGCTGATCTTGTAAAAAATGATAGCCAATTAACGAACCTGCAATTCCGCTAAAACTTAAAATGAATAATAGCGTAAGTGTTTTTTTAGCTGAAAAACCTGTTGATCGTAAATCTTTATAGGAATTAAAACTTTCAGGTAAATTCTGTAAACCAATGAAAACAGCCAGTAAAATACCTGTTTTATTATCGGTAGCAAAAACAGCACCCAGCGCAATGGCTTCAGGTATAAAATCCATCAACATCACTAAAAGTTGAGCAATTTTTCCTCCTTTTTTGGCAATTAATCGATCGAGCATAAAAAAGCAAATAGAACCTAAACTAAACCAAAGAACAACGGGTAAAACAGCTAATTTTTCAATACCTTTTGGGATTAAGACTAGAGCTAATGCAGAAACAATAATACCGCCACCAAAAGCAGAAATACCGTGGTTAATTTCTTTCTTCAATAAACTAGTTGATGAAGATTTTTTTTCAACGAGTTGAGCAATTATTCCGCCAATAAACACAGTAATTCCCGATAAACCTGAATACAGAATTATTTTTTGAAGTTCAGTCATCATTTAGTTTTAGATTATAAAATTATAAAACCTTTTGAAGTTATTCACTACATTTTAATTTTTGATAACTTTGCGGCTTTACAAGAAAAAATTATGGCAGAAGAAAAGAAGTCACTCAATTTTATAGAACAAATCATCGAAGACGATCTAGCGACGGGAGGTTATAAGAAGGAAGATCTAAAATTTAGATTTCCGCCAGAACCTAATGGCTATTTACACATTGGTCACGCCTCGTCGATCAATTTAAATTTTGGCTTAGGTTTACGCTACAATGCGCCGGTAAATCTTCGTTTTGATGATACCAATCCTATTAAAGAAGAAAAAGAGTTTGTCGATTCGATCAAGCGTGATGTAGAATGGTTAGGATTTAAATGGGCAAAAGAGTGTTACGCATCAGATTACTTTCAGCAATTGTATGATTGGGCTGTAGAAATGATTAAAAATGGCGATGCCTATGTAGACAGCCAAACTTCTGAAGCGATTGCCAACCAAAAAGGAACACCAACCGAGCCCGGTAAAGAAAGTCCGTATCGTGAGCGTTCTGTAGAAGAAAACCTAGAACTTTTTGAAGCGATGAAGAACGGCGATACTCCAGAAGGAGCTCACGTACTTCGTGCTAAGATCGATATGACTTCTTCTAATATGTTAATGCGTGATCCAATTATGTATCGTTGCGTGCATAAAGCACATCACAGAACTAATGACGAGTGGAAAATTTACCCGATGTACGATTGGGCACACGGAGAAAGTGATTTTATTGAATCGATCTCTCATTCATTTTGTACGTTAGAATTTCTTCCGCATAGAGAATTATACAATTGGTTTGTAAATAAAGTAAGCAAACCGGAAGAATTTCAGCCTAAACAGCGAGAGTTTGCACGCCGTAATTTAAGTCATACGGTAGTGAGTAAACGTAAATTAGCGCAATTGGTAGAAAAAGGATTGGTAGAATCTTGGGACGATCCACGAATGCCAACGATTTCCGGTTTACGAAGAAGAGGATATACGCCAAATTCTATTAGAAAATTTGCGGAGTCGATTGGTGTAGGAAAGCGTGAAAATATCATCGATCTTTCTCATTTAGAATTCTGCGCTCGAGAAGATTTAAATAAAACTGCACCACGAGTAATGGGCGTTTTAGATCCGGTAAAATTAGTCATTACCAATTACGAGAAAGAGGAAGAATGGCTAGAGGCAGAAAACAATCCTGAAGATGAAAATGCAGGAAGCAGACAAGTACCTTTTTCAAAAGAATTATATATTGAAAGAGAAGATTTTAAAGAAAGTGCGAATCGTAAATTTTTCAGATTAACTTTAGGAAAAGAAGTACGTTTAAAGAATGCTTACATCATTAAAGGAGAAGATGTAGTTAAAGATGAAGAAGGAAATATCACCGAAATACATTGTACCTACGATCCGTTAAGTAAAAGCGGTAGCGGTACAGAAGAGTCTAAACGTAAAGTAAAAGGAACCTTACATTGGGTTTCTATTAAACATGCGGTTGCCGCAGAAGTACGTTTATACGATCGTTTATTTACGGTAGAAGCTCCCGATGCCGATAAAGAAAAAGATTACTTAGAATTTGTAAATCCTAATTCGTTAGAAGTAATTACCGGTTATGTAGAGCCAAGTTTAAAAGATGCGAAAGAGTTAGAGCAATTTCAATTTCAACGAATCGGTTATTTCTGTGTAGATCAAAGTAGTACTTCAGAAAAATTAGTATTCAACAGAACAGTAACACTAAGAGATTCTTGGGCTAAGAAAAAATAAGTTTTTTCAATTTAGCTGATCAAAGCGCATTCAATATTATGTTGAATGCGCTTTTTTTATGTGGAAATAATTCAGATTTCATTAAGATAATTTTAGCATTGAATTTCAGGATATTAACCGGTTATTAACAAGAAGCAAGACCGATAAATGTTAAATTTGAAGGAACTAATCATTAACCTTTAAAAACAAGAATTATGGCAAATAATACAGGAACAACCATCTTAGCTTTACTAACTGGTGCTGCAATTGGTGCAGGAGTAGGTTTACTTTACGCTCCAGATAAAGGAGAAAATACACGTAAGAAACTTAACAAAGAAGCTAAAAAAGCGAAGAAAAGATTAGATGAGCAAGTTAAAGAAACTTCTTCTAACTTATCTGAATCTGCTAAAAGCGCAAAACTTAATTTCGAATCTAAGTTAGAAGAAACCCTTTCTTCAGCAAGTTATAAAGCAGACGATATTCTTTCTGCAATGGAAGAAAAATTAGAAGCCTTAAGAGAGAAAAACGCAAAATTTCAAAAAGAAGTTAAAAAAGAAGAAGTAAAGACCAATGTTAAAAACGCAACAGCGTAGTCTATGCCTTTAAATAAAGTAACCAACCACATAGACGAGCTTTATAAAAATACCCAAGCGTATATCGAAAGTACGATGGAGTATTATAAGCTATTCGCTTTTAAAAAGCTTACAGAAAGTTCGTCTATGTTGGTCACTATGCTTGTGGCCGGAAGCATTTTTTTAATATTTATCGGCTTTTTATCTTTCGGGGCAGCATTTTTAATTGGTGATGCTTTAGATAGTTATGCCGCAGGATTTTTTATAGTAGCCGGTTTTTATCTAGTAGTATTCATTCTGTTTCTTCTCTTCGGAAGAAATGTTTTCGACTCATTTATACTTACTAAATTTTCGAAAATGTTCTTTAATGAAAGTACGATCGATGAAGTTTTAGATGAACCTTTACAAACAGAAGTAGACAGCCAATGAAAATTTACGAATCATACGAAGAAATAAACAACGATCTTAAAGTTTTAAAGCTCCAAAATCATATCGATAAAGAGCGTATAAAACTTTCTGTAAATAATATTAAAGAAGATTTATCACCTATTAGTGTAGCTACCGGTATTGCTACAAAAATAGCTAAACGAGCTTTTATATTAAAAGCCGTTTCTAAACTTATCGGTATTCAAAAAGCTAAGATTGTGAATAAATAAAAATTGCTAAGAAGAAGAATTTCAAAAAAAGCTCACTGTTAAAGTGAGCTTTTTTGTGTTTATAAACTATACGGTTTGTTATATAATTTATATTTTTAAGCTCTAACATTAACTTATTCAGATGAAATATTTAAATCTTCCTGCGCTTTTTGTAGGGGCTTTTCTAGCATTTACGCCCTTTCAACAAACAAAAGCGCAAAGTAGTCAAGATCTGTCAGAAGAAATTCCTTTTAATCCAGAAGTAAAAAAAGGAGTTTTAGAAAACGGACTAACTTACTACATTAAAAACAACGGTAAACCCGAAGACAAAGTAGAATTAAGACTTGTGGTAAATGCAGGTTCGATTTTAGAAGATGAAGACCAAAGAGGTTTAGCTCACTTTATGGAGCATATGAATTTTAATGGTACCAAAAACTTCAAAAAGAACGAATTAGTAGATTACCTACAAAGTATTGGAGTAAAATTTGGGGCGCATTTAAACGCTTATACCAGTTTCGATGAGACGGTTTACATTCTTCCCATCCCGAGTGACGATCCAGAAAAACTTGAAAAAGGATTTCAGATTATTGAAGATTGGGCGCACAACGCATTACTAGAAGATAAAGATATCGACGAAGAGCGTGGTGTGGTTTTAGAAGAATACCGTTTAGGGCAAGGCGCCGAGCAGCGCATGCGTCAAGAATATTTACCGAAGATCCTACACGGTTCAAAGTACGCAGATCGACTTCCTATTGGTACCAAAGAAAACCTAGAAACTTTTGATTACGAAAGCATTCGTAGTTTTTACAACGATTGGTATCGTCCAGATCTAATGTCTGTAATGGCAGTAGGAGATGTAGATGTTGAAATTTTAGAACAAAAAATAAAAGATCATTTCGCTCACATTAAAAATCCGAAAGACGAAAGAAAAAGAGAATCTTTCGAGCTTCCCAATCACGAAGAAACTTTAATCGCGATCGAGTCTGATGAAGAAGCAACTTTTGCTAACGTACAAGTTTTATTTAAAGACAAAGGTAATGTTGAAGCAGAAGAAACTTTAGAAGACTATAGAAATTCGATGGTAGAGTCACTATTTGCGCAAATGATCAATAATCGTTTTGATGAATTGAGAAATAGCAATAATCCGCCATTCGTTTACGGTTACAGTTATCACGGTGGTACTTGGTCTAGAACAAAAGAAGCTTACCAATCTTTTGCCATGTGTGACGCCAGTAAACAGCTTACCGCTTTACGTGCTTTATTAGAAGAGAACGAAAGAGTAAAACAACACGGTTTCACTCAAAGTGAGCTAGAACGCGCTAAAAAAGACATTTTAGCAAGATTAGAACAATCTTTCAAGAATAAAGGGAAAAACGAATCTTCACGTGTTGTTGGAGAATATATTAGAAACTTTCTTGAAAACGAACCAATGCCGGGTATCGATTGGGAATATAAATTTCATCAAGAACAATTACCTACGATTAATTTAAAAGAGATCAATAGCTTAATTTCAGGTTACATTAAAGATGAAAATAGAGTAGTAGTGCTTACCGGTCCAGAGAAAGATGCTGTTGAGCAACCTACAGAAGAAGAAGTAAGAGCTTTATTTAAAGAAATTGAGAATAAAGAATTAGAACCTTACGAAGAAACTGAAGTTGCCGAATCGCTAATGGCAAAAACTCCTAAAAAAGGAAGTATCACTAAAACTGAAACGAATAAAGAATTAGGAACTACAACATTAACCTTAAGCAACGGTGCAACGGTAACCTACAAGAAAACCGATTTTAAAAATGATGAGGTTTTATTTGAAGCATTTAGTTACGGAGGTACATCTTTATATTCTGTTGAAGATTATAAAGCTACCACCTTTGCAAATAGTGGCTTAACAGAAGCCGGTGTAAACGATTTTAGCAAAACAGATTTAAGTAAAATGATGTCTGGTAAAATTGTTTCGGTAAATCCTTATATTTCAACGTATAGTGAAGGATTTAGAGGGAATGCAGCACCTAAAAACTTAGAAGAATTATTTCAGTTAACTCATTTATATTTTACCGAATTAAATAAAGATGAAGAAGCTTTGATTCTTACGTTAATAAGCAAAAAGCATTTTTAGGAAATCTATTGGCAAGTCCTCAATTTTATTTTCAAAAAGAGTTAGGAGAGTTTATCTATGGTGATAGTCCTCGTTATACAGGATTCCCAACTCCGGAGAAAATGGATGCTGCGGATTACGATTTAGCTTACAAAAAATATCAAGAACGTTTTGCAGATGCAGGCGATTTTCATTTCTATTTTGTAGGTAATATCGATGAAGCAAAGCTTAAAGATTATGCAGCAACTTATTTAGCAAGTTTACCTTCAAAAAATTCAGATGAATCTTATGAAGTTCCAGACTTTAGACCTAAATCTGGATCTCACGAAAAGATTGTAGAAAAAGGTAAAGATCCTAAAAGTTCAGTAAGAATCACTTATCAAGGCGGAGCTAAATACAACAAAAAAGACGCTTATGCTTTAAAAACCTTAGGTGAAATTTTAACCATTAAGCTAGTTGAAAAACTACGTGAAGAAGAAGGTGGTGTTTATGGTGTTGGCGCAAGAGGTAACATTAGTAAAACTCCTTACGGTTGGTATAATTTTACCATTAGCTTCCCGTGCGGACCAGAAAACGTAGATAAACTTAAAAATGCAGCAATTAAAGAAGTTGAAAAATTAGTTGCAGAAGGTCCTACAGAAAAAGACCTTCAGAAAGTAAAAGAAACGCAATTATTAGAACATAAAGAATCTTTAAAAGAGAACAGATTTTGGTTATCACTTTTAAAGGATGCCGATTATCAAAATGAAGATGCTACTAAAGTATTCAATTATGAAAAGAATGTAGAAAAGATGGATACTTCTTACCTACAGAAAGTAGCTAAAAAATACCTAACCGATGGTTATATTTTAGCGATCCATAATCCGGAAGAAACTGAATAATTCTTCCATTTCAAAACAAAAAAACCCGCTAGATCTTAGCGGGTTTTTTATTTGAATTCAATAAAAATTTTACTCTTCACTTCTATATTCATCATCATCCATCGGTGGATTTTGCTTTTTTGGTTTTGCTTTTTTAGCAGTTGAAGCAATTCCTTTTACCTTGTTTTGCTCTTTCATTTTCTCACCAATTTGGTTAGAAGCTACAAAAGAAGCGATCATATTATTCAGCATATCACTTCCCGCTTGTGGTGAATTAGGCAATAAAATTAAGTTGGTATCGGTTTCTTCTCCTAAAGATTGTAACGTATCGTAATGCTGGGTAACCACAATTAATGCTGAAGCTTCTTGCGAGTTAATCCCTACATTATTCAATACATCTACAGATTCTTCTAAACCACGAGCAATTTCTCGACGTTGATCGGCAATACCTTGACCTTGTAAACGTTTACTTTCTGCTTCGGCTCTCGCTTTTGCCACAATTTTAATACGCTCTGCTTCCGCTTCATATTCGGCAGCAACTTTTTCACGTTCAGAAGCGTTAATACGGTTCATCGCTGCTTTTACTTGTACATCAGGATCAATATCGGTTACTAAGGTTTTAATAATATCGTAACCATAATCGACCATCGCATCATTCAATTCTAGTTTTACCGCGTTAGCAATATCGTCTTTACGCTCAAAAACGTCGTCTAACTTCATTTTAGGCACTTCTGCACGAACTACATCAAAAACATAAGAAGTTATCTGATCGTGCGGATTTTCAAGCTTATAAAAAGCATCGTAAACCTTCATTTTAATCACTTGAAATTGAACCGAAATCTTTAAACGAACAAATACATCATCTTTCGTTTTAGTTTCAACGATCACATCTAATTGCTGAATTTTCAAATTCAACCTTCCCGCAATTTTATCGAACACCGGAATTTTAAATTGAAGTCCGGAATTTCGAATACTGTTGAATTTCCCAAAGCGCTCAACTACCGCTGCAGTTTGTTGTTTTACGGTAAAAATACCGGTGATTAGGATGATTAATCCTAAGAAAATAATAAATCCTGTAAAGAATACTCCCATAACATTTTAATTGATTAATGCTCTAAATATACATGATTAACCGTTAGTTTTTAGATTTCGTTAACAAAAAAAGCAGCTTGAGATCTCAAACTGCTTTTTATGAACTGTTATATTTTTTATGCTGAATTTATTTCAGCATCTCATCATATATCTAGCCTAATTTTTCGATGGCAAAATCGATACGTTTTAGGGTTTCTTCTTTTCCAACGGAAGTCATAATATGAAATAGATCGGGTCCTTTCATTTCTCCAACTAGCGATAAACGGAGTGGTTGCATTACTTTTCCAAAGCCAATTCCTTCATTGGTAATCCATCCTTTCACTTTTTCCTGAAGATTTTCTTGGTTGAAATCTTCTACTTCATCAATTACATTTTTTACATTTTGCATAATTTCAGCAGTTCCTTTTTTCCAAGCTTTTTTCGAAGCTTTTGCATCAAAATCTGTAGGAGCTTCAAAATAAAAAGAAGAAAGTTCCCAGAAATCACTTACAAAGGTTGCGCGTTCTTTAATGGTTTTTACAATTTCTTCGACATAGGTTAGGGCAGGATCAATGTTTTTTTCTTTTAAAATCGGTAAAAATTGCTCCGCTAAAACTACATTATCTTGCTCTTGTAAATAATGATGCTGAAACCATTTTGTTTTTTCAGGATCAAATTTAGAACCACCTTTAGAAACATGCGCTAAACTAAAAGCTTGGGTTAATTCTTCTAAGGTATAAATTTCTTTTTCTGAACCTTCACCTTCGTTCCAACCTAAGAAAACTAACATATTTAGAACGGTTTGTGGCAAATAACCATCTTCACGGTAACCGGAAGCGATATCTCCGGTTTTAGGATCTTTCCATTCCAGAGGGAATACCGGGAATCCCATTTTATCACCGTCACGTTTACTTAATTTTCCTTTTCCGGTAGGTTTTAAAATTAATGGTAAATGCGCAAATTTAGGAGCTTCCCAACCAAAAGCACGGTATAATAAAACGTGTAAAGCTAAAGAGGGTAACCATTCTTCCCCACGAATTACGTGGGTGATTTTCATCAAATGATCATCAACAATATTCGCTAAGTGATAGGTAGGCATTCCGTCACTTTTAAATAAAACTTTATCGTCAAGTACTTTAGTGTTTACTTGTATATCGCCACGAATTTCGTCCTGTAAATCAAGCTCTTCATTTTCTGGAGCTTTAAACCTGATCACATAAGGCTCGCCACTTTCAATTTTTTGCTTGGTTTCTTCTTCAGAAAGTGCTAATGAGTTGTTTAACTCTTCACGATTGTGCCAATTATAGATAAAGGTTTCTTTTTGCGCTTCGTGTTCGGCTCTTTTTTCGGCTAATTCTTCCGCAGTATCAAACGCATAATAAGCATTTCCACTCGCTAATAATTTATCGGCATATTCTCGGTACAAGCCTTTGCGTTCACTTTGGCGGTATGGGCCTGCATCACCTTCTTTTCCCGGGCCTTCATCGTAAGGAATATTCAACCAATTTAAAGCTTCGACAATATAATCTTCGGCGCCTTCTACATAACGAGTTTGATCGGTATCTTCTATACGTAAAACAAAATCGCCTTCGTGTTTTTTTGCAAAAAGATAATTGAATAATGCGGTTCTTACTCCGCCAATATGTAAAGGTCCGGTTGGGCTTGGTGCAAAACGCACGCGTACTCTCTGAGACATTTTCTTCTGTTTTTTGGCAAAGATACAATCTTATCTGTCGAATATTCAATCAAAACAAGAAGATAAAATTGGTAAGAAATTTGTTGAGGTCTTGATGTTAAACTACTTAAGCCATTTAGATAGCTTAAATTTTTATTGTAGTTTTAGAAGTTAACGATTAAGCAAACCTGTTCTCGATGAATAATTACCAACTTATCAAGCATAAGTTAGAAGCTTTTATTAGAAAATATTACTTAAATGAATTAGTAAAAGGAGCAATTTTATTTTTTGCCATTGGGTTTTTGTATTTTCTGATCACAGTTTCTTTTGAATATTTTTTCTGGCTGAATTCCCTCGGAAGAAAAATTTTATTCTGGCTTTTTGTTGGGGTAGAGGTAGCTTTATTCGGAAGATTTATTTTGTACCCGCTCGCTAAACTATTCAAACTTTCTAAAGGAATTAATTACGAGCAAGCTTCTAAAATTATTGGTGAACATTTCCCGGAAGTAAACGATAAATTGCTGAATATTCTACAGCTTCATAAAAATGCAAAAAGTAATGATTCTGAATTGTTGTTGGCAAGTATCGATCAAAAATCTCTGGAGCTACAACCTATTCCTTTTCAAATTGCGGTAAATTTTAAATCAAATCTTAGGTATGTAAAGTATGCGATAATTCCGGTGTTTATTTTTTTAGCGATCTATATTTCTGGGAATAGTAATTTATTCTCCGAAAGCTATACACGGGTTGTCAATTACGATCAAGCTTACGAACCACCGGCTCCGTTTTCATTTCAACTTAATCAGGATCAATTGCAGGTAAAAGAAAATGAAAGTTTAAGCTTGAGAATATTTACCGATGGTAGTGTAATTCCTGATAATGCCAGCATTCATTACGATGGTGAAACCTATTTTTTAAAGAAAGTAAATCCCGGTGTTTTTGAATATACTTTTGATCGTGTTTCAAAGAATACCGAATTTTATTTTAGCTCGAACGAGGTGACTTCCAAACCTTACCAATTACAAGTAATTAACGTTCCTACCTTGGTAAATTTTGAAATGCAACTCGATTATCCTGCTTATGTGGGTAAACAAGATGAAGTTTTAAAAGGAACCGGAAATGCCACTATTCCTGAAGGTACTAAAGTTTCGTGGAATCTTACCGCAAAAGCCACGAACCAAATTCAGTTGAATTTACCCGATACGTTAGAAAATTTTCATCGATCAGAAGATCAATTTTCGCTTCAACAGCAAATTTTCAGAAATACTTCGTATCAGATTTCAACTTCTAACGAGCAATTAAAAAATTACGAACAACTGTCCTATCAATTAAAAGTCGTTCGTGATGAATTCCCTGAGCTTGATGTAGAAATGAAGCGTGATTCTTTAGATCGTCAAGTGATGTATTTCTATGGTAAAGTAGCCGACGATTACGGTTTAACCGGTTTACAGTTGGTTTATTTTGCCAGTGAAAATCCTAAGGAAACTAAAAAAGTGAACTTCTCGTTAAGCACTTCAACCTTCGATGATTTTGTTTATGCTTTTCCTGGAGATTTGCAGTTAGATCGTGGCAAAGCTTACGAATTTTATTTTCAGGTTTTTGATAATGACCAAGTAAATGGAAAGAAGCGGACCAAAAGTGAAACTTTTTCTTTCCGCAAGTTTACTGAAGATGAAGAAACACAAGAACAGCTCAACAATCAAGAAGAAACCATAAAAGATATGGATAATTCGTTGCAAAAAATGAAAGAGAGCAACAAAGAATTACAAGAGCTTGATCAACTACAGAAAGAAAAAAAGCAGCTCAATTATAACGACCGTAAAAAATTAGAAAATTATATCGAGCGTCAACAGCAGCAAGAAAAAATGATGAAAGAATACTCTAAGCAGATGAAGGAGAACTTAGAGCAATTTCAGCCTGAAAAAAGTGATCAATTTAAAGAACAACTAAAAGAGCGTTTAGAAAAAAATGAAGAGCGTATTGAGCAAAACGAAGAATTGCTGAAAGAACTAGAAAAATATCAAGATAAAATAAATAAAGAAGAGCTTAACCAAAAGATTGAAAAATTAAGCAAACAAAATCAAAACGAACAAAAAAGTTTAGAACAACTCCTAGAGTTAACAAAGCGTTATTACGTTCAGAAAAAGGCAGAGCAAATTTCTAAAGAGATCGATGAGCTTGGAAAAAAACAAGAAAAATTAGCAGAGAATGATTCTTTAAATTCTGCGGAAGAACAAGAAAAAATGAATAAAGCTTTTGAAGAATTACAAAAGCAAATGGATGAGTTAGAGGAAGAAAATAATAAACTAAAAAATCCATTAAAAACTCATCGTGATGAAATAGAGGAAGCATCTATTAAAAATGATCAAAAAGAGGCAAGCGAAGAACTAAAAGATTCTGAAGAAAAACAATCTGAAAATTCTGAACAAAAATCTGGTTCTGAAGAAGAAAATAATGAATCTGGAGACGAACCTTCAGATAAAGAGAATTCAAAAAATTCTGAACAGAGCCAAGAAGAACAGAATTCTCAAAAACAAAAATCTTCACCTTCTCAAAAAGCCAAACAAAAGCAAAAATCTGCCGGACAGAAAATGCAACAAATGGGCCAACAGATGATGAATATGATGATGCAAGGAAGCTCAGAGCAAAATCAAGAAGATGCAGAAATGCTTCGGCAAATTTTAGATAACCTAATTACGTTTTCATTTCAGCAAGAAGACTTGATGGAAGATTTTAATGCGATTGAAGAAAACAGTCCGCAATACGCAAAGAAACTCCGATATCAATATGTTTTAAAAGAGAACTTTCAGCACGTCGATGATAGTTTGTATGCTTTAGCACTACGAAATCCGATGATTGGCGATCAAATCACTTCCCAACTCACCGATATAGAATTTAATATCGATAAATCTTTAGAAAGATTATCAGAAAATCAGTTAAGAACCGGTGTTGCGAGTCAGCAATATGTATTTAAAGGTGCGAACGATTTGGCAAATATGCTTAATGAATCTTTACAACAAATGCAGGCAATGGCTATGGGTTCTGGTCAAGGTCAAGGTCAAGGTCAACCAAGTCCGGGACAAGGACAAGGGCAGGGAAGAGGTTTTCAATTACAAGATATTATTCAAAAACAAGGAGAACTTGGTGAACAAATAGGGCAAGGTAAAGGTAAAAAGCAAGGAGAGTCTGGTTCTCCCGGTAAAGGTAAACAAGGTCAATCTGGTCAAGGAGAACAATCAGGACAAGGAGGTCAATCTGGTTCTCAAGGTGAAAACGGAAGAAACGGTGATGGTGGTCAATCTGGAAACAATGGTAAAGATGGCAACGGAAACCAACAAGGTGAAAACGGACAAAAATCTGCGGAGCAATTGAGTGGTGAGATTTTTGAGATCTATCAACGTCAGCAAGAATTGCGTAATCAATTAGAAGATATGATTCGTAAAGAAGGTTTAGATGAAAAAGCTAAAAATCTAGCTCGCCAAATGAAGCAAATTGAAGATGAATTGTTGCGTGGCGGAGTTACCGAGCGAACCGAATCTCAAATGAAGAATATTCAGCATCAATTATTAAAGTTAGAAGAAGCTTCTTTACAACAAGGGCAGGATAATAAACGTGAATCTGAAACGAATAGAAAAACGTATCAGAATCCAACTCAACTTCAATTAGATAAGGCGAAAGAATATTTCAACACCACTGAAATTTTAAATAGACAAAGCTTACCTTTGCAGCAAAATTTCAAAATAAAAGTTCAAGAATATTTTAAAGCGAATGATTAACTTTTTCAGTGAAAACAATTTTGAATTAGAAGACAATGTAACTTACGAAAAGTGGTTACAAAATGTCATTATATCAGAAGAAAAAAAAGAAGGCGATATCAATTATATTTTTTGTGACGATGAATATTTACACGAGATAAATGTAAAGTATTTAAATCATGACGACTATACCGACATCATCAGTTTTGATAATGCGGTTGGAAATATTTTGCACGGTGATATATTTATTAGTACAGAACGTGTGGCTGAAAATGCTGAAAAATTTCAGGTTACTTTTCAGGATGAATTAAAAAGAGTCATTGCTCACGGTTTATTGCACTTCTGTGGTTATAAAGATAAAACAGATGAGGAAGCGCAACTTATGCGTGAAAAAGAAGATGAAAAAATTAAAATGTTCCACGTGGAACAATAGAAATTTATAAGGTAATGTTTGAGAAAGAATACGATGTGATTGTAGTAGGTGGTGGGCACGCAGGAAGTGAAGCTGCTGCTGCTGCTGCGAATATGGGAAGTAAAACCTTATTAGTAACCATGAATTTGCAAAACATAGCGCAAATGTCTTGTAATCCTGCAATGGGTGGGATTGCAAAAGGGCAGATTGTGCGTGAAATTGATGCAATGGGTGGTTATAGCGGTATTGTGAGTGATACCAGCGCTATTCAATTTAAAATGCTGAATAAATCCAAAGGTCCTGCAATGTGGAGTCCGCGTGTGCAAAGTGACCGCATGCGTTTTGCTGAAGATTGGCGAATGATGCTGGAGCAAACTGAAAATTTAGATTTTTATCAAGAAATGGTTTCAGGTATTTTATCTGAAAACGGAAAAATTACCGGAGTACGAACTTCACTTGGTCTAGAAATTAAAGGTAAAAGTGTAGTTCTTACGAACGGTACTTTCCTTAATGGTTTAATTCATATTGGTGAAAAGAATTTTGGCGGAGGAAGATCTGGTGAAAGAGCTGCGACAGGAATTACAGCAGATTTAGTAAATCTAGGTTTTGAATCGGGTAGAATGAAAACAGGAACTCCGCCACGAGTAGATGGTCGTTCGTTAGATTTCTCAAAAATGGTAGAACAACCTGGTGACGATGTTCCTGCTAAATTTTCTTATTTAGATGTGACCAAGCCCTTAGCTAAACAGCGATCTTGCCACATGACCTACACTTCTCCTGAAGTGCATAATTTATTAAAAGAAGGTTTTGATCGTTCACCAATGTTCAACGGAAGAATAGAAAGTGTAGGCCCAAGATATTGCCCGAGTATCGAAGATAAGATTAACCGTTTTGCCGATAAAGATCGTCATCAACTTTTTGTAGAACCAGAAGGGTGGAATACGGTGGAGTTTTATGTAAATGGTTTTTCAACTTCGTTACCAGAAGATGTTCAATACCGTGCTTTAAAATCTGTTGCCGGTTTTGAAAACGTAAAATTCTTTAGACCGGGTTATGCGATCGAATATGATTATTTTCCGCCAACGCAATTACAACATACCTTGGAAACTAAATTAGTTGAAGGGTTATATTTTGCCGGACAAATTAATGGAACCACCGGTTATGAAGAAGCAGCTTGTCAAGGATTAATGGCAGGTATTAATGCGGCGCTTAAAGTTCAAGAGAAAGAAGAATTTGTGTTAAGTCGAGATGAAGCGTATATAGGCGTTTTAATAGACGATCTCATTACAAAAGGTACAGAAGAACCCTATCGTATGTTTACTTCGCGTGCGGAATACAGACCCCTTCTTAGACAGGATAATGCTGACTTTAGACTGACAGAGAAATCTTATCAACTTGGTTTAGCTTCGGCTAAGCGAATGGCGAGAATGGAATCTAAAAAAGATTCTTCAGATGCGTTTGTTTCTTTCTTTAGAGAAACGAGTGTGAATCCGGAAGAAATTAATCCGGTATTAGAAGCTAACAATTCTGCTAGCGTAAAACAAAGTGGTAAGATGTTCAAGATCTTTGCTCGGCCAAATATGACGATGGATGATATGCGTAAAATTGAATCGGTAGAAAATTATATTCAAGAACATCAATTAGATCATGAGGTTTTAGAGCAAACCGAAATTCAGGTGAAATATGCGGGTTATATCGAAAAAGAAAAGAACAACGCAGATAAACTTCATCGTTTAGAAAATTTAAAAATTCCATCTGATTTTGATTATATGAAGTTGAAATCTATGTCGATGGAAGCACGTGAAAAATTAAATAAAATTCAACCTAAAACCGTATCGCAAGCTTCTAGAGTGAGCGGAGTAAGTCCGGCAGATATTTCAGTTCTTCTGGTTTATATGGGAAGATAATTTTTAATGTTCCACGTGGAACAATCACTATTTTGAAGAAAATAATTCTACTATTTATAATCGTATTTAGCTTTCAATCTTGTATTCGAGTGCATAAAGCGCCACGGATTGAAAGCTACGATTTAATAGAGTCCAAACTGAAAAACGGGAATACTTATTATGGTTTTCATTTCTACGGAAACCGACAAACGTTTGAGGCTAGAACGCAGAAATATTTTCAAATTGAAGGAACTTATTTACCCGATGCATTCGAAACAGATCTTCTTCATCCGGAAGAAAAACTAATCATCAGTTTCAATCTTTCTACAGATCAAGACAAATACTTAGATTTGTTTTCAGGTTCTTTTTTTAATTGGATTGGTTTTTCTAGCAATTCAGAACAAGATAAAATTTCTAAAAGAGGAGAAAAATTTGATTACTTACATATTCAAGTGGTCGATAAAAACGGAGTAGATGTTTTAGCTGAAGAAACCCAGCGATCAAAAATTGTATTGCAAGCATTAAATAAATATCGAGCTTATATTAATTAAAAATAATGTTTAAAAAACTAGTTCTCTTATTTATTCTCATCATTAGTTTTCAATCTTGTTTTTCGGTAAAAAAAGCAAGAACGGTCGATATTCATGAAATCGATGCTCCGGGAAATGGCGGAGATCTATCGTTTACTTTCGAGTTTAACGGAAATATTGAACTGTTTGAGAAACGATCTAGATCATATTTCAATCTAAAAGAAAAGTATTTTCCGTACAGTTTTACAACAAAAGCTTTATATCCCGATGAAGAATTAACCGTATTTATTTCTATTTTTGAAGACGACGATAAATTTGTACAGTTAGTTGCTTTATCAGGTCTGCTCGGTACAAGAGATAAAGAAAAAGAACCGACAGTTAAAAAAACCATGCATCATTATATTTCTATTCAGGTTACCGATGCTGAAGAGAATGATATTTTACAAGAAAAAAGTTTACGTCAACAAACCGTAATGGAGCGTTTACGATTTTACCAAAGAATTATAGATTAATGAAAACCTCTCAAAAAAAACCTTTTTTAACTTGTAAAGATTATACAGTTAGTGGTGAAAATTTTGAATTGATCTATAACGATCATCAAGATATTTTAATTACGCAACCGCAGCCTTCACCAGAAGATCTTCCTAAGTATTATCAAAGTGAAGATTATATTTCGCATACCGATGCAAGAAAAAAATTCTCAGATAAACTTTATCAAGGTGTAAAAAATGTGATGCTTCAGAAAAAAGTGAAGTTGATCAATTCTTTAGTAAATTCAGAAAATAAAACCTTACTAGATATTGGCGCAGGAACCGGAGATTTTTTAAAAACTGCCAAACAAAAAAACTGGAAGGTTAGGGGAGTGGAGCCAAATTCATCGGCTAGAAAATTAGCCGAGCAAAAAGAGATTCGTTTAGTTGAAGATTTTTCTTTAATTTCTTCGGAAGAAAAATTTGATGTAATTAGTCTTTGGCATGTTTTAGAACATATTCCCGACTTAGATCGTCAAATAGAAAAATTTCATTCATTATTAAATACAAACGGATATTTAATTATTGCAGTGCCTAATTTTAAAAGTTACGATGCTAGTTATTACCAAGAATTTTGGGCAGCCTACGACGTGCCTCGACATTTATGGCATTTTTCAAAAAAAGGGATGATTAGATTATTAGAATCTCATCAATTTCAATTTCAAAAGACTTTACCTTTAGTTTTTGATTCTTTTTATGTGAGTTTACTTTCAGAAAAATATAAAACCGGAAAATCTAATTTTCTAAAAGCTTTTCGAGTAGGAATGAAGAGTAATTTGAAAGCAAAACGCACAAATGAATTTTCTAGCTTAATATATGTCTTCAAAAAGGCTAAAAATCAATTTTAAGCTGTTTTCAGACGATTTAAACTTCAAGACTAATAAAATAGTAGTCTGTAATTTATTTCGCCTTCAAAACGCCTAAAATCAAACCCTTTTTAATAGATTTATTCTATTAAAAATAATAAAATATAGATTTATCTAATTAATAGAGAATTAACCTATTTTTTGAAAATACTTCTTACTTTCGCAACTCTAATTTTAATAAGAAATAAAAATGAAAAAAATTGCTTTAGTAATTTTTGGTGCAGCAATACTTACTTCTTGTAATCAAAATCAAGAAAAAACAGCTTATGTTGATAATACAGTTTTGATTCAGGATTTTAAAGAAATGAAAGAAACAGAAACTCGTTTCAACAAACGTTCAGAAAAACTTCAAAAAAGTTTAGATTCTGTAGCAAGAGCATTTCAAGCAGAAGTTCAGGATTACCAAAGTCAATCGGCATCAATGTCTGATGCACAACGTCAAGAAAAAGAACAACAGTTAATGCAAAAGCAACAGATGTTGTCGAGACAGCAACAAATACAAAGCGGACAGTTAAGAGAAGAAAGCGATAAAATTATCGATTCTTTAATTACAAAGGTGAAAGATTTTGTTGGTGATTACGGAAAAGAAAATGGTTATACTTACATTTTTGGTTCTAACGAATCTGCTAATATTATGTACGCAAAAGAAGGTAAAGATATTACCGATGAGGTTTTAAAAGCTTTAAATGAAGAATATGGTGGAGCTGAAACCACTACCGAAGAAACTTCAACAGAAGAATAAAAAGTCTTTCATATAAATTTAAAAAGCGCTTCGATTGAAGCGCTTTTTTTATGCTTTTTTATGTAATAAACGAGTTAGTTTTATCGAGAGATCGGTAAGAACCAATTTTGTATTTACATTACGTTCAATGTGGTAAATAGCTTTTTCTAACTCTTCAGTAATTTCAAGAATATTGTTGCCGTGAACAAAAGGAGCAAATTTTTCTAATTGAAATCCTTTCGTGGCCGGTTCAAAATAGACCAATTTTCCTTGAGTATAATTTTGCATTAAGGCTTGTCTGAAGAAATTTTGACAATACAACAAAAAGCGTTTTTGCGATTCTCTTCCCACACCGGCAATTTCTTCACTCCAACTAATCAATTCTCGAATCGAAGCTTTGTTGCCTTTTGCTTTAAAAGCAGTTCTTATCCAAGCAATAAACCATTCTTCAAATTGATGATCGTCGTCATCGTTATGCAAAAAATGAAGTGCCGTGTTGTAATTACCTTGCGCGCGATTGGCAATTTTTAAAGCCTCTGCAGGAGCACAATCGTGATATTCGGTTAACGCATCTGCAATTACTTGCTCTCCCAATGGCGGAAAATGTAAAACTTGACAACGCGACCTAATGGTTTGAAGAATATCTTCTTCGCTTTCAGCAATTAAAATAAGAAGCGTTTTATTGGGTGGCTCTTCAATAAGCTTTAGCAACTTATTGGCACATTCGGTATTCATTTTATCGGCGCCCCAAATAATCGAAACTTTAAAGCCACCTTCGTACGATTTTAAAGAAAGCGTTTTTAATATTTCAGCGGCTTCCTGTACGCGAATTTCTCCTTGCTGATTTTTTACGCCCAGCGATTGATACCAATCATATAAACTCCCATAAGGATTTTCTTTGACGAATGTTCGCCACTCGGTAATAAAATCGGTCGATTTAGGCTTCTTAACGCCGCCTTTTCCCGTAAATACAGGATAGGCAAAATGCAAATCGGGATGCGTGATCGAGTTGAATTTTAAATTACAAGCTTGGTTACCATTATCATTTTCACCATTACTATTTTTACACAAAGCATATTGTGCATAAGCGATCGCCATCGATAACGTACCATAACCGGGAGCTCCCACAAACAATTGCGCGTGAGGTATTCTACCATTATCGGCAGTTCCCGTAAGATGCTTTTTGATATGTTCTAAGCCAAGAATTTCTGTAAATAACATACCGGGCGAAAATAGTTATTTTAGATTTATTTTGGTTGAATTTACCTCACAAAGCAATAAATAATTAAATTTGAAAAAAACATATTTATGAAAACCATTGAAGACTATAATTTTAAAGATAAGAAAGCTTTAATACGTGTAGATTTTAACGTGCCTCTTAACGAAAAACACGAGGTAACCGATGCTACAAGAATCGAAGCTGCTAAACCAAGTATTACAAAAGTTTTGGAAGACGGCGGTGCAGTAGTTTTAATGTCGCATTTAGGAAGGCCAAGCGGCGTTCAAGAAGAATTTTCTTTAAAACATATTGTCAATAAAGTTTCTGAAGTAATTGGCGTACAAGTAAAATTTGCCAGCGATTGCGTAAGTGAAGAAGCTTTTGAAATGTCTAGCAATTTAAAAAGCGGAGAAGTTTTAGTTCTTGAAAACCTTCGTTTTTATGAAGAAGAGAAAAAAGGAGATCAAGCTTTTGCTGAAAAATTAGCTAAACACGGTGATGTTTACATCAACGATGCATTTGGTACAGCGCACAGAGCGCACGCTTCAACAACGATTGTAGCACAATTTTTTGAAGAAAAATGCTTCGGTTATTTACTAGCTAAAGAAATTAAGAGTTTAGATAAAGTTTTACATTCAGAAGAAAAACCGGTAACTGCAATTTTAGGAGGGGCAAAAGTTTCTTCAAAAATTACAGTGATCGAAAATATTTTACCAAAAGTAGATAATTTGATTATCGGCGGTGGTATGGCTTATACGTTTATTAAAGCCCAAGGCGGAAGCATTGGAGATTCTTTAGTAGAAGACGATAAGCAAGAATTGGCACTTTCTATTTTAAAGAAAGCAAAAGAGCAAAATACCAATATTGTACTTCCAGTAGATTGTGTAATTGCCGATAAATTTGATGCTAATGCCAATAAAGATACTTCAGCGATCGATAGCATTCCAGATGGTTGGATGGGCTTAGATGCCGGACCAAAATCGTTAGAAAACTTAAAGCAAGTAATTCTAGATTCAAAAATTATTCTTTGGAACGGACCTTTAGGAGTATTCGAAATGGATGCTTTTGCTAAAGGAACCATTGCTGTAGGTAATTTTGTTGCTGAAGCTACTAAAAACGGAGCGTTCTCTTTAGTAGGAGGTGGCGATAGTGTTGCTGCGGTAAAACAATTTGGTTTCGAAGATAAAGTAAGTTACGTATCTACCGGTGGTGGAGCGATGTTAGAATTACTAGAAGGTAAATCTTTACCGGGTATTGCCGCTATAGAAGAAGCTTAGGCATAATTCTTGTTTCAATTTAATTAATCACCTATACTAATATTCAGCAAATTGAGTTTTAGTATAGGTGTTGTTATACCCCATTTTTAACAGGAAAATTAGCTATATGAAGATAAAAAATATTGTTTTAGGAATCACATTTTGTTCAGGGATCGCATTTGCACAAACCCCAAAGCAAGAAAAAGATTCTATTGCTGTAGAAGTTGAAGAAACCCAAGAAGAAATAGATTTTACCAAAAAAGCCGAAAGACATCCCGGTTTCGACCGAGTGATCGAGCCTCAATTTACGTCGTTTTCACGCTCTTCGAGTTTTTTAAATGAAGATGTTCTTTTTGGTTTACGCGATTATCACCAACCCGCTTTAATCGATTCTATTTGGCAGCAAACACTCTTAGACTCTCGTTTGTACGACGAGATGCAAGAAAGCATTGAAAATATTCCTTATAACGATACGGTTAACAAAGCTATTTCAACAGAAGTATTAAAAGAACGTTTAGCGCTTTTAAATGCAAAAACTCCTTTCAACGTTACTTATAACGAGTCTTTAGAAAGTGTTATTCAATATTATTTAAAGCGCGATAAAGAAGTGATGGAACGTTTAATGTCGTTAGGGCATTATTATTTTCCGCTATTTGAAGAGAAACTCGATAAATATGATATTCCACTAGAAATTAAATATTTAGCGATTGTAGAATCAGCTTTAAATCCGCGTGCTAAATCTAGAGTAGGAGCGACCGGTCTTTGGCAATTTATGTTTGCGACCGGTAAAATGCACGGTTTAGACGTGAGTAGTTACGTAGATGAACGTATGGATCCGGTTTTAGCTACCGAAGCTGCTTGTCAATACTTATCTAATTTATACAAAACTTTTGGTGATTGGGATTTGGTGTTGGCTTCATACAATTCTGGACCCGGTAATGTTTCTAAAGCCATTCGCAGAAGCGGCGGAAATACAGATTATTGGGAACTTCGTAATTATTTACCAAGAGAAACAGCAGGTTATGTGCCGGCATTTTTAGCCACGATGTATTTATTTGAATACGCCGATGAGCACGGTTACCAACCTTACCAACCGGAGATCACTTATTTTGAAACCGATACCGTGAAGGTAAAACAGCTTATTAAATTTGATCAAATTACGCGCGTTACCAATATTGATACTGAATTATTAGAGTTTTTAAATCCGAGTTATAAGCTTAATATTGTTCCGTTTATTAAAGATGAAGAATACTATATTCGGTTGCCTTTAGTGGAGACCGGTATTTTTGTGGCCAATGAAAATTTGATTTACAATTATGCTGAAGAAGCCATTTTAGCAACTGCGGAAGAAAAACCACTCCCAAAATACTACGAAGCCGACGATAAAATTAGATACCGCGTAAGATCTGGAGATTACTTAGGAAGAATTGCTGAAAAATTTGGTGTTGGTGTAAGTAAAATCAGACGTTGGAATAATTTACGAAGCAACAACATTCGCGTTGGGCAATACTTAACCATTTACCCAAGAAAGCCGGTCGCGAGCAATCCGGTGAATATTCAGAAGCCTACTTCAACAAAAAATGCTTCCGTAAAAACTTCAGAAAAGTATTATATTGTAAGAAAAGGAGACTCGCTGTGGAGCATCTCTAAAAAATTTCCTGGGATTACGGTGCAAAACATTCAAAAGTGGAATGATATTAGCGGGAACAAGTTAAAACCGGGAATGAAATTAAAAGTTTCTAACGGTTAAGCACTAATCAAAAGTCAAACAAATGAAAAAAATTGCCGTTTTATTCTTCAGCATCATATTACTCATCGGATGTAAAGAATCTAATAAAAAGAGTCAAAAGGTCTTAGCAGAATCTTCCGGGAGGCTAAACAGCTTATCGATCGTGATGAATAACGATCTTTGGGAAGGTCAAGTAGGTGAGAATTTAAGAGAAAAACTTGCCGCTCCGGTAGATGGTTTACCACAACAAGAACCTATGTTCTCTCTTAATCAAATTCCGCCAAAGGCATTTTCTGGCTTTGCCGCAAGAAACCGAACATTTTTATACATTAAAAACAGTCAGTCAGCTAATTTTGAAGTAGTAAAAGATACCTTGGCGCAACCGCAAACCGGTATTTATATTTCTGGAGCAACACCTTCAGAAATTAATAAAGTATTCAATGAAAACACCGATAGAATAATTGAGACTTTTAAAAATGCTGAATTAAAAGAGCAACAAAAACGTATTTCTAATTCTCTAAAAAGTGACCAAAAACTAGAAGAAAGTTTAGGAGTGAGTATGAAGTTTCCTACGGCATATCGTTATGCAAAGACCGAAGATGATTTTTTCTGGATTAGAAAAGACATTAAACATGGTAGTATGGAAATTCTGGTTTACGAAGTACCTATGCAAGTGATCGATAAAGACACCAACGTAATTGGTAATATTATTAAAATGCGTGACTCCATCGGTGAGCAACACGTACCGGGACCAAATGAAGGTTCTTTTATGATTACCGAAGAAGCTTATGCACCTTATTTATTTGAGACTAAAATAGATGGTAAATTTGCTTACGAAACCAAGGGAACTTGGGAAGTAAAAGGCGCTTTTATGGCGGGACCATTTATTAATTATGCGGTAAGAGATGAAGAGAACGACCGTTATTTAGTGTTAGAAGGCTTTGTATTTAAACCTTCAAATACCAAACGAGATAATATTTTTGAGCTCGAATCGATTTTAAGATCTGTTAAGTTTAAATAATAAAAAAGCCCGATGAAATTTTCATCGGGCTTTTTTATTTAAATGGTTTTTGTCGAATAAACTTTTTTATGATTGTTTATTGTCTTCAACTTTTTTGTCAGTCGTTGGCTCATCTTCTTTTGAAGCATCTTTAAATTCTTTTATTCCGCTTCCTAATCCTTTCATTAATTCAGGAATCTTCTTTCCGCCAAATAAAAGTAAAACAACTACACCAATGATGATGTATTGCCATGCTCCAATCATTAAAAAAATACCTAGTGACATAATTTCTTGTTTTAATGTTCTACAAACATAATAATTAATATTTAATGTTTACGTTAACATCTTAATAAATAAGCTCACAATAATAGATTATTCTATATTTGTACTGTAACTCGCTTGTATGGCAAAGAAGAAAAATACAGATAAAAAACTTGCAAAAAAACTACTTCATAAATACCGGCTAGTAGTATTAAATGAAGATACTTTTGAAGAAAAATTTGCATTTAAACTCACCCGACTTAACGTATTTGTAACCGTGGGAGTTTCGATGTTGGTGCTAATTATTTTAACAACACTATTAATTGCATTTACACCATTAAGAGAATACATACCGGGTTATTCTTCAGCAAAATTAAATCAACAGGCTACCCAATTGGCGTTAAAAACAGATTCATTACAACAAGTAATCCATAAACAAAATCAATACTTTAAATCGATTAGTAATGTATTAAGCGGAAAGGTTTCTGTAGAGAATTTTAATAAAGATTCTGTACTTAGTACAAATGAAAATATTGCTGAGGTTACTTTAAATCCTTCCAAAGAAGACTCGTTACTTAGAGAACAAGTAGAACAAGAAGATAAATATAACGTGATCGATGCTGCGGTAGATCGTACCGATTTTAAATTATTTCCGCCGGTAAAAGGGCAAATTTCTGAAGCCTATAATGCTGAAGAAAATCATTTTGCAGTCGATATAGTTACCTCAAAAAACAGTCCTGTTAAAGCCACCGCAGAAGGAACCGTAGTTTTTTCTGAATGGACAGCAGAAACAGGTTATGTAATTATTATTGAGCATCGTTACGGTTTAATTTCGGTTTACAAGCACAATTCCTCTCTAGCAAAAGAACAAGGAGAATTGGTGAAAAAAGGAGAAGTGATCGGGATGGTTGGTTCTACCGGAGAATTGAGTACCGGACCGCATTTACATTTTGAATTGTGGAGTAACGGTAGACCGGTAAATCCAACAGATTTTTTAGAATTCGAATAGTATGAGTTTAAAATCTTTTGCTGCAAAAATTTTTGCTAACTATATTCAACGTCAAACGCAAAGTTGGGCTACAAAACCGGTTGAAACTCAGCAAAAAGTATTTCAGCAGCTTATTCAGCAAGCTAAAAATACAAGCTTTGGTAAAGATCACAGCTTCGATAAGATTCAATCTACGCAAGATTTTGCTCAGCAAGTTCCTATTCGTGATTATGAAGAGTTAAAACCTTACGTAAATCAAGTAGTTGAAGGGAAAGCAGATATTTTGTGGCCGGGAAAACCACTCTATTTTGCTAAAACTTCAGGAACGACAAGCGGAGCAAAATACATTCCGCTTACCAAAGAATCGATGCCAACCCACATTAAAGGAGCGAGAAACGCTATTCTTAATTATATTGCTGAAACCGGAAACGCCGATTTTGTTGATGGTAAGATGATCTTTTTACAAGGAAGTCCGAAATTAGACAGCAAAAACGGAATACAATTAGGTCGACTTTCTGGGATCGTGGCGCATTTTGTGCCTTCCTATTTGCAGAAAAACAGATTACCAAGTTGGGATACCAATTGCATTGAAGATTGGGAAGATAAAGTTGAAGCGATCATAGAAGAAACGCTAGCGGAGAATATGACCGTAATTAGCGGAATTCCTTCTTGGGTGCAAATGTATTTTGAAAAGATCTATCAAAAAACAGGAAAGAAAGTAGGCGAGGTATTCCCCGAGTTTGATCTCTTTATTTACGGTGGCGTTAATTTTGAACCCTACCGTGCAAAATTTGAAAATCTCATCGGTAGAAAAGTACCGAGTATCGAGCTTTTTCCTGCTTCTGAAGGATTTTTTGCTTACCAAGATAAGCAAGATGAGAAAGGAATGTTATTGCGTTTAAATTCCGGTATTTTTTATGAGTTTATAAAAGCAGACGATTTTTTTTCTGAAAATCCGCAACGATTAACCATTGGTGAAGTAGAAACTAATGTGAATTATGTGATGGTAATTTCCACCAACGCCGGTTTATGGGCTTACAATTTGGGAGATACCGTTATGTTTACCAGCACAAAACCTTACCGAGTTATTGTTTCAGGCAGAATAAAACATTTTACTTCAGCTTTTGGAGAACATGTGATCGCTAAAGAAGTGGAAGCTGCGATGAGCGAAGCTACCAAAGAGTTTAACTTTCAGATCGCAGAATTTACCGTGGCGCCACAAATAAATCCGAAAGAAGGTTTGCCGTATCACGAATGGTTTATTGAGTTTGAAAAAGAACCGGAATCATTACCAAAACTTTCCGCCTTCCTAGATCGACGTTTACAAGAGCAAAATTCGTATTATAAAGATCTAATTGAAGGGAATATTTTAAAACCTTTAGTGATTTCAACCGTACAGAAAGAAGGTTTTCAGCAGTATATGAAATCGATCGGGAAATTGGGCGGGCAAAATAAAATTCCGCGTTTAGCCAATGACCGAAAAATAGCCGATGAGCTTGAAAAACTTCAGCAATAAAAATTATTATATATTTATCACTTCATGAGTAACCTTATAAATACAGGAAGAAACCGAGCCCAAGAAAGCTCTAACGCCATCGAACGAATGTACATCACGATGCGTCACCTTTTTAATCGTGGGTTTTATAAACCTATGGGTGTTTCTGGAGAAACTTTACGAGAAGCTTTACTTATTTTAAGGCCAGAAATTTACGGTTCTGTTGCTGATGAAAAATTAGAACTTCACGGGTTGTTATATGTGATCGATCGTTTACCTATTGGGATTGAAGAGTGCCGATACATCAATTTAACCAGCGATGAAGGTTATGGCGATTCTCATTTTACACCTATCGTACCGCCAAAAAGAAGAAGAAATTGCTATCGTATAGACGAAGAGCAAATGAATATTGAAATTACTCGCGGGCGATCTGAAATTTACGATATTCTAACGCATCTTACCTTTTTGTTTATCGAGTCTCATAAGATTATGAAACGCGTAATTATCGATGAAGAAGGAAGCGTAAATAGAGATTGGCAAAAGTTAGAAGCTGCCGTACAACAAAAAGAATTGAGTAAAGCTGAGCGTGAGATCGCACTTACGCATACCGCAAATATTTTAGGAAGAACGTTTAAAGAAGTTTCTCAAGTACACCCGTTATTTAGTACCTCGAATAATCCCGAACGTTTTTTACATATTATTTATAATTTAGGTCGTCTAGCGATCGATGAAGCGCTGAGCAATAACAAACGTATTGTCACATTTACGCCGGTGTTAAGAGAACGATTAGGACATCATATTCACGGTGAAGTTTGGGCAGATAAAATTAAACAAACCTTATCTGAGAATGGTTTGCTGCAACGGCAACTTCATATTATTAGCGCCAATATGCATAGTGTGATGAATACACTTTATGCGTCAATCGCTTTAAAAACGGAGCTGAAAAAGAAACCTATCAATGCTATTTATGAAGATTTAAGTAATAGCGCAAACGGTAAACTTCGTCAAAAAGTAACGAAAACCGCTTTGGATAACGGAATGATTTATATTGAAGATAAAAGCGGAGCAAATATTAACGTGCAGCTTTTCGATACTTCAAAAATAGATCATCCGGACGAGAAGTTTTCAACTTCAAAAGATGAAAATGCTCCCGTAATTATTGTGATGGATTATGCATTTGGAGAACAAGCTTATGAAACGATTGATGAGCTGTTAAAGCCTTTCCAATTAGGAGAAACAAAAATTCATTTAGATGTCGATTCTATTTCAATCATGGGAAAGGCAGGTATTTTAGAAGGAAAAAAAGGAGATATTATGATCCCGACTGCTCATTTGTTTGAGGGAACAGCAGATAATTATCCTTTCAAAAATAAGTTGAAGAAAAAGCACCTAGAAGGTCACGGTATCGATATTTATGACGGAGCGATGATCACGGTTTTAGGAACTTCACTTCAAAATAAAGATATACTTTCGTTCTTTCACGATTCGACTTGGAATGTGATCGGCTTAGAAATGGAAGGCGCGCACTATCAAAAAGCAATTCAAGCAGCTTCTAAATTGCGAGGCAGCATTAAGCCAAAAGTAAAAGTGAGGTATGCTTATTATGCAAGTGATAATCCGTTAGAAACCGGAAGCACCTTAGCATCAGGAGGTTTAGGAACGACAGGAGTAAAACCTACTTATTTAATAACTGAAAAGATTTTAGAACAAATACTTAACGATTAATGAGTCAGCATCAAAAACATCAAGATGAAGAAGTAGATCTAGGAGATTTATTTCGATTACTTAAAAAGGGAATTCAGTATATTTTCAATCTTTTTTTAAGATTCGTAGCTTTTGTTCTAAGACACGCGATTGTTTTGATCGTTTTGATTGTTATTGGAGCGATTATCGGTTATTTTCTTCAGAAAAAATCTGGTGAATTAGTAAAGACTGAAATGATTGTGGTTTCAAATTTTGAAAGCGCAGAATATTTATTTAATTCCGTAGATGAGATTTCCTATCAGATTAAAAATAGAGATTCCTCAGCTTTAGAAGAATTAGGCATACCTTTAGAAAATACTAATTTAAAACTTGAGGTAGAGCCTATCGTAAATATTGATAAATTTTCTGAAGAAGAAGAAGTTTTTTTAGAATTAATTTCAGAATCTAACTTTCTTGAAGACGATGAAAAAAAAGAAATGTTCGCTAGATATTTTGATTATTATAAAATCATTTTATATCACCCTAAAACAGAAAATTCTACTTATATTTTAGAAAACATTTTAAAAAAATTAAGAAATAATAAGTATTTTCAGGAGTATAATGATGTAAGCTTAAAGTTTTTAGACAAACAAATAGAAGCTAATGAAAATTTAGTATTACAGATTGATAGTTTAGTAAGAAATTACTCTAAAAATTTAGTAAGTAATCAATCATCAACTTCTACAATCTACAACTCTGCAAATAGTTTAGATTTAGGGGTTGTGATACAAAATAGAACTATTATTCAAAGTCAGCTACAAAGTTTCTATAGTGATAAAATTTTGACTACTGAGTTTTTGAGATTAGTTAATCTCGGAACGCCAAGCAAGATTGAACACAAGAGTATTACTTCTTATAAAATTATCTTAATTCCATTATTATTAGTGTTAGGTTATTTTGGATTAATCATATTTATAAAAGTGGTACAAAAAGCACGAAAATTAGATTAAATAATGAAAAAAATATTAGTTACCGGCGGTGCTGGTTTTATAGGAAGTAATTACGTTAACTATCAAGTTGAAAAAGGTGAACATCATATTATCAATTTAGACAAGTTAACCTATGCAGGTAACTTAGAAAATATCAAAAACCCTGAAGCTGAAAACTATACATTTATTCAGGGAGATATTTGCGATCTAAAATTGATTCATGATTTATTTGCAGAATATCAATTTGATGAGATCATTCATTTTGCGGCAGAGTCACATGTAGATAATTCGATCTCAGATCCTTCAGCGTTTATAGAAACCAACATTAACGGAACTTTCAATCTTTTACAAACCGCTTATAAACTTTGGATGCATGAGCCATTCAGCATTAAAGAAGAGTTTAAGAGTGCTCGTTTTCTGCACGTTTCTACCGACGAAGTTTATGGCACCTTAGGCGATGAAGGTCTATTTACAGAAGAAACACCATACGCGCCTAATAGTCCGTACAGCGCATCTAAAGCCTCTTCAGATTTATTAGTAAGAAGTTACTTTCATACTTACGGAATGCCTGTAGTAACGACTAACTGTTCTAATAATTACGGTCCGCATCAACACGATGAAAAATTAATCCCGACAATTATTAGAAAAGCGATCCACGAAGAAAATATTCCTATTTACGGGGAAGGAACCAATATTCGCGATTGGTTGTATGTACTCGATCATTGTAAAGGTATTGAGTTAGCAATAGCTAAAGGAAATTTAGGAGAGACTTACAATATAGGCGGTCGCAACGAGCGTAAAAACCTATACATTGCTGAAAAAATCTGCTCCATTTTAGATGAAGAAAAGCCGAGAGCAAATCAAAAAAATTATAGTGAATTAATAACTTTCGTAAAAGACCGTCCGGGGCATGATTTCAGATATGCGATCGACGCCACTAAAATTGAAGATAATTTAGGCTGGAAAGCAGAAGAAACTTTCGAGACCGGTATCAAGAAGACCATCAAATGGTATTTAGAAAAATACAGTAAATAAAACTCACCAAAAAATAGGATTTGTTATGAAAGGTATTATTCTCGCAGGAGGTTCTGGCACAAGATTACATCCGTTAACCATCGCGGTAAGTAAACAGCTTATGCCGGTTTACGATAAACCTATGATCTATTATCCGTTAGCTACGTTAATGTCTGCCGGAATAAAAGAAATCTTGATCATTTCAACTCCAAAAGATTTACCATTATTCGAGCAATTGCTAGGCGATGGGAAGAATTTAGGTTGTCATTTTCAATATGCTGTTCAAGAAAATCCAAATGGTTTAGCAGAAGCATTTATTATTGGAGAAGAATTTATAGGCAAAGACAAAGTAGCGCTTATTTTAGGCGATAATATCTTTTACGGTTCAGGGATGGATGAACTTTTACAAAGCAATAACGATCCTGATGGCGGAGTGATTTATGCATATCACGTTAACGATCCTGAGCGTTATGGAGTGGTTGAGTTTGATGATGAAGGAAAAGCGATTTCTATTGAAGAAAAACCAAAACAACCCAAATCGCGTTACGCCGTTCCCGGAATTTATTTTTACGATAATGAAGTGGTCGAAATCGCTAAAAATATTAAGCCTAGTGATCGCGGCGAATTAGAAATTACCGATGTGAATAATGCTTACTTAAATAAAGGAAAACTTAGCGTAAGTATTCTCGATAAAGGAACCGCTTGGTTAGATACCGGCACTTTTAAATCTTTAATGCAAGCTTCGAATTTTGTAGAAGCTATCGAAGAACGTCAAGGACTAAAAGTAGGTTCTATAGAAGAAGTAGCTTATAAAATGGGGTATATTACTAAAGAAGAAATGAAAAAGCAAGTAGCCTCCTTATTAAAAAGTGGTTACGCAAAAAATCTACAATATTAAGATGCAGATAGAAAAGACACCTTTAAAAGACTGCTTAATTATAAAACCACGCGTTTTCGAAGACGATCGTGGTTCATTTTTTGAAAGCTTTAATGAAGAAACTTTCCTAAAAGAAACTGGTTTAGAAGTTAATTTTGTGCAAGACAATCAATCAATTTCTAAAAAAGGTACTTTACGAGGTTTTCATTTGCAAAAAGGAGAGCACGCGCAAGCAAAATTAGTGCGAGTGATTAAAGGTGAAGTGATGGATGTGGTGGTCGATCTTCGAGAAGGCTCAGAAACTTTTGGTGAAACCTTCAGCATTATTCTAAATGAACAAAATAACCATCAACTCTTTGTTCCCAAAGGCTTTGGTCACGCTTTTATTACCATTTCAGATGAAGCTATTTTCGCTTACAAATGCGATAATTACTACAACAAAGCTTCAGAAGCAGGAATTATTTATAGTGACGAAACTTTAAATATCGACTGGCACTTGCCTAAAGAACAATTAATTCTTTCAGAAAAAGATCAAGAATTACCAACCTTCGAAGAATTCAAAAAGTCATGAAAGTTTTAGTAACCGGTGCTAACGGACAATTAGGACAATGCATTAAAAAGCAAGCTTCCAACTTTTCAGAATTAGAACTTCACTATTTCTCTTCTGTCAATTTAAATATCACTGATGCTGAAAAAGTGAACGAAGCTTTTAAAGAGGGAAACTACGATTGGTGTATAAATTGTGCTGCTTATACAAACGTTGAAAAAGCCAAATCTGAAGAAGAGAAATCTTTTTTAGTTAATGCTGAAGGCGCTAAAAATATAGCTAAAGCTTGTGCAGAATTCGGCGTAAAGCTTATTCATATTAGTACAGATTATGTATTTGATGGCGAAAAAGATTCAGCTTATGTGGAAGAAGATCAAGTGAATCCCATCAATATTTACGGAGCATCAAAGTTGAAAGGAGAAGAATATATTCAGCAGAATTTAGCTGAATATTTCATATTAAGAACTTCTTGGTTGTATTCAGAATTTGGTCATAATTTTTTCAATACGATGCTTCGAAAAGCAAATGAAGAAAACTGTGTTTTAAAAATTACAACAGAACAAAAAGGAACACCCACCAACGCAAACGATTTGGCATTTGCAGTACTGCAAATAATTTCTGAACAAAAAACAGCATACGGTGTCTATCATTTCAGTAATGAAGGCGAGGCCACTTGGTACGGTTTTGCAAAAGCGATCTTTACCAATGCTAATAAATTAGATGACGTTGAATTAATTGCTTCTAACGAATACAAAACAATTGCTAAGAGACCGAATAACAGTGTCTTATTGAAAGAAAAAATTAAGAAAAGTTTAGGAGTCAATATTCCAACTTGGCAGCAGAGTTTAGCAGATTTGCAAAAAAGTCTTTAATGAAGAAAAATCTAATCGTATTTGGCACACGCCCGGAAGCTATTAAAATGGCTCCATTAGTAAAGGCTTTTCAAAAACATCAGGACATTTTCGAAACGAAAGTTTGCATCACGGCTCAGCATCGAGAAATGCTCGATCAGGTATTAGATTTTTTTGAAATAACGCCCGATTACGATTTAGATTTAATGAAACCTAACCAAAACCTGTATTCATTAACTGCAGGTATCATAGAAAATATGAAACCGGTGTTGGAAGACTTCCAGCCCGATTATGTTTATGTTCACGGAGATACCACAACTACAATGGCTGCTGCTTTAGCTGCTTTTTATAATGGTGCAGAAGTTTGCCACGTTGAAGCAGGACTTCGTACTTTTAATAAACGAGCTCCTTTCCCCGAAGAAATCAATAGATCGATCGCCGGGAGGTTGGCCGATTATCATTTTCCACCCACAGATCGTTCAAAAGAAAACTTAGTTAACGAAGCAGTTTCTGAAGAAAACATTACTATTACCGGTAATACGGTGATCGATGCTTTATTATTTAGTGTCGATAAAATTCAACAACAAAATTACACAGATCAAGAGATTGAAATGGTTCAACAAGAAGTTGATACTACAAAAAAAATAATTTTAGTCACCGGTCATCGTCGTGAAAATCACGGTGACGGGTTTATTAATATCTGTAAAGCCTTAAAAGAAATAGCAGAAAAGAATCCTGATTGTCAGTTGGTCTATCCGGTACATTTAAATCCGAATGTGCAAAAACCGGTGTACGACCTACTTTCAGAGATTGAAAATATAGAATTGATTGCTCCGCTTAATTATCCGGCATTTGTTTGGTTAATGGAAAAATCTTACCTCATTATTACCGATAGCGGTGGCGTACAAGAAGAAGCGCCAAGTTTAGGAAAACCGGTTTTGGTGATGCGAGAAATTACCGAACGTCCTGAAGCAGTAAAAGCCGGAACGGTAATTTTAGTAGGTACAGATGCTGAAAAAATCACCACAGAAACTCAAAGATTATTAGACGATACAAGTTATTACCAAACGCTAAGTAAGCTTCATAATCCTTATGGTGATGGTAAAGCGAGCGAACGAATAATTTCTTTTATGAAGGCTAAGGCTTAATCGTTGAAAATCTTATTTTTGCAGATTGCTTAAAGAAATAAATGTATGACACCAAAAGTAACCACCGTAGGTTTAGGATATATAGGTTTACCCACTTCAGCACTAATTGCCAGCAATGGCGTTGAGGTTTTTGGTGTAGATATTAATCCGGAAGTTGTTGAAACCATCAACCAAGGAAAAATTCATATCGTAGAGCCTGATTTAGGAGATGCCGTTGCGCAAGCAGTAGAGAAAGGTTACTTAAAAGCCGGAACTAAAATTGAAGCAGCATCAACTTATTTGGTGGTGGTGCCCACTCCTTTCAAAGGAAATCACGAACCCGATATTTCTTATGTAGAAGCTGCTACCAAAGAAATTATTCCGCATTTAAAAGAAAATGATCTATACATTATAGAGTCGACTTCCCCGGTAGGGACGACAGAGAAAATGCGTGATTATATTTATACAGAAAGACCAGAATTAGAAAATAAAATTCATATAGCTTATTGCCCGGAGCGAGTTTTACCGGGTAATGTGATGTACGAATTGGTGCATAACGATCGCGTAATTGGCGGAGTAGATGAAGCATCAACTCAAAAAGCAATAGCTTTTTATAAAGACTTTGTAAAAGGTGAATTACACGCTACCAATGCCCGTACGGCAGAAATGTGTAAGCTTACCGAAAATTCATCAAGAGATGTTCAGATCGCTTTTGCAAACGAGCTTTCGCTTATTTGCGATAAAGCAGGAATCAATGTTTGGGAACTGATCGATTTAGCAAACAAACACCCGAGAGTAAATATTTTGCAACCGGGTTGTGGCGTAGGAGGTCATTGTATTGCGGTAGATCCATATTTTATAGTTTCAGAATTTCCGATGGAATCTCAAATCATAGGGAAGGCAAGAGAAATTAATAATTATAAATCGTTTTGGTGTGCCGAGCAAGTTGTAAAAGCTAAACAAGAGTTTGAATTAAAACATCATCGTAAGCCTTCAATTGCATTAATGGGTTTAGCGTTCAAACCGAATATTGATGATTTAAGAGAATCCCCGGCTAAATATATCGTTCAGCGTGTACTTCAAAATGCACAAGACGAAGATTATTATATTGTAGAGCCTAATGTAGAAAGTCATCAGGTTTTTAAACTTACCGATTATAATGAAGCAACTAAGAAAGCAGATATTATTGTATTTTTAGTAGCTCACAATGAATTTAAAAATTTAGAGATTTCAGAAGAAAAAGTAATATTGGATTTCTGCGGAATCTATAAATAGTTCTTTGTTTAAGATTAGATGGAAGAGAAGAATAGGAAGGTAAAAATAGCACAAAAGCGTCATATTGCGAAGGCCGTCACTTGGCGGACTTTAGGGACGTTAGACACTATTTTCTTAGGTTCGGTGATCGATAATTCTGAAACCGGAATGATGTTAGGTACAGCCGAGTTAATTACCAAACCTCTACTGTATTATTTTCATGAACGCATTTGGGCAAAAGCAGACCTTAACAAGAAAAAAGAACTCTTAAATAGTAGAAAACGCCACATTGCCAAAACCATTACTTGGAGAATTATTGGTACTTTAGACACAACGCTATTAGGTTGGGCAATTTCAGGCGATCCTTATACCGGGATGAAAATTGGACTGACTGAAGTAATAACAAAGATGATTTTATATTACGTTCATGAACGTTTATGGTATAAAACCAATTTCGGGATTACGTATTATGAAGAAGTAGAAGCTTCAGCAAAAAATAAAGAAAATGAATAAGAACGTTATTCAGCAAGATTATAACGTAAGCGTTGAGCATCGTAGAAAACAAAATAAACATAACAGTTTATTAATTTGGTTTACAGGGCTTAGCGGTTCAGGAAAATCTACTTTAGCCAATCAGGTAGAAGTGGCGCTGCACGAGCAAGGTTTACGAACTTATGTTTTAGACGGTGATAATATTAGAAGAGGTTTAAATACCGATCTAGATTTTACTCCGGAAGGCAGAAAAGAGAACCTTAGAAGAATTGCAGAAGCCGCAAAGTTGTTTATCGATGCAGGAGTTGTTACCTTAGCGGCTTTCATTTCTCCACTACAAAAAGACCGAGAAAAGATCAAGCAAATTGTTGGTAAAGAGAACTTTATCGAAATTTATGTAAAAGCAAGTGTAGAAGCTTGTGAAAAGCGTGATGTAAAGGGACTTTACCAAAAAGCCAGAAATGGAGAAATAAAGAATTTTACAGGAATTAGCGCTCCTTATGAAGAGCCTGAAAATCCTGATGTAGTAGTAAATTCTGAAAAAGAAACCATAGCAGAATCCATACAAATTATTATGGATCAAATTAAAACAAAACTAGAATTGCCAAGTCATGAGTAAATATTATTTAAATTATTTAGACGAATTAGAGTCGGAAGCAATTTACATATTGCGAGAAGTTTACGCTCAATTTCAAAATCCGGTGATCCTTTTTTCCGGAGGAAAAGATTCCATTTTAGTAACTCATTTGGCAAAAAAAGCATTTTACCCGTGTAAAATTCCATTTGCGTTAATGCACGTAGATACCGGCCATAACTTCCCGGAAACGATCAAATTTAGAGATGATCTTATTGAAAGTTTAGGCGCAAGATTAATCGTAGGTTCGGTACAAGAATCGATCGATAAAGGTCGCGTTCAGGAAGAAAAAGGAAAAAATGCAACGCGTAACGCTTTACAGATCACCACGCTTTTAGATGCTATTGAAGAAAACAAAGTAGATTGTGCGATTGGTGGCGGGCGTCGTGATGAAGAGAAAGCACGAGCAAAAGAACGTTTCTTCTCACATCGTGACGATTTCGGGCAATGGGATCCTAAGAATCAACGTCCGGAACTTTGGAACTTACTTAACGGAAAACATTTTGAAGGAGAACATTTTAGAGCTTTCCCAATTAGTAACTGGACCGAGATGGATGTGTGGAACTACATTCAGCGTGAAAACATTCAAATTCCTTCATTGTATTTAGCACACGAAAGAGAAGTGGTGATGAGAAACGGTTCTTGGATCCCTAATTCAGAATTTTTGAAGTTAGAAGAACACGAAGAGATCGTTACTAAGAAAATTAGATTTAGAACTTTAGGAGATATTACCATTACCGGTGGTATTGAAAGTGATGCCGATACGTTAGAGAAAGTTGCTTTAGAAGTTTCAACGATGCGTCAAACCGAGCGTGGAAATCGTTCTGATGATAAGCGTTCTGAAACTGCGATGGAAGACAGAAAAAGAGAAGGTTATTTCTAGAAAATTGCCTTTTTTGTTTTGTGAATATATTATGATTAATTGATAAAGTTTTTCAAAAAAAACACCTTTTTACCAATAGCTTGTAGAGAAACAATAATTTCGAGATTGCTGCAAAATTGGTAAGCTTAAAATTTAAACCAATGCAAATAGATAAAAACCAATTACTAAGATTTACAACTGCCGGAAGTGTAGACGACGGAAAAAGTACCTTAATCGGTAGACTTTTATACGATTCTAAATCTATTTTTGAAGATCAGATCGAAGCAGTAGAAAACTCTAGTAAGAAAAAAGGTCACGAAGGTGTCGATTTAGCCATGTTTACCGATGGTTTAAAAGATGAACGTGAACAAGGGATCACCATCGATGTAGCCTATCGCTATTTCACGACTCCTAAACGTAAGTTTATCATTGCAGATACTCCGGGACACATTCAGTATACCAGAAATATGGTGACTGGAGCTTCAACAGCAAATGCAGCGATTATTTTAATTGATGCGCGTCACGGTGTTATAGAACAAACCAAGCGTCACACATTTATCGCTTCCTTACTTCAAATTCCGCACATTATTGTATGTATCAATAAGATGGATTTGGTAGATTATTCAGAAGAAGTATATAATGATATTGTTGGTCAGTTCGAAGAGTTTTCATCTAAATTATTGATCAAAGATGTACGCTACATTCCGATTAGTGCATTGTTAGGAGATAACGTGGTGAATCGTTCAGAAAATATGAAATGGTATCAAGGTTCGCCTTTATTACACGAGCTAGAGACCCTTCATATTAGTAGTGATATCAATAAAGTAGATGCACGTTTTCCTGTGCAAACGGTATTAAGACCACAACGTGAAGGTTTTATCGATTTTAGAGGTTATGCAGGAAGAGTTGCCAGCGGAATTTTTAGACCAAAAGATGAGGTAACTATTTTACCTTCAGGATTTACTTCAACCATAAAAGCAGTACATTCTGATGAAGGTGAATTAGAAGAAGCTTTTGCACCGATGTCTATAGCTATTACGTTGGAAGATGATATTGACATTAGTCGTGGTGATATGATCGTGAAAACAAACAATCAGCCAGAACCTAAGCAAGATATCGATGCGATGTTATGTTGGTTAAATACAGATGAAGCGAAGCCGAGAGCAAAATATACGGTCATGCATACTTCTAACGAGCAACGAGCGATGATTAAAGAAGTAGTGTATAAAATCGACATCAATACTTATAATAGAAATACCGAAGACAAGTCATTAAAAATGAATGATATTAGTAGAGTAAAATTAAGAACTACTAAACCATTAATGACAGACGATTACCGAGAAAATAGAAATACCGGAAGCATCATCTTAATTGATGAAAGCACCAATGAAACGGTTGCTGCCGGAATGATTTTATAAAAAACCAATAACTAACTATGGAACTTAAAGAATATCTCCCAGTAATTATCGATGCAGCGAGGGATGCAGGAATAGAAATCTTAGAAGTATATAACTCTGATGATTTTAATGTTGAAAAAAAGGGAGATGATAGTCCATTAACCAAAGCAGATCGCTTGGCACATGAGGTTATTGTTAAAAAATTAAAAGATCATAACGACTTTCCTATTTTATCTGAAGAAGGAAAAGAAATTCCTTACGAAGAAAGGAAAGACTGGGAATATTTCTGGATGGTCGATCCTTTAGACGGTACTAAAGAATTCATCAAACAAAACGGTGAGTTTACTGTAAACATCGCGTTAATACATAAAAACGAACCTATTTTAGGAGTGGTGTATGCGCCGGTTTTAGATAAACTTTATTTTGGCGGAAAAGATCTTGGAGCCTATATGGGTGAAAATATGGATCCGCAGCATAAATTAGAGCTTATAAAGAACGAAACAGACACGGTTCGTATAGTTGCATCAAGATCACACTTAAACGACGAGACGGCTAATTATATCGAAAAATTTGATAATGCGCAGACCGTTTCGATGGGAAGCTCATTAAAGTTTATGTTGATCGCCGATAGTGAAGCCGATATTTATCCACGCTTCGCCCCAACGATGGAATGGGATACTGCAGCAGCACATGCAGTTTTAAAAGGTTTAGACTTAGAAGTGATCAATATGGAAGACGATAAACCGCTTCGTTACAATAAAGAAAACTTACTCAATCCGCACTTTTTGGTGAAGCGGTAGGTTATTAAATTAATAAGATATCTTAGCGTTAAGCGCTAAGATATTTTTAAGTATTTAAATGATAATGCTAAAATCTTTGATTAATCAAAAAGATAAAAAGCAAGTTTTAATTAACTTTTTATCCCTTTTATTAATTCAAGGATCAAACTATATATTACCTCTAATCACATTTCCTTATTTGGTTAGAAATCTTGGAGCAGAAAAATACGGTACGGTAATGGTTGCCCAATCACTGGCCGTTTTTTTTACGGTAATTGTAGATTTTGGTTTTAACATTAGCGCAACTAGAGAAGTTTCGCTTTTAAAGTCCAACAAAAAAAATCTTTCCAATTTTTATTGGAGTGTCTTCAGTATTAAAAGCTTTCTATTAATATGTACCCTTGTTATACTTTTACTATTGATCTTAACGGTTGAAAAATTTAGAGCGGAAGCATCGGTTTACTTATTTAGCTTCGGTATGGTTTTAGGGCAGTGTATATTTCCTACTTGGTTTTTTCAAGGAATTGAAAAAATGAAAATTATCACTTATATCAATATTCTTGCAAAATTAATTTTTACTGCTTGTATTTTCATCTTCATTCATTCATCATCAGATTATTATTTAGTGCCAATATTTAATGGAGGTGGTTTTATCGTAGCGGGGTTAATTGGTTTATTTTTGAGTTTAAAATATGTGTATTTTAAAACTCCGAAAATCAAAAACCTTAAAGTATTAGTAAAAGAATCTGCTCCTTTGTTTTTATCTAATGTAGCTACAAGCTTTTATACATCAAGTAACACGTTTATACTAGGTATAATAGCTGGTGATGCATTAGCTGGAGTTTTTGCCGCCTTAGAAAAACTAATATTAGCAGTAAAAAGTTTATACATACCTCTTTACCAAGCATTATTCCCTTGGTTATCAAAAAAAAAGTTTATTACAATCAAATCGTTAATTAATAGAATGATTGCACCAATTTCTGTAAGTGCATTGATTGTATTCGGAGTAACATTTTATTTTTCTGAAGAAATTTTATGGTTAGTTTATGAAGATGAATTAATATTAAAATATGCTGAAATTTTAAGAATTCTATCTTTTATAGCAATATTCTCATCTCTTAATATGTTATTTGTTACATTATATTTTCCTGCAATTAAAAAATATAAAATTAGGATGAAATCCATGATCTACGGAGGTATTTATAATATTATAATATGTGTATTACTTGCAAACTTTTTTAATATTTACGGAGTTGCATTATCTGCAGTGTCAACAGAATTAATTATTCTTATAATCTCATTCTATTATTTCAAAAAAATAGAGAATATTGCCTAAATTAATACTTATACAAACTTGTTTACCTGATTATAGGTCAAAATTCATTAATTTTTTAAAAGAAAAATTAGGTAATAACTTTGAAGTATATTCTGGTGAGTCTTATTTTGATAGATCTATAAAGTCAGATAATAGAATTACTTTTAATAAGCTTAAAAACATTTATTTTTTAAAAAGAAAACTTCTTTTTCAAAAAGGGCATTGGTATCTTTTGTTTAGTAAAAATGTTTTGGTATTAGAGATGAATCCTAGGATTATTTCTAACTGGCTATTTTTAATGTTTAGAAAACTTTTTTTTAGAAAAACTATTGCTTGGGGACACGCTTGGCCAAGAGCAGGAAAGAAAAGTAAATCAGATTTCGTAAGAAACTTAATGCGTTTGTTAGCTACAGAAGTTGTTGTTTATACTCATCAGCAAAAAGAGGAGCTTCAAAAAAAAATGCCCAAAAAAAACATTAAAGCTGCACCAAACTCTGTATATAGTAAAAAAGAAATGTGTACAGATTATAGTATTGCTGGAAACAATATCATTTATGTTGGAAGAATGGTAGCAGATAAGAAACCTAAATTTCTTTTAAAAGGTTTTCATCAAAGTTTAGATATCATACCTGAAAATACTAATTTGATTTTGGTAGGGGACGGAGAAGAATTGCAAAATTTAATAGATTATACAAAAAAAAATAAGTTAGAAAATAGAGTAGAAATTTTAGGTCATATTAGCGAGGTTGAAAGACTATCAATACTATATCAAAAATCTTTAGTTTCGGTATCTCCAGGGTATGTAGGTTTATCGATTACTCAAAGTTTTGGCTTTGGGGTGCCTATGATCATTTCTAGACACGAAAATCATTCACCAGAAATTGAAGCCGTAAAAGAAGATTTTAATGCTATTTATTTTGAAACTGATAATCTTATTGATTTTAGAAAAAAATTAAACGATATTTTTCTTCAAAAAGAGTTATGGTTACTTAGGAGAAAGGAAATTGCTGAGTTTTGTAAAGATCGTTACTCTATAGAGTCAATGGCATCAACCTTTATTGAAATTTACTTTGCACATGAAAGCTAAACTTTTTTTGTTTATATCGTACCTTCTGTTGCTAATACTTCTTTTTTCTACTCTAGAATCTAGCCTTAATGTGTTTATCTCTTTTATCGTAAATGCTATTGTTTTAACTCTTATAACTTATTATCACATATTTGTAGAAAAAAAGTTTTCTCCATTTTTATCTAGCTTTATAGTTTTTAATATTTTATTTTTTTTGGTGGCTCCTATTATACAGATTAATTCATTTTCAATAGATAATAATAGATTTGCAACAAACTTTATATATAGAGAGGATCTAGTACTTTTTACAAACTTTCTTATTTTTTTATTCAATATTTCCTTTGTTACCACCTATTTATTTTTAAAGAAATTAAAAACAAAAAAGAATATTTATAAACAAGGAAATAAAAAGACATTACGGGTTGCAATTTTTGTAATACTAATATTATCGATATTTGTTTTTGTAGGGAGTTTAAGTTTTTTAATGGCAGAATTATCTAGACCTAACTGGATGGAATCAACTTATTCTGTATCTACACTTTTAATCTGGAAAAAAGTATTATTTCTTTTACCTTTTGCAGGTATAATACTCTGTGTTCAATATTTCAAAAACAAAAAACCAGGATCGAAGAAGGCATTAGAGATATTATGTTATTTGACGCTTTTTTTTATTTTATTATTTTGGTTTAAAAATCCGCTTACAGAAAAAAGAAATGCATTAGGGCCAATTTATATTAGTTTAATATTTTTATTTATACCAAGACTCCTAAATACGAATATTAAAACGCTGTCTTTTTTATTTTTTTCAATGATAGTTTTGTTTCCTTTAACTGCAGTTCTAACACATACCGATGCTTCGTTCGAGGAGATTGTTAACAAACCGAGTGTTTTATTAGAAAAAAATAAAGGAGGGAGCCTAACTTCTACTTTTGAAACACTTAATTATGATGCATTTTCTAACGTAATGGCAACTGTTGATTATACGGATCATCATCAACTATCATACGGTTATCAATCTTTAAGCGCATTTTTATTTTTTATACCAAGAGATATTTGGGAAAATAAACCCAATACCACCGGCAAACTTATTGGTGAATATCTAATAGCCGATTATGATTTTAAATTTGATAATTTATCAAATCCAATTGTATCCGAAGGCTATATAAATTTTGGTATTCTAGGGGTTATAATAGCAGCAATTTTTTTAGCTTGTGTATTTAAGCTTATGGATAATTGGTTAAGTCACGAAGATTTTTTATATAAAGTAATGGCATTTTATTTTGCCATTCATTTAATCTTTTTATTAAGAGGAGATTTCACCAATGGTTTTTCTTATTATATTGGCACATTAGGAGGGGTAATTGTATTACCTAAAATTATTCAATATTTCATAAGACAGGCTTTTACAAAAACAAAAAGAAATAATGAGTTCGGAGAAAACTTATAATTATTTAAAATATATTATATGGCCATTATTTGCCTTAGTTTTGTTGCCTTCTAACCTAAAAGCAATAGTAATAGGTATTGTTTTTTTGAGCCTTCTACTATTTAGGTTTAAAAATAAATTTTACCTCAATAAAAAGTTTTTTATAACTAATGGTTTATTCTTTTTCTTTTTGACCTTAACTTTAATTTACTCTTCCAATTTAGGCTATGGTATAAAAAAACTTTCTACAATGTCCTCTTTAGTGGTTTTTCCGTTTATGTTTTCTTTACTAAGAAAAGAAGAAAGAAACTACCTTTTTAGTAATTTAGACACTTATCTAAAAACCTATATCTTCAGTATATTTATATTAAATGCTGGCTTGTTCATTTGGTTTTGGGCAACCAACTACACGTTTGATGAAATGCTTATTCACTTTGCCACAGCAATTGATAAAGACGCTGGAAAATTTAATATACACCCGATTTATATATCCATACATTGTGCATTGGCAATTATATTTTCTGCTTTTCTTTTATTTAAAAATCAAAAAACCTTAAGCCTGGTAAGTTTGCTTTTGATAGACGCAGGCTTGTTGTCTTTTATTTTATTGTATTCTAAAAAAGGGCCAATTATCGCTTTGGTATTGGTATTAACCCTATTGGTGCTAAGCCAAAAAAATATAAACATAACACGCCCTTATTTAATGGGGGTTTTTACCTTTATCCTTTTAATTGCTACAATCCCAAAAACACGAGAGAAATTTTATGAAATAATAGCGATGGAGAATTTACAGGAGGGCAAAGCTTCTTCTACTAATATTCGCTATTCTATTTATACCAAAAGCCTTGAGGTAATCGAAGAAGCACCAGTTTTGGGATATGGTATTGGAGATTATAACGAAAGGTTATTTAAAGCATACTACGAATCTGAAAACTATATATTACAAAAAGGCAGATATAACTCTCATAATCAGATATTGAGCTTTTTGCTTATCGGCGGTATTGTTTTAATGATAGTATTTATGGGTTATTTAACCCTTAACTTTCTTTATGCCATACGGCTAGACAATAAGTTTTTTATTGCCGTAATGCTTTTTTATTTTTTAAATATGCTTACCGAAAATATTTTGGAGAGAGAAGATGGAGTTATCTTTTTTGCCTTGTTTTTAAATCTTTTTTCTCTTAATAGCTTATTCGAAAAATTACCCGAAATAAATAATAAAAAAGTTTTAGTTTGATAAAGATCATCCATATACTAGAAGACTTTTCTTATGCTAGCGGTGGCGTTAGAACTACTGTCAAGAGCCTTAACAATAAGTTGAATGAAAATGGATTTATATCTAAAATACTAAGCCCATTTTATGAAGAAGGCGATGAATGTGTTGTAGAATTTTCTGATCAGAAAAAAAATCCTTGGAATTATTCAAAAAGATTTATTAAAAATCTTAGAAATCTAAAAGAGAATGATAATATAGATATTTTACATATTCATGGTGCTTGGATGCACCAACAATATTTTTCAGCTAAATTTGCTATAAAAAATAATATACCATTCATCATAACATTTCACGGTATGTATGAGCCATGGCTTTGGGAGCAAAAATTCTTAAAAAAGAAAATATATTCTTCATTCTTAACAAATACTAAATTCTCTAAAGCAACAGCTATTCATGCAATAACTTTATCTGAAAAAAAGAACCTAAAAAAGATATTCCCTCGAACAAAGATTTTTGAAATACCCAACTTAATAGATACAAGTAATTATAAAGAAAAAGAATTACAGTCAACTAATTTCAAAAATAAAAACAAAAGGTATATTCTATTTGTTGGTCGACTCCACTTGGTGAAAGGAATTGACTTATTGTTGAATGCTCTTTCTTTGATTCAAGACTCTAATATTAAATTAAAAATAGCTGGACCTAAAAGTGATTATTTATCTGAATTAAAAAATAAAGCTAACTCTTTAAACATTGAGCACAGAGTTGAGTTTTTGGGAAGAGTCAATGGTAAAGAAAAAAACCTGCTATATAAAAATTCTACTGTATTTGTTGCCCCATCATATTCAGAAGTGATAGGTATGGTAAATATAGAAGCTGCACTACAAGAGGTTCCTGTAATTACAACATATGCAACAGGAATTAAAAAAGAATGGTCAAATAATGGAGGTGAGTTAATAAACCCTAATACAAAAGAATTAGTCGATGCTTTAGACAGAATTTTAAACTTATCCGATGTTGAACGTGAATATAATGGTAAAAAACTAAAGAGTTTTGTTGAAAAAAATTATTCGTGGAAAAGTAGATTTAATGAGTGGAATAATATTTATAAATCTTTATTGCCAAAATAAATAATTAAAAACTTTGAACATTCAAAACTTAAATACATATAAAACACCGCCGGGATTTAGAGGTAGATCAAAAATAACCGTTCAATTATGGTGGTTGGTACAAGCTACTTTATTTAAGTTGTCACCACAGTTTATGTATGCTTGGAGAAGGTTTTTATTAAGAATTTTTGATGCAAAAATCGGAAAAAATGTAATTATTAGACCTAGTGTAAAAATAACTTATCCTTGGAAGTTAAGTATAGGAGATTATGCTTGGGTTGGTGACGATGTAGTTTTGTATACTTTAGGAGAAATAGAAATTGGGGCTCACGCAGTAATATCTCAAAAATCATATCTCTGCACCGGATCCCATGATTATAAAAGCGAGAGCTTTGAGATATATGCTCAAAAAATTTCTATTGAAAAAAAATGTTGGTTAGCCACAGATGTTTATGTAGCACCCGGAGTTACTATTGGCGAAGGTTCAGTAATTGGAGCTAGAAGTAGTGTTTTCAAAAATGTTCCAAAACAGAAAATCGGCTTTGGTAGCCCATTTAAAATAATAAAAAATAGAATTTAAAAGCTATAAATTCAACTTTAAGTCAAAGGTTTGAAAATAAAGAATATCACCCTAATATCATTAAATTTTTATCCAGAAAACACTGCAATAGGTTTATACTCTACTCAGTTTGCAGAGTACTTAAACGACAATGGCTATAATGTATCTGTAATTACCGCATTTCCATATTACCCGCAATGGAGAATATCAGAAAATTATAAGTCTAAACCTAAATTTTTAAAAGAGAATTATAAAGGTATTTCGATTTACAGATATAAACAATACACACCGTCAAATCCTACGTTTTTAAAAAGAATAGTTCATATTTTAGATTTTACAATAGGTAGTTATTTCAACACAAAAAAAACACAAGATTGTGATTTAGTAATATCTGTTATCCCATTTACAACATCAGCATTATTAGGAAATTTTCTAAGTAAAAAACATAAATCTAAATCTTGGATTCATATACAAGATTTTGAGTTTGACGCAGCATTTCAGTCTGGACTAGCATTTAATAAAAAAGGGAGTTTTTTGTATAAACTACTTATGAAGTTTGAAAGAAACGTTCTTAATAAGGCAGATAAAGTGAGTACTATTAGTTATTCAATGATAAAAAAGCTTCAATCGAAGACAGCCTCAACTACATATTTTTTTCCAAATTGGATAGATAGTCAAACAATAGATCCAAAGAAGGCAAAGCAACACCCATTAACTGCAAGTAAAAAATTTAAAATACTATATTCAGGTAGTATTGCAGATAAACAAAACTGGAACTTGTTCTTAGAAATTGTAGAGAATATAAATAGCCAAGAATATGAATTTATTTTAGTAGGTGACGGTAGTGCAAAAGTTAACCTGGAAGAAGAGTTAAAGGCTTTTAATATAAAAATTCATCCGCCTGTATCTTACGAAACACTAAATGATCTACTTTGTGGTACAGATCTACATTTTTTATTTCAAAAAGAAGAGATTTTAGACACTGTAATGCCATCTAAGATTCTAGGTATGATGGCTAGCGCAAAACCATCTATAGTAACTGGTCATAAAGACTCAGAGGTTCATAAAGTACTAAGAGATTCTAATGGTGGAGTTTATTTAACTAGAGCTACTGCTAATACAGTAATTAAAGAAATAGAGAAGGCAAAGCAACACCCATTAACTGCAAGTAAAAAATTTAAAATACTATATTC
>DTTX01000030.1 GCA_012964435.1 Mesonia sp. | reverse complement strand
ACAAGGAATATAACACCTTCAGTGAGGCTTTTGCGGCCCACATCGGCATGCTCAAACATTTGAGTAAGGCAGATTCTGTAGTACCAGAATACAATCCCAATCTAAGTCTGGCTTCTTAAGTGTCGTACATTTGTGCCGTGACTGATACTTGGAATAGCACTAATCCTTTACCCGATTAAAGGATAGCATCTTCAATATCCAGCGGGGCAGGGGTTTCTCAGGATTCTTTTTGTTTAGTGTTAAGTACCACCCAATTTTCTTGACAATTGGTATCTTGTTGGTCTCAACAAATTCAATCAATGTCCCATCCGGGTCTTCAATATAGCTGAAGCGGCCACTGGCTTCGCCCATGTCAAAGACTTCTCCACTATCAACTGTAAAAGGGTAGCCCTTGCTTTCACATTCAGCCTTAATGGCATTCATGTCTTTAATGTCAAAACAAAGGTGAATGAACCCTCTGTCTCCCCAATATCTGTCTGCAAATATTTTCTTGGGTTGGCTGCCTTGGACCTGCACCAATTCAACGGAGCCCGAACCTAGGAACTCACTAAAACTACCTGACGTTGGTTGCTGTCGCCTTAATAATACTCTTCGCATGGTCTGACCTCCACCTGGTAGTCCACTAAAATCAGTAAATACGTCCTCTTCGTCATATACTACCTTATCGTAGCCAAGAATGTCACTGTAAAGTGTCCGTGCTTTGTCAATATCTGAAACACCGATTATAGAACCTTCAGCGCCTCCAGTTACACTTTCCGTGGTAGAGAACCAGTCATCGCTTTGTACAACCTGGAAAATGTTCTCGTAGGGATCGATAACAAAGAAGGTATCACCTCCATCTGGTGTCTTGCCGAGTTCACCCAATATATTATACCCGTTGGCTTTATGATAATTATAAGCAGCTGCAACGTTAGGAGCTTTCATTTTCCCTGCAAAGATTCCATAATCCCCCAGTACTACCGGCTCTTTCGGAGATACGGGTTCACGACTGGTATATTGCCATATCTCGAATCCGCCTCCGCCCTTCATATTCACTGCCAGAGCAGCTATCCGGGACTGAACTTTCCCACCTGTGTAGTTTGCCATATCTGGCGCTTCAGCACTTTCTTCGAACATTCGGATATCCATTCCAAATGCACCGCGATACCATTTCCACGCCTCATGCATGTCTGGAATACCAATGCCAATCTGTTGAATTCCGCTAATTATCTTTGCCATAATTTGGTCAGGTAGGCTTAATATTCAAGATCATTTTGTGAAATACACCTGGTAGAAACCTCCTGATGTAAATCATCAATATTTCCTTCCCTCCTATATACGTTTCTCTTTTTCCTTTATCGATCGCTTTTACAATTTGACGAGCGCAGCTTTCAGCACTTATACCTGCCTCCGTGCCGTCATCCATTTTACTGTGACTGGAGCCATCTTCTGTCAGTGCATTTATGGAAATATTGGTTTTGACCCTACCTGGACAAATAATGATCACTTTGATATTATCATCATGCAATTCAGCGCGCAATGATTCGAAATATCCGTGTAGCGCATGCTTTGTGGCTGAGTAGCCCGTTCTTAAGGGGAATCCAAATTTGCCCACAATACTGCTAATAACCCCAATATGCCCTGATTTAGCTGCGATCATATGTTTTAGCGCCAATTTGGTAAGGGCTATAACCCCGAAATAATTTATCTCCATCAGCTGTCTTTCCACTTCAAGCAACGTATCCTTAGCCAGAGAACGCTGACTAATTCCCGCGTTGTTGAGCAGTACATCAATGCGCCCAAATTCTTCAATGGTAGCATCGATCAACTTCCTTCTATCTTGATCAATAGTTACATCGCACGGAACAATCAGCACTTTAGCTCCAAGCTCCTTTACAGCTGTTGACAACTCCTCTAACTTATCCTGATTCCTCGCAGAGAGAACTACACTCGCTCCTTGCTTTGCATATTCCATTGCGCAGGCCCGTCCGATACCTGAAGATGCTCCTGTTATGATGACAACTTGATTCCGCATTTATCGTGTAAAGTGAGTCCATTTGAGGCATGGGATTATACCTCTAGCGCAAAGGTATGCTTCTTGTCGAAATATAGGAGCTTTTGGGAAATACATGCTTTTCTAAATGCAATTAAACATCTATATTTGCACCTCGAAAATTAGAGTGATTAGTACTCTGATTGAAGAGGATTCGATAGCTCAGTTGGTAGAGCATCTCCCTTTTAAGGAGAGGGTCCTGGGTTCGAGCCCCAGCCAGATCACTTTTATTTTTTATAATTTTTAGTTGAAAAATTATAGTTCTTTTAATAATGATCTGGTAGCTCAGTTGGTAGAGCATCTCCCTTTTAAGGAGAGGGTCCTGGGTTCGAGCCCCAGCCAGATCACTTCTTCTTATTTTATAAGATTTCCTATTTTATTGAGCCCGGGTGCTGGAATTGGTAGACAGGCATGGTTGAGGGCCATGTGTCCATTAGGGCGTATGGGTTCGACTCCCATCCTGGGCACATTTATTTTCACTTAGTTTTCATTCGCTTTTTTTGTTATATTTAAAAAACCTTTTCAGAGTTTACTTTTCTAGTTAATGGTTCTAATTATCAAAAAGGAATCATCTCAATGCCGCATTCGCCAAATTTCAATGTAGATGAAAATTGCATTAAAACCGGGGTTCAATATTTCTCCTCTTTAATTGCTGAAAAGCTGAAGTAAATTTCAGTTTAAATTCAATAGCAAAATTTTTGTTTAATCTTTTAACTTAATTTTTAAACAAAAATAATTTCTTTGTAGTAGGTTTGATTTTACAGTAACTGAAGATGACCTACATAAAGAAACAATTTAGTATAAAAGATCTTGAAGTTCTTAGCGGTATTAAAGCACATACTTTAAGAATGTGGGAAAAACGCTATGGAATTTTAACGCCAGAACGTACCGACACCAATATTAGAACTTATGGCTTAGAAGATCTTCAAAAACTTCTAAATATTTCTTTTTTAAATGAAAATGGCTATAAGATCTCGCGTATTTCTAAACTTAAAGATGAAGAAATTAATGAGCTTGTAAAAAGTATTTCTTCAACTAATCACAGTAATGATCGCGCAATCAAATCGTTTACGCTGTCGATGTACAATTTTGATCAAAACTTGTTTTTCGACACTTATAATAGCCTTTTAAAAACGAAAACGTTTCGAGAGATCTTTCATCAAGTATTTATTCCTTTGTTAGAAAGCATCGGACTTTTATGGCAGACCAACTCTATTCATCCCGTTCACGAGCATTTTATTTCAAATTTAATTAAGCAGAAGTTATTATTAAATATTGAAAATCTTCAGCAGCAAAAACCACAAAAAAAACATCTTAATTTTGTGCTTTTCTTGCCAGAAAATGAAGTACACGATTTAGGAATTTTGTATACAAATTACGAGATTTTATTGCACGGTTACCAAGCCATTTATTTAGGTCAAAGCTTACCAATGGAAGATCTAAAATTTCTGAATAAAGTTTACGATAATATTCGATTTATCAGCTATTTTACTGTTAAACCGGTAAACGAAGCTAAATATTTAGAACAATTTAATAACGAAATACTTTCTACTATCGATGCTGAATTGTGGGTGTTAGGCAAAAAATCTGAAGCGATTACAGAAACCCCATCAGAAAAAATAAAACCCATGAAGTCGTTAGAAGAATTAGTAAGAAAATTATAAATGAAAAAAATAATCATCATCGGCTCCGGCTTCTCCTCATTAGCTTCCTCTTGCTATCTGGCAAAACAAGGCTACGAAGTAGAGATTTTCGAAAAAAACGACACCATTGGCGGGAGAGCGCGGCAATACAAAAAAGAAGGCTTCACTTTCGATATTGGGCCAACTTGGTATTGGATGCCCGATGTTTTTGAACGTTTTTTTGCTGACTTTAATAAACAGACTTCCGATTATTACCAACTTTTAAAACTGAGTCCTGCGTACAAAGTTTTCTTCGGAAAAGAAGATGAAATCACCATTGGCGATACGTTAGAAAAAATTTATTCAGAATTTGATCGTATCGAACCGGGTAGTTCAAAAAAGCTGAAAAAATTTATCGGTCAAGCTAAAGAAAATTACGATATCGCTATTAAAGATCTAGTCTATCGCCCGGGCGAATCACCGTTAGAACTGGTAACTGTAGAAACCGCTAAAAAGTTAGGACAGTTTTTTAGCACTATTGCCAGAGAAGTTCGTAAAGAATTTAAAAATAAAAAGTTAGTTCAGGTATTAGAATTTCCGGTGTTATTTTTAGGAGCAAAACCTAGCGACACCCCGGCATTTTATAATTTCATGAATTTTGCCGATTTTGGTTTAGGCACTTGGCATCCGCAAGGCGGGATGTATCAAGTGATCTTGGGTATTGAGCGTTTGGCAGAATCGTTAGGAGTAAAATTTAACACACAACAAAATGTCGAAAAGATTCTAGTCGAAAATAATAAAGCCTGCGGAATTATCGCTAAAGGGAAAAAACACAATGCAGACATTGTGTTAAGTGGTGCCGATTATCATCATTCAGAAACTTTATTAGATCAGAAATACCGACAGTATTCAGAAAAATTCTGGGAAAAGAAAACCTTCGCGCCTTCTTCCCTTTTATTTTATGTAGGTTTCGATAAAAAATTAGAAAATGTAGAACACCACACCTTATTTTTTGATGTCGATTTTGAAAAACACGCTCACGCAATTTATGACGTGAATGAATGGCCGGAAGATCCTTTATTCTACGCGAGTTTCCCTTCTAAAACCGATAAAAATTCGGCTCCCATTGGTAAAGAAGCCGGTATATTTTTAATTCCGCTAGCTCCGGGAATAAAAGATGAACAAGCGTTAAGAGAACGTTATTTTGATAAAATAATCGATCGATTTGAAAAAATAACTCAGCAAAACATTAAAAAAAATATTATATTCAAAAAAAGCTTCTGTGTTAACGATTTTATTGAAGAATATAACTCGTACAAAGGAAATGCTTATGGCTTAGCCAACACCCTTTTACAAACGGCTTTTTTAAGACCAAAATTAAAAAGCAAAAAAGTAAAAGGTCTGTATTTTACAGGACAGCTAACCGTACCGGGACCGGGCGTTCCTCCTGCTTTAATCTCAGGAAAATTAGTTTCGGACCTTATTAAAAAATACGAATAACCCTATGAAATCTATTTTTGATTCCGTTTCGAGGCAATGCAGCCAAACAGTTACAAATTCCTACAGCACTTCATTTTCTGTAGCTACCAAATTATTAGCGCCGTCTATTCGCCAAGACGTTTACAATATTTACGGTTTTGTGCGTTTTGCCGATGAGATTGTAGATACTTTTCACGACTACGATAAAGAAAAACTTTTCAATGATTTTGAAATTGAAATGTATAAAGCTATTGAAGATAAAATTAGTCTAAATCCAATTTTAAACGCTTTTCAAGAAACGGTGCACAAATACCATATTCCTGCAGAATTGTATGAAGCTTTTATGAACAGTATGCGTATGGATTTACACAAATCTACTTACCTTACTACAGAAGAATATGAGAAATATATCTACGGAAGCGCCGACGTTGTTGGTCTTATGTGTTTAAAAGTTTTTGTAAAAGGCGATCAGGAAAAATATGACGAATTAAAAAATGACGCAATGAAATTGGGTTCTGCTTTTCAAAAAGTGAACTTTTTAAGAGACTTAAAAGCAGATTTTGAAGATCTAAGAAGAAGTTATTTTCCCAACACCAACCTAGAACAATTAGACGAAGCATCTAAACAAAAAATAATTCAAGAAATTGAAGAAGATTTCGCACAAGCCTTACGCGGAATCGAAAAACTTCCTGTGGAAGCAAAACTTGGAGTTTACACTGCTTATGTGTATTTTTCTAAATTATTAAAAAAACTTAAAGCCGTGCCTTCTTTAGAAATTAGAAAAAGAAGAGTTCGCGTCCCTAACTATCAAAAAGCAGGACTTTTAGCACAGTGTTACGTGTCTTGCCGATTAAACTTAATATAAAAACTATGATCACAATATTTTCACTTTTAGTAGTTGCTTGCATCATCACAATGGCAAAATTCACTTTTTCAACTCCAAAAGTTAAAGCTGAACGAGTTCGAGTGCAAAAAAGAAAACATCCCAAATTATAAACGTACATTATGCAAACCGTATATTGGATACTTATTTTCTTAGGAACCTTCTTCTTTATGGAATTTATGGCGTGGTTTACGCATAAATACATAATGCACGGCTTTTTGTGGTCTCTACACAAAGATCATCACCATAAAGATCACGGCAGTTGGTGGGAGCGTAACGACTTATTTTTTGTGTTTTATGCATTGGTAAGTATTGGTTGCTTTTTACTTTGGCGTTACGAAGATGTTTGGTTTACCTTACCCATTGGTTTAGGCATTCTTGCTTACGGTATTGCTTATTTTACCGTTCACGATATTTTTATACATCAGCGTTTTAAAATGTTTAGAAATGCCAATAACTGGTATGCTCGCGGTATTAGACGTGCGCACAAAATGCATCATAAACATTTAGGTAAAGACCACGGCGAAAACTTTGGGATGCTTATCGTGCCTTTTAAATACTTTAAGAAGTAGTTTGTTTTGAATGATTTCTAATCAATTTGATTATATCATTATTGGCAGTGGTTTAGCCGGTTTACAGTTGGCTTTATCGCTTTCTAGAGACGAGTATTTTCAGAATAAAAAAATTGCACTTCTTGATAAATCTTTAAAAACCGAAAATGACAAAACTTGGTGTTTTTGGGAGCAAGGCGAAGGAAAATGGGAATCTATTATTCATAAATCTTGGTCGGCAGGAGAAGTAATTACCTCGAATAAACAAATCGATTTTCAGCTTGAACCTTATCGTTACAAAATGATCAGGTCGATCGATTTCTATAATTATGTTTTAGCGGAATTAAAAAAAATTTCTACTGTTGAATTTATTCACGAAGAAGTAATTTCTGCGGAAGAAAAAGAAAACACTGTCACGGTTTCTACTCCATCTCAAACTTATCAAGCTGCTCAGGTTTTTGATAGTCGTATTCCGAAAGAGTATTTCAGTAATCAAAAAGATTATATTAATATTTTTCAGCATTTTAAAGGTTGGATGATCGAAACTGAAAAACCCGTTTTTTCTCCCGATAAATTCACGATGATGGATTATCGGTTAAAATGGAAAAATTCAACAAGTTTCACTTATGTTTTACCTATCTCTCCTGCCAAAGCTTTTGTTGAATACACATTTTTTACTCCGTTTACTACCGACGAAACTGTCTATGATAAACAACTGAAAACGTATATCGAAAAATATCTTCAGCTAAACCACTACAAAATTACCGAAACCGAAAAAGGCATTATCCCGATGACAAATTTTCCGTTTCAAAAATACCACTCCAACCGAATCACCAAAATAGGAACTGCCGGTGGTTGGGTAAAAGCTTCTACAGGATATTCATTTAAACACACCGAAAAAAAAATTGAAAAGCTTTTAAAGAATATCAAAGAAGATAAAGTTTTTCATCACGATTTATACAAGGCGAAATTTCAGTATTTCGACAAGATATTTCTAAAAGTATTAGAGGAAGAAAATGAAAAAGGTGAATGGATTTTCGAGAATTTCTACGCAAAAAATTCTATTCAGCAAGTGTTTCAATATTTAGATGAAGAAACCACGATGGCTGAAGATCTAAAAATTATGGGCAGTCTATTTTCTTTAGCATTTATCAGAGCATTTTTTAAATCGCTTTAAAATTTCACTTATTCAGAAATCAAATCATCTAAAACGGTTGTAAAACGGTCGCTGTTCCAGTTAGCCGTTCCTGTTTTATCAAAAACGATTTTCCCGTCTTTTGCGATCACATAAGTTTTAGGCAAAGAATTTGAATATAGATTTTCCGGCTTTTTACCCGTAGAAAAATATATTGGAAAAGTATACTCATGCTTATTCATAAAGCTTCTTACTTTTTCGGGATCATCATTCGTCACAAAATAAAAATCGACCTGATCTTGGTATCGCTGATAAAGCTTTTCTAAATCTGGCATTTCTGCGATACATGGCGGACACCAAGTTGCCCAATAATTCATAAAAATCACCTTATTTTTAGAACTTTCGAGATTTTTTCTCCGACCGTAAGGATCTTCTAAAGGCCAGTAATAGGAAGTTAATTCTTTCTGATCTTTCACTTCAATTTTTGCAGGAGTTGAAGCTAATAATCGATTTACAAAAATCTGAATTTCGGTTCTGGTCTGCGGAATGGTAAACAAAATAATTACCAAAATAATTAAAATATTGCTCCAATGTTTTCGTACAAGCTTCATCTAAGCAAAATAAAAAACTCCCACCAAATAGCAGGAGTTTTTCTAAATTAAAAATTTTGTTAGTGAGTAGTTCTTATTAATTTTCCTTTAGCAGAATAAACTACATCAATTTCATAATTCCATTTTTCTAATTCAACAAAATAGGTAACAGTATTATTTACCTCTTGCAACTCACAATCATCTATATGATACTCTGAAAATTTGGCTTGAATGGCTTTACTCACTGCTGTTGGCAAATCTAATTTGCTAATTTCTTTTTCTAGCTTAACTTGCTTTGCATCGGTAGAATACCAAACTTCGTAGTCCATTCGATCTACTTCAAATTCAACTTTAAACTTATCAAAATCATTTTCCCACTCAATATCTCTGGCATTCTTAAATTCTTTATTAAATTGAGTTTTAATGTTAGAAGGCACTTCTGCAATAGTTAAGTCTTGTGCATTTGCAACAATACTTACCAAAAATAGAACTAATACGGCTTTGAATGTTTTCATAATTATAATTTTAAAATACTTTACAAAGCAACCTGCTAAATCTGTAATCTTTTAGGAACAGAAGACATCTCTATAATTCCCAATTCTTTCCAGTTTTGAAAGTATCTTTGCCTAAATTTAAATTTCGATGAAAGTTTTAATTATAGAAGATGAGCAAGATATGCTTCAAAATATGAAGCAAACCTTAGAAAAAGAAGATTATTTGGTTGAGACTGCAACCAATTATGAAACGGCTTTTTCTAAAATTGGTGTTTATAATTATGACTGTATTTTATTAGATATCTCGCTTCCCGGTAAAAGCGGATTAGAAATTTTAAGAGAATTAAAAAATCGCGGCATCACTGACGGAGTGATCATTGTTTCTGCTAAAAATTCGCTCGACGATAAATTAGAAGGTTTAAATCTAGGAGCCGATGATTATTTACCGAAGCCTTTTCATATGGCAGAATTAAATGCTCGTATAAAAGCTATTTTTAGAAGACGAAATTTAAAAGGAAGTACCGGCATAGAAATAGAAAACCTACATATTGATTTAGAAAACAGAATCGCCAAAGTAGATCAACTTCCGTTAGAACTTAATCGAAAAGAATTTGATATTCTACTCTATTTTGCTTCAAATAAAAACAGATTGATAAATAAAACTGCTCTTGCAGAACACGTTTGGGGCGATCATATTGATCAAGCCGATAGTTTCGATTTTATTTACTCACAGATAAAAAACCTAAGAAAAAAACTAAAAGATCATCGAGCAAATATAGAGATCAAAGCCGTTTATGGTATTGGTTATAAACTTATAAGTTTATGAAATTACTAAACTACACCACTGCTTATTTTTCTGCAATTCTGTTATTTGCACTAACACTGTTTACGGTTATTTTCTACTTTCAGATGTTAGATGAAATTTATGATAGCCTTGATGACGGACTCGAAAACCAGAAGATTTTAGTAATTAATAAAGCTAAAAAAGATCCTACGGCATTATTAAAAAAAGAGTTTGAAGATGGCTATTACACGATACATCCCACAACTTTTTCTGAAATTGAACACGCAAAAGATTCTTATCGAGATACATTAATGTATATGTTGAATGAAAAAGATTTCGAGCCGGTACGTCTTTTAGAAACTGCTTTTGAACAAGATGGCAACTATTATAAATTAAAAGTAATTACCTCGATGGTTGAAGAAGACGATCTAATAGAAGACCTACTCTATTCTATATTATGGCTGTATCTTGGTTTAATTTTTGTGATCCTGCTCTTAAATAATTGGATTTTAAAACGACTTTGGAAACCATTTTATTCTCTTCTCGCAAACTTAAAAACCTTTCGAATCGAAGAAGAACAAGCTTTTCATTTCGAAAAAACTAAAGTTGAAGAGTTTCAGCTTTTAAATACTCAGGTTGAAAAATTACTTCAAAAATCTACAGAAAGTTTTCGGTCTCAAAAGCAATTTATAGAAAATGCTTCACACGAATTACAAACGCCTTTAGCCATAAGTATTAATCAGCTTGAGCTTTTCTTGGAAAAAGAAGAATTGTCTGAAGAGAATTTAGAAAAACTAGCTTCTGTATTAGAAAATTTAGAGCGGATGACGAGACTCAACCAAGCCTTACTCTTACTTTCTAAAATTGATAATAAACAATTTGTTGAAGAAGAATCTGTTTCGATCAATACAATTATTGAACAAATAGCATTAGACTTTTCAGATTATGCAGAACACCGGAATATTAAGATCGAGCTTACAAGCAAAGCATCTATTGCTATAGCTATGAATAAAGATTTAGCTGTGATCTTATTTACCAATCTCATTAAAAATGCAGTAGTTCACGCTAAAGAAAATTCAACTATAAACATCTTTATAGAATATCAAAAAGTAACTATTACAAACGAAGCTAAGCACAAGCAATTAGATAAGAATAAACTTTTTAAAAGGTTCTATAAAGTTAATACGCATAAAAATTCTACCGGATTGGGCTTACCAATTACTAAGGCGATCGCAGATAAATATGATTTTGAACTTAACTACACTTACCTAAGCAAACATATTTTCAGCCTTAAGTTTAATTAATTTTATAGTGAGCTAGACACTTTCCAAATTCTTTCCAGATTCGTTTCTCAATTTAGCATCAGATTTAAAAATAGAAACGATGAAATTTATTTATCTAATATTCTTTTTTCTGCTAGCAACTTCTTGCCAAGAAGAAGATGATCACGCGTTTACAGAAGTTCCTGCCTTAATAGCAAGTAGCTTTCAACTTCAATTTACGAATGCAAAAGAAATTGAATGGGAGCTGTTGAGTGAAAATTTATATGAGGCAGAATTCGAAATTTCTGAGGTCGATCATAAAGCATTATTTAATTCTAAAGGAAAACTCCTTAAATATAAATACGAAGAAGATTTTGAGAACCTACCAAAAAAACTTCAACACATACTTTTAAAAAATTTTGACATTAAAGATATCGATGAGCTCGAAATAGTAAAAGCAGGACTGCAAACTTACTATCAATTAGAGATCGATCAAAGCTTTACAGAATTAGAAAAAGTATTTAACGAAAACGGAAAATTAAACACAACCCAAACTTTTTGGGACTAAAAACAAAAGCTATGAAAACTGAATTTAAAATTATCTTAGGAACATTTCTTTTTATTGGATTAACGGTATTTGCTTTTACACAAAAACACCATAAAACAAATCCAATTTATAAAAATTATAAAATCATAAACCAATGGGAGTTACCACCCGTTCTGCAAGAAATTTCCGGTATTTCTTGGATCGGTGATCACAAAATTGCTTGTATTGAAGATGAAGATGGCACCATATTTATTTACAACCTTAAAACTTCTTCTATAGAGCAACGAATAGATTTTGCAGATCAAGGCGATTACGAAGATATTGCCATCGTTAATCACGATGCTTACGTACTAAGAAGTGACGGAATTATTTTTGAAGTTGAAAACTACCTGACCAATCCTACTGTAGAAAAATTTAGCACCTTTAACGATGTATCTCGAAATGTTGAAGGCTTAACATTAGATAAAGCTAATAATAGATTACTAATTGCTGTAAAAGATGAAAAACATAAAGAAAAAGCCTTTAAAGGGGTTTACGCGTTTAGCATAGAAACAAAAAAATTTCAGTTTTTACCGGTTTACAAAATTGATCTGAAAAATGAAATTTTTAAAAATATTGATGAAAAGAAAACCCATAAACTTATGAGACCGTCTGCACTAACAGTTACAAATAATGCTGAAAAAATTTATTACTTAGATGGTGCTCAACCAAAATTTTTAGTTACTGATGCTGAAGGAAATCTTGAAAAGCTTTATCAATTAAATGAAGAGGAGTTTTATCAACCTGAAGGAATTACCATAAGTCCTGACAATAGAATCTTCATTTCTAATGAAGGTAAAAAAGCAGAACCAAATATTCTCGAAGTTGAGTTTTATTAAAATAAAAAACTCCTGCTTTTCAGCAGGAGTTTTTATTTATCTAAAAAGAAAAGCTTATGCGTTTAACTTTTTAATTAAGTTAAGTGCAGAACCTTCTTTGTACCATTCAATTTGGTTAGAGTTGTACGTGTGATTTGTTTTGATCACATCTTTTGTACCATCTGCGTGAACTACTTCAACAGTAAGTGGTTTTCCTTCAGCAAAATCTTCAAGATCGATAAAGTTGAACGTATCGTCTTCTTGAATTAGATCGTAATCACTTTCATTTGCAAAAGTTAATCCTAACATTCCTTGTTTTTTCAAGTTTGTTTCGTGAATACGAGCAAAAGATTTAACGATTACCACCTTAACACCTAAATGTCTTGGCTCCATCGCTGCGTGCTCACGAGAAGATCCTTCACCGTAGTTATGATCTCCAACAACAACTGTTGGAATTCCTTTTTCTTTGTACTCACGTTGTGTATCTGGCACACCACCGTATTCTCCTGTTAACTGACTTTTTACAAAGTTAGTTTTCATATTGAAAGCGTTTACCGCTCCAATTAAACAGTTGTTAGAGATATTATCTAAGTGACCTCTGTAACGTAACCAAGGCCCGGCCATAGAAATATGGTCGGTTGTACATTTACCGTGAGCTTTAATCAATAATTTAGCTCCTAGTAAATTTTCACCATCCCAAGGCTCAAAAGGTGTAAGTAACTCTAAACGCTCGCTGTCTTCAGCAACTTTTACGTCTACTACACTACCATCTTCCATAGGAGCTACGTAACCTGCATCTTCTACTTCGAAACCGTTAGTTGGTAATTCGATACCTTGTGGCTCGTCTAACATTACTTCTTCACCATCTTCGTTCATCAACTTATCACGAGTAGGATCGAAATCTAAACGACCAGAAATTGCGATTGCTGCAACCATCTCTGGAGAACCTACAAATGCGTGTGTATTTGGGTTACCATCGGCACGTTTAGAGAAGTTACGGTTAAATGAGTGTACAATTGTATTTTTCTCCTCACCTTTACGGTCGCTACGATCCCATTGCCCAATACAAGGACCACAAGCGTTTGTAAATACAGTTGCGTCTAGGTCTTCAAAAATCTGTAATAAACCGTCACGCTCTGCAGTGAATCGAATTTGCTCAGAACCCGGATTAATACCGAAATCTGATTTTGGTTTTAATTTTTTGTCTAATGCTTGTTGCGCAATAGAAGCTGCTCTTGTTAAATCTTCATAAGAAGAGTTGGTACAAGAACCAATTAGACCCCAATCTACTTTAATTGGCCAATCGTTCTCTTTTGCTTTTTCTTGCATTTCTGAAATTGGTGTCGCTAAATCTGGAGTAAACGGTCCGTTTAAGTGCGGACGTAATTCTGAAAGGTTAATTTCAATCACCTCATCAAAATATTGCTCCGGGTTAGCATAAACCTCATCGTCTCCTGTTAAGTGCTCACGTACTTCGTTTGCAGCATCTGCTACATCGTTACGATCTGTTGCTCTTAAGAAACGCTCCATAGAATCATCGTAGCCAAAAGTAGAAGTGGTTGCTCCAACTTCTGCTCCCATATTACAAATGGTTCCTTTACCGGTACAAGACATCGATCTTGCTCCTTCGCCAAAATATTCTATAATTGCTCCGGTACCACCTTTTACAGTTAAAATACCAGCTACTTTTAAGATCACATCTTTAGCAGCCGTCCAACCATTAAGTTTACCGGTTAATTTTACACCTATTAATTTAGGGAATTTAAGCTCCCAAGGCATTCCTGCCATTACATCTACAGCATCTGCACCACCAACACCTACTGCAACCATACCTAAACCACCGGCGTTTACCGTGTGAGAATCGGTACCGATCATCATTCCTCCTGGGAAAGCGTAGTTTTCTAAAACTACTTGGTGAATAATACCAGCTCCCGGTTTCCAGAAACCAATACCATATTTGTTAGAAACAGAACCTAAGAAATCGAAAACCTCGTTACTGGTTTCGTTAGCTCTTTTTAAATCTTTTGCAGCTCCTTGTTTTGCTTGAATTAAGTGATCACAATGTACCGTTGTTGGTACTTCAACTTTTTTCTTTCCGGCTTGCATAAATTGAAGTAATGCCATCTGTGCGGTAGCATCTTGACAAGCAATTCTGTCTGGAGAGAAATTCACGTAGTCTGCGCCACGCTCGTAAGCTTTTTCCGCTTCAACATCCCAAAGGTGAGAATAAAGGATTTTTTCTGAAAGGGTTAAAGGTTTACCAACAACTTCG
>DTTX01000029.1:2027-3178 GCA_012964435.1 Mesonia sp. | reverse complement strand
TACAAAAACAAGCTGAAAAGCGTTACGATTTTGGTCACGAAATTAAACCCGAAATGCAATAAAAATTCTAGAACTTTATAATTATCCCTCCGATATAATAAATGATGCAAGGATAATAGAAAGAGTAACATTATCAAAAACCGAATAATTCTATTAGATTCTGTGTAAATGAGTTTTATACCATTTGCATTAAAATCAGCTTTTTATTGACTTTGTTTTAAAAATTCTTTTGGTAGAAAATTAGCTAATAACGAGTTTAATAGTTTTAATTAAATGATTGACTTATTTATAAAAACTATTTATATCGAAGGTTAATCTTCGTTAAACTCGCTGTTAAGCAACGTTAATTACTTCAGCATCCTCTAGATAAAATCTAACTTTAAAATAAAAAGTTATGAAATTTACAGAAGAAGTAGCTAAAAAGCTAAACAACTTATTAGAGAAAAATTATGATGCAGAAAAAGGATATCAAGACGCTGCAGAGCGAATTGAAAATCCGGCAATGAAAGATTTTCTACAAAAACAAGCTGAAAAGCGTTACGATTTTGGTCACGAAATTAAAGCCGAAATTAAAAATTACGGAGAACAACCCGATAAAGGCGGAAGCGCCAAAGGGACCGTTCACAGAGCTTGGATGGATATAAAAGCTTTTGTAGCTTCAAGCAGCGAAGAGCAAGTGATGGAAGAAGTACAACGCGGCGAACAATCTGCTATTAATGAATATAACGAAGTAATTTCAGAAACCAGTTTACCGCCATCGGTACAACAGATTTTAACCAAACAACGAGATCAAATTTTAAAAGCCCAACAAAGTGCTAAAAATTTTGAAGTGATTTCCTAAGAGTTAAAATGCTAAAGAAAAGGCCACCTAATTTTAGGTGGCTTTTTTATTTATAAAATTGTTTCATACAACGTATTTATTAATATTAGTTAGTATTATTTTGTGATTATTATTGCGTAAATATTAATTATATGGGTAAAAAATTAAGTAATTATTATAATAATTTAAATTAAATATTATATTTGTTATAATAACTAACGTTTGTTAGTAACTTGATAGTTGATAACCTAACTAATAACTTATGAAAAAAATACGCCAACTTCTATTAATTGCTCCAAAATATTGGTAGAAATAAGCGCTACAAAAAGTC
>DTTX01000029.1:0-2017 GCA_012964435.1 Mesonia sp. | reverse complement strand
GCTATACCAAATTATGCCCAGCAAAATTTTCCGAAAGAGAAAAGCTCAGATACACTTACGGCTGTAGAACAAGTTGAAGTACCTAATGCTAAAAAAGTTGAGGTCGACTTTTATGGTTTTATACGACACGATGCCTTTTTTGATACTCGACAAGTAATTGGTGCCGGTGAGAATTTAGTGCCGCTTTATCCTCGAGATAAAGTTTATGATGAAAATGGAGAAGATATTAATGCAGCATCACAATTTCATATGCTTTCTGTACTATCAAGAGCCGGAATTAAATTGAAAGGCCCCGATGTTTTAGACGCAAAACTCAATGGAGTTTTAGAAGGAGAGTTCTTCGGTTCTAGTGAAGCAGGTATTAATCAGTTTCGTTTAAGGCACGCTTATATTACTTTAGATTGGGAGAAAACACAATTGGGTATAGGTCAGTTTTGGCACCCAATGGTTGTCTTAGAATGTTTACCTAACGTAGTAAATTACAGTACAGGTTCACCTATATTTCCTTTAAATAGAAATCCGCAAATTAGGGTTACTCAAAAATTAGGTTCAAAATTTAAAGCGATGGCGGCGGCAATTTCTCAACGAGATTTTACGCCAGATAATACCGCTTACCGTAATGCCGGTATTCCATCGATGCATCTTCAGCTTCAATATAAGTCAGAAAAATTTGTAGCGGGTATTGCGCAACAGTATGAAAATTTACGTCCACAAATCGTTTCAGGAGAAAATATGCTGGCTTCCAACGAGCGCGTAGAAAGTTTTACCACAATGGCTTATGCCTCACTTAAAACAAAGCCTTTAAAAATTAGTTCTGCGGTAATTTTTGCTCAAAATGCCGCTTCATTGGTAATGTTAGGAGGTTATGTGGGGTATTCGAGACCGGAGCAGGTCGATGTTTTTAAACCGATGAATACCAGAAGTGCGTGGATAGATTTTCAGCAAATGACGAATAAGAAAATCGCATTAGGTTTATTTGCCGGAGCGGTAAAAAATGAAGGGGTAAGTGATCCAATTGAAGGAGCCGTAGCGATGACATATGGAGTTACTTCTGCTTGGAGAGCTGTTTCTGCAACCGAAGGCAGTAGAACAATTAATCATTTATATCGCGTGGTTCCGAGAATAGATTTCAACCTAAATAAATCTTTTAAATTTAGATTTGAAGTAGAGCATACCACTGCTGAATGGGCAGATGCGCAAATAGATGCAACCGGAGTTTGTAACGAGATTTCGGCTACAAATTATCGTTTTCACCTAGCAACTTTCTTTACTTTTTAAACGAAAACGATTTAGTGATTTAACCTAATTAATTTAACTATGAGTACAACTACTATACAAACAGAAAAGAAGAAGAATGATATTCTAACAGTAATTATTGCTTCTTCTGCAGGAACGTTAATCGAATGGTACGATATGTTTTTAGCCATTATTATGGCAAGTACATTATCGGTAAACTTTTTCTAGGCCGATGGTTTCCATTTTTTAGAAACGCTGGCGGTGGTCGCATCTTCATTTATGATCAGACCAATTGGCTCTCTACTTTTTGGGAGTATAGGCGATCGCGTAGGAAGAAAATATTCATTTCTACTTTTTTAATTGGTTGTATACCCAACTTTGCAACCATCGGTTGGGCAGCACCAATTTTATTATTGGTATTTCGCTTACTACAAGGGCTTGCTATTAGTGGTGAATATGCCGGAGCAGTTATTTATGTGGCAGAACACGCCCCAAAAGAAAAGCGAGGTTTTTATACCGGGTTTATTCAAGCAACGGTTCCTGTGGGCTTACTAATTTGTTTAATGGTTGTTTATATTGTTCGAAGCTCTATGAGCGCAGAAGACTTTGTAAGTTATGGTTGGAGAATCCCATTTTTATTAAGTTCGGTTTTAGTGATCTTAAGTTATTTCGCCAGAAAAAAACTTCACGAAAGTCCTGTATTTGAAGAATTAAAAAGTAAAGGGAAAACAAGTAAATCTCCTATTAAAGATGCATTTAAAGCAAAAGGAAATATTGCTTT
>DTTX01000028.1 GCA_012964435.1 Mesonia sp. | reverse complement strand
TCCTGACGCACCAATAAAAAAGACTTTTAAAAACCACTTTACATTGAAAAGATAATTATTCAAAATAAATAACCAATGAAGAACAAATATTTAAAATTTACATTATTACTATTCTGTTTGGTAAGCATTCAAAATTATGCACAAAACACTTTAGTAGCAGATATTAACGGAAACCCTGCAGATATTTCAGGATGGACGGACACTCAAATAGATATTGACGGAGAAGATGTAGTTCTTACTCAAAATGCATCAGACCAAAAAGGAGCAATATTCTATTCAGAACCTTACAACTTAACTGAATGCGCAAAATTTAGAGTTGAATTTGATTTTAGAGTATTCGATTCAAATAATAGTGAACCTGCAGATGGTTTTGCTTTTTGGTATTTAGAAAACCCTCCTACAAACTTTGGAGCAGGTCAGTCATTAGGAATGCCAGCCGACGCTAACGGAATTAAAGTTTGTTTTGATACTTATGATAATGATAATAACGATTTCTTCAACCACAGGCCTAATCCTGAAGTTCAATTAAGTTTAGGTGTTGGTTATAATGAAACATTCCCAGAAGCGTATTTCAATACAGATAACGCTAATGATTTCAATATTAGAAGTGCTACCTATAAACACGCTACAATTATCTATAATGAAGGAAATTTAACAGTAACTATTGAAGGTGAAAATAATGAAAATCCAATTATAGATCATGACTTTGCAGATTCTAATTACGATATTACATTTACAGAAGGGTATTTTGGTTTTTCAGCTTCAACAGGATTATACACAGATAGACACAGTATTAAAAATGTTGAAGTATATGTAGATAATGTTGTTTTAGACTCTAATGATGAAACTATTGCTGCTTGTGATAATGATGGAGATGGTTTCGAAACCTTTGACCTAACAAGTGTTGAGGACAATGTAATCGTTGATCCCGGATCTGGAATAGGTTACATATACTATGAAACTTTTACAGATGCAGAAGCGGGTAATGGAAATATAATCGATCCTGCCACTTGGACTACTTACCAGAATACAGATGCTTATACAGATCAAACCGTATATGTAAGAATTTTTAACGCTTCAGGTTGTTTTAATATTGCATCAATTCAACTTAGTTTACAAGGCATAGAATTGCTTCAAGATTCGGTAACAATTCCCGGAAATTGTGATGATAATTTAGATGGGGTAGAGTTTTTTGATCTAACCAACCAATTAGCAAGTTTTATAAATGATCCTGCTTCTTACAGCTTTGAATATTATACCGATTTAAATAGTGCAGAAACTCAAGATCCTACAAACCAGATAACCTCTCCTGAAAATTATGAAGTGATTGCAGGAACATCGAATATTGCATACATTAGAATTGAAGATAACAATACAGATTGTGTTGCTTATGCGACTATCAATACAAGTGCATTTATAACCCCGGTAGTTGAAGATATTCAGGATATAAATCAGTGTGGTGACGATAGTATTACTTATGACCTAACTGTGAATGATAATAATATCTTAGGAAGTCAAGATGCTAGTACTTTCAGTATATTTTATTTTGAATCACAAGCTGATGCAGATAGCAATACCGACCCGATATTATCACCAGAAAACTACGCAACCAATAGTTTAGTTTGTGAAACAGTTTATGCTAGGATCGAAAATAATACCCAACCAGACTGTTATGCAACATCAAGTTTTCAGCTTTGTCCTACCAGTATTGTTTTGGGAACGCCAACAAGTCCAATAAACAGCTGTGCTACAAATACAACTTCAACTACGTTTGATTTAACGGTAAACGAAGTAGCAATTTTAAATGGAGAATCGGCATCAGATTATATAATCACTTATTACGCAAGCCAAAATGATGCAGATACAAATACAGGTGCTTATACAGATGCTGAAAATTATACCGTAAGTTCAAATGGTTGCGAAACAGTTTTTGTAAGAGTAGAAAGTGTTACTGAGAGTACTTGTTATGAAACTACTTCTTTTGAGATTTGTACAGAATTTGTAAACCCTGGTATGCCCGTAACCTTATCTGAATGTTCTTCGAATGAAGACCCAACAATTTTTAATATTACTCAAAATGAAAGTACTATTTTAAATGGAGAAACTTACAACATTAGTTATTATGAAAGTTTAACTGAGGCCGACAACTCTCAAAATGAAATTACAGAGTTAACAAATTACCAAGCCTTAAATAACACACAAACAATTTATGTTCGAGTAGAAAGCACTTCAGACAACACTTGTTATACCGTGGTAAGCTTTGACATAGAAAGCATATCGGGCGGCCTTACAACTAATGAGCTAAACCTTACTGTTTGTGAGAATGAACTGGAAGGAGAACTTTCTTTAACAGATGCAGAAGACCAATTAAATTTATCTTCTACAGAAAGTTTAGAAGGTTACTATACATCTTTAACAGATGCAGTAAATCAAATAGATCCAATTACCAATCCATCTGCATATAACAACACAGATGCAACAACAGAGTTTTTTATAAGAGTTGAAAATTCTGATGCTTCTATTTGTTATGCTATAACTCGATTAACGATTACCACAGAAATTTGTGAGTTAATTATCCCAGAAGGTTTTTCTCCAAATGCCGATGGAATGAACGATAATTTTGAGATCACAGGACTTTATGAAAATTATCGTTTCGATTTAAAGATCTATCAAAGAAACGGAAGAAAAATCTACGACGGAACAAACAATACAACTCCTTGGAACGGAAGCTTTGATGGTCATGAATTACCTGTAGGTACTTACTATTATGTTTTAGATATTAAATCTCCGGATAGTAGAATGTATAAAGGATGGGTTTATTTAAATAAATAAAAAGTGGCAATAATTTCAGATTTTTCTGAAATGGGGCAAAACCAAATGGAGGGATCGGTTGCGCCCCAATTGCCACCTTTACCATATAACAAGTAGGACACAAAATGTCCTACTTTTTTTAATTATAAAACTTCCCGAATAACCTTTAAAATTCTTTCTGCCCCAATACTTTTCATCACCTCATCGTAACCATCTACTTGTTTATTACCATAAATAGAAGTGGGTGAAAGTGGATATTTTTTTAGGTCGGGCAAGATCTGTTGTGCTGATGTTTGCTGAAATGGTGCAAATCCCGCAAACGGATGCGTTGCTCCCCAAATCGTAATCACCGGCACATTATATAAAGCTGCTAAATGCCCGTTACCACTATCCATCGAAAGCATCAAGTCTAAATTCGACACGGTCTGCAACTCTTCTTTAAAGCTCAGTTTTCCAATCACACAAAAAACATTTGTATAGTTCTCGGCAAGCTTTTCTAATTGCTCTTGTTCATTTTTGCCGCCACCAAAAAGTAAAATATCGTATAGATTCGTTTCATCTAAACGAGCAATGACTTTTTCCATTTGAGTAAGCGGATACATTTTGGGCTCGTGTGCCGCAAATGGTGCGATCCCAATCCATTTTCGAGGTTGCTTTAGCTTTTCTTTGATCACCTGCGGAAGCGGATGCTTATTCACGACAACCGACTGGTTTAAATCGACCGGAAAGTTCAACGCTGCAAATATATCGGCGTAACGCTGATGCGTGCTTTTTAATGGTCGAATAGTCTTTGGCTGAAGTTTAGTCAGCTCCTTCTTCTCTGCTCTACCTTTATCAATTACTGCAGATTTTATTCCGAAGAAAAAGAAGAAGAAACGTAGAATTTTAGTCCGTAATACATTGTGCAAATCGGCCACGGCATCAAGCTGAAGTGAACTCAATTCATTTGCCAATTTAAATAGACCAAAAATACCTTTATATTTTTGATTTACATCGGCAGTAACAATGTTTACACCGGGAACTTCTTCAAAAATAGGCTTAAAAAAAGGTTTGGTTAATACCGTTATCTTTAAATCGGGATAAGTTTTTACCAACCGCTGCAAAACAGGAACTGTCATCGCAACATCACCCATAGCAGAAAATCGAATGACTAATAGATGAAAAGAAGCTTCTTCCTTATCGTTCAGTAAAGAAGAAGCGTTTCTTTTTTTTGAAGTATTTCCCATTTCACTTGAAATTATCATAGCATCAAATTAATCATCTTGCTATAAAACCTGAAGATTGAAAAAGTTTGATTCAAGCATCTCATTTTCAGCCTAATTTTCAAAAAGCAGAAATGATCTTTTGTGTCAAGCACGGAATGACGCAAAATTACTTTTTACCGCGAAGTACCGGGTTTAACTCGTCGTCGTTATACATTTTCATCTGCTTATAGACTTTCATGTATTTATCGCCGTTTTCGATATCTTGTAAAAGCTGATTAATAGCTGTCGATAAATCTACACGTTGCTCTAACAACACATCTAACTTTGCTTTACAAGCCATTTGGTGCTCTTGCGAGGCATCTTCTCTTGTTGCCTCTTCATTCATATGGTAAATTTTCAACGCAAGAATAGAAAGCCTGTCTACGCCCCACGCCGGACTTTCGGTATTGATCGTCGCCGTTTCTTTTGGCGTTACCTCTTTATATTTTTCAAGAAAATAACTGTCGATATATTCTACCATATCGGTACGATCTTGGTTAGAAGCATCGATTTGGCGCTTCAGCTTTAAAGCAGAAACAGGATCAATTTCGGGATCACGAATAATATCTTCGTAATGCCATTGCACGGTATCTATCCAACATTTTCTGTATAACAAATGTTCTAAAAGTTGTGTTTCGTTATCATAAGGATTTTCAAACGGCTGCTCTACCGTATTGATCACGTGATATTTTTCAATAACTTCTTGAAATATTTTATTCGCTTTATCTGAAAACATATTTTTTATTTTTCTAAAATGTGTAAATATTCTATCGTTTGATTGGCTTTATGATTTCGGTTTTCGGTTTTATCGGCTTTAAAACGTTGATAGTTTTTGGTTGCCAAACTATACTTCCCGTATTTGCTCATAATTGCCTTAATTTCTTCGGGTGGCATTAAACCTTCATTATTGTAACTCAAAAATATATAAGAAAATTTTGCTTGCTTGATCAAATCTTCAAACTCGGCAGCCACTTCTCTATTTTTGCAATAAGTCGATCGGTAATAATCGCGCAATCCGGTTTTACCTTTAGGTGCAAAGGTATCATATTTTGCGATAGTAGTAAGCAAATGATAGTTAGCTCCGTATTGACGAGCATTATACGGCGGATCTAAATATAAAATATCGCCTTCTATTTGCTGAATAAGCTGATTAGCATCTTCCTGAAAAACCTGGTTTTGCTGACTCGTTTTTACAAATTCTGCCGGCTGAATAACTAAAGGTTTTGCTGCGGAAGTTTTTATTTTCTTTAAAAAAGCTCCGTAAACTGAAGCGGTATTGGCCACTTTATCGGCACTTTCTAATAAAGAGGCTAACAGAAAATAATACAGTTCTGCTGAAATTTCTTCGGAACTCTTCCAACGTTCGATTTGTTGGCGACAAGCATCAATTTTTTCAGCATTGGCTTGTGAGAAAAAGAGACGTTGAGCTTTACCATTTTCTCCGTATTCTTCAGCAATAAATCCCTTTGTTCCGTCTAAATCATTCAATTGCTGAATATAATTTTCTGCGGAAGCAATTTCTTGATGATTTTCAATATAATTCTTTAGCAATATAAAACTGTAAAACTCTACATCGTTTGCTATGACTTGCTTTACTAGTAGCTTAAATGTTCTACCCACAATACCGGTTCCTGCAAAAAGATCGCAAAACGAAAGTTCTTCTAATGGCAACTTTACCGTGTTTTGCACGACTTCTACAATCCAAGAAGAAAGTTTGCTTTTAGAGCCTATGTAATTCATTTAATCGCCCAAATTATATCAGAAACAATAGTGTTTCCGTTGAATTGAAGTTGCTGTAATTTTGAAGCGTCAAAGGTAGAAACATATTTTTGAATGCATTGTTTTAATAGGTCGATTTCTGCTTTTAATTTCCAATGTTCGCCATCTTCTGCATAAACCATGATAAACAATCGATTTTCGTAATGTTCACGTTGTTGTTTGCTTTGGTTTTTATACAACCAATACAAAAGCTCTTCGTGATGGTTTTGTGCGTAGTATAAAGTTTGCTGAAAACCTGAAGGAAAAACCGAAGTTTTATGATCAAAATCGATTCCGCGTAAATTAAAATCGACCAATCGATCTTTATGATTTATCGATGGCGTTACGCCTTGAATTTCTGTAAAAATTTGTTCAACAGCCATCGCGCTCCAAAAGTTAAACCAGCGATTAGCCGCATAATTGAACAATTCACGCTTATCAAGTTGGTAAGCTTCAACAGTTGCTTTCATCGCTTCAACCACCACATTCCAGTCTGAAAATTTATAGATAAAATTGGTATAGGCATCCCATTCATCATTTTGCTTTTTACCCCATTGGTAAGGGTAAGCTAAACGTTGTTGTAATTGATGCTGAAGATTTTCTAGATCTAAATTCACGAAGCGATAAACGGTACGATAAGCGTTAATACCAATAAAGATATTAATAAAATTTCTTTCAGCCATTTTTCGCCTTTTTGCTCAAAATAATTGGCGCCGATTACACAAACCGGAAGAACAAAGAAAAGTAATTCTGCTCCGCTTTTTTCATTTGAAAAAATTACTACAAATATCGAAAGCAACCAGGTGATCGTGATGATGTAAAGCGTATATTTTGTTTTACGAGTGGCTTTTTGAATGGTTTTAAAGTAAGTGAAAAGCGACCATAAGGTAAAAGCCAACAAAACACTTAACGGAATTAAAATAGAAAGTTGATGATAACTTGTAAAATCTAAAGAAGGATAACTGAAATATGATATCGGGTTAAAAAACTGATCAAAAACCAGCAAATTAAAACTCGTTTTCAGAATAAAAACACTCATTAATGCAAAAAAAGGAATGAGCCAGTTTTTAAAATCTTGCAACGCGTAAAATAATATCCCTATAAACGGAAGAAACAAAAACCAGATACTTTCCGGATAAAAAAGAAAGGCGATCCCGATCCAAAAAGAAGCATCAAAAATTTTTCTCTTTATATAAAGTCCTGAGCGTAAACTTACAATCCTACGTAGAGCCAGCAGTATAAAAACGCTTGCAATGATAATTTCTTCAGCTTGTAAAATGGGGAGAAATATGACTGTAAATACGGCAAAAAGAAAAATAGTGAAGGTGTTCTTTTTGGTCACTTCATTTCTTTTTACAATAAAATTAATGAGTACCATTAAAAACAAATAGGCTACCAATAAACCTATTTTTGAAAATATTTCGGCAAGCGAATAAGAAGCTTCAGCAATAAAAAAGTTGGCTACCAAAAAATAAAAAGACATAAAAAGCCCTACTAAAACGAAATTGATAGGCTTAGATTTCTTAAAAAAGCTTGCTAGCATTGACTAATTTTTTACTTTTGTAGTCTAAATATATTAAAGTTCACTCTAATGAAAGACTTTTTAGAACTTATACAATCTTTATTTGAAGATGTTTTATTCGTACCGTTTCACGCGTTAAGAAAATTAGAATTAGAAAGCTGGTTTGCAGCTAACGCCTTAAACTGGGTGTTTATGCTTGTTGCTTTTGTTGCTTTTATCTATTGGATGAAGCAGTTAAAGAAATTTAACGACAACAACGAAGAGAACAGAGACGCTAAAGCACACGGGTTTTTAGGAAAAAACGCTGAAGTTTAATTCAGGTCTTTTCCTAAGTCTTTACGATAATACATCTTATCAAAATGAAGTTTTTCTACATTTTGGTAAGATTTTTTTAGTGCCTTATGGTAATCTTCTCCAAATGAAGTGATCGCAATTACGCGGCCTCCATTGGTAACTACTTTTCCGTTTTCTTCTTTTGTTCCGGCGTGAAAAACGATAGAATCTTCAATCGTTTCTATTCCGGTAATTTCTTTTCCTTTTTCGTAGGCTTCAGGATAACCACCAGAAACCGTCATTACCGTCGTTGCGGCTCTTTCATCTATTTCTAACGTAGCTTCGTCTAATTTTTCATCGGCCACTTTCGATAGTAATTCTACTAAATCAGATTTAATTCTTGGTAAAACCACTTCGGTTTCCGGGTCGCCCATTCGTACGTTGTACTCAATCACATACGGATTGTCTTCAACCTTAATTAAGCCGATAAACACAAAACCTTTGTACTCGATCTTTTCTTCTTGTAAACCATTAATTGTTGGTTTTACAATACGCTCTTCTATTTTTTGCATCAAGGCTTCATCTGCAAACGGAACCGGAGAAATGGCTCCCATTCCACCGGTATTTAAACCAGTATCGCCTTCACCAATTCGCTTATAATCTTTAGCGGTTGGCAAGATCTTATAATTTTTACCATCGGTGAGTACAAAAACACTCAATTCTATTCCGTCTAAAAATTCTTCAATCACCACTGTTTTGCTGGCATCTCCAAATTTTTCGTTGGTAAGCATATTTTCTAATTCTGTTTTTGCTTCCGCTAGATCTTCTAGAATTAAAACTCCTTTTCCGGCAGCCAAACCGTCGGCTTTTAAAACGTAGGGTGCCTTTAAGGTTTCTAAAAACTTTTTACCGGCTTCTACACTTTCTTTGGTAAAGCTCTCATAGGCTGCCGTTGGTATGTTGTGCATCGCCATAAATTCTTTGGCGCGTTCTTTACTTCCTTCTAACAAAGCTCCTTTTTTAGAAGGACCAATAATTTTAATATTCTTTAAGGCTGAATCTTGCTGAAAGAAATCGTAAATACCTTGTACTAAAGGATCTTCTGGCCCTACAACTACCATTTGAATATCTTTCTCAAGCACCGTTTTTTTAATCGCTTCAAAATCGGTTACACTTAACGAAATATTTTCTGCGATTTCGCTTGTTCCTGCATTACCGGGAGCTACATAAAGTTTTTCACATTGTTCGCTTTGTGCGATCTTATAAGCAAAAGTATGCTCTCTACCACCGGAACCTAAGACAAGAATATTCATATTTTAAAATTTTATTAGGAGCTCCAAAAATAAATGTTTGTAAATTGACGCCCTAATGTTTTTATAAAAAATAAGCAGATTGAATTGGTTTGATTTTACATTGAAATTAAAAGGTTTTCCTATTGAAGAAGCTAAAAAGCATTTAGAGAAAATCCAGGCCATTCCTGAAGCTGAATATGCTAATTATATTGAAGAGAAGAAACAGGAGATTTTAGATTTTCATCTTCAGCATAATTCATTTTACAAAGACTTATTAAAAAACAAGAAAATTGAAAAGTGGGAGGATTTACCGATTCTTACCAAAAAAGATCTTCAGCAACCGCTTAAACACCGTTTAAGTGAAGGTTATACTGAAAAAAATGTGTACGTAAATAAAACTTCAGGCTCAAGCGGGCATCCGTTTGTATTTGCCAAAGATAAATTTTGTCACGCACTTACCTGGTCGGTAATATTTGATCGGTTTGGTTGGTTTGGGTTAGATTTCAACTCGTCATTTCAGGCACGTTTTTATGGCATTCCGCTTGATAAAATTGGATATTATAAAGAGCGTTTAAAAGATAAAATGGCGACTCGCTATCGCTTTCCTATTTTTAATCTAAGTGACGAAAAGCTCGAAAGTTTTTTAGCTGAATTTTACAAAAAGAAATTCGACTATATTAATGGTTATACGAGTTCGATAGAATTATTCGCTAAATTTCTTCAGAAGAAAAATATTATTTTAAAAGATATTTGTCCGACTTTAAAAGTCTGCATCGTCACGAGTGAAATGCTTTTTCCCGATACCAAGGCGCTTTTAGAAAAACAATTTGGAATTCCTGTAGTGAATGAATATGGAGCGAGCGAACTCGATCTATTGGCTTTCCAGAACCCAAAAGATCAATGGGTGCTCAACACCGAAACCTTGTTTATTGAAATTGTAAATGAAGAAGGTAAGGTTTTACCATACGGAGAAGAAGGAAAAATTGTTGTCACGTCTCTTTACAACAAAGCGCATCCTTTTATTCGGTATGATTTGGGAGATATTGGAATTATCGATGCCAAAAGTACCACCAAAAACCAACTTTTACAAAAACTTACCGGAAGAACCAATGATGTCGCCACCTTACCTAGCGGAAAAGTAGTTCCCGGACTTACCTTTTATTACGTCACCAAAAGTATTATTGAAGATAGTGGTGAAGTAAAAGAGTTTGTGATTAAGCAAACCGAAGCCAATTCGTTTGAAATTACCTATGTGGCTTCAGCTACTATTTCAGCAGAAAAAGAAAATGAAATAAAGGCCGCTATTGAAAAATATCTTGAAAAAGGCTTAAGTCTTCAATTAAATAGAGTTGATGTTTTACAACGTAAAAAAAGTGGCAAATTGAAGCAATTTGAATCCTTAGTATGAAAAAAATTACCATCATCACCAATTACTTTCCGCCGGAAACAGGTGCCGCCTCTAACCGAATTGCGAAATTAGCATTAGGTTTACAAGAACGCGGATTTCATGTTTCGGTAATTTGCCCTTTACCCAATTACCCAAAAGGGAAAATTTTTAAAGGTTATCAAGGAAAAACTTCTGTAACAGAAAACTATCAAGGTATTGAGGTGATTCGACTTTGGGTTTACGCTAATAATTCTGACAATAAGTTTAAGCGTTTGTTGGGAATGGTTTCTTTTTCGATAAGTTTCTTTTTCTTTAGCATATTTAAAAATAGAAAAATTGCAAAAACGGTGGTTATTCAAAGTCCGCCATTAATTATAGCGCACGCAGCCTTACGTTTTCTTTCTAAAAAGAGAAGAAACCTGATCTTAAATGTTTCCGATCTATGGCCTTCTGCAGGTTATGAACTTGGCGCCATACAAAAAGGTAGAGCTTATGATATTTTAGAAAAAATTGAAAAATATAATTATGAGAAACCTCAACTAGTTTTGGGGCAATCTAAAGAAATTTTAGAACGTGTAAAAAGTGTTGTTCCGCAACAAGAAACTTTTCTTTATCGAAACTTTCCGCAACCTCCAAAAGAACCTCAACCGGCAAAAGTTTCAACAGAAAAACCTGTTAAGATTATTTATGCCGGGCTTTTAGGTATCGCTCAAGGAATTTTAAAACTCTGTGAAGAAATTGAACTTGACGGTGGAGAGTTACATATTTATGGTGCCGGAGCAGAAAAAGAAAAACTGGAAGAATTTTTAGCTTCTTCTAAAAAACCAATTTTCTATTATGGCGAAGTAAAACGTGATGAACTACTTATTTTACTCAACGATTTCGATCTCGCGATCGTGCCCTTAGTGAGAAGTATTTATGGCTCGACACCTTCTAAGATTTATGAAATGGCGCATAACAACTTGCCTATAATTTATTTTGCCGGCGGCGAAGGAGAAGATGTGATAAAAGAAAATAATTTAGGGTATGTCGTAACACCGGGAGACTTTTCTGCATTAAATGAATTGATCAAAAATTTAGAGTTAGCTGAAATTTTTCAACTGAAACAACACCTTAAAGAAACCGCTACCAAAAACTTTAATATTGAAACTCAACTAGATAAATTAAGTTTGAAGTTAGCTGAAATTTAATACGCTTTTTCTTCTCCTTTTAAGGCATTAAAGACTGTTTGAAAGATGATTTTAATATCTAAAAGCAGAGACCAATTTTCAATATAGAAAATATCATATTTTACACGGTTAATAATATCTGAATCTCGCTCTACTTCACCACGAAAACCGCTAGTTTGAGCCAAGCCCGTAATGCCAGGTTTCACAAAGTGTCGAACCATAAATTTATCGATACGCTCCGCATACATATGTGTGTGGCTTACCATATGTGGTCTAGGACCAACAACAGACATATCTCCAAATAATACATTTATAAATTGAGGCAACTCATCTATACTTGTTTTTCTTAAAAGTTTTCCAATTTTGGTGATCCTAACATCATTTTTTCTTACTTGGTGCAGGTGAGCCTCCGGATTTACGCGCATCGATCTGTACTTGTAACAGTAAAATTCTTTATAGTCTAAACCATTTCTTTTTTGACGGAAAAACACCGGCCCTTTGGATTCTAGACGAATTAAAATCGCTAATATAGGAGATAACCAAGAAAGCACTCCAATTAGGACGATTAGTGACAAAATAATATCGAAACTTCTCTTTATAAATTGGTTTAGTGGGTCTTCTATAGGTATATCACGTAAAGATAATATAGGAAGGTAACCGTAATATTCCATTTTTAACTTACGCGTATATATTTCTTTATTATCTGGTAGAAATTTAAGTACTTTAAGATTATTATCTGCAAAGTCTATTAACTGATTGATCTGTGTGCTTTTTAAGGAATTAATAGAACAATAAATTTCATCAATATTCTCTTCTATAATAAACTTAAAATGTTTCTCTAACGAATCTGATTTAGGATCAATAATCGCTTTACATTGATAGCCATACCCTATATTTTTTTCAAAAAATTTTTCAAGAGCTTTCGAGTGATTATTGTTACCGAAAATAACAGTTCTTCTAAAGTTACCTCCTAATTTTTTTCTGTAATTTTTTAATAAGTAAAAAATTGTGAGTTTAGCTGCTAAAATGAAAGTAAGCGATTTAAAAACATAAAATAATATTCTTAAAGCCGGCCGACTTAATTCTTCAAAAATCCCAAAGAAAGAAAAAACCAGTAGGGTAAACAGTCCTGTCTGAAGGAAACTAAGGGATATAATCTTTAAAACTTTAGTATATCTATAAATTTCATAAAACTGAGATTTTATAGACAATACTAACCAACCTAAAGTGATGAAAATCGAATAGGTTAAGTAATTTGAAATATTAAATTTAAATTGTAAAGCAAATAAAAGTATGATGGCTAAATCAATAAGATATGCCAATGGCCTTAAATATCCAGAATACCGGCCCTGCTTAATGAGCATTTTATTTTCTAATGTGTTTTTTAAAGTCTTTGTGATCTTTCTTGTGCAGCTCTTCTTCACTTAAACTTTTAAAATAATCGTATGTGATCTTCATTCCTTCTGCACGATCTACTTTTGGCTCCCATCCTAAAATTTCTTTAGCTTTAGTAATATCCGGTTGTCGCTGCATTGGATCATCTTTAGGAAGCGGTTTATAAATTACCTTTTGAGATGTATTCGTAAGTTTTATAATTTCTTCAGCAAAGTCCTTGATAGTGATCTCGTGTGGATTTCCAATATTTACCGGGTCTGAATAATCACTCAATAATAATCTATAGATACCATCTACCTGATCGTCTACGTAACAAAAAGAGCGCGTTTGAGAACCATCTCCAAATACTGTTAGATCTTCTCCACGTAAAGCTTGCCCTATAAATGCAGGAATTACACGACCATCGTTTAATCGCATTCTAGGACCGTAAGTATTGAATATTCTTACAATTCTGGTTTCTAATCCGTGAAAACGATGATAAGCCATCGTTATAGATTCCTGAAAACGTTTAGCTTCATCGTAAACACCACGTGGACCAATAGTACTTACGTTTCCATAGTATTCTTCGGTCTGAGGATGAACCAGTGGGTCTCCATAAACTTCAGAAGTACTAGCAATAAGTATTCTTGCATTTTTTTCTTTTGCTAATCCTAGAAGATTGTGCGTCCCTAAAGAACCTACTTTTAATGTTTGAATAGGTATTTTTAAATAATCGATAGGGCTTGCCGGTGAAGCAAAATGCAGGATGTAGTCTAGCTTACCGGGTACGTGTACAAAATTAGTAACATCGTGATGGTGAAAAACGAATTTTTCATTACCGAATAAGTGTTCGATATTTTTTAAATCTCCGGTTATTAAGTTATCCATTCCGATAACTTCATAACCTTCTGCTATAAACTTATCACATAAGTGAGACCCTAAAAATCCTGCTGCTCCGGTAATTAAAATTCGTTTTGCCATCTTATTTTTTTTAGAAATTATATGTCTTTTCCTCTACCTATTTTATAACATTCGAAACCAATTTCTTCTAATTCATCTATATTCAATAAACCTCTACCGTCAAACAAAAAGGCAGGTTTTTGCATCTGGTCGTAAAGTTTTTTCCAATCGTAGGTTTTAAATTCATCCCACTCAGTAAGAATAGCAATAGCGTGAGCATCTTTACAAGCTTCGTATGGATCTTCATAAACAGTAATCCCTTCTCTGTTTTCTTCAGAAGAACGCGTATTTAAATAATCTACATCGGCATAGATTTGTTCTTCTGAAACTTTAGGATCGTAAACTGCTACATTAGATTGCTCACTTAATAATTCATCTGCCACATAAATAGCAGCTGATTCTCTAGTATCGTTAGTATCTTTCTTAAATGCCCATCCTAAAAATGCAATTTTTTTACCAGAAACTGTATTAAAAAGAGTACTTATGATATTATGAGCAAAGCGTCTTTTTTGATGATCGTTCATAATAATTACCTGCTCCCAATAATCGGCAACTTCGCTTAAACCATAAGTTTTAGCGATGTAAACAAGATTTAAAATATCTTTTTGAAAACAAGAACCTCCAAAACCAACAGATGACTTTAAAAATTTAGATCCGATACGAGAATCCATCCCGATCGCTCTTGCTACTTCATTTACATCTGCTCCTGTTTGTTCACATAATTCTGAAAGCGCATTGATAGAGGAAACACGTTGTGCCAAAAATGCATTTGCAGTAAGCTTAGACAATTCTGAAGACCAAACGTTTGTAGTTAAAATATGATCTCTAGAAACCCAATTGGCATAAACACTTACTAGAGCTTCCATCGCCTCTTTACCTTCTTCTGTAGAGGTGTCTCCTCCTACTAGTACTCGATCTGGAGCTAGCAAGTCTTCAACAGCAGTTCCTTCAGCTAAAAATTCTGGATTTGAAAGAATTTGGAACTTCACATCGCTTCCATTCCCTGTGTTATCTAAAATACTTTTTATTGCTGAAGCTGTTCTCACAGGAAGTGTAGATTTTTCAACAACAATTTTATCGGTTTTGGCTACTCTGGCTATTTGCCTTGCACAAAGTTCGATGTACTTTAAATCGGCTGCCATCCCCTTACCTTTTCCGTAAGTTTTAGTTGGAGTATTTACTGATATGAAAATCATATCTGCTTTATCGATAGCTTCATCTACCGCTGTCGAAAAAAATAGATTTCTGCCTCTAGCTTCTTCTACAACTTTATCTAAGCCAGGTTCATAAACCGGAAGTTTGGCAAGATTATCATCATTCCACGCGGCGATTCTTTTTTCATTAATATCGACAACAGTTACATTTATTTGTGGACATTTTTGAGCAATTACCGCCATGGTTGGTCCTCCAACATAGCCCGCCCCGATACAGCAAATATTTTTTATTTTCATCTTTAATTTCTTATTTCTGGCTTAATTTTTCTTTAATTATCAAATATATAAACTTTATAAGTTATTAAAGTGATTCTAACTCACTAATAACATTTTCTAAGATTTTTTCTTTTTTATATTTTTTAATAATATAA
>DTTX01000027.1 GCA_012964435.1 Mesonia sp. | reverse complement strand
TCGTTCAAGTTTATCTAAAACCAAAAAAGGAGGCAATTTGCCTCCTTTTTTGGTTCGATTATATTAATAAGTTTCAATAAAAACTTTAAATTCGTGAAATGGATTTTTCTTCTAAATTGTTGGAAAATGCCGTATTCGAAATGGCACAACTTCCCGGCGTAGGAAAACGTACGGCATTACGATTGGTTTTACATTTATTAAAACAACCCGAAGAGCAAACAACGCATTTGGCAAAAGCTTTAGTTGACTTGAAAACCGAAGTGAAATTTTGTAAAAACTGTCATAACATTAGCGATCAAGAATTGTGTGAAATTTGCGCAAATCCTAATCGCGAAAAAAGTATTGTTTGTGTAGTTGAAGATATTCGCGACGTGATGGCAATTGAAAATACAAGTCAGTATAAAGGTTTGTATCACGTGTTGGGTGGTAAAATAAGTCCGATGGATGGCGTAGGACCAAATCAATTGAATATTTCAACCTTAATTGATAAAGTGAAAAGCGGAGAAGTTACCGAGATTATCTTTGCCTTAAGTAGCACGATGGAAGGTGATACCACCAATTTTTATATCTATAAACAACTAGAGAATTTTGAAGTAACAACATCGACTATTGCGCGAGGTATTGGCGTTGGTGATGAACTGGAATATGCAGATGAAGTTACCTTAGGTAGGAGTATCTTACATCGCGTACCTTTTGAAAATTCACTTAAAGGCTAACTTGTGATTCAACTTTCTGTCATCATTCTCAATTACAAGGTTCCTTATTATTTGATGCAATGCCTTTCGAGTGTTGAAAAAGCATTGCAAAGTATTTCTTCAGAAATTATTGTTGTCGATAACCATTCACAAGATCAAAGTTGTGATTGGGTAAAACAATATTTTCCTAAAGTAAGACTACTTCAACAACAAGAAAATGGAGGTTTTAGCAAAGGAAACAATGCCGGAGTTAAAATCGCTAACGGAAAATTCATTTGCTTACTAAATCCCGACACGGTAGTGAGTGAAACGGTATTTGAAAAGCTATTGAATTTTGCTGAAAGTAAAAAAGATCTGGGAGCTGTTGGTCTGCAATTAATCGATGGTACCGGGAATTTTTTACCGGAGTCTAAACGAAATTTACCGACACCAAAAGTAGCTTTACAGAAACTCATGAAACTTGAAAAAAACTATTATTCGAGTTTAAAACAAGAACAGACAGGTAAAGTAGCTGTTTTAGTTGGCGCTTTTATGCTGATGCAAAAAGACAGGTATGAGGCTATCGGTGGTTTAGATGAAGATTATTTTATGTATGGTGAAGATATCGACTTGTCGTATAAATTTTTAAAAGCCGGTTATCAAAATTACTATGTAGGTTCAGAGAAAGTATTGCATTATAAAGGTGAAAGTACCTTAAAAGATGAAAAATATAGGAAACGTTTTTATGGAGCGATGAAGATTTTCTACAAAAAACATTTCCAAAAAACTAATTTGTTAAACCCTGCGATCACGATGGCTCTTAATTTGGCTAAGTTTTTTCATCGCGTTAAGTCAGAACCAAGATCACTTCCAAAATATCAAAAAGTATACTGGGTAAGTGAGCTAGAAATTCCTAAAACGCTTCAGCAAAAAATTAATTCAGAAATCATTAAAATTTCGTCCGCAGAAATGAAGAATAAAATGGTAGAAAATTCAAAACTAATTTTTGATGCAGAAACTGTGGACTATCAAGATATTTTTAGTATCATGGAAAATCTTAAAATCAAGCAAAATTACTTTCGCATCAAAGCATTAAATTTTAATTTTATCGTCGGAAGTGATCAAAGTACAAGTCAAGGATCAATTCTTGAATTTTGATTATTGAAAAATAATTACTTTTTGATTGATTTTTTATTAAATTCGCAATCTCAACTAAAATTTACACCTTCGGGTTTAAGATATGGCAAAATTTGAACTGAAATTACCCAAAATGGGAGAAAGTGTTGCAGAAGCAACGATTACTAATTGGTTAAAAGAAGTTGGTGATACCATCGAAGAAGATGAAGCGGTATTAGAAATCGCAACCGATAAGGTTGATAGTGAAGTGCCGAGTGAAGTTGATGGTGTTTTGGTTGAAAAACTTTTTGGTCCAGATGATGTAGTTCAAGTAGGGCAAACCATTGCTATTATAGAAACAGAAGGTGAGGTAGAAAATACTTCAGAAACAACTTCGTCTTCAGAAGAAACTACAGAAACTTCTGCAAGCATAGCTGCAGTTGAAGAAAGTGTGAGTCAAGCAAAAGCCACGGCAAGTAACGAAGATTATAACGATAGTGATCGTTTTTACTCTCCGTTAGTTAAAAATATTGCTAAAGAAGAAAATATAAGTTTTGAAGAGCTAGAAAGCGTTAAAGGAACCGGTAAAGATGGCCGTGTTACTAAAGACGATATTTTAGCTTACGTTAAAAATAGAGGAGAGCAGCAAGCAAAATCTGCAACTCAGTCACCAGCAAGCACTCCACAAAAAGCTGCTTCAAAGCCGGCAGCAACTCCAATTAGTGTGAATGGTGAAGATGAAATTATTGAGATGTCTCGTATGGGCAAAATGATTTCTCACCATATGGTAAATAGTGTGCAAACTTCTGCACACGTACAATCTTTTATCGAGGTTGATGTTACCAAGATCTGGAATTGGAGAAATAAAGTGAAAAATGAATTTGCTAAGCGCGAAGGAGAAAAACTTACATTTACACCAATTTTTATGGAAGCGGTTGCAAAAGCGATCAAAGACTTTCCGTTGATTAATATTTCTGTAGATGGCGATAAAATTATCAAGCGTAAGAATATTAATTTAGGAATGGCAGCAGCACTTCCTGATGGTAATTTGATTGTTCCGGTCATTAAAAATGCAGATCAATTAAACTTGGTTGGCTTAGCTAAAAAAGTAAACGACCTGGCAACTCGTGCAAGAGCAGGTAAATTAAAACCAGACGATACGCAAGGTGGAACCTATACAGTTACTAATGTGGGTACATTTGGTAGCATTATGGGAACGCCAATTATCAACCAACCGCAAGTAGGTATTTTGGCGTTAGGAGCTATTCGTAAAGTTCCTGCGGTAATAGAAACTCCAGACGGAGATTTTATTGGTATTCGTTATAAAATGTTCTTATCACACAGCTACGATCATCGTGTGGTAAATGGAGCTTTAGGTGGACAATTTGTACAGCGCGTGGCTCAATATTTAGAAAGTTTTGATGTTGATCAGACGGTCTAAAATCTTTATACAAATCAAAAAAAAGCCACGAAATTGATTCGTGGCTTTTTTTGTTTTCTTCAAATAGAAGCAACTTCCTAAGGTTT
>DTTX01000026.1:184463-184972 GCA_012964435.1 Mesonia sp. | reverse complement strand
CCGCCTTCCCGGTTCAAGACGAATCGTTTATCGATAAGTCGTTAGAACGTAAAATGGAAATGGCACAAATTATTTCTTCGTTAGTGTTATCGCTACGTAAAAAAGAAATGATTAAAGTACGTCAACCTTTACAGCGAGTAATGGTTCCGGTTTTAGACCCAAGCGTTAAAGAACAAATTTTAGCAGTGGCAGACTTAATTAAATCTGAAGTAAACGTAAAAGAGATCGAAATGATCGATGATGCTTCAGGTATTTTAGTGAAGAATATTAAACCTAATTTTAGAACCTTAGGACCTAAATTTGGTAAAGATATGAAGCACGTTGTTAGCGCTGTAAATAAGCTTGAACCTGCCGATATTACTGCTATTGAGCGTGATGGAGAAATAAATATTGAAGTTAACGGAAAAATGACTACTTTGCAGCTCGACGATGTCGAAATTACCTCACAAGATATCGAAGGTTGGTTAGTAGCCAGTAACGCAGGATTAACTGTCGCCTTAGATGTAACA
>DTTX01000026.1:183627-184412 GCA_012964435.1 Mesonia sp. | reverse complement strand
AAATAGAATACAAAACCTTCGTAAAGACTCTGGTTTTGAAGTAACCGATAAGATTGATATCAAAATAAAAAAGGACGGAGTGGTCGAGAGCGCCGTTCAAGATAATTTAGAATATATTAAAAACGAAACGCTTACTGCGAATCTCGAACTAGCAGAAGCGTTAGATAACGGGGTAGAAATTAGTTTTGATGATGTAAACACTCAGTTATCAATTAACAAACATTAAACTATGGCAGCAACAGATACTAGCGCTAAAGAAAGGTATTCAGATAAAGAATTAGAAGAATTCAAAACTTTAATTTTGGAGAAGATTCAGAAAGCAACTGCGCAATTAGATTTGTATAAAAGTGCTTATATGAACGATAGTAATAATGGTACAGACGATACTTCGCCAACTTTTAAGGCCTTTGATGAAGGTAGCGAAACTATGAGTAAAGAATCTAATTCTCAACTAGCTATTCGTCAAGAAAAATTTATCAGAGACTTAAAAAATGCCTTGATCCGTATTGAAAATAAAACTTACGGAGTTTGCCGTGTAACCGGTAAATTAATTAAAAAAGAGCGTTTAAAGTTAGTTCCTCATGCGACTTTAAGTATCGAAGCTAAAAATATGCAAAAGTAATTTTGCTTCAATTATTCAAAGAAAACGCTTCAAGAAATTGGAGCGTTTTTTGTTTTATTTCTAAAATGAATTTTAGATACATATTTCTAATCGTTATTCTTTGTTTTCAAAGCGTTCTACCGAAAGGGCGATATCGTTAAAATATTCGCCTTCAGAAATGGTA
>DTTX01000026.1:0-183617 GCA_012964435.1 Mesonia sp. | reverse complement strand
CGACGCTTCAGGAATTGAAGTTATTCAGCTACAAGCCGATGAGGTTTTTAAAATTGAAGTCGAAACTAAAACTTCCGCAAAAAATATTCAACTATTTACCATTTCTGAAGGCGAATATTTTAACGATATCGCCCTTTCGGTAGAACGCGATCTTAACCATTTGCAAATCACTTCAACCTACAAAGAAATTTTAACGAGTGGTTACGATAAATTAAGTGCGCATAAAGTGTATGCTGTGAATTTGAAATTGATCATTCCGGAAAGTTTGCAACTCACCATTATTTCTAACATCGCCAATGTGCAAGCCAAAGGAATTTTTAATTTTTTTGAAGCTGAATTAAAATCGGGGGCTTGCCAACTTACTTCATTTACAGGAAAAGCTTTAGTCAATACCTTTACGGGAGATGTTTCTATACAAACTACCCAAGCTAAAGTTACAGCGTCAAGCAATCACGGTAAGGTTGAAATTGATCACGAACTTGATTTTGGTAAGTTAATTGAAGTGAAATCGATTTATGGAAGTATTCTGGTTACGAAAACTCAATAAAAAATGTATTTTTACCGCCAAAAGCAATGTAAATGTCGTTAAAGAAAGCTACACTTTTTATCATATTGATCCTTCTTATCGATCAAATTTCAAAAATCTATATTAAAACACATTTTGTTTTAGGTGAAGAAGTTAAGGTTTTTGACTGGTTTAGAATTTTATTTGTAGAAAATGAAGGAATGGCTTGGGGAGCCAAAATTCCTGGGCAATACGGTAAATTAATTCTTACCCTTTTTAGATTAGTGGCCATTTGTGGTATTGGTTATTGGTTGTGGGATTCGGTTAGAAAAAAAGGTTCGGCTATTTTGGTTTCGGCAGTTGCTTTAATTTTTGCCGGAGCTTTTGGTAATATTATCGACTCGGTTTTCTACGGAATTTTATTTGACGATAGTCACGGCCAATTGGCGACTTTCTTACCGGAAGCCGGTGGTTACGGTACGTTATTTCACGGTAAAGTAGTCGATATGCTTTACTTCCCGCTTTGGAGTGGTTACCTGCCAGATTGGATTCCTGGTTGGGGCGGACAGTATTTTACGTTTTTTGAACCTGTATTTAATATTGCCGATTCTGCAATTACTGTTGGAGTAGCGCTATTAATCATTTTTAATAAAAAAGCATTTCCGAAGGAATAAACATATAATTAGTTAGAAATATCAATAAAGCCTGAAATTAATATCGTTTAATTTCAGGCTTTATTGATTTAAAGAGGCTTAATTAAGCTTTCCACTCAAATTTTTCAAAAGCCTTATCTATTGGTGTATTAGCGATGTGATTTGTGTAATTACTAATTACTTTTTGAGAAAGTGCTAATACAATCTCTAAAAGCTGACGCTGTGTAAAACCGGCATTATAGAATTTTGCCGTTTCATCTTCAGAAATGTTACCTCTTTGCTTGGTTAAAGCTAAAGTGGTTTCGTGTAATACTTGTAGCTTATCTGTTGGTAATTTAGATTTATTTCTCAGTGCTTCTGTTATTTCGTCGTCTACCTTCATAGCTTTCGCAATCGCAGTATGAGCAGGAACGCAATAATGACATTCGTGTTCTACGTTAATTGTTTGCCAAACTACTGTGATTTCATCTTTATTAAATGAAGAATCTAAAAACAAGGCGTGCAGCTCTTGATAAGCTTTTAATAAACCTGGAGCTTCTGCTAAAACTCCATGAAGATTTGGTATATAACCAAAGCTATTCTCAGAGTTTTCTAACAATTTTTTGCTCTCGTCTATAGCAGTCTCTTTGTCGTGAATTTCAAATTTTTTAGTACTCATAGATTTCAATTTTTAATTAAATATTTAACTAAACAATCGTTTAGTTTTCTTTTAAATTTTTTTAGGTATTAAAGTTTTTTAAAAACACCTTCAATATAATTATCTAGTTGTTTTGCAGAAAAAACTTTGGTGGCTGAAGAAAGACCGTACATACTAATGATAAGGTAATCTGCTTTCTGCTCAATATTAGTTAGTTCTATGTTATTTTCTCGCTTTAACTGAATTTTGAATTGTTCTTTTACCTCATTCGTAAATTTTATAACTAAATCTGCAATTTTACTTTCATTAATACTATTAACCTCATTTGCTGTATTAACTACTAAGCAGCCTTTTCCAAAATTATCCTCTTTGGTAAACTTTATAAAATCGTAAAAAAATTGCTTTATGCCGGCTATACCTTGAGACTCTTTATTCAATTTGATAAATAGCTTGTTTAGTTTTTGCTTATAGCAGGCTAAGCTTTTTACGAATACACCATTCTTATTCTGAAAACTGGCATAAATAGAAAATTTATTAATGCCCATTTGTTTTTCTAGCATTTGCATTGAAGTAGAGGTGTAGCCATTTTTCCAAAACAAATGCATGGCTTTTTCTATTACTTCATTTTCGTTATATTTCTTCGTTCTGGGCATATAATTAATTGTTAGTGCAAAACTAACCAGTTGGTTAGTTTTGAAAAAAGTTTTAACGAAAATTTAAAATTTGTAAACACTAATTGGAGTGACGCAAAAATCTAACGGAATATCATTCGCGTTGGTATCTTCAATCGTTGTTGTTGCTTCAAAAAATGATAAGCCAACTTTAATAACATCCTCTCTGCATTCGTTTAAAAAGCGATCGTAAAAGCCTTTTCCGTAGCCGATTCTATTTCCTTTTTCATCAAAAGCCAATAACGGAATAAAAACTACATCGAGCTGCGTTGCCGGTATTTCGATCCCATTTACCGGTTCTGGGATTCCCCATTTGTTAATCTTTAGCGGCGTTGCATCGGTTAATAAAAAATGCTTCATCGTCAGTGCTTCAAACTCACTTTTAGAAACCACGATATTCTTGTCTTTACCATTCAGAATATGAAGTAGGTATTCTATGTTGATTTCTTTTAAACGTTCGATGGAAAGAAATAAGTGAAAAAACGAATGTTCCCAAAGTTGAAGTTGCAAGACTTGGTTGGCAATAGCTAAACTTTTCTCATCAATTTCAGCTAAAGAAAGCGCTTCTCTTTTCTTTTTAAAAGCAATGCGAAGGTCTTTTTTAAGCATTATTTTTCTTTTGAAATATGAAAAATCGCATCACCTTGATAAACGATAGGAGATTGGTTAACATTAATAATGTAACCGGTTTGGGTAGCTTTTACCTTGTGGCGAAAACTTCCGTAAGGATCGGTTAAAATGGCAATATATTCACCTTTTTCTACCTTTTTACCAATCGGAATTTTAACGTGTAGAAGTCCGCTGTATTTGGCGCGCATCCAGGTACTATCTTCGATAATGATAGAAGTGTGATTAGCTTTCGGCACGCTAAAATCTTCTCGTAACATTCCTAAATGAGAAAGTACACGTTGAATACCTTCAACCCCAATTTTAGCGATCTCTTTATTACTGTCTGAAGATTTTCCGCCTTCAAATAATAAGACCGGTTTGCCTAACTTCATACAAGACTTGCGGTAAGATTTCGAAATGGTTTTGGAGTAAACAATAAACGGGGCATTAAAAATATGCGCTAAGTTTAGAAGTTCTTCGTCTCCTTTATCGATCCTAATTTGTGCAGCGTTAAATCTACTCGAACCACCGGTATGAAAATCTAAACAATAGTCGGCTATCGGTAAGATCTCTTCGGTAAATTGGTAGGCTACTTTACTTGCTAAAGGTCCAGTTTTAGAACCTGGAAACATACGATTAAGATCACGCCCATCAGGAAATTCACGTTGCATATTTAAGAAACCAAAAACATTCACCACAGGAATACAAATAATGGTTCCTTTGGCAGGTTTATTCATTCCTTTGGCGATGGTTTGGCGAACGATCTCGACGCCATTAATTTCATCACCGTGAATACCACCGGTAATTAAAACCACCGGTCCCGGTTTTGTAGAACGCTCTACAATAATAGGAACTTCTACTGTAGTTTGCGTGTATAATTTTGCCGTATTAAAGTTGATTTTTGCACTTTGTCCCGGCTTAATTTTTCGATTTAAAAGCGTGAGAATATTATTTTCGTCTATGCTAGCCATAGCTTAAACGTGTTTTTCGATGTATCTAATAATTGTTTTAGCGATGTCTTTTCCGGTAGCTTTTTCGATACCTTCTAATCCCGGTGAAGAGTTCACTTCTAGAATTAATGGTCCGCGTGCACTTTGTAAAAGATCTACTCCGGCAACGCCAAGACCCATCGATTTTGCTGCTTTTACAGCTGCAATTTCTTCTTCATCGGTAAGTTGAATCACTTCTGCAGAACCACCACGGTGTAAATTAGAGCGAAATTCTCCTTCTTTTCCTTGTCGCTTCATCGCTCCAACCACATGACCATCAACTACAAATGCACGAATATCGGCTCCTTTTGCTTCTTTAATAAATTCTTGTACGATCACACGAGCTTGTAAACCATTAAAAGCTTCGATAACCGATTGAGCCGCATTTTTTGTTTCAGCTAACACCACACCTAAACCTTGTGTTCCTTCTAATAATTTAATCACTAATGGTGTGCCGCCAACTTGTTTAATAACGCCTTCAACGTCTCTAGAATAGTTGGTGAAAACCGTTTTTGGTAAGCCAATTCTTGCGCGAGAAAGTACTTGTAAGCTTCTTAATTTATCTCGGCTACGTACCAAAGCTTCAGAATCTGTAGTGGTAAAAGCTCCCATCATTTCAAACTGACGAACAACAGCAGTCCCATAAAATGTTACCGAAGAACCAATTCTTGGGATAATTGCATCTACATTTTCGATGTATGCTCCTTTGTAATAAACATTGGGTTTTCTTTTTTCAATAACAATATCGCATTTTAAAGGATCGATCACTTCAACTTCGTGCTTGCGTTTTTTAGCAGCTTCTACAAGACGTTGCGTAGAATAGAGCTTAGGATTTCTAGATAAAATTTTAATGTTCATAATTTATTATTCTTGTACGTTGAAGGATATATCTTTTAATTGCGGGTCTACGATAAATTTACCATTTAAAAACTTTCTACCAATAAGAACGGGAAATTTCATTTCTTTTCGGTCGCTCAAAGAAAGTGATATTTTATAAACTTTCCCGAAAATTTTTAGGGTAGATTTTATCTCGTAACGTTTTTGAGCAATACCGTTACTGCTTCTTACTTTTATGGTATTAAAATCCTTAAAAACTAGAGGTTTATGATCATAGTCGGGATGTTCTTTGTCTAAAAAGTTGCAATAAAGAACACCATTTTCTTCGTGAATATCTTCACAATGTATAGATGAAGTATATGCGCCGGTATCTATTTTAATAGCAATTTCATTAAGCCCAAGTTCGGGGAAGTCGGCTTTATCGACCCTTCCGATAGTTTTTTTAGATTTATTCGTCATGTTAACAAAACTAAGCAATTTTAGACGGAAGCTTTTTTAATTTTATGTAAAAAAAGCAAGAATACATTTTTTCAAGAATAAAGGCTTAAGAGTTATTTGTAGCAAAAAAACATCGATTATCTTTGAAGTATGGATACACCTTCTGTAGAAATTCAAATTAAAACCCTGCCCAATAGTCCGGGTGTTTACCAATATTTCGATAAAAACGAAAAGATTTTATACGTAGGAAAAGCGAAAAATCTAAAGAAACGCGTTTCTTCTTACTTTAATAAAAAGCACGACAGTCATCGTATTGGCGTCATGGTTAAAAAGATTAAAACCATAAAGCATATTGTGGTGAATTCTGAAACCGATGCGTTGCTGTTAGAAAACAACCTGATCAAAAAATATCAGCCACGTTTTAACGTGATGCTGAAAGATGATAAAACTTACCCTTGGATCTGTATTAAAAATGAACGTTTTCCGCGAGTATTTCCTACCAGAAGAATTGTAAAAGATGGAAGCGAATATTATGGACCTTACACGAGTTTTAAAACCGTAAACACCTTGCTCGATCTTATTAAAGGATTATATAAATTAAGAACGTGTAATTATGATCTTTCTGAAGAAAAAATTCAGGAAGGAAAATATAAAGTCTGTTTAGAATATCACTTAGGAAATTGTAAAGGTCCGTGCGAAGGCAATCAATTAGAAGTTGAGTACAGTAAAAATATTGAACACATTCGGCAAATTGTAAAAGGAAATTTTAAAGATTCTTTACAGCAGTTTCGCGAACAAATGAAAATGCACGCCGAACAAATGGAGTTTGAAGATGCGCAGCGGATTAAAGAAAAGATTGAAGTTTTAGAGAAATACCAAAGCAAATCGACTGTAGTAAATCCTAAAATAAATAATGTAGATGTGTTTACCATTACCAGTGACGAAGGTTATGGTTATGTAAATTTTCTTCAGCTTTCTCACGGAAGTATTATTCGTTCACACACGATCGAGATGAAGAAAAAACTCGATGAGACCGATCGCGAGTTACTCGAATTAGGAATTACCGAAATTAGACAACGTTTCAACTCTACTTCCAAAGAAATATTTGTACCTTTTAAAGTAGAAGTAGGAGAAGACATAAAGGTAACCTTACCGAAACTTGGAGATAAAAAAGCAATTGTAGATTTGTCGTTACGTAATGCTAAATATTTTAGACAAGAGCGTTTTAAGCAAATGAAAATTGTAGATCCCGATCGTCACGTAAACCGTTTAATGGCGCAAATGAAAAAAGATTTACGCCTTTCGGTAGAACCAAGACATATAGAATGTTTCGATAACTCGAATATTCAAGGGACCAATCCTGTGGCGGCTTGTGTGGTGTTCAAGAACGGAAAAGCCAGTAAGAAAGATTATCGTAAATTCAACATCAAAACGGTAGAAGGACCAGACGATTTTGCTTCGATGGAAGAAGTTGTGTTCAGGCGTTACCGCAGGTTATTGGCCGAAGAGCAACCCTTGCCGCAACTTATTATTATCGACGGTGGTAAAGGTCAACTTTCTTCTGCAGTAAAAGCTCTCGAAGCTTTAGATTTACGCGGTAAAATTGCGATTATTGGGATTGCGAAAAGATTAGAAGAATTGTTTTATCCGGGAGATTCGATTCCGTTATACTTAGATAAACGCTCAGAAACGTTAAAGATCATTCAGCAATTACGAAACGAAGCGCATAGATTCGGGATCACTTTTCATCGTAATAAAAGAAGTAATGCTGCGTTAGGTACAGAGTTAGAAAGTATTCCGGGTATTGGAGAAAAAACCGCTGTCGAGTTGCTTAAACATTTTCGATCGGTAAAAAGAATACAAACCGCAGAGAAAAAAGAAATTGTAGAAATAATCGGGAATGCCAAAGGCACGTTGATCTATAATCACTATCACGCTAAAGATTAAAATGAAAAATATTTTCGGGCTCATACTATTTTTTTGTTCGTTTGCCATTTTTGGTCAAGCGCAAGAACAGCCTGAAGATTTAAAAGTAGGTTTGGTGCTAAGTGGTGGTGGAGCGAAAGGTTTGGCGCATATTGGAGCATTAAAAGTAATTGAAGAAGCCGGCGTGCGTATCGATTATATTGGTGGTACAAGTATGGGCGCAATCATTGGTTCGCTTTACGCTTCAGGATATTCTGCCAAGCAGTTAGATTCTATTTTTAAAGCCACAAATTTTAATGCCTTAATTCAAGATGATCTGCCAAGAGGAGTAAAATCTTTTTACGAACGAGAAGATTCTGAGCGTTATGCGGTAACGTTGCCTTTTGATCATTTTAAAATTGGTTTTCCTTCAGGTTTATCAAAAGGTCAAAATATATATAATTTAATGGCCTATTTAATGTCCCCGGTAGAAGAGATCGAAGATTTTAGTGAGTTACCAATTCCTTTTTTCTGTATGGGGACCAATATCGAAACAGGAGAAGAGGTGTTGCTAGATCGCGGTTCGTTACCACAAGCAGTTTCAGCAAGTGGAGCAATCCCGTCGTTATTTAGCCCTGTTGAAATTAACGGGAAATTAATTTCTGATGGAGGAATTACCAATAACTATCCCATTGAAGAGTTGAAAAAACGCGGAGTAGATTTTATTATCGGGGTCGATGTGCAAGATAGTTTGGTGAACAGAAAAAAACTGAAATCTGCATTTGAGATTATGACACAAGTCAATAATTTTCGAACGATCAAAGACATGAAGAATAAGCGGAGTAAAACCGATCTTTACATACAACCCGATATTCGAGAATTTACTATTTTATCTTTTGAAGAAGGAGATGCGATCATTGAGCAAGGTAAAATTAAAGCAGAAGAGTTTAAGGCAGATTTAGAGCAACTGGCAAAACTGCAAAATATTTCCGTAGAAAGAATACATCGAAATATTCAGCTATCAGATTCTATTCATATTGCAGATATTCATATTTCAGGAAATAGTAATTACCCAAGAAATTATATTCGAGGTAAATTAAAAATAGATACCGATACAAAAATCTCTTATCGAGATTTAGGCAGAGCAATTAATAATCTTTCTGCTACCGGAAACTTTAAACGTATTGAGTACGAGTTATTAAAAGTGAGCGCCAATAAGCAAGATCTAAACCTTATTGTAACAGAAAACAGCAATAATACAAGTTTACGGTTGGCGCTGCATTATGATGAATTATACCGTAGTGCGGCTTTATTAAATTTAACACGTAAAAGCTTATTGCTTAAAAACGACATTATTTCTTTAGACTTTATCGCCGGAGATAATTTTAGATACGATGCGCGCTATTATGTAGATAAAGGAAGTTATTGGAGTATAGGCTTAAATTCTAGATTCGATCAATTTGGTAAAAATGTGCCTTATAGCTTTATCGAAAATAATTTTGATCTAGGAGATTATAATATTAATCAAGTAGATATAGATTATAGAGATTTTACCAATCAAATCTATGCAGAAACTTTCTTTTTAAAATCTTTTAAGCTTGGTTTAGGGGGCGAGCACAAATACACTCAATTAGAAACCGAAACCATTATCGAAAGTGATAATAACCAAGAGATCCCGTTTACTATTTTAGAAGAAAGTAATTTGTTTAGTGCATTTGGGTATTTAGAATACGATAAGTACGATAATGCCTATTTCCCGTGTAAAGGTTTGCGGTTTATGGGAGACTTTCATGCTTATGTATTAGAGTCGAAAGCGAGTTACGACTTTACTCCGTTTTACATCGCGAGAGGTTATATAGGTTATGCTTTTTCACCTTTTAAAAATGTTTCGTTTCGTTTACAATCTGAAACAGGATTTAGAGTCGGAGAAACAGAAATGAATGCCTTAGACTTTTATCTTGGCGGTTACGGTAATCACTTGGTTAATAATTTAGTGCCGTTTTACGGTTACGATTTTTTGAGTATTTCTGGCGATAGTTATATTAAAAGTTTAGTTGAAGTAGATTTTGAGCCGTTCGATAAAAACCATCTCATATTGGGTTATAATTTTGCCAATGTTGAAAACGACCTTTACTCGACCGGTAATTTTTTCTCTACACCAGATTATACAGGTTTTGCTTTAGGCTATGGATTAGAAACCTTTTTAGGTCCAATCGAGTTGAAATATTCTTATTCTCCGGAAAGAGCAGAAAGTGAATGGTTTTTTAATCTAGGATTTTGGTTTTAAATGCTGAAGTTTCGCTACACATATTTCATGCTTTTTATGGGCTTCTTTTTAGCTGAAGTTGCCATCGAGCGCTATTTTCATGTCGGATTTATACGTGGTGTTTTTGGCGATTACCTTATCATTTTTGTGATCTATTGCTTTTTACTTTCTTTTTTGAAGCTTAAAAAATTCTACGTTGCGATCGCAGTTTTAATTTTAGCGTATACTATTGAAATCGCACAATACCTAAATATTTTAGCTTTGCTGAAGGTGAATAAATCAAGATCGACCGATATGTTGGTAGGTTCTTCTTTCGATTGGCGAGATATGGCAGCTTATACCTTAGGTTTTCTCACCATTTTAGGAGTAGAAAAATTACTTCAGAAGAAAAACACATGAAATTCTCCTTCTGAAGTATGCTGTTGTTTATGCAAATTGCGGCTGTAAATTCATCGCCTCTGCAATTAATTGAAACGATTTTAAACGAAGTTGCTTATCGTAACTCATCGTGGTGATCACTAATTCATCTACATCATAAGTTTCAGCGAGCTCTTCTAGCTCTGCTTTTACTTGATCTTGCGTACCAGAAATGATTCGATTACTGTTGGCTTCTAAGCGTTGTTGTTCGTAAGCAGAAAATTTATATTGTTCAACTTCTTTAAAAGGTGGGCGTTTTCCAAAATTTCCTTTTTCAAATTGTACCAGCGTATAATCCATGTACTTTCTCATATTGCTTGCGATTTGCGGAGTTTCGCCACACATCACGAAAGAAGAAAGTAAAACCTTAGGTTCTTGTAAACTTTCTGAAGGCTGAAAATTATCGCGATAAATTTTTACGATCTCCGGCGGTACATTGCCATTAATAAATTTAGCAATGGCCAGACCAAGTCCTTTTTCGGCAGCAATTTTTGCGCTTCCACCGCTTGAGCTTAAAATCCATTGCGCAGGAACGCTTTCAGCTTGCGGTATGGCATAAATTCTTCCGCTTTCGGTGGCAGCGGTATCTCTAAAAAAATGTTGTAAATGGTCGATCTGTTTTAAATAATCTTCTTCTTTAAAAGTGTTGGACGGGTTGAGCAACATTGCACTCACGCGATCGCCGCCGGGAGCGCGACCCATTCCCATTTCTATTCTTCCGGGAAAAAGAGCTTCGAGCATTCTAAAATTTTCGGCCATTTTAAAAGCGCTGTGGTTAGGGAGCATAATGCCGCCGCTACCAATTTTAATATGCTTCGTTTCATCGGCTAATTTTACCATCAAAACTTCAGGAGCAGAACCTGCAATAGAAGGGGAATTATGATGTTCTGAAACCCAAAAGCGATTGTAACCTAAATCTTCAGCAAGTTTTACCGTTTCAATAGTTTCTAATAAAGCTTCGCGAGCGGTGGCACCGTGCCGAACAATAGATTGATCGAGAATGCCTACTTTTATATCTTTCATAAGTTTTTTTTGAGGTTGAAAATGAAATGTTGAGGTGAAATTTCATTTCTAATATATTTCATAGGTTTAATCGAAATAAAGCGGATTTCATTACAAATTTCGGAAGGTATTTATAGAAATCTCTCGTGATTTTAAGTATTCATAAAATTCAGCAACAAGAAATTCAAACGTTTGAGAAAAACAGAAAAAAATTGCGATATTTGTAAAAATCAGAATTGAATTATGCCATTTTATCATAAATTAGGGAAGATACCTCATAAGCGCCATACTATTTTTAAAAAGCCTGATGGTAGCTTATATTACGAGCAGTTGTTCGGGACGATTGGCTTCGACGGAATGTCGTCTAACCTCTATCACGAACATCGACCAACGCAAGTAAAAGATATAAAAGGAAGTTATAATGTAGCGCCTAAAATTGCAGTAGAAAATAACATTAAATCTTACCGATTTAAAGGATTTCAAGTCGTGCCGGCGCCCGATTATTTAGAGAGTCGAAAGGCAGTGTTAACCAATCAAGACTGTACGATTATTTTAGCTTCACCACAAAATGCTACGCAAGACTATTTTTATAAAAATGCCGATTGTGATGAGCTTATTTTTATTCATAAAGGTAGTGGTAAGTTAAGAACGCACTTAGGGAATTTAGATTTTAAGTACGGAGATTATTTATTAATTCCGCGCGGTACGATTTATAAGCTCGATTTTGACGATGAGAATAATCGCTTGTTTATTGTGGAATCGCATCGACCTATTTACACCCCTAAAAGATATAGAAATCATTTTGGTCAGTTATTAGAGCATTCGCCATTTTGTGAGCGCGATCTTCGCCAACCTTATGAGTTAGAAACCAACGATGAGAAAGGTGATTTTTTAATCAAGATCAAAAAGAATAATGAGATTTTCGATACTGTTTATGCAACACATCCTTTCGATGTGGTAGGTTACGATGGTTATAATTATCCGTATGCATTTTCGATTCACGATTTTGAACCCATTACCGGAAGAATACATCAGCCGCCACCGGTGCATCAAACTTTTGAAACCGACGCGTTCGTAGTTTGTTCATTCTGTCCGCGTTTGTACGATTATCATCCAGAAAGTATCCCGGCGCCTTACAGTCACAGTAATATCGATAGTGATGAGGTGTTGTATTATGTAGATGGCGATTTTATGAGTAGAAACGATATTGAAGCCGGTCATATTTCATTGCATCCGGCAGGAATACCGCACGGGCCGCATCCGGGAGCTGTAGAACGAAGCATCGGGCAAACAGAAACCGAAGAATTAGCCGTAATGGTCGATACGTTTAGACCTCTAAAAGTTACGGAAGAAGGAATGAAAATAGCCGATGGAACTTATTACCAATCGTGGTTAGATCATAAAGACGAATAATATTCAATGAATCAAAATAGACTTCCTGCAGATTCGTCTGCAATGACGCTAGGTATTATTGCTGTTGTTATCACCGTAGCCGGTTGCTGTTGTGGTTTGTTAGCATATGTTTCATTAATATTAAGTATTGTCGGATTAATTTCAGCAAATAAAAGTATAAAGCTCTATGAGTTTGAGCCTGAAAATTATTCACCATATAGTTATAATAATGTAAAAAATGCAAAGATCTTAAACATTGTTACCATCGTGGTGAGCGGTTTAATATCATTGTTTTATACAGTCTATTATTTGTTTTATGGCGCACTTTTATCGACGATGCTGTTTGGTTTGTGGGAAAATTACGATGAAATAGAAAAGTATAATGACGCTTGGGAAGAAGATTCTATTTATTACGATGAATCTTACGATTATGAAGTTGAAGAATACAACGAAGCAGAAACTTTAGAAGATACGTTAGTTTTAGACTCGTTAGAATTTTAATTTAAAAACCCTTAAAACTTTGAAATATGAGTAAAGATATAAAGAATGTAGACTACGGTCTAGAAAAAATATTTGAAGGAGCAGAAGATTTTTTACCTCTTTTAGGAACCGATTTTGTTGAATTTTATGTAGGTAACGCCAAGCAAGCTGCCCATTTTTATAAAACAGCATTTGGTTTTCAATCCTATGCTTATAAAGGTTTAGAAACCGGAAGCAAAGAAACTGTTTCTTATGTGTTGAAGCAAGACAAGATCAGGCTAGTGTTAACTACGCCGTTAAACTCAAAACACCCAATTAACGAGCATATTGTAAAGCACGGCGATGGAGTGAAAGTAGTAGCGCTTTGGGTTGAAGACGCGAAAAGCGCTTGGGAAGAAACCACTGCACGTGGCGCAAAATCGTTTATGGAGCCTACTGTAGAAAAAGACGAACACGGTGAAGTCGTGCGATCTGGAATTTACACTTATGGTGAAACCGTACATATGTTTGTAGAGCGTAAAAACTATAATGGTAAATTTTTACCGGGATTCGTAGAATGGAATTCAGATTACAATCCGGAGCCGGTTGGTTTAAAATATATCGACCATATGGTTGGTAACGTAGGTTGGGGAGAGATGAATACTTGGGTAAAATGGTACGAAGATGTGATGGGCTTTGTAAATTTCTTGAGTTTCGATGATAAACAAATTCATACCGATTATTCAGCATTAATGAGTAAAGTAATGAGTAACGGGAATGGTAGAATTAAATTCCCGATCAACGAACCTGCTGAAGGAGTTAAAAAATCTCAGATCGAAGAATATTTAGATTTTTATGAAGGTCCAGGCGTGCAACACATTGCAGTAGCGACAGACGATATTATTTCTACGGTAGCAGATTTAAGAGCTCGCGGGATTGAGTTTTTATCTACTCCTCCGGAAACCTATTATCAAGCCGTACCAAAAAGATTGGCAGAACACGATCACGAATTAAGAGAAGATATAGAAAAACTAAAGAGCCTTGGGATCATGATCGATGCCGACGAAGAAGGTTATTTACTGCAAATTTTTACCAAACCGGTAGAAGACAGACCAACACTTTTCTTCGAGATTATTCAGCGAATGGGTGCTAGAGGCTTTGGAGCAGGTAACTTTAAAGCACTTTTTGAGGCTATAGAAAGAGAGCAAGGCTTGCGAGGAACGCTGTAAATTTGAAAAAAATATAAAGAATTCTTAGCTAAAACTAAAAAACAGTAATTATTTGCATTGTAAATAGTTAAATATGAAATTGCTGTTGCGGGAAATGTATAACTGTTATACTTTTGCCCAGCATTTTTGGAGTGGTTACCAAGAATGCTTTGAGAAAGATTTTTTTTCATAAATTTAAGTTTTAGTTGGTTAATAAGGACAAGCTCTATCAATTTCTTGATAGGGCTTTTTCTTTTTTGATACCTTTGGAATAGTATTTGAAATTGAAACTGTAAATCACACAATAACTTAATCTTACGATATGAAAAAAATAGTTGGTCTTATACTTTTAGCGGTCTTCGTTAACTTTTCTGTAAAAGCACAGGAAGATTCTTATCGTGCAGGAGAGTGGTTCAAATTTAGAATTCATTATGGTTGGTTCAACGCCAGCTACGCTACTTTAGAAGTGAAGGAAGAAACTTATGATCAAAAAGAAGTTTTTCACGTGGTCGGTAAAGGTAAATCTACCGGTCTGCTTGATATGTTTTTTGAAGTAGACGATAATTATGAAACTTATATCGATAAGACTAATAACCTTCCTGTAAAATTTGTTCGTGATATTAATGAAGGCGGTCACACAAAGAATAGGATCATTTATTTCGACCAGTCTGCAAATCAAGCCAAGTTAAAGGACCTAAAGCACAACAAGGAAGAAACCTTTCAGACCAAAGCAAATGTTCAAGATATGCTTTCGGTGTTTTATTTTCTTCGGAATAAAATTGATCACGAAAATCTAAAAAAAGGTGACGAAATTTATGTTGATCTATTTTTTGATGATGAAAACTATAAATTCAAAACTGTTTTTTTAGGAAGAGAAGTTTTGAAAACCAAATTCGGAAAAATAAGAGCTCTTAAGTTTAGGCCTTATGTTCAGGCCGATCGAATTTTTAAGGAAGAAGAAAGTCTAACTTTTTGGGTAAGTGACGATAAAAATAAAATTCCTCTTAAAATTAAAGCAGATCTAGCCGTTGGTTCTTTAGATGCCGATTTAGAAGCTTTTAAGGGGTTGAAGAATTCTTTTCAGGTGATCGTAGATTAATCGTAAAAGTCTGTAATAATTTCAATAAATTATAGTTGTATAGGTGTGTAGCTTTAAATAATTTTGCCCATCCCAAAAAATAATCACCTTTTGAAGAATATATATTTAATTGCCGCTCTTATTTTTTCAGTTTTTTTTCTTTCCTGTGAAAAAGAAAAAAAAGAAACTACCACACCGGAAGTTAAAAAAGTAAAAAAAACTCCTCCTCAAATAAAAGAGTATGGTTTTTTGCTCAACGATTTTGAAGTAGTTCGAGATACGATTAGGCTAGGCGATAGCTTTGGAGGAATTATGGATGCTAACGGAGTAACCCGAGGTGAGGTTTTTAGAATTTCAGAAACAGTAAAAGATACTTTTAACCCTGCCAGAATTGTAGCCGGTAAACCTTATACCATTTTAAAAAGCAAAGATACTTCAGCAACCGTAAAAGCATTTATTTACGAGAATGATCGTATTAATTATACCGTAGTAGACCTTCAAGATTCTATAAAAGCTTTTACCGGTAAGAAACCTGTGACCATCAAAAGAAAAATGGCATCGGGAGTCATCGCATCTTCACTATCTCAAGCGATGGATAATGCCGGGTTAAGTGTGTTGCTAACCGATAAGCTTTCAGATATTTACCAATGGAAAATAGATTTTTTTAAAATTCAGAAAGGAGATCAATTTAAAGTGATTTATAACGAACGCTGGATCAATGATAGCATCTACGGAGGAATAAAAAATATTGAAGCAGCCGTTTTCAACCATTACGATAACCCTTATTATGCATTTAGATTTGGTAAAGACAGTGTAAGTGGTTTCTCTAAATTTTATGATGAAGAAGCCAACTCTTTGCAAAGCTTTTTCTTAAAAGCTCCGCTTAAATTCTCTAGAATATCATCACGTTATACAAAGCGCAGATTTCATCCGGTGCAAAAACGATGGAAAGCACATTTAGGTACAGATTATGCAGCGCCAACAGGAACGCCTATTTGGTCTACTGCAGACGGAGTTGTAATTAAATCTAGCTATACCAGAGGTAATGGTAATTATGTAAAAGTTAGGCATAACGATAAATATACAACCCAATACCTACATATGTCTAAGCGAAATGCTAAAGTCGGGCAGCGTGTAAAGCAAGGTGATATTATTGGTTATGTAGGAAGCACAGGTTTGGCAACCGGTCCTCACGTATGTTATCGTTTTTGGGTATATGGAAAACAAGTAGATCCTTACCAACAAAATCTTCCAAGTTCAGAACCTTTAAAAGAAAGCTTGAAGCCTGATTATTATCTTTTTATTGAAAGTCTTAAAAAAGAGATCGATTCTATACCTTTTAAGAAACTACCGAAGAAAATAATATAATTTCCCGTTCAATTATTCATTTATAACGTTATTGTGTATTATGCTTGCATAACAATTTCTTAACATTAGTTTTGAAACTGTTAATAGCAAGTTAAAATATAATATACGCTTTCTTCTTTTTTTTGCATCGCAAACAAATATTTAAACATAAACTGCAAAATGAAAAAACTATTTACAATGATGTTGCTGTTAGCAACTAGTGTAATTTTTGCTCAAAGTACAATTAAAGGAACGGTTACAGATCCTGATACAGGTACACCTTTACCGGGAGCAAATGTAATGGTAGCCGGAACTTCTAACGGTACTACTACAGATTTTGACGGAATGTTCACTATCGAATTGAGTGAAGAAAATTTAGAAGGAGTTATAGTAATTACTTACGTGGGGTTTAATGAACAAAGAATACCTTTTGATGTTCAAAATGGTGAGACCTTAGAGCTTGGAGAGATTAGTTTACAAGCAGATGAAAACGCTTTAGGAGAAATCGTAATTACGAGTTACTCTTTAGCGATCGATAGAAAAACTCCGGTTGCAGTATCAACTATTAAGGCTGAAGAAATAGAAACGAAATTGGGAAGCCAAGAGTTTCCAGAAATTTTAAAATCAACACCAGGTATTTATGCAACAAGAGCCGGTGGTGGTTTTGGAGATGGTCGAGTAAATGTTAGAGGTTTTAACGATGAGAATGTAGCTGTTTTAATTAATGGTGTGCCAGTAAACGATATGGAAAACGGTAATGTTTATTGGAGTAACTGGGCTGGTCTTTCTGATGTGACTAGAACTATACAGGTACAAAGAGGTCTTGGAGCCTCGAAGGTAGCTGTGCCATCTATTGGAGGTACAATAAATATCGTTACCAAAGCTACAGATGCTCGAGAGGGTGGTAATGTCTTTACTAATTTAGGTAATGATGATTATTTAAAATATGGTGCTACTTACTCTACCGGTTTAATGGATAATGGCTTTGCTGCTTCGGTATCTGCAGCAAGAACTACTGGAGATGGATATGTAGATGGTACAGAGTTTAATGCAGTATCTTACTTTATTAGCTTAGCTAAGAAATTTAACGATAAGCACGAATTGTCATTTTCTGCATTTGGAGCAAAGCAAAGACACGGGCAACGTCAAAACAGGCAGTTAATTGCTACTTATAGAGAAAGCGAACGAGGTAGAAAATATAATGGTGACTGGGGTTATAAAAACGGTCAAGTAACCCATATCGAAGATAACTTTTATCATAAGCCTCAAATCTCATTAAATCATTATTGGAATATTTCAGATAATTCATTTTTATCTACAGCATTATATGCCTCTTTCGGAACTGGAGGTGGTGGTGGAACTGCTGGAGAAACTTCAAAATTTACCTCAGATGAATATAGGATAGGTAATTTAGGACCAGTAGACATTGATAGAATTGTTGATGAGAATATTGCTAGTGGAGCTAATGGGTCTGAAGCAATTCTTAGAGCTTCAAGAAATAATCATAATTGGTATGGAGTGCTTTCAACTTTTAGTACGAAATTAAATGATGATCTTGAATTGTTGGCAGGATTAGATTTAAGGAAATATGAAGGGGAGCATTATCAGGAAATTACAGACTTATTAGGTGGCCAATACTATGCGAGTGATGCAAATAACGATATCCCGATGGCATTAGGAGTTGATGATAAAATCTCTTATTATAATGATGGTTTAGTGAATTGGCAAGGCTTATTTACACAGTTAGAATATGATAAAGATGCTTTGTCTGCATTTGTTTCGCTTTCAGCATCTAACACATCTTATAAGAGAATTGATTATTTCAATTACTTAGAGTCAGATCCATTAAGAGAAACAGATTGGTACAACTTTTTTGGGTACATGGTAAAAGGTGGAGCCAATTATAGAATAAATAAAGTACATAATGTTTTTGCGAATGTGGGGTACTTTGAAAAAGCACCAGATTTTGATGCTGTATTTTTGAATTTTAATAATGAATCTATTAATGCAGATGCTGAAAATCAAAAAATATTAAGTTTTGAATTAGGTTACGGTATACGTCTTTCAAACTTTAGAGCTAATTTAAATGTGTATAGAACTACATGGAAAGATAGAACGTTCACAGATGTGTTTAATTCTATAACTACAGATCCCGATACAGGAGAGGAAACGAGAAATCAATACTTTGCTAACTTACAAGGTGTAAATGCACTTCATCAGGGGGTTGAGTTAGATTTTGTTTACAATGCTACTCCAAAGTTAAATATAACTGGTATGGCATCATTAGGTGACTGGACTTGGCAAGATAATGTTAAAAATGTTCAGGTTAGAGACGAGCAGCAAAATCCGGTTGGTGATCCCTATAATTTACATATTAAGGGCTTAAAGGTTGCAGACGCTGCTCAAACTACAGCTGCTTTAGGTGTTTCTTACGATTTATTAGATCATACCACTATTTATGTTGATTATTATTACTATGATAATATTTACGCAGATTTCGATCCTAATGGTAGAGGTGTAGACGATCCAAGCATATTAGAAACAGACGCAAGTCAAGCTTGGGAAATGCCTTCATATGGTCTTTTTGATTTAACTTTGAAACACGGATTTGAATTTGGAGGTTTTGATGCTACATTATTTGGAAGAATTAATAATGCTTTAGATACAGAATATATTTCTGATGCTTTAGATGGATCAGACTCTAATGCTGAAACTGCTTTGGTTTGGTATGGTGTAGGAAGGACTTTTTCAGTTGGTGCTAAACTTAACTTTTAAAAAAAAATAAAATGAAAAAATTATATTATTTAAGCTTTATAGTTTTATCTCTTTTTATGGCTTGTGAGCCTATGGAAGATATTAATGAAGAAATTGACGCTCAAGCGAATCCTGTAGTGGGAAAAAGCGAGTATACTTTAACAGAAGATGATTATGAAACTTTGGATTTAGGTTATGGTAGCTTTAATTCAGATGATGAAGCCAAGGAATTAATACCTAGCTTACTTGCTGAGATGTACCCTTATTGGGGTGAAGGGTCTTCGGTAACAGTAACTTATAATCTATATGTAGGTAGTGCAGAAGGAGTAGATGAGTTAACAAATGCGACTGTTTATGATCTTACCACAGAAGATTATTTAAATACAGGTAGCGATGCTCCAGGATTCTACCCAGAGGTAGATGCTAATGAAGAAATAGTAGATGTTTTAGCTACTAATTTTCCTAATGCTGAAGAAGGAGATGTCATTTTAGCAACTTACGATCATTATACAGAGGTTCCTACTGTGGGTTTAGCTACTGTAGCTCAATATGAATTTAGCGCTGGTTTTCTTGCAGACTTTACTACAGAAAGTATCACAGGAGATGAAGTGTGGGGAGAAGGTAGTTATGGTGGTGCAGAATATGCTTTAATAAGCGGGTATGACGGTGCTGCATTTTCTAATGAAGATTGGTTAATTTCTCCAGAGATAGATTTAGATGGTAATATTAATGCTGCTATTCAAATTAATCAAGCAGTAAACTATGCATCAGATCTTTCTTTATTAGAGGTTTATATTACAAAAGATTTTGATGGTACTGTAGCAGGTTCTACTTGGGAAGAAATAGATTTTCAAACCATTCCTGCAGGAAATTCTTGGGATTTTGTTCTTTCAGAAGAATATGATATTTCAGATTATGATGGAGAAACTATCAATATTGCGTTTAGATATCAATCTACTACATCAGAAGCTGCCTCTTGGGAAATTAATGATGTATATGTAAAAGCTACTGGTATTACAGGAGAGTATGACGACAAAGGAACGTACTTTACCTTCGACGGTACTTCTTGGGAGCAGACAGAAGATACTTATTATTTAAGTAGTGCAGATTATGACTCTATGGGTGCTCCAGGGCAATATAATAACTTTAGCAGCTCAGCTCCAGCTGATAACTATGTGCCTGCTTTATTAGAGCAAATGTACCCTTATGCACAAGAAGAAGATCAAATGTTCGTAATTTATAAATACTATTCAAGTTCAGCAGGAGAAACTCAAACAAGAGGAGATCTTTATACTTATATGAATGGTATGTGGATTGGTCACGAGACTACACAAGAAACAACTCTTCAGTTTGGTCACGATGGAGATACTTGGATTCCGGATAATACTATATATTATACTTTAACGGCTAATGATTATCAACTAATAGGTGATGCTCTAGAATCAACTTATAGTAGTCCAGTTTCGAGTATGTTAAATTACTCAAACTTTGATAGAAGAGAAAGTAATTCTGCATTTTGGTCTGATGATATGATTTATGAGGCTTTAGCAATAGTTTTAAATGAAATAGCTCCAACCGCAGAAGAAGGGCAAAAGTATCAGATTACTATTGCCGTATATAATGGAACAAATACTACTGAAGACTTTAAGTTAATTAAGTCAAATGGTGAATGGGTAAAAAATCCATAATTACATTTAATTATAAATAAAAAACCGCTACAATTTGTAGCGGTTTTTTTATGTAAAAAAATTACCTTTACCATTCAAAATAAAAATTATGGAAAGAGCAATTTATTATCTTCATTCGTATTGGGCATATTTAGTAGTATTAGTCGTTTTTTTAGCAACAATTAATGCTATTATTGGTGCGGTTACTAAAAGATCGTATGCGCCAAAAGATTTTAGAATCTCTCTTTTTGCACTTATATGTACTCATATCCAATTATTGATTGGGATCATAATGTTTTTTGTTTCGAGTAAAATAGTTTGGTTTACCGAAAGTGTTGCTGTAAAAGATATTATGAGCGACAGTACTTTAAGACTTTACAATCTTGAGCATCCATTAATGATGATCATTGCAGTAGCGTTAATTACTATTGGGTATTCTAAACATAAGAAGAAACTTTCTTCAGCTCCAAAGTTTAAAGTTTTAGCAATTTTCTACCCATTAGCATTAATCGCAATTTTAGCAATGATCCCTTGGGAAGCTTGGTTCTAACCAGGTTCGTAGCTTAAAATATCTCCCGGTTGGCAATCGAGTGTTTCACAGATTGCGGCTAAAGTAGAAAACCGAATCGCTTTTGCTTTTCCTGTTTTTAAGATGGAAAGGTTTGCGGTGGTGATTCCTATTTTTTCAGCTAGATCTTTCGACTTCATTTCACGTTGCTGTAAAACTTCATCTAAATTGATAAGTATAGGCATAGTTTCTATCTTAGATGGTAAGTTCGTTTTCTTTTTTTAATATTCTTGCTGAATTAAATACGTGACTTAAACAGAGGAAAAATAAGCCGATAATCAGTAAGAAAATCTCATTGTAAAATAAATTTTCAGAATTATTTAAAACTGAAATTTCGATTCTGTTTTCAAAAATAACTTTCATCAAAAAGTTTAAAGCAGTATAAACGATCGTTGCTAGAATCATTAGTTTTCCGGTTTTAGAGAGCCATTTAATTTGTTGAATGGTAAACAAATTTTGCGGAGAAACATCTTTAATAAATTCTCTTAAATAATAAATTGACATCACTTGCAAAGCAAAAACAAGAATTAACGTAATTATTTTGCTGAAAATCTCTATTTGTGAGTTAGCTTCTATCGATAAAAATTCTAGATTTCCACTAAGAGCTACGTAGAATAGCGCAATACTTATGCTTGTAAAAACGACACAAATAATTATAAATAGAAAATTGATTAAAGTTTTAAGAGGTTGAAGTGATTTCATAAATAATAAATTATTGTTTAACGATAACAAAATTATAAAAATCATTGAAAAACAATAATTTTAAATTGTATTTGTTGAAATGGAATCAATTATTTTCCTCGACATTTAAAATGTTATGATGTTGTTAAACCCTTGTTTACAGGGGTGTTTTGCTATCGTAAAATCAATTTTAAGCTGTATATTTGTGATTCTAGTAAAAAAAATATGCTAATAGCCATTTTAACAGGTTTTTTGTTCGCTATACTCCTATTTTTTGGAGGTAAAAAACTGGTGAACCACAAATTTGCTTTACTTCCTACATTAATTCCACTAGGTTTATTTATTTATTTTGTTCGCTTTATCGGTGAGGTTTCGAACAAAGAATTTATACATAAAACTTATGAATGGATTCCCTCACTCGGCGTCAACCTCAGTTTTACCTTAGATGGTTTGTCTCTACTGTTTTCGTTATTGATTACAGGAATAGGAACCTTGGTTTTTGCTTACACATCCGGCTATTTAAAAGGTCACGAATATTTAGATCGTTTCTATGGTTACCTGAGTATTTTTATGGGAGCGATGTTGGGCTTGGTGTTGTCTGATAACCTTATTTCTTTATTCGTATTTTGGGAGTTGACCAGTATAAGTTCTTTCTTTTTAATTGGTTTTAATAATACCAGTGAAGCCTCAAGAAAATCTGCATTAACTGCTTTAGGTATTACCGGGATCGGTGGATTATTATTGTTAGGCGGCGGACTCGTTTTAGGAAACATTTCCGGCACGTATAGCATTACAGAAATGTTAGCGCAAAAAGACCTCATTCAAGGTCACGAACATTATATTTTAGCAGCTTGTCTAATTTTTGGAGCTGCGTTTACCAAATCTGCACAATTTCCTTTTCATTTTTGGTTACCGGGTGCGATGAAAGCGCCAACGCCGGTTTCAACGTATTTACACTCGGCAACCATGGTAAAAGCGGGTGTTTATCTGCTGTTTAGAATGAGTCCATTAATGGGTTCAACTAGTTTTTGGAACAACACCTTATTGATCGTCGGTTTGATCACGATGGTTTATTCAGCTTTTCATTCGATCTTTAGAACAGACATGAAAGGCATTTTGGCCTATACGACCATTTCAGCTTTAGGTATTTTGGTGTTTTTAATTGGTTTAGGCACGCACGAATCTTATTTGGCGGCAGCAGTATTCATTATTGTTCACGCTTTATACAAAGCAACTTTCTTTATGATGACGGGTGTTGTTGATCATCAGACAAAAACCAGAAATGTTACCGAACTTTCAGGGTTAAGAAAAGTAATGTTGCCGGTAGCGATTGCCGGACTTTTAGCTGCAATCTCTAATGCAGGTATTCCGCCAAGTGTTGGTTTTATTGGGAAAGATTTAATTTATGAAGGCACTTTTCATTTTAAACATTCAGCAATACTATTAACTGTTTTGGCAATACTTACCAATGTGTTTATTTCTTACGCGGGTTACGTAGCAGGAATTAAACCTTTTATAGGAAAGTTGCCGGAGAAGTTTGAAAAGGTGAAATTTCCATCTTTTTTCTTATGGTTTCCGCCGGTGTTGTTAGGGACTTTAGGTTTTGTTTTCGGCTTGTTTCCCGTTTTAATTGAAAAATCTTTAGTAAAACCTATACTTTGGTCGATTGGTGAAGAGGCTGCGGAAGTTCATTTGAAATTATGGCACGGGATCACCCCAATTTTAGGGTTGAGTTTGCTCACCATGGCTTCAGGAATTATTTTGTATTTTGTGTTGAAACCTTCAGCGAAAAAAGAAACATTCATCACCAAATTTGAAGCGCTTTCACCAAAATCAATTCTTGAAAATTTTAACCGTGGTTTCAATAAATTCTCACTGTTGTGGACGCGTATTTTTCAAAATGGCTATTTAAGAAATTACGTTTCGGTAATTATTTTATTTCTTATTGCCTTAATGGGATATACTTTAATTGACGGAACAACCTATAAGATCGATTACGCTTCCTTTGCAAGATTAACAGTTTACGAAGTGGTGATTTTAACCATTTTGATCTTAGCGATCGGGTTAATTGTATTCGCAAAATCTCGATTGGCAGCTGTTGTTGCCACAGGAATTATGGGCTATTCGATCTGTTTGCTTTTTGTTTTCTATAGTGCGCCAGATCTAGCGATGACGCAGTTTGCGATCGATACTTTAACGGTGATTTTATTTGTGTTGGTCTTATATAAACTTCCGAAGTATTTAAAACTCTCTGATTATAAAATGCGAATTCGCGACGGAATTCTTTCCATAGCATTCGGAGGTTTAATCAGCATTTTAGCTTTAGAAGTATTAGCACAACCGGTAAATAGTGATATAAGCGATTTTTATGCGAAGAACTCTTATTTATTAGCACACGGTAAAAATGTGGTGAATGTGATTTTGGTAGATTTTAGAGGAGCAGATACAATGGTAGAAATTTCTGTACTAGCAATTTCAGCTATCGGAGTTTTTGGCTTACTAAAATTAAGGTTGAAAAGTGTTGAACGTTATCAAAAATAATGAAGTAGAGTTATGAAGACACTTATTTTACGAACAGCCTCTAATTATTTGCTACCCATATTGCTCTTGATCTCTATTTTTATTTTACTAAGAGGACATTATTTGCCGGGTGGTGGTTTTGTTGGTGGTTTAATCGCATCGATCGCATTTGTATTACACGCATTTGCGAACGGATTAAAAAATACAAAAAGACTGCTGAAGTTTCATCCCGGTTATTTGATGCCGGTAGGTTTAGCAGTTTCATTTTTAAGCGGAGTTTTACCGGTAATTGGTTTTGATGAACCTTTTATGACAGGACTTTGGATGCACGACGCCATTCCTGTTTTAGGGAAATTAGGAACAGCGCTATTTTTTGATATTGGGGTTTATATTGTTGTGCAAGGAGTAACGTTAACCATCATTTTTACAATTTCAGAATCGGCTTAATATGGAGTTTCTATTAGCAATTATAACAGGATTACTTTATGCAGCAGGATTGTATATGATGCTGCGCAGAAGTTTGGTGAAATTGATTATTGGTTTAATTATTATTAGTAACGGCGCCAACCTCTTAATTTTTTTATTAGGAAGAATTACCAAAGGTCATCCGCCAATTATACCGGGCGATTCAAAAATATTTACAGAAATATATGCAGATCCGGTTCCGCAGGCACTTATTTTAACAGCTATTGTAATTAGCTTTGGTTTGCAATCTTTTGCCATTATTTTAATAAAAAGAGCTTACCAAGTAGTGAAGACCGACGATTTAGATGAAATGAACACGATTGAAGAAGATTATAAATAAATGATGCAGCAACTATTATTATATCCTTTATTGTTTCAATTATTTTTGAGCATCTTCCTCATGTTTTTTTGGAAGAAAATCGATGCACAAAAAATAATTAGCATCGTTGGTGGCTTTATAGCCGTTTTTCTTTCGGGAGTTTTATTTTACACGGTTTGGAATTCAGGTATACAAACGGTTCAAGCTGCAAGTTGGGAAGCTCCTTACGGGATTACCTTTGTGGCAGATACACTTTCTGCAACATTGGTTCTATTAACTTCGATAGCAGGTTTAGCAGTTTCATTTTTCTCTTCAGCATCAGTGATTCCTGCTCGATTACGCTTTGGGTACTTTCCTATTTATCATTTTCTGCTGCTAGGTTTAACAGGTGCATTTTTAACAGGAGATATTTTTAACCTTTACGTTTGGTTCGAGATCATTATTATTTCGTCTTTTGTGCTAATTACGCTGGGCGGAGAAAAAGCTCAAATTGAAGGTGCGGTAAAATACTTCACCTTAAATATTTTAGCTTCCATAATATTTTTAACAGCAATTGCAGTGTTGTATGGTTTGGCAGGTTCTTTAAATATGGCCGATTTAGCGACGATCATTCCGCAGTTAGAAAATAGAAAACTGGTAGAAGTAGCTGCAATTTTATTTTTGGTTGGTTTCGGGATCAAGTCGGCGGTGTTTCCGTTATACTTTTGGTTGCCGGCTTCATATCACACGCCTCCATCGGCAGTGGCTGCTATTTTTGGTGGTTTACTCACCAAAGTTGGAGTTTATGCATTGATCAGAGTTTTTACACTCATCTTTTTAGAAGATGTTTTTTTAGATCAGATTTTAATTGTAATCGCCGTTTTAACTTTATTTAGTGGCGCGATCGGGTCATTAGTTCAAAAAAATGTACGTAAGATTTTCTCGTACCTTATTATTTGTCATATCGGGTTTATGATCGCCGGTTTAGGTATGGGAACCGAAATTGCTTTTGCCGGTATGGTTTTTTACCTTATCCATGATATTATGGTGAAAACCAATCTTTTTATGGTGAGTGGTTTAATCTATAGAATTAAAGGAACCAATAATGTTAGGTTTTTAGGAGATTTATACGATAAATTCCCGAAGTTGAGTTTGCTTATGTTTATTCCTTTGTTGTCCTTAATTGGAGTTCCGCCATTTTCAGGATTTTGGCCTAAAGTTTCCTTAATTACTGCAAGTTTAAACGAGAAAAATTATATTATTCTGGGAGCGATCATTTTTGGTAGTTTATTAACCTTGATCATTATCACTCGATTATGGGCTAATGTTTTCTGGAAAAAAGGAAAAGAGCTAACCAAACGTGATCACTTTTTGTATTTTCAGAAGATGACTAAAGCGAAGAAAATTCAGTTTTTAGTACCCATTATAATGCTGGCAGGAGTTTCGTTATACATCGGTTTTGGTGCAGAACATATGCAGCAGCTATCTAATAGAATTGCTTCAGAATTAATAGATAATACGCAGTACATTGAAGCGGTAATACCGCAAAATAATTAAGATGAAAAACAGGTTTTTATCTAACATATTACTAACCTTTATTTGGGTGGCGATTACGGGAGATTTTGCCTTCCTTAACTATGTATTCGGCTTTATTTTAAGCTTTATCATTTTATATGTAATTACGAAAGGAAGAGGAGACGCGAAGTATTTCAAGATCATCCCGAAGTTAATTGCTTTTGTCTTTTTCTTTTTATGGGAATTATTAAAAGCAAACCTGCAAGTCGCTTACGATGTGGTAACGCCAAAGTTTTATATGACGCCCGGTATTGTGAGAGTTCCGTTGGAAGCAGAAACGAATTTAGAAATCACTTTGCTGGCTAATTTAATTACATTAACTCCGGGAACTTTGAGTTTAGACGTTTCAGACGACCGGAAAGTATTGTACGTTCACGCGATGTATTTAAAAGATAAACAAGCTTTTATCGACGATATAAAAAACGGATTTGAAAAACGTTTATTAGAGATTTTAAGATGACGATTGAAGAGTATTTATATTATGTGATTTTACCCATATTAGCAATTTCTGTATTGTTGGTATTTTGCCGTTTTGTAATAGGGCCAAGTATTGCAGATCGCGTAGTGGCGTTGGATTTGCTCATTACGATCGGGATCACATTAATTGCGATTTATAGTATTGTTTACGATCAATCTACATTTTTAGATATTGCGATGATCTTGGGTTTAATTGCCTTTTTAAGTACGGTCGCTTTCTCTTATTATTTAGAAAAAAGAAACCGTAAAAAAAGAGAAAAACAACGAAGAGATGACTAACATTTTAATCATCATATTATCGAGTTTAGGCGCTATTTTTATTTTGTTAGCGGCTATTGGTTTTGTGCGTATGCCTGATGCTTATTTGCGTATTTCTGTAACTACAAAAGCGGTAACCCTGGGCGTGGGTTTAATTTTGGCAAGTGCAGCAATTTATTTTGATGATCTTTCGGTTACTTCGCGGGTTTTAGCGATTATATTGTTTATAATTCTTACTTCACCGGTTGGGGCGCATTTAATTGGTAGAGCTTCTTATTTTTCCGGAAATAAAATGTGGGAAAAATCGATTACCGATGAGTTAGACGGTAAATATCAACCCAATTCACATCGACTTTCTAGCGGAGAAGAATTTGAAGATGAAGACGAAAAGCGAAAGAAAAAAATTAAAGAACGAGATCTTTTATAAGTGTCGGCAACTCCTCGAAGAATACTTCAAAAACTTCAACAACGAAAAGACAACAATTCGTTACGAACACTTTCGCCACCTTCAGATGGAGTAGATTTTTATTCTAACGACTATTTAGGTTTTTCTAAAAATCAAAAGATCTATCAGCGTTCATTAGTTTTTTTAGAAGAACATCAACTTCTGCAAAACAATTCCACAGGATCACGGTTAATATCTGGAAATTTTAAAATTCACGAAGAGGTTGAAGCGCTAATCTCAACATTTCATCAGTCAGAAAGTGCAATTCTATTTAATTCGGGTTACGATGCCAATGTGGGTTTTTTTTCAAGTATTCCGCAACGTGGAGATGTTGTTTTTTATGATGAATTAATTCACGCTTCGATTCGAGATGGTTTACAAATGGGGTTAGCAAAATCTTATAAATATAAACATAATGATCTCGAAGATCTAAAAACTAAAGTTGAAAAACTGACTACTTCAGGAGAGGTTTACGTGGTTACCGAATCTATTTTTTCAATGGATGGCGATCACCCCGATTTACCGGCTTTTGTGAAATTTTGTAATGAAAAAAATATCTTTCTGGTTGTAGATGAAGCGCACGCAATAGGTGTTTTTGGAGAAAGAGGTGAAGGTTTATTGCAGCATTTAAACTTGCATCACAAAGTTTTCGCGAGAATTGTTACGTTTGGGAAAGGTTTAGGCGCACACGGAGCCGCAATTTTGGGTAATGAAACTTTAAAAGAATTTATCATCAACTTTACAAGAAGTTTTATATACACTACGGCAATTGCTCCACATTCGGTAGCAACGATTTCTTCAGCTTATCAAGAATTAGCGCATACTTCAGCCTTAAAAAAACTTCAGCAAAACATTACTTATTTTCAACAACAAGTAGAAAACTTAGACTTAAAAGATGCGTTTATTGCTAGTGATTCTGCAATCCAATCTTGTATTATTCCGGGAAATGAACAAGTGAAAGCAATTGCAGAGAAACTTCAGCAACAACATTATTTAGTAAAACCTATTTTATCACCAACGGTTGCCAAAGGCGAAGAGCGTTTGCGATTTTGTTTGCATAGTTACAATTTAAAAGAAGAAATTTTCTCAGTTTTGCAGTGTTTGAAACGCGAACTGTAATGAAAGAAAACTTAGTAAAAATTGCGACCTATCAATTTTCTTCGGAAGCTCAAATTTTTAAAGGAAGATTAGAAGCAGAAGAAATTAAGGTGTATTTGGCCGACCAATATACGATCGATACCGATCCGTTAGTGAGTAGCGCAATTGGCGGTGTAAAACTATTGGTAGCAGCAGAAGATGAAGCACGAGCAAAAGAAGTTTTAGAAGAGTTAAGCGAATATTCTTTAGACGATCAAGGGCACCAATTGCATTGCCCAAACTGCGACAGCACAAAAATCGATTATTTCACGAATGTAAATGATGTAAAATCTTTCCTTGCTTTTATATTTAATTTTTTGCTTTTCGGGCTTTATCCAATTTATACGAAATATGAATATCGTTGCGAAGATTGCAAAACCAAATTTAACCTAGAATGAAACATATTTTTATCACAGGAATCGGTACTGAAGTTGGTAAAACCGTAGCTTCTGCTATCGTGACTGAAGCTTTGCAAGCCGATTATTTTAAACCTATACAAGCCGGAGATTTAGAAAACTCAGATACGCATAAAGTTGAACGTTTGGTTAGTAATTCGATAACCAAATTTCATCTCAATGCGTATGCGCTAAAAACGCCTATGAGTCCGCACGCAGCGGCAGAAATCGATCAGGTTCAAATTAAGGCAGAAGAAGTTAAACGCTCGACCACAACTAATGATTATTTAGTGATTGAGGGAGCCGGCGGACTTTTAGTGCCTATCAATTCTACACAAACCATTGCCGATTTAATGCAGAAAGAAGACAAAATTATTGTGGTTTCAAGACATTATTTAGGTAGTATAAATCATACGTTACTTACGATCGAAGCCTTAAAATCTCGTGGTTTAACTTGCGCCGGAATTATATTTAGCGGAGAAGAATACCCGACGACCGAAAGTATTATTGAAGAAATGGCTCAAGTCCCAATTCTAGGCAGAATCGATCAAGAACCTTATTTCGATAAAAATGTAGTGCGAGAATATGCTGAAATATTCCGTGACAAATTAAAAAATCTATGAGCAATTTAGTAGAGAGAGATCAGCAACATATTTGGCATCCGCTAACGCAATACAAGCTGAAAAAAGAAATGTTGCCCATCAAAAAAGCGAGCGGAGTTTGGTTAACCGACGATGCCGGTAAAAAATACATCGACGGGATTTCTTCTTGGTATACGGCAGTTTACGGTCATTGCAATGAATATATTACCGAGAAAGTTGCTGCTCAGATGAAAAACTTAGATCAGGTGGTGTTTAGTGGTTTTACGCACGAACCTGCGATTAAACTTTCTGAAGCTTTAGTTGAAATATTACCGGAAGGTCAACAAAAAATATTCTTCAACGATAATGGTTCAACTGCGACCGAGATCGGAATAAAAATGGCGTTGCAATACCACTATAATCAGCAAAACGACCGTAAAGTAATGTTGGCTTTCGAAGAAGGTTTTCACGGCGATACATTTGGAGCAATGTCGGTTTCAGATCTATCGGTTTACAACGGTGCTTTTCAAGATCATTTTATAGCGGTAAAACGCATTCCTGTACCCAATGGAGAAAATACCGAAGAAATTTTAAAGCAAATAGAAGAAATTCATCGAGAAACTCCGCTAGCCGGATTTATTTATGAACCTTTAGTGCAAGGCGCCGCAGCGATGAAAATGCACGATGCTGAAGCTTTAAATGAAATATTGAAACTTTGTAAACAACACGATATTATTTTGGTAGCCGATGAAGTGATGACCGGTTTCGGGAAAACAGGAAAGAATTTCGCTTCTTATTATATCGAAACAAAACCCGACATTGTTTGTATGTCGAAAGCCTTAACTGCCGGTTTGTTGCCAATGGGCGCAACTTCTTGTACGCAAAAAGTCTTCGATGCTTTCTATGATGAAGATATTTCGAAAGGTTTATTTCACGGGCATACCTATACGGCAAATCCGTTAGCTTGCGCGGCGGCCTTGGCAGGAGTTGAATTACTTACTTCTGAAGAAATGCAAGAAAATATAAAACGAATTGAAGCCTCGCATTTAGCATTTCAAGAGAAAGTAAAAACTCATAAGTTGGTTAGAAATACACGTTGTATCGGGACAATTTTCGCCCTCGATCTAGCGGTTGAAAATTCTCGCTACGGTCATTTGCGTGATAAGATCTATAACTTTTTTATGGATGAAGGTATTTATTTAAGGCCTTTAGGAAACACTATTTACATTGCTTGCCCTTATGTGATTACCGATCAAGAGCTTTCAAGCATCTATAAATCAATCGAATCACTTTTGCATTATTTATCTAATTTGGAGTAAAAAAATGCGTGTAATTAACTAAATTTTATAAAATACTTAATGTATTCTTTTTGTTTTAAGAAAATTATCGTAATATTTGTTATATAATTTTTATTTAAAGGGTTATGCAAAATTAGGTTTGGGGTATCCTAATTTTTAAAAAACTTCGGCTTTGGGTCGGGGTTTTTTTTTATGCATTTAGTTTAGATATTTGCATAAAAGAAAAGATTGGTGTTGAAAGATCGATTATTCATTACTTCGTTTGCCTCTATTTCTGCATTAGGCAATTCTTCAGAACAAGTTTGGCAAAGTTATTTACAGCAAAAGCACTTATTTAGCACGGTAAATTATCTTGATGAATCAACTTATGTTTCTCAACTAGATCAAGAAAGTAAAAATTTAGTTGAAAAGTTAAGAAAGGAGCAATCTAGGTATCAAGATTTAGATCTCTCGGTGTTATACGCTATTTTTTCAGCAAGAGAAACCTTCAGAAAAAGCAAAACTGAAACTAAAGATTTCGGTATCAATATTGGTTCTTCTCGTGGAGCCACTTCTTTATTCGAAAAATACCACGATCAATACTTAAAAGAAGGAAAAACTTCAACTTTAGCTTCACCAACAACTACATTAGGTAATATTTCATCTTGGGTATTGCAAGATTTAGAAAGTGAAGGACCGGAAATTAGTCATTCAATCACTTGTTCTACGGCATTACATGGTCTGTTGAATGCTTCCGCTTGGCTTCAAAGCGATATGGCAGAAGCTTTTTTGATCGGTGGGAGTGAAGCACCTTTAACTCCGTTTACTATAGCACAGATGAAGGCGGTAAAGTTGTATGCTAATTTTGATGAAAAAGAAAAATGGCCTAACCGAAGTTTAGAAATAGACAAGCCTCGAAATACAATGATTTTAGGCGAAGCGGCTTCCACATTTTTTGTTGAAAAAACAGCAGATCGAGCTTTGGCAGAAATTCTGGGTTTAGGGTATGCTTCAGAAAAACTTACGCATAATATCTCATTATCTAAAGATGCAGTTTGTATTCAGAAATCAATGCAAATGGCCTTGAAACAAGCAAAATTAGATCACGTCGATGCGGTAGTTACCCACGCTCCCGGTACAAGAAAAGGAGATTGGGCAGAGTTAAATGCTATAAAAGCTGTATTTGGTGATCGTTTGCCACTTATTACTTCTAATAAATTTAAAATTGGTCACACGTTTGGTGCTTCCGGCGGAATGAGTTTAGAAATGGCTCTACTAATGTTAGCGCATAACCAATTTATAGAAAACCCATTTTTTAAAAATAAAGCTGAAAAGCCCAAAACCTTAAAAACGATCATGGTAAATGCCGTAGGTTTTGGTGGTAATGCGGTAAGTGTAATCGTTGGGAAATAAGAGATTTAACGCTATTCAGAAATATATTAACGTTCAAAAAAATAGAGAAATGGTGCAATAAGTCGCCTGTTTTATTACTTTTGATTAACAATTTAAATGTTATGGCTACAAAACACAATTGGACAAAAGAAGAAATTCTAGAAATATATAATAAACCTTTAATGCATTTGCTTTACGATGCAGCAACCGTGCATCGAGAGCATCACGACGCAAATAAGGTTCAAGTTTCCACGTTATTATCGATAAAAACCGGCGGTTGCCCAGAAGATTGTGGCTATTGCCCACAAGCGGCGAGATACCATACCGATATTGAAGGTAATGAGCTAATGAGCGTAAATCAGGTAAAAGCGCAGGCTTTACGAGCTAAAGCTTCAGGAAGTTCTCGTGTTTGTATGGGAGCTGCGTGGAGAAACGTAAAAGATGGGCCTGAGTTTGACAATGTTTTAGAAATGGTAAGAACCATTAATAAACTCGATATGGAGGTTTGTTGTACCTTAGGGATGCTTACAGAAAATCAGGCAAAACGTTTAGAAGAAGCCGGATTATATGCATATAATCACAATTTAGATACTTCAGAAGAATACTATAAAGAAGTAATTTCTACCCGTGGTTATGAAGATCGTTTAGAAACTTTAGATAACGTAAGAAAAACGAACGTTACCGTTTGTAGTGGTGGAATTATAGGAATGGGAGAAAGCGCTGAAGATCGTGCAGGGATGTTGGTCGCTTTAGCAACATTAAACCCACAACCAGAATCTGTACCGATTAATGCATTAGTTCCTGTGGAAGGAACTCCGATGGAAGAACAACAAAAAGTTTCGATCTGGGAAATGGTAAGAATGGTAGCAACCACGAGAATCGTTATGCCAGAAACACAGGTGAGACTTTCTGCCGGAAGAACCGATATGAGTAGAGAAGGGCAAGCGATGTGTTTCTTTGCCGGAGCAAATTCGATCTTTGCCGGCGATAAATTGTTAACGACGCCAAACCCGGATGTTACAGAAGATATGGTGATGTTTAAAGAATTAGGTTTAGATGTACAAAAACCTTTTGAAAAACACGCACAACGTAAAACTGTTGAAAAAGAAGACTCTCAAGTAGAAGCTTTAGGTGAAAAGCCAAAATGGTCAAGACCTGGGCATAAAATTGAGCGTAATTTAGAAGCGCAAGGCAAAAAAGTAAAAGCCTAAAATAGCGATAAAGTCATGAAGCTAAATGAAATTGACGTCGTTGAAGAAATTACTGCTGAAGACTTTATTAAAAATTATGTAAAGCCTAATAAGCCGGTCGTGATCAAGAAATTATCACATCAATGGCCGGCTTATCAAAAATGGAATCTAGATTATTTTGCTGAAGAAGCTGGCGAAGTAGAGGTGCCTTTGTATAATAGCGAACCCGCAAAAGGTAAAGAATACTCTAGAAAACCGGCTACCAAAATGAAAATGAAAGAGTATGTGCAACTGTTAAAATCTGGCCCTACAGATTTACGCATTTTCTTTTTCAATATCTTGCAAAAATGTCCGCAACTCACTAAAGATTTTTCTTATCCGGAGATCGGACTCAAATTTTTTAAAAAGCTTCCGGTGTTATTTTTTGGAGGTGAAGGTTCGCGCGTTTTACTCCATTATGATATCGACCTTGCGAATAATGTTCATTTTAATTTCCACGGAAAGAAAGACATTATACTTTTTCCTTTCGAACAGCGTAAATATTTATACCACGTTCCATATTCGATCGTTTCTTTAGAAGAAATTGAATTTGATAAACCCGATTTCAAAAAATATCCTGCTTTAAAATTCGCTGAAGGTTATCGCGTAACGCTGCAACCGGGAGAAACACTTTTTATCCCAAGTATGTATTGGCATTATATGCGTTATTTAACGCCGAGTGTTTCGATGACTTTAAGAGCTTTCCCTACATCATTTTCTAAGCGCCTAAAATTGCTAAAGAATATTGTTTTCATGATGAATTACGATAATCTAATGCGTAAACTTCGAGGTCAAAAATGGGTTGATTATAAAAATAAACTCACCTTTACCAATACCCATAAAAACTTATAGGTTAGTCTAGCTTGGCGCTACAAAGTTTTCTATTATTGAACAAACTTATTATCTAAAACCATTTAGTAAGAAATATTTATATTAGAATTAATCTAAATTAGTTTTTCGTTATTTAGATTTATTATACATTTGCGACTGTTTAAAATTAATCTAAATAAATTCAGGTTGCGAAGTTTAGTTTACTTACTTACTGCATTAAGTATTTTTTCGACAGCATTATTGACTGCGCAGACAACTAATTCTGCGGTAATTTCTGGTCAAGTAACTTCAGCATCCGGAGATGATTTAGAAGGTGTAAATGTAATTCTCGAAGGTGAATTTAACGGAACCACCACAGATGTTAATGGTTTATTTCAGTTGAATGATATTTCTGAAGGTACTCATAAGTTAATCGTTTCATATTTAGGGTATCAAACGCAAATAAAAGAAGTAAGTATAAATAATGATGAAAAGGTAGAGGTTAGATTTGTTTTAGAAGAATCTTCAGCAGAATTAGAGGAAGTAGAACTCACCGGGAAATCTGAAATCCGAAAAATTAATGAAAAAGCCTACGCGGTTACTTCCATTTCAACAAAAAGTCTTTTAAATAGTACGGCCGATGCGCAACAGGTTTTAGATCGTGTGCCCGGAGTTCGAATTTTGCAAGAGGGTGGTTTAGGTTCTAATTACACCTTTTCGTTAAACGGTTTTAAGGGAAATCAGGTCAAGTTTTTCTTAAACGGAATCCCGATGGATAGTTTCGGATCTTCTTTCAACTTAGGTAATATTCCGGTAAATTCTATTGAGCGTGTCGATGTGTACAATGGCGTAGTTCCTGTTTGGTTAGGAACCGATGCACTTGGCGGAGCGGTAAACATTATTACCAATCAGAAAAATGACTATTTAGATGTTTCTTACTCTTTTGGATCTTTTAATACCCATAAAGCTTCTGTAAATGGAGCTTACACCAATAATAAATCTGGTTTTACCGTAAGAGGAAATTTAAATTATAACTACTCCGATAATAATTACGATGTCCTTGCAGAAATTCGTGATGCTAATGGAAATTTATTAGAAGATAATGTAGAAGTTGAAAGATTTCACGATCAATACCAATCGGCTACTGCACAAGTAGAAACCGGGTTTGTAGAAACTTCTTTTGCAGATCAATTGCTTTTGGGTTTAATTGTTTCAGGAGATGATGATGAAGTACAAACCGGAGCGACGATGAGAACGGTTTACGGTGCCGTAGAGGTTGAGAGTGAATCGATAATCCCTACCTTAAAATATAAAAAGCAAAATCTATTTTTTGAAGGCTTTGATGCGAGCTTAAATGCATCATATAACATTACTCAGACCCGAAATATCGATACTTTAACCGGTGTTCGCTACAACTGGTATGGTGAAACTTTTGAAACTAATTCAGAAAACAATGCAGAACAAGGTGAAGCAAATCTTTTAGAGCAGGATGATAATGAATTTAATAGTCAGCTTAACCTGAGTTATTTGTTGAACGAGAAACATTCCTTGTCGTTAAATTATGCGTTTCAACATTTTAAAAGAGATGAATTTGATGAGGTAAATTTAAGCGTAAATGAGTATTACTTGCCTAAATCCTTAGGTAAAAATGTTTTCGGACTTTCTTATAAATATAAAATTTCTAAAGATTGGACGGCTTCTGTGTTTGGTAAAGCATATGCTTTAAATGTAAAGGCTTCTGAGCAAGAAACCAATAACGTTGAATCTACAATTCCTGTAAGTGTAGATTATAGTGATTTTGGTTATGGTATGGCAACTTCCTATTTTTTACTGAAAAACCTTCAGTTAAAAGCCTCTTATGAGAAAGCTTTTCGTTTGCCAACTGCGGAAGAATTTTTTGGAGACGGCTTGTTAGTTCTGGCAAACCCTAATTTAAAACCCGAGCAAAGCGACAATTTTAATTTCGGAATAAACTTCAACAAAGATTTAAATGAAAATAATCACATTGAAGTAGGAAGTACGTTTATTTACCGTAATGCCAAAGATTTAATATATAATATTGTTTCTGTTTCTAGCCCAACTTCTCGAAGCGGAAATTTAGCTGAAACAAAAGCACTTGGAGTTCAAGGTACATTTGCTTACCGTTGGAAAGATATTTTCAACTTAAGCGCTAATATTACTTATCAGGATATCACCGATGAAGCCGATCTTATATATAATGATTTTTCGGGTTATACTGAAAACTTGAACAAAGGAGCGCGCGTACCCAATACCCCTTACTTATTTGGAGGAGCTACGGCAGGCTTCAATTTTAAAAATGTAGGCAGTGATAACACAAATCTGTTTTTCAATTATTATTACCGTTTTACGCAAGAATATTTTTTAACCTCAAATCGCTTTGGGAATATCGATACCAAAGCTATTATTCCACAGCAATCATCACATAGTGCAGAAGTAGGTTACAGTATTAAAAATGGAAAATATAATGTTTCTGTAGAAGCTAGAAATTTTACAGATGAAGCATTATACGACAAATTTAGATTGCAAAAACCAGGTAGAGCTTTTTACCTAAAACTAAGATATAATTTATAACAATTAATTTAATTTATTATTAAGATGAACAAATCCATATTTAATTTTTCGAAGGCTTTAACGCTTTCTGCTTTAAGTCTTTTATTCGTGTTCTCTACTGTTTCTTGTAGCAGTGATGATGATGCAGGCGAAAATCCAACAGGAGAAGATCCGGAAGCATACAATCCTTATGCACTTTCTTTAGCTATTCAGTCAACCGATGGTAGCTATTCTTATTATACTGTTGCTTATGACGATGTAATGTCTGGTACACTAACAGCACAAGGGCAAGGTATCGAGCAGCCGGGTTACTACGATTTTACTATGATTAACAATACCATTTATAGTTTAGGAGGCTTAGATGATGTTAATGTAGTTGCGATAAATGCAGATCAAGATTCACAAAGTTTAACTCAAACGGGAGATGTATCTTTTCCTAACAGTCTTTCAGACTTAGTAGAGGCAGATGATAATACGTTAGTATCTGTAACCATGTCATCAGATTCAGATATAATTACATTTCGTAAGTTTAATCCAAATACTGTTGAAGTTTCAGAAACTAAAGAAATACAGGTTGCAGAATTAACAAATTTAGTTGGTACGTCTTATTCTGGTATGGTTGTAAGTGGTGATCACTTATTTTTAAGTTATTATATTTCAGATCCAGAAACTTTTGCGACAACTCATACAGATCAAGCAGAAGTGGCTGTATTTTCTTATCCGGAGTTAGAATTTCAAGAAGTAATTACTGACGATCGTGTAGGGCCAATTGGTGGTTTCAATACAAAATCTGGATTAGTGAAAGATGCAGCGGGTAATGTTTATGCAATTTCTCATTCTAATCCAGCAAATGGTTATAGCCAATCAACCAAGCCGGCGGGTATTTTAAAAATTAATGCAGGAGAAACTACTTTTGATGAAGATTATTTCTTTGATATTAATGAGATAGCAGGCGGAAATATGGTTTATGCAAAACTTCTGAGTAACGGACAGTTTTTTACTGAAATTAATACAGAATCAAGAGCTACTCAAGCAATGTGGAGCGATAATCCTTTAGAATCTGCTATTGTAGATTTTGAAGCTCAAACTGTAAATTACGTTCAAAATATTCCTGCTCACGGTGGTGATGGTAGAAGATTAGTTGGTTTTGAAGAAGATAATAACTATTACATCACAATCCCTGAAGAAGATGGTATTTTTGTTTATCAAATAGATACTCAAAACTACACAGCTACTCAAGGAGCTGAAGTACAAGCAAGTTTTATTGCAGGTTTCTACAAATTTTAAGGATACTATTTAATTATCGACATCAGCTTAAAATTTTTAAGCTGATGTTGTTTTTTTATGCTGAATTATGAAGAGCAACAAAAAGAAGAAAAATAAAAAATCTCCTTTACGAAAATTAAACGATTGGCTACACTTGTGGTTGGGTTTAATTTCGGGAATCGTAGTGTTTATCGTGAGCATTACCGGTTGCTTTTATGCGTTTCAGCAAGAAATAAAAGACTATTTAGAGCCTTGGCGTTTTGTGGAGGTTCAAGATCAAGAATTCGTTCCGCCATCAAAACTGTTAGATACGGCAAAAGTTTATATGCCTAATCAAAAACCTACGGGCTTAACTTATAGCGATAAAGAAGGTGCTGCGGCAGTTGGCTTTAGTTCTTTTGAAAATGGTAAACGAAGTTTTACCGCTGTTTTTATGAATCCGTATACCGGAGAGTTTTTACAAAAACAGCAAATGTTAGGGAATGGCGAATTCGATTTTTTCCGTTTTATTATTGATGGGCATCGAGCACTTTGGTTACCCTATGAGATTGGTCGGCCAATTGTTGGGGTTTGTACTTTAATATTTGTGTTGCTACTTATTTCTGGTTTAGTGATGTGGTGGCCTAAAAACTTCAAAAAAGCAAACTTCAATAAAAGCTTTAAAATTAAATGGAAGGCGAAGTTTAAACGGGTAAATTACGATTTACATAATGTACTTGGTTTCTATAGTTTGATACTCGCTTTTGTGTTAGCCGCAACCGGTTTGGTGTGGAGTTTCCATTGGTTTGAAGATGGATTGTATTATATCGCTTCCGGTGGAGAAAGTAAACCGGAACATCATCATCCGCATTCAGATATTTCTCAAAAAGGTTTAGTTGAAGATGATACGATTTCTCCGCTAGATCGAGCTTGGTATAAAACCTTAGCGCAAGAACCTGAGGTGCAAGGAATGTATATGACGCCAATTTTAGAAGATGAAGATGACGCCATAGAAATTGTGGCTTATCAAGATCATGGTTCGTTTTACAATAAAAATGAACATTATTTTGATCGTTATACTTTGAAAGAGTTAAGAATGAAAGGTGATCGTTATGCTGAAGCAGATTTTGCCGATCAACTTTCTTCATTAAATTACGATATACATATTGGAGCTGTTTTTGGCTTTCCCGGCAAGTTGTTAGCTTTTTTTATCAGCCTAATTTGTGCGAGTTTACCGGTAACCGGCTTTTTAGTTTGGTGGAATAAAGGCCGAAAATTAAAGCCTTAATTTACTTTTCTTGTTGTTCGAGCTCTTGTAGCTTTTCGTACACCAAATTACTTTCCCAGCCTCTATAAAATAGATAGTCGGCGACTTTCTTTTTCTTTTTGAGCAGACTTTTTTCTCGAGTAGTTTCCCACTTTTTAGTGGAAATTTCTTCAAAAGTATTGAAATATGCTTCAGCTGAAATTTCTTTTAAAGCGCTATCAATATTAAAACGAGAAATATTCCGAAGTTTTAGTTCTCTTACAATTCTAATTTTACCCCATTTCTTTTGGTTGAATTTTCCTCGGGCAAAACTTTGTGCGAAGCGTTCTTCATTTAAAAAATTCTCTTGTATAAGCTTATAAATGATCTCTTGGCGTGCTTCCGGGATCATTCGCATATCTTTTAGCTTTTGCTCGATTTCTTGATGACAGCGCTCTTGATAGGCGCAAAATTTCATCATTTTGAGCGTAGCTTCTTTAACCGTATATGTTTTATGATTGGGTTGCTGCATACTTCAGCAAAAATAAGTAGAATATAGCTAGAAATAATAGCTATAAACAAAAAACGCCCGTTAGTATAAAACTAAAGGGCGTTATAAAATTTTAATTGATCTCTTCACCTTTACTGTCGTGAAAATGATACTCTAAATACGTGTAAGCGTCTCTTGGTAAAATTTTTACCCATCGTTTATGGTCAAAAAACCATTTACTTCTGGGTGATGGAATGCCTCTTGTTAAGTAGGCCGCCACAAAAGGATGCGCGGTTAGCGACAGCTTTTTATGACCTTTTTTAATTAGTTTCTGTAAGTCAGCGTTAATTTTATTAATCACTACGATAGGAGCTTCAATTTCTCCTTCCCCGTTAGGGTTTTTCTCGCGAGTTTTAATATTCATCTCCGGCCTTACACGTTGTCTGGTAATTTGTATCAACCCGAATTTTGTGGGAGGTAAAATCTTGTGCTTTGCACGATCGTCGCTCATTTCATCTCTTAAATGGTTGTAAAGCGCTTTTCGGTTTTCTGCTTTGTTCATATCTATAAAGTCTACCACAATAATACCACCCATATCGCGCAGACGTAATTGTCTGGCAACTTCTGTGGCACTAATTAGGTTTACTTCTAAGGCAGTTTCTTCTTGGTTCTTGGCTTTATTGCTTCGGTTACCACTGTTTACATCGATCACGTGCATCGCTTCTGTATGCTCGATCACGAGGTAGGCACCTTTGCTCATCGAAACGGTTTTGCCAAAACCGGTTTTTATTTGTCTTTCGATACCAAATTTCTCAAAGATAGGAACGTTTGATTGATACTGTTTTACAATAGACTCTTTGTCGGGCGAGATTTCGCTAACATAATCTTTAATTTGGGTATAAAGTGCTTCTTCATCTGTACAAATAGAAGTAAAACTCTCGTTAAACATATCTCTTAATAGAGAATTGGCACGATTAAGTTCTCCTAATACTTTAGATGGTGTGCTGGCTTTATACAATTTTTTACACATCCCTGTCCAACGATTCATCAAATTCTGAAGATCTTTGTCGAGGTCTGCTACTTTTTTGCCTTCTGCAACGGTACGTACTATTACTCCAAAACCTTTCGGTTTAATACTTTTTACAAGTCGTTTAAGGCGGTCTTTTTCTTCTTTGTCTTCTATTTTTTGCGAAACAGAAATACGGTTAGAAAAAGGAACAAGTACAATGTATCTTCCGGCGAGCGAAAGTTCACTGCTTATTCTTGGGCCTTTGGTAGAAATAGGTTCTTTTACGATTTGTACCAAGATCGATTGATTTGATTTTAAGACATCGGTAATACTTCCGTCTTTATCAATATCTTTTTCAAAAGAATAATTCTTAAGCGAATAATCTCTTAATTTACCTGTGCTTACACGTTTTATGAATTTCATCAAAGAAGATATCTGCGGCCCTAGATCGTGATAGTGTAAAAAACCATCTTTCTCGTAACCAACGTTAACGAAGGCTGCGTTAAGACCGGGAACAGCTTTTCTAATTTTGGCTAAATAAATATCGCCAACAGAGAAATTACTGTCGTTATCTTCTTTGTGTAATTCAATTAGTTTTCCATCTTTTAATAAGGCAAAATCAATAGCAGAGGAATTGGATCTAATAATTAATTCCTTATTCATCATTCATGCATATTAGATTTTTATCCATACCTACATAGGCAAGTATAGATGGATTAAACAATAATTATCACAGGACTTTTAATTTCCTGAAGAAGTGTATTAAAACACTTCCATGTCAATGAACTTTAAACAAAAAAAGTAGTTAGAAACTACTTTTTCTTGTGACGGTTAGCTCTTCTTCTTTTCTTACGCTTGTGCGTTGCTACCTTATGTCTTTTTCTTTTTTTACCACTTGGCATAAATAAAGATTTTAAAAATTAATAATTCGTTTTATTTTACTTCTACATTTGTTTTTACACCTTCAATAAAAACTTTTGCAGGCTTAAATGCAGGAATATTATGTGCTGGTATTTTAATTGTAGTGTTTTTAGAGATGTTTCTTCCGGTCTTCTCTGCACGAGTTTTAATAATAAAACTTCCAAAACCTCTTAAATATACGTTATCTCCGCTTTCTAAAGAAGTTTTCACTTCTTCCATAAAAGTCTCAATTGTAGCTTGAACATCACCTTTTTCCATTCCTAATTTCTCTGAAATATTCGCTACGATATCTGCTTTCGTCATTTTACAATTATTTTTGTTATAAATAGGGTTACATTTTTCAAGGGCGCAAATATACTAATTTAATATTCAATTAATCAAGCCTAAACCTTTAAATAGTAACGAAATAAACTTTTATTATTGTATTTTAACAAATCGCAGCATGAATTTTTCTAAATTATTGATTGATTGGTATTTATCGAACCAGCGAGAATTGCCTTGGCGTAAAACTAAGAATCCTTATCACATTTGGTTGAGTGAAATAATGCTGCAACAAACCCGAGTGGCACAAGGTTTACCTTATTATTTACGTTTTACAGAAGAATTTCCGACGGTTTTTGATCTTGCTGAAGCTTCTGAAGAAAAAGTACTCAAACTCTGGCAAGGTTTGGGTTATTATTCGAGAGCACGCAACCTTCATTTTACGGCAAAATACGTTGCAGAAGAATTAAAAGGAGAGTTTCCGAATACTTATAAGGAGTTGAAGAAACTAAAAGGAGTGGGAGATTATACTGCGAGTGCGATTGCATCGATTTGTTTTAATGAAGCTGTTGCTGTGGTCGATGGTAATGTTTACCGAGTACTTTCACGAGTTTTTGGTGTCGATACGCCTATTAATTCTACAGAAGGGATTAAAGAATTTAAGGCGCTTGCAGAAAAACTGATCGATAAAGAACAACCTAGTGTTTACAACCAGGCAATTATGGAGTTTGGTGCTTTGCATTGCAAACCGAAAAACCCGTATTGTATTTCTTGTCCTTTTCAGCAGAATTGTGAAGCATTTCAGCAAGGAAAAATTAAGGAGCTTCCCGTTAAACTGAAAAAAACGAAAGTACTTACCAAGTATTTTAATTATTTGGTGTTATTAAAAGGAGATCAAACCATTATTCAGCAACGAAAAGGAAACGGAATTTGGAGAAACTTATATCAATTTCCTTTAGTTGAAAGCTATAAAAATTTAGCTGAGGCAGACTTTCTTACGCATCCCGAAGTGAAGAAGTTGCTGCAGGAAGATTTCAAAAAAGTAAATTTATTCAACAAAAAATCTATAAAACACGTACTTTCGCACCGTAAATTAATGGTGAAGTTTTGGGTGGTTCAGGTTGAAGAATTTCCGGAAGCCTTTTCTCATAACGATTTTGAAACGATTTCGACGGCAGATATTCACTCATATCCCGTCCCGGTGTTGATTGAAAAATTTATAGAGAATTTCAATTTTACAAAATAAGACTTTTTCCTTACATTTACTTAAAAGCAAAAAAATGGCATCAGGAACGTTAAATAAAGTTATGCTTATTGGGCATACGGGAGATGAAGTAAAAATGCACTATTTTGAAGGTGGCGGCAGTATTGGTCGTTTTCCTCTGGCTACTAATGAAGATTATGTGAATAGAACTACCGGTGAGCGCGTGAGCAATACCGAATGGCATAATATTGTAGTGCGTAATAAAGCTGCTGAAGTTTGCGAAAAATACCTGAATAAAGGGGATAAAGTATATATAGAAGGTAGAATAAAAACCAGAAAATGGACAGACGATAAAGGGATGGATCGTTATTCTACAGAAATACAATGTACCGAGTTTACTTTTTTAACTCCTAAAGAACAAAGCCAGGGTGGTGGAGCGCAACCTCAAGGTCAAATGAGTGGTTCGCGACCTCAACAATCTCAACAACAACCATCGCCGGCAGCCATAAATCCGCCGCAAATGGATGAGGAAGAAGAAGACGATCTTCCATTTTAAGTTAAACTAAATCGAAAAATTTGGACCCTGACCCTTCCAGTTTATTTAATACATTTTTAGTGATCGATTTTTCTCAGGTATTTGGGATAGTCGTTCTTTTGTTGCTCTTAATTTGTTCTGCCTTAATCTCTGGTTCAGAAGTAGCATTGTTTTCTTTGACGCCTTCAGATTTTGATGTAAAAGATGGTAATGTATCTGCTAAGCAACAAATTTTAATACGTTTATTAGACCGACCTAAAAAGTTATTGGCGACCATTTTAGTAGCTAATAATTTTGTGAATATCGCTGTGGTGCTTTTATTTGAGTCGCTGGGCGATATGTTTTTTGGCGATATTGAAGCGATTTATTTCGGTATAAATCTTCGGTTTGTGATCGAAGTCGTATTGGTTACTTTTCTTATTTTACTTTTCGGAGAGATTTTACCGAAAATTTATGCGAGTCGTAACAAAGTTGTATTCTCAAATTTCATGGCTTATCCGCTTTCAGTATTAGATAAATTACTGAGTATTTTTAGCATCCCGATGCGTCAAGTTACCGTGTTAATTCATAATAGATTAGGGAAGCAGCGATCAGCGTTAAGCGTCGATCAACTCTCACAAGCCTTAGAGCTTACTTCAGAAGAAGACACGACCAAAGAAGAGCAGAAAATTTTGCAAGGAATCGTTTCTTTTGGGAATACAGAAACCAAACAAGTAATGAAGCCTCGTATCGATATGTTCGCTTTAAATATTGAACAAGATTTTAAAGAGGTAATTGCTGAAGTTACCGAGAACGGTTATTCTCGAATTCCGGTTTATGAAGATAATATCGATAACGTAAAAGGTATTCTTTATATAAAAGATCTATTGCCATATCTCGACCAGAAAAAATTTAATTGGCAATCGTTGTTGCGCGAGCCTTATTTTGTGCCGGAAAATAAAAAGTTAGACGATTTACTGAACGATTTCAAAGACAAGAAAAATCACTTAGCGATCGTAGTCGATGAATATGGCGGTACTAGCGGACTCATTTCTTTGGAAGATATCATCGAAGAAATTGTGGGTGATATTAGCGATGAGTTTGATGATGAAGACCTGATCTTCTCTAAACTCGACGATCATAATTATGTTTTTGAAGGAAAAACACCGCTGAAGAATTTCTACAAGGTGATCAAGTTAGAAGATCCTGTTTATTTTGAAGAGAAAAAAGGAGAAGCTGAAACCTTAGCAGGGTTCTTGTTGGAGATCTCGGGAGAATTTCCGCAGAAAAATCAGAAAATAATTTTTGAAAATTATACGTTTACCATAGAAGCCATTGAAGGTAAACGTATCAAACAAGTAAAAGTTAATATTGGGTATGAGGTTAGCGATAGTTAGTGTAATTTTTCTTCTAGTTTTGGTGGGTTGCGAAAAAAGCTACCAACCTAAGCCTAAAGGTTTTTTGGCACTCGATTATCCTGAAGCTGAATATAAAAAAATACAATTGCCTTGCCCGTATACTTTTGAAATTAATAAACTGGTGGAAGTAAAAGCTTCGGTAACCAACAATCCTTGTTGGGTAGATTTGGAGTATCCCGATTTAAACGGAACCATTTTTATTACTTACCGCCCGGTTCGAGATAATTTAGAAGCGCTTTTAATCGATGGACAAAAATTACCTTTGCAGCATACCATCAAAGCCGATGAAATTGAAGGCGATACTTACATCAACAAAAAGAATAACACCTACGGAACTTTTTATGAAGTAAAAGGTGATGCAGCTTCGCAAGCACAATTCTATATTACTGATAGTGTTAACCACTTTTTAACCGGTTCTATTTATTTTAAAACTCAGCCTAATTACGACAGTATCGTCCCGGCGGCAAACTATTTGGCGAAAGATATTCGTCGAATTATGGAATCGACCAAGTGGGCAGAAATTCAAGAATAGAAATCTTAGTGCATTTCAATAAATAGTTAGACTTTTGCAAAAAATTCTAGCGATGGATCACAAGCAGCTTAAATGGATTTACTTAGTTGCCCTTTCTTTAGTTTGGGGGAGTTCTTTCATCTTAATTAAAAAAGGATTGTTAGGTCTAACGCCTTTACAATTGGGAGCTTTGCGAACTTTTCTGGCCGGTATTTTTTTATTATTAATTGGTGCTAGAAGTCTATCAAAGATTAAAAAGCAGCAATGGAAATGGATTGCTGTTTCTGCTTTTTTGGGTACATTTTTTCCTGCTTTTCTTTTCGCTTTTGCTGAATTAAAAATAAACAGCGCCATCGTTTCCATATTAAATTCTACCGTGCCAATTCTTTCGATCGTGTTCGGGTTTTTGATCTTCAAAATAAGATCAACTAAAAAGCAAGTTACCGGAGTCGCTATTGGTTTGGTCGGCTCAATTTTGTTGGTGAGTAGCGGAGCAAAAATGGATGACAGTCAAAACCTTATTTATGCTTTCCTTCCGCTTGTAGCGACGAGTATGTACGCGATAAATGTTCATGTAATTAAGCGTTATCTGCAAGATATACCCGCGTTAAGTATTACGGTTGGTTGTTTTACGGTGTTGATGATTCCTGCGACCTTAGTGTTACTTTTTGCTAATTTTTTTACTGCTGAAAATCTAAACGATACGGCAACACAAACGGCGATCGGTTATATTGCTATTCTTTCGGTGGTTGGTACCGGCATTGCAAAGATTTTGTTTAATCGATTGGTGCAAATTTCAAATCCGGTTTTTTCAACCTCTGTTACCTATTTAATTCCGGTGGTGGCTTTTGGTTGGGGAATTTTAGATGGCGAGCAATTTGGCTTTTTACAAATTCTTTCCGGCGGAATTATTTTACTTGGCGTCTATATGGCGAACCGAAAAAAGAAAATAAAAAAGCCGACTCTAAAAGAATCGGCTTTAAAATAATTAGGTGAAATTAAATTACTGGAAGTCTGCGTCGCTAACTCCTTCATTAATTTTTACTTCACTCATCTCGATCTCAATTTCTTGAGAGCCAAAAGACTGCGTCATAGTATGTGGAAACTTAACCCCATTTACTTCTTTGTAATTATCATATTTAGTTGATGTAGTCATGGTTTGTCCTCCTTGAGAAACAGTATTGCTTTCTTGAAGTTTTAAACCGCTTTCTACGCTATAATAAGATTTACTATTTTCTGAAGTTGAAACTGCATAAGCATCTTTTCCATCAACTTTTTCAATACCAGTAAGAGTTGCATCTTTTGGGGTTTCTAGTTCTGGAAATAAACCTGAACTTTTCTTAGCTAACTCAATTTGTTCTTCTGTGAAATCCATTTTTTGACCTTGACCTTCTGCATAACCAGTTTTACCATTAAAAACTTGTTTACTCATTACCATACCGTTCATTTTGGTTGCTTGGTAGGACTTACCGTCTTTGGTTTGCATGATTGTAAACGATAATGGCATACCTTGAATAGTACCGCTACCTTCCATCCTAACAGTATTTACATCATCTATAGCTTTTTTTCCGCCAATCGCTTTAATGTAGTTGTTATAAACAGTTTTTACAGTTACCCCTTCTGGTACTGCTTTGTTGTATTCTGGTTTTTCAACTTTTTCACCATCTTTATTGAAGTAGAACACAGGAATGGTTTTTCCTTTGTAAGTGATGTTTTCTAAGTTTTCTGCAATTTCGCTTCCTTTACCGGCAACGACAATTTGCATCGCATCGGTTTTGAAGTATTTGTTAGCTACACGTAAAATATCGTCTTGAGTAACTGCGTTGATCTTCTTTAAGAAAGTCTCGTAGAAATCTTTAGGAAGATCGTTAGTTTCAATATTTAATGCATAGTTAGCAATTGTAGAAGGACTTTCTAGTTTTAATACAAAGTCTCCGGCAAATTTATTTTTCGCATTGTTCAAATCTTCAAAATCAACTTTTTCAGTTTTAATACGGTTAATTTCTTTTAAAGTTTCAACAATAGCGCTATCGGTAACAGCGTTTCTTACACTTGCACTAGCAGAAAATCTACTTACATATTTGTCTGTTCCTGTATAAGAACGAGCTCCGTAAGTATAACCGTGCTCTTCACGTAAGTTCATGTTTAAATAACTTCCGAAGCTACCTCCTAAAATTTGGTTAGCAACTAAAACAGGGAAGTAATCTTCATCAGCCATTTTTAATTCAACAGTGTTCTGCACGCGTAATTCACTCTGTACTGCATTTGGTACATCGATAAAGTTAACTTGTGTGTACTGTACTTTTGGTACAGCCGGTAAAGCAGCCGATGGAGGAGTGCTTTCTGCCCAATCTCCTAAATACTTTTTCGCTAATTTCTTTACATCAGAATCGTCTACGTCTCCAACAACTACTAAATAAGCGTTTTTAGGAGAGATAAAATTGTTATAGTACGTTTTAACATCTTTTAAAGTTACGTTGTTTACGCTTTCTTCAGTTTCAAACTCACCATAAGGGTGATTGCCGCCAAAAGCAAGTTTTCTACTTACGTTACTAGCAATATTGCTTGCGCTTTTTTCTCCGGCTTTAAGGCCTTCTAAAACTCTGTCTTTTTGATCTTGAAACTCTTCTTCGGTAAATAATGGGTTTAAAAGACCATCTGCCATTAACTCCATTACCTCTGGGAAAAATTTAGAAAGTGAACTTGCATAAGCGCTTTCGCTACCATAACCAACGCTTGCTCCTAAAAAGTCTACTTTTTCGTTAAACTCTTCTTTGCTCATCGATTTGGTACCATTACCCATCATAGAGCTGTAAAGTGATTTTACGCCTACTTTATTCCCTTCAGAATTTGGTTTATTGTCGATAATTAAACTTGCGCTAACTCTAGGTAATTTATGGTTTTCTACTACCATAATTTGTAACCCGTTCTTTAGTTTAAAGGTCTTTGGTTTTCCTAAATTAATTTTAGGAGCCGGTCCTGCCTCTGGTTGTTTAGAGCGGTCGATTTGTGCCTGCGCACCCATCACCATCAGACACATGATAAAAATTGATAATATCTTGATTTTCATTTTTTAAAACTTTTTTTCAGTTATTATTTAGATTCTGGAGTTGGTAAGTAATCTAAATTTAAACGTTGATTTTTCTTTAGGTACTTGTTCGCTACTTCTTTAATATCTTCTCTAGTGATACTTCTGTAGATCTTGATTTCATCGTTGATTAAATCTACATCACCATAAAGCATGTGGTAAGTTGCTAATGAAGCTGCAATACCTTGAACGCTACTGTTAGAGCTTACAAAACGGTTTTCGAACTTGTTTTGTAATTTTTGGTATTCTTTTTCTGAAATTAATTCGGTTTGAAGTTTTTTAATTTCTTCATCCATCGATTCTCCTAATTGCTCTAATGGAGTATCTCCCATTGCTAACGCACCCATTACGTACATTCCGTAGTCTTCTTGAGATCTTGGGAAGGCCAATACTTGAAGCGCTTCTTTGTCTTCATCGACCATTTTCTTGTACATACGAGAACTTTTTCCGTCAGTTAAAATAGATGAGATCATATCTAATACATAAGCATCTCTATCTTTCATGGAAGGTGTTCTGTAAACGTAAGCTTTTACAGGAATCTGAATGTTATCGTCATATTCTGTAGCAACGATTTCTTCAGTAATTGGTTCTTCTTTAATATCTACACGTTCTACTTCAGGCCCTTTAGGAATAGAAGCAAAGTAGCTTTTGATCCATTTTTTAGTTTCCTCTTCTTCAAAATCTCCGGCAATTACCAAAGTAGCATTGTTTGGTCCGTAATATTTATCGAAGAAAGCTTTAAATTCGTCAAGTTGTGCCGCGTCTAAATCTTCCATTGTTCCGATCACAGAGTTTTTGTACGGGTGCTTTTCGAACATGTAAGGACTAATTCCTGTACTGTAAATAATTTTACCGTAAGGAGCGTTGTCGATACGTGTACGTTTTTCTTCTTTTACCACTTCGTTTTGAGTGTCTACTCCAATTTGGTTAATTACCGGGTGAAGCATACGCTCAGACTCCATCCATAAACCTAACTTAAGGTTGTTTGATGGGAAAGTTTCGTAATAATAAGTACGGTCTTGTGTAGTGTTCGCATTGTTGCTTCCACCGTTTGCAGCTACGATATTAAACCATTCGCCACGATCAATATTCTCGGTACCTTCAAATAAAAGGTGCTCGAAGAAGTGAGCAAAACCGGTTCTTCCTTCTTCTTCATCTTTAGCTCCTACGTGATACATTACCCCAACGGTAACAACAGGAGCCGTGTTATCCTGATGTAAAATTACATCTAAGCCATTGTCTAATTCATACTCTGTAAATTCTACTTGCTGAGCGAAACCCGCGTAAGTAGCTAAAAGAGTGAAAGCAGCTAAGCTAATTCTTTTAATCATGTTTAATTAGATTTTTTATTGTTCTAAATGTTTGACTTCAAAAATAAGGATTTGTTACATTTTAATACTTACAAATGTTATAAAATACCAAATTAACAAGGTGTTATTATATAATTGATTCACTTTTTCTGAAATTTAATAGTATAAAACTATAATGTTATGAAAAATCAATCAGTTTCAGTTAAATATGGAGTAGGAGTAGGTGTGTTATTAATTGTTGGCTTTTTAGTATTGTCACTTTTCAATTTACATTTAAAACCTTTTTATAGTGCAATTAATTTAGTTATTGTTGGTATTGGGATTTACTTGGCTATCGCTGCATACAAAAAGAATTATAAAAAAGACTCCTTAAAAGATTTTAGTTACCCTAAAGGATTTCGAGTAGGTTTAGTTACAGGGTTTATTGCTACGATTATTTTTAGTGTGTTTTTTGCGATTTATACAAGTAACATCGAACCAGATTTTATAGATAAGATGTTAGTAAATTGGAATTCTGGTTACGAAGTTGGTGTAGGAACTATAAGTTTTATCGTATTTTTAATGGGGTTGGCAACAACAGTAGTACTCAGCCTAACGCTTATGCAGATTATGAAAGACAGTTGGAATACACAACAAGGTAAACGTTACACAATTTCTAATGAAGATAATAATAAAGTAAAGTCTTAATTTTATTTATTTGAAACATTTGTATTTTAATTATTTAGAAGTATATTTGCATCCATTTTCAAAAAATAATTAATTTATAAACGTTACGCTATGTACGCAATTGTAGAGATAGCAGGGCAGCAATTTAAAGTTGCAAAAGACCAAAAGGTTTTTGTTAACCGTTTAGCAGGAGAAGAAGGAGATAGCATCTCTTTTGATAAAGTTCTTCTTACCGGCGATGGTGACGATATAACTTTAGGCGCCCCGGCTATAGAAGGTGCTCTTGTTGGAGCAAAAATTACACGTCACCTTAAAGGAGACAAAGTTATTGTTTTCAAAAAGAAAAGACGTAAAGGTTACCGTAAGAAAAACGGTCACCGTCAATCTTTAACAGAGATTGTAATTGAAGATATCTCTTTAAAAGGAGGTAAAAAAGCTACATCGGCTAAAAAAGAAGCTCCAAAATCTGAAGCTAAATCAGAATCTTCTGATGATTTAAGCAAGCACACTGTTGCAGAACTTAAAGAAATGGCAAAAGAAAAAGGTCTTGAAGGATATTCTTCAATGAAAAAAGCTGAATTAGTTGAAGCTTTAAGTAAATAATTAGTAATCTACTAAAAACCTAAAATAAAATGGCACACAAAAAAGGAGTTGGTAGTTCGAAGAACGGTAGAGAATCAGAATCGAAACGATTAGGAGTTAAGATTTTTGGTGGTCAAGCTGCTGTTGCAGGAAATATCATCGTTAGACAAAGAGGTACTGCGCACAATCCAGGTGAAAATGTGTATGCAGGAAAAGATCATACATTACATGCCAAAATTGACGGTATCGTAAAATTTACTAAGAAAAAAGACAACAAGTCTTACGTATCTATCGAGCCTTTCGAAGCTTAAGATACCTTAGTTAATCAATAAAAAAGTCGTAATTGAAAAGTTGCGACTTTTTTGTTTTTAAGTATTGACTAATATTTTATTTAAAAATAATATTAGTTATAAAAAAGCCTTTGAAATATTTCAAAGGCTTTTTATTTGATCGTTTATTGGTTGTTACGACTCGCAACTACTACAATTTACAAGGTTGTTTACCATTTCTTTAGAAACACTTTGGCTTCTTTGGTAGTAAAGAGTTTTTACGCCTAATTGCCAAGCTTCAATAAGTAGTTTGTTTACTTCTTTAATTGGCACAGCAGAAGGAATATTGATGTTCAAACTCTGAGACTGATCGACATATTTTTGACGAATAGAAGCCTGTTGAATTATTTCTAACTGACTAATTTCTTTAAAGGTTTTAAATACTGCTTTTTCGTGATCGGTAAGTTCTGTTAGTTTTTGAACACTACCATTGTCAAGCATAATATTTCTCCAAGTGTCTTCGTTATCAATGCCTTTTTCTTCAAGTAATCGCTTTAAGTATTTATTCTTTCTAATAAAGTTTCCTTTAGAAAGTCCTGCTTTGTAATAATTACTACTGAAAGGTTCGATACCTGGTGAAGTTTGCCCTAAAATTGCAGAAGAAGAAGTGGTTGGCGCAATTGCCAATGTAGTTGTGTTTCTTCTTCCGTAGCCTTTTAAAACTTCTGGTTCACCATAAATTCTTGCCAACTCTTCTGTTGCTTTATCGGCTTTTGCACGAATATGTTTGAAGATCTCGGTTGTTTTTGCTTTTGCTTCCATTCCTTCAAACGGAATATTGTTTTTCTGTAAGTAAGAATGCCATCCTAAAACACCTAAACCTAAAGCTCTGTGACGTTTAGCAAAACGATTTGCAGAAGATAAATAATAGTTTCCTTCAGTTTTCTGAATAAATTCTTCTAAAACAGCGTCTAAGAAGAAAGTTGCTAATTTAACCGCTTCAGTATCTTTCCATTCATCATATAATTCAAGATTCATAGAAGATAAACAACAGATAAAGGATTCAGACTCAGAAGAAGGAAGCATAATTTCAGAACATAAGTTGCTGGCATTAATTTGCATTCCTAGATCTTTGTAAACCTGTGGTTTGTTTCTATTTACGTTATCTGAAAAGAAGATATAAGGTAAACCTTTTTGTTGTCTACTTTCTAATACTTTTGCCCACACTCGTCGTTTATCAGAATCGCCTTCGATCATTTCTTGCATCCAATAATCCGGTACACAAACACCAAAAAATAAATTCTGAATTGGGTTACCAATGTTCTTAATTTTTAAAAACTCTTCAATATCCGGGTGATCGATATCTAAATAAGTTGCAAACGCACCACGACGCACACCACCTTGAGAAATGGTATCCATAGCTGTGTCAAAAAGTTTCATAAAACTTACAGCACCACTACTTTTACCATTATCGGTTACGGCGCTACCACGTGCACGTAAACCTCCAAAATAACCCGATGTACCACCACCAATTTTGGTTTGCATAATTACCTCACCAAGCTTATGGGTAATCCCTTCAATATTGTCGGGAATATGCACATTAAAACAAGAAATAGGTAGACCTCTTTCGGTTCCCATATTTGCCCAGATCGGTGAGCTTAAACTCATCCAACCGCGCTCGATCATTTCTTGAAACGATTCTTTTAATTCTGGTTTGTATAATCTTTTGGCTGCTGCTGTGGTAATCCTATCGATGGCACCTTCTACCGTTTCTCCTTTTAAAAGGTAACCGCGGTTAAGAATTTGCTCGCTTTCATCGTTTTTCCACCAAAGTTTTTGTCTTAGTGAATCGTTCTCTTGTATTAGTGGTAATTCGCTTGTGAACATAAAGTGTTGGTTTTAAGTTTTTTAAAATAAATCGTCTGCCGTAATGCTTTTGTCGTGTTTTGTATAATCTACCGGTCTTTTCGCGAAGAAATCGTCTAAACTGTTTGCAAATACTTCTTCTTCGAACCAACGCATTGGGGCATATTGCTCTGGTGAAATATGGTATATTTTTTCTAAACCTATTTTTTCCATACTATCATCGATACGGAATTTCATAAAATTCAATAGGTCGTTTTTCTTTACATTTTCTAATTCGCCGTTTTCAAAGATCCAATCTAAAATGTTACTTTCTACTTCTAAGGAATGTTTAACCGTTTCTTTGATGTGCGTAAGCGTTTCTTGATCGAAAAAGTCGGGATACTCTTCTTTAATTTTATTGATGATATAAATACCACCATTTGCATGAATTTGCTCGTCTACAGACGTCCATGCTATAATGTTACTAACGTTTTTCATTAATCCTTTAAAGCGTGTAAACGATAAAATGATCGCAAACTGACTAAATAAGGATACATTTTCAATTAATATTGAAAACATAATCAATGAGACTACATATTTTTTCTGATCTTGAGAATTGGCATCTTTTAAAGCTTTAGAAAGATAATCTACACGTTCTCTAATCACAGGAACTTCTAATAAGTTTTTAAACTCGTCGTTATAACCTAAAACTTCTAAAAGTCGAGAATAAGCTTCAGAATGTCTAAACTCACATTCTGCGAAAGTGCTACCTAAACCATTAAACTCTGGTTTTGGGAAGTGATCATAGATTTTTCCCCAGAAAGATTTTACGGCAACTTCAATTTGGGCAATTGCTAACAAACTATTTTTTATTGCAGTTCTTTCAGCTAAATCTAAGTGAGAATGAAAGTCTTGCGTATCTGCTGTAAAATCGATTTCACTATGTACCCAGTAAGCTTTATTTATTGCTTCTGTAAAGGTTAATACTTCCGGATATTCGAACGGTTTGTAGTTTACTCTTTTATCAAAAATGCCCATGATTATATATAGTTTTTAGATTATTTTCTAACCCGTATTTGATAACGTTTTTGTTCTCAGACCGATGTAAAAAATCGATTAGATAAAAACGGGTTTACTAAATTAAAAGATGATTAGGTTCGATTTTCTTAAATGAAAAAAAAAATTAAAAAGGTTATTAACAATCTGTTAACTCTTTGTTTTGCAGTGTTTTGGTGAGAGTGTTTTGTAGCTTATTTTTATTTGAATTTTAGTCTGAAGTGCTACAAATTATAAGGTGTTCAGCTTTATTAAGTTGTTGAATTTAAAGACAACTACTAATTGTAAACAGTAAGAAAATTATAATAACAATTGAATAATGAGCCGGTAACTTAAAATTAATGTTTAAGGTATATTTTTATCAACTTGTAAAGTTTCGATTTACACTAAAAAGAAATAACCTATAAATGTGAGATACCCAAATAATAAGTCTCAAACACGTTTTCTTTTTAACGAAAAAGCCCGCTAATTGCGGGCTTTTTCAATTTTATGGAAAATGTTTTTAGTATCTGTAGTATTCAGGTTTAAACGGTCCTTGTACTTCAACACCAATATATGCTGCTTGTTCTTGAGAAAGCTCGGTTAATTCAACACCAATTTTTTCTAAGTGTAAAGCGGCTACTTTTTCATCTAAATGCTTAGGTAACATATACACTTTGTTTTCGTACTGTTCAGAACGATTCCAAAGTTCAATTTGCGCTAAAGTTTGGTTGGTAAATGAGTTACTCATTACAAAACTTGGGTGACCGGTTGCACAACCTAAATTCACTAAACGACCTTCTGCCAATAAGATAATATCTTTACCGTTAATGGTATATTTATCTACTTGTGGCTTAATTTCAACTTTAGAATCTCCGTAGTTATTGTTTAACCAAGCTACAGCGATCTCGTTATCAAAATGTCCAATGTTACAAACGATGGTTTTATCTTTCATCGCTTCAAAATGTTCACCACGTACAATGTCTTTATTTCCGGTTGTGGTAATCACGATATCTGCTTTATCAAGTACGTTTTCTAATTTTTTCACTTCAAAACCGTCCATTGCCGCTTGTAATGCACAAATTGGGTCGATCTCTGTTACGGTAACAATAGATCCTGCTCCTTTAAAAGATTGTGCGGTACCTTTACCAACATCACCGTAACCACAAACTACCACGCGTTTTCCGGCTAACATTACATCGGTAGCACGTCTAATGGCATCAACAGCACTTTCGCGACAACCATATTTGTTATCGAATTTAGATTTGGTAACTGAGTCGTTTACATTAATCGCGGGCATTGGTAAAGTTCCCTTTTTCATACGCTCGTATAAGCGGTGAACTCCGGTAGTAGTTTCTTCAGAAAGACCTTTTACGTCTTTAGCCAATTCTGGATATTTGTCTAATACCATATTGGTTAAATCACCACCGTCATCTAAAATCATATTTAAAGGCTTACGATCTTCACCAAAGAAAAGTGTTTGCTCGATACACCAGTCAAATTCTTCTTCGGTCATTCCTTTCCAAGCGTAAACCGGGATTCCTGCAGCAGCGATGGCAGCAGCAGCTTGATCTTGTGTAGAGAATATGTTACAAGAACTCCAAGTTACTTCAGCTCCTAAAGAAGTTAAAGTTTCAATAAGCACCGCTGTTTGGATCGTCATATGCAAACATCCTGCGATACGAGCACCTTTCAACGGTTGTTCATCTTTATATTCTTCACGTAACGACATTAAACCGGGCATTTCTGCTTCAGCAAGTTCAATCTCTTTACGTCCCCAATCTGCTAAGGAAATATCTTTTACTTTATAAGCCGTGTAAGGCACTGTTTTCGTACTCATATTCTTATATTTGTTAATTCGCAATTTTTCTGGTGCAAAAATACATAATATCTAATAAATTTTATGGCTCTTTATAAAACTATAACAGTAAATGAACATACTAAAGTCTTCATTTGGAAGATTGAAGAGTCATTTGAGTGGTTGGTAAAAGATGTGAAATTAACCGAACATTGTCAAAACCGAGTGAATAGTATGAAGTCTGAAATTCATCGTAGAGGTTTTATGAGCATTCGGCATTTATTGGCAGAAGCTGGTTATACCGATTTCGATTTGTATTACGATGAAGAAGGTAAACCACACTTAAAAGATGGTAATCACATTTCGATCACGCATTCTTTTGAGTTTTCAGGAATTATTGTGAGTCAAAAACCTATTGGGATCGATATTGAAAAACAACGCGATAAGATTTTAAAGATCGCACCTAAATTTACGCCTTTAGAAGAATACCATACCTTGGCTAACGAAGAAGCGATCGTGCGAAAACTTACCATTGTTTGGGGCGCTAAAGAAGGAATCTATAAATTGGTGGGCATTCCCGGTTTATTGTTTTTGCATCATATTTATGTAGAAGATTTTTCTTTTGAAGATGAAGAATTAAAAGCTCGTTTAAATTACCAAGGAGAACAAACCAATTTTACGCTGAAGTATTTAGAGTTTGAAGGTTTTACTTGTGTGTACACTCTTTTAGCGGAAGACTAATGAAAAAGAAAAAAGAACTGTTACGCGTTTTTCAAACTTCCGATCGGTTATTGGCGATCCTCATTGATCCCGATAAAGTCGATTTTTCAAAGTTTGAAAATTTAATTCAGCATTTACCAAAAGCGGCCACGCATTTATTTGTCGGCGGAAGCACGGTAGAAGAAAACCTTACCGAAAATTTGGTTCGTCAACTGAAAGCGAGAACATCCTTACCTATTTTTATTTTTCCGGGCGATTACACGCAGATCACTAATGAAGCCGATGCACTTTTGTTCTTGTCGTTACTTTCAGGTAGAAATCCGGAGTTTTTAATTGAGCAACAGGTAAAATCTGTCGAGAAACTAAAAAATACTTCTTTAGAAATTATTCCGACGGCTTATTTATTAATTGATGGCGGCAGAGAAACTTCAGTACAACGAGTAAGCAAAACGCTTCCGATGAAACAAGAAAATATTCAGGCGATTGTCAACACCGCTTTAGCCGGAGAATATTCGGGGAAGCAACTTATTTACTTAGAAGCAGGAAGTGGCGCTTCAACCAAAGTTTCTACAGCCATTATTTCCGCAGTAAAAAAAGAAGTTTCCATTCCTATTATTGTGGGAGGCGGCATTCGTTCAAAAAAAGAAATTGAAGAAGCTTACCAAGCTGGCGCGACGATGGTTGTGGTGGGAACAGCTTTTGAAGATAATCCAGAGTTTTTTACTTCAGCTTCAAAAACGGTGGAGGTTTCTAAATAAAACGAGCATATTGATTGCTAATTCAACAAGATCACGATGACAGAAATTTTTGATTGGCTTTTTGCGCAGTACGAAGGTATTCCTACACATTTAGTAGTGTTAGAGATTATCGCGCTTGTTTTTGGGATATTAAGCGTGGTTTTTTCTAAGTTGAATAATATTTGGGTTTACCCAACCGGGATCATAAGTACGCTTCTATACGTATATATTCTCGAATACTACGGTTTGTTGGGCGATATGCTAATTAATGTGTACTATTTTTCGATGAGTATTTACGGTTGGTATATTTGGACGCGCAAAGTAGATGGCGAACACGTAACGCCGATTACCAGAACAACTAAATTAGAAAAGAAAAAATCGGCAGGTATTTTTATCGCCACTCTTATTGGTATTGCACTTATTTATGAAATTTTCGATAAATGGGAAGCTTGGTATTCGTACACCGATATTTTAACTACCGCTATTTTCTTTGTCGGAATGTGGTTAATGGCGAAAAAGAAAATTGAAAACTGGACACTCTGGGTTATTGGTGATATTATCTCGGTGCCGCTTTATTTTTACAAAGGCTTAATGTTTAGCGCTATTCTATATTTAATCTTGACAATTATCGCGATTTACGGCTATTTTTCTTGGAAAAAATTACTCTATAAACCTGTAGAAAATTTAACTTAGCCCAAAATTACTCCCACACGTTTTTAGAGATTACAAGGCTTAGGTGAAATTTGATTATTAATGTTTTTATAAAACTAATTTCACTCTCCTTGAAAATTGTAATTTTAACACCCCATTGTTAAAAAGTGTAAAATTTAGACTTCTTAAAATTTTAGTCTAATATTTTATGTTAATTAGCACTCGATTCTATAGAAATAATCGTGCTTTAAGATAAAATTTTTTGTATTTTATCATTAAAGTGGTATTTCTGAATAAATTTTAAAATAATTCAACTGAAAATGATCAAGGAAGCAGACTTAAGTACGGAAGATGTAGCGCAGATAAAAGAACACGGTTTAGAAGTAGAAACCGTAAAAAAGCAATTAGAGACTTTTAAAGAAGGTATTCCTAAAGTTGAGTTAGTGAGTGCGGCAAATATTGGTTGCGGTATTCAGGCATTTAGCGAAGAAGAAGTTGAATTATTTTCTAGAAAATACGAAGATTCTAAATTAGAGATCATCAAGTTTATCCCGGCAAGTGGTGCGGCTTCGAGAATGTTTAAAGCATTGCATCAATTTTTAGCAGATTATCGCCCGGAAGATAAACCGCTTTCAGACTTTTTAGTCGAAGAAAAATCTGACTTATTGGATTGTTTTTTTGCTGAATATAAAAATTTCGCATTCTACGATGAGGTAATGCAAGAAATTAAAAATTCAGTTGAAAACTACGAATCGCTTTCAGAAGATGAAAAACATTACGCTTTTGTAGAAACGCTATTAAAAGAAGAAGGTTTAAATTATGCCAATCTGCCTAAAGGATTGGTGCCTTTTCATAAATATGATGGTTATTACGCAACTGCTTTTGAAGAGCATTTAGTAGAAGCTGCTAAATATGCCAGCAGAAACGAAAAAGCTAAATTACATTTTACAGTAACCGAAGATCATTTAGAAAAATTTAAAGAGACCTTCGAGACTATTCAAGATCGAGTAGAAAAAGAAACCGAGGTGAATTTTGAGGTTGAATATTCTTTTCAGAAGAAAACCACAGACACTATTGCGGTAGATTTTGACAACCAACCATTTCGTGATGATGAAGGGAAAATATTATTTAGACCCGGAGGTCACGGTGCGTTAATAGAAAATTTAAATGATATCGATGCCGACTTAATTTTTATTAAGAACATCGATAATGTGATTAAGCAAGAACATTTAGAAACGATTTCTAAGTATAAAAAAGCATTAGCGGGAGAATTAATTAATGTGCAAGAAAAAATCTTTGAGATCTTAAACAGAATCGATAAAGATGGTTTTAATAAGCATATTCTTGCAGCGGCAAACAGTCTTTTAGAAGAAAAGTTAAGTGTAAAAACGACCTTAGAAAACGAAGAAGATGTTAGAAATCTTTTAAACAGACCTATTCGTATTTGCGGAATGGTCGAAAATCAAGGAGCTCCAGGTGGCGGACCATTTTGGGTAAAAGACGGCGAAGGCAATACATCTTTACAAATTGTAGAAGGCGCTCAAATGGATACCGATAACACAGAACAATACGAGATCGCTCAGAACGCATCTCATTTTAATCCGGTAGATCTAGTGTGTTCTGTAAGAAATTATAAAGGAGAGAAATTCAACTTAACAGAATACGTAAATCCTAAAAAAGGCTTTATTACCAAAAAATCGAAATTTGGTCGAAATGTAAAAGCTTTAGAGTTACCGGGATTATGGAATGGTGCGATGGCTTATTGGAACACCATTTTTGTTGAAGTTCCTGTAATTACTTTTAATCCAGTAAAAAATGTGTGCGATTTACTTAATGAAAATCATCAAGTGTAATGCTTCGTCATCAAGAAGAATTATTACAAGAAGCAGATTTTAAAGCAGTTTTAAGCTCCGGTCCCGGTGGGCAACACGCCAATAAAACCAGTACAAAAGTAGTTTTAGATTGGAGTTTAGCAAATTCTGAAGTTTTTTCTGAAGAGCAAAAAGAGCGACTTGAGTTTAAATTAAAGAACAGGCTCACTAAAGAAAATGTTCTTCAGTTAAGTTCGGATCACACTAGAAGTCAGCATAAAAACAAAGAGATCTTAATTAAGCGTTTCTTTAAAGTTTTAGAAGATGCGTTAACCATTCAGAAACCGAGAAAAAAAACAAAACCTTCAAAAGCCTCCAAACTTAGAAGATTAAAAAATAAACGACTTCAATCTGAAAAAAAGGAAAACAGAAAAAACCCTTTATCGTAAAAAGTGTGTAAAAAGTCTACAGTTTAATTGTAGACTTTTTGCTTTTCCACAGAAATCTAAAGAATATAAAATTCAATTAAAAACATTTAAGTGTCTGTAATTAAAGTGTTTGGAAGGGTGTTGGTTGAAGTTTATTAGTTTGGTATAACTATTTCTATATACTTAGTAATCATATAAGCAATGATGATCTTACTCTAAATTGATTGGCGTTAATTAGAGTAAGTGCAGCAAAATCTTAGTCATAAATTAATTGAGTAGAGTAGTTTTTAAAGGGGACTATAATTAGATAGTATTTTTTTCAAAGTGGTTAAGCGTGATTTTTTAAGAAAAGCTTTGATAAGAACTATTAGGCAATGTTTGTTCTTAACATATTAAAATGGTTACCCCGTGAGCAGTGATTTTGCTGCCCTTTAAAAAGAGGTCTTTAAAAAGGCCTCTTTTTTTTATGATTATTTTGTAAGCTCTCAACCGAGTATTTTCTAATTTTGTGTAAACAAGACTACTTATGGCTAAAATTCTAATCGTAGAAGATGATGTGGCGTTTTGCCAGATGTTAGAAACATTTTTAACTAAAAAAAATTATCAGGTAAATGTTTCTCATACAGGTAACGATGCTTTAGCCAAGATAAAAAACAATTCTTATCAGATAGTGCTTACCGATGTTCGTTTGCCAGATAAAGATGGTAACGAAATACTACAATTCTTAAAAGAAAACCATCCTGCCACAAAAGTTATTTTAATGACCGGCTATGCGGAAGTAAACCTAGCGGTAGATGCCATAAAAACAGGAGCTTTCGATTATATTTCTAAACCTATTAACCCTGAGAAAATGCTTCAGGTTGTAAAAAGTGCTTTAGAAACCGAAGAAGATCAAGTGATCGATAAACCTACTAAAAGCAAAAAAGAAACAGCTAAAAGAGATGTGGAAGGTAGTTATGTTGCCGGAGTTAGTGATGCTTCAAAAAAATTAAGTGATTATATAAAGTTAGTGGCGCCAACAAATATGTCAGTTTTAATTATTGGCGATAGCGGAACCGGTAAAGAATACATCGCTAAGAATATTCACGATCAAAGTAAACGCGCCAAAGAAACGTTTATAGCGGTAGATTGTGGGGCCATCCCAAAAGAAATTGCTTCCAGCGAATTTTTCGGACATATAAAAGGTTCATTCACCGGCGCAGTAAACAATAAAACAGGCCATTTTCAAGCAGCCAATGGTGGTACTTTATTTTTAGATGAAATAGGAAATCTAAATTACGAATTACAAGTACAATTACTTCGAGCTTTACAAGAGCGAAAAATTAAACCGGTAGGGAGCAATCAAGAAATTAATGTAGATATTCGAGTAATTGCGGCCACAAATGAAGACTTAAAAAAAGCAGTGGAAAATGGTGATTTTAGAGAAGACCTTTACCATCGTTTAAATGAATTTAGCATTCAGGTGCCTGCTTTAAGAAAACGAAAAGACGATTTAATGTTATTTGCCGATCATTTTCTTGAAAAGGCGAATGAAGAGTTAGAACGTGATGTGGTAGGTTTTTCAGATGAAGCTTTAGAATTATTACATAGCTATTCTTGGCCGGGAAATTTGCGTGAAATGCAAAACACGATCAAACGTTCGGTATTATTAACTACCGGTAAAATTATCGATGTCGATGCGTTGCCTATGCAAATGCAAACCGAAACAAAAGAAGAAGAAAGCTACAGTTTGTTTAAAAATAAAAATGAGCAAGAGCTTATTTTAGATGCGTTAGAACAAGCAAATGGTAATAAAAGTAAAGCTGCCAGAATTTTATCGATCGATCGCAAAACGCTCTATAATAAACTCAAACAATACGATATTAAGCTGTAAGCTCTTTTTGAAGTTCTTGTAGCAATTGCTTTGTTTTTTCACTAGCTCTTTCAACTAAAATATTAATATCTTCTTGATCGAGTGCAAGTTCGTGCTGTTTCTCCAATTTTTCAACGTGCGTGATTACCTCATTCGCTTTTAATTGCCTGAACATAGGAAGCATTTTATGCGCTACAAAAGCAACTTTTTTATTGTCTTGTTGTTGGTTGGCTTCTTCTAGTTGAGTAAGATTTATCTTTGTGTTTTCGATAAATGTTTTTAATAACACGTGTAACGATTCTTTGTCACCATCGGTAAAAACCTGTAAATCATGAAGATCGTATAAAGTGGTGGTGTTAGGTTTTTCTTGTTTTTTAGCTGAATTTATTTCAGTTTCGGTATAATCTAAATCTAAAATTTTAGCAATTTTCAGTAATAATTCACTTGCCTGAAAAGGTTTAATAATATTAGTTTCAAATCCTTTTTCAATATAAAATTTACGTCTAATTTCTGTTCTGCCGGAAAGTGCAATTACTGGAATATGCTTGAGTTTATTATTGTTTTTTAATTCTCTTATCAGCTCAAAGCCGTTCACTTTTGGCATTTGTATGTCGGTTAAAATTAGATCATATTCTTCTTTTCTTAAATCTCTAAGTGCATTTTCCGGTCGGTTAGAAGTTGTGTGATTAAAACCTGCTTGACTAACAATTTCTGCCGTTAAGGCTAATTGAGAAGGATCGTCGTCTAAAATAAAGATCTTTTTACCTTTGGTTTCTGTAATGGTAATTTGCTTGGTCGCTTTAGAAGTCGCAATGTGTTTAGCATTTTCTACCGGAATAAGTAAGGTGAATTTACTACCGTTACCAAGTTTGCTTTCCAAATAGATTTCGCCATCTAATAAATTCACTAATTTTTTAGTGATCGCTAAACCTAAACCAGAACCGCCGTATTTTTTTTCTATCGACGATTTTGCTTGAGAAAATTCTTCAAAAATAACTTGTTCTTGCTCTTTTGAAATTCCGATGCCGGTGTCTTCAATTTCAATTTGAAGTTTATTGGTGGTGATCGATGAGGTGTCTAATTTCCCTGAAATTACAATGCTTCCTTTTTCGGTAAACTTGTAAGCGTTGCCAATTAAATTCATTAATATTTGCTGAATTCTAAACGGATCACATAAATACGCTTGCTGAAGTGTTTCCTCTAAATTGAGTTCAACATTTAATTGCTTCGGGTCTTCTGAAGGAATAATCCCATCTACACTATCTTTAATAAGATTGGCCGGCGTAAACGGAAGTTTTTCAACATTTATTTTTCCCGATTCTAGTTTCGAAAAATCTAATAAGTCGTTGACCAGATGAAGAATATAACCGGAAGATTTTTGTAGCTTCTCTAAATAATGCTGTTGTTTTTCAGAAAGTTCGGTTTTTAATAATAAATCTGAGTAACCTGTAATAGTAGTAAGTGGCGAGCGAAGATCGTGAGTGACTGCAGCCATAAATTGCTCTCTTCTTTTAAGAAGTAATTCGGCATAAGCTTTCGACTTCTCTAATTCGCTGCGGTATTTTTGACTTCGATTGGTATCTCTAAAAATAAGAATGACGAAAAGTAAAATAGTAAGTACGCAAGCGACTCCCAAAATAATGATCAGGTTCGAAGTTTCATTTAAAGTTTCTTGTGCAGAAGCAACTTGGGTAACCGATTTCTGCACCTCTTCCTGTTCAATTTGTGAACGCAATTTTCTAATTTGTACGGTTAGATCACGATCGGTTTCTAAAAGTTCATTTTCTTTAGAGAGTACCGAGTTTTGATATTCAATTTCTTCATTCTCTAACTTAGAAAGTACACTTTTCATAGTATTAATTAGAGAATCTGCAGACTGCTGGGTGAGTTTATTAGCATTGTCTTGCTTGGCGTACTCTAAGTATTTTACCAATACTTCTCGAACATGAGGTTTATAGCTTTTTAGACGTTCGTTATAATTATCGTCTTCAAACAGATAGTTTGTTTTTTCTAATTCGTTTAAAACACGATCGTAATAATTTTCACTTCCGTTCTCTTTTCTAAGTTTTAAAAGTTCAACTAAGTTTTGCTTTTTTAAGGTAAGTAGCCGGTTAATACTATCAAGATCTATTACTGTTGAATCTCCTTTAGGATACGTAGATTTTAACGATTCGAGTAAAACAGAGATCGTATCGAGTTGCTCGTTAAAGATCGTAATATTTTCAGGATTTTGATTTTGAATGATATTTCGGCTAATTCCTTCAGCAGTGTAAAGGTTAGTTACCGCCTCACTAATAAGAATTAAACGTTTGTTATTTACATTACCTAACTTGTTAGATTGTGTTAGGTTTTCAACTTTACCATAAATAAACCAAACCGTGACTACTGCAAAAATAGTAAGCAGGATGTACCCGAAAAGTACCTTAAAAGTGATGGATTTTCTAGTGTTTTTCACGATAAACTCAAAAGTAAATGCTCCAAAGATAAAACTCCTTAAAATTATGGTAAATTAAAAAATAACTTATAAGTTTGCCGCAAATCTCAAAGGGGTGCCAATTGTGGCTGAGATCATACCCAAAGAACCTGGGCAGGTAATGCTGCCAAGGGATTAGAAAAGCTTGCTAGCGGCTTTTCTGGAATTTGTATGTACTCCTGAACGAACTTTAATTTTACAAAAGTTTCTTCAGGATTTTTTTATTTTATTAATTAACCTAAGAATAATCGCCCCTTTTATTCGTAAATTTTATTACGAATGAAACATGTATTATTTGTGTTAGGCTTATTTCTACTAAGCCTTCCCGCCTTTGCTCAAGAAAATTATACGTTGAGCGGAACCGTAACTTTAAATGAAGAACCACTTGCCGGAGCTAACGTAATGGTAAAGAACCGAGACGAAGCAACGATCACCAATTTTGAGGGTGAATATTCGTTGCAATTGCCGGCAGGAGATTACACTTTAATTTTTAGCTACGGAAATCAAAAAGAAGTTGAAGTAAATTTAACCGGAAATCAAACTTTAGATGTCGATTTAACCAATGCTGAAGAAGCTTTAGATGAAGTTTTTCTATCTTCAATTCGTGTCGATGCAGATTCGCCCATTACTTATAGTAACCTGAGTAACGAGGAAATTGCGGAACGTAATTTAGGGCAAGATATTCCGGTGCTTATGAATTATTTGCCATCAGTAGTCACCACAACCGACGCCGGAAATGGTGTAGGTTATACCGGTATTCGCGTTCGTGGTAGTGACGCTACGAGAACTAATGTAACCGTAAACGGTATCCCGATCAATGATGCTGAAAGTCAGGGAACTTTTTGGGTAAATATGGGAGATTTTGCTTCTTCAACAGAAAATATTCAGTTGCAGCGTGGTGTAGGAACTTCAACAAACGGAGCTGGAGCTTTTGGTGCAAGCATCAATATTTTAACCGATCGTTATAGCGAAGAAGCTTTTGCAGAAATTGCGAATAGTTATGGTTCTTTTAATACCAGAAAACACACCGCGAAATTTGGTACAGGACTTATTGATGAACATTGGTCGTTTACCGGTCGTGCTTCACAAATTAAAAGTGATGGTTATATCGATCGTGCAGAATCAGACCTCAAATCGTATTTTTTACAAGGAAGCTATGTGAATAATGGTACCATTGTAAAAGCCATTATGTTTGGTGGTAAAGAACGAACTTACCAAGCTTGGTATGGTGTAGAACAATCAACCATTAACGAAAGAGGTAGAAGGTATAATCCTGCGGGAATTTATTTTGATGAAGATGGAAATGAAAAGTTTTACGACAATCAAACCGATAATTACCAACAAGACCATTACCAATTACTGTGGAATCAAAAATTCGATAATAACTGGTCAACAAACTTGGCTTTTCATTATACGCGCGGTAAAGGTTATTATGAAGAATATGAAGAAGATGCCAGTTTGGTCGATTTCGGTTTAACTCCGTTTACGACCAATGGTGAAGAAGTTACCACTTCAGATTTAGTGAATACAAGTTGGTTAGATAATCATTTTTACGGAACTACTTTTAGCGCCAATTACCAAAACGAGAAATTAGATCTTGTACTTGGTGGCGGTTGGAACCGTTACGATGGTGATCATTTTGGAGAAGTGATTTATACCAGATTTGCTCAAAACAACGATCCTTATGAGCCATTTTACGAGAATAATGCGGTAAAAACAGATTTTAATATCTACGGAAAAGCGACGGTTTCGTTAACCGATAAACTTGCTGCCTTCGGAGATCTTCAGTTAAGAACCATTAATTATGAAGGAAACGGACCCACGCAAGAAGTAGCTAACTTTCCGATCGATGCAAATTTTTCATTTTTTAATCCTAAAGGAGGTTTAACTTATCAGCTTAACCAAATCAATCAATTTTATGCCTCGGTAGCGGTGGCGCATCGTGAGCCATCACGATCAGATTACGAAGATGCTTTTGAGCAAGGTTTGGCAGCTCCCACCGAAGAACGTTTGGTCGATTATGAATTAGGTTGGCGTTACAAAGCAGAAAAAGCGCAAGTAAATACCAACCTTTATTTTATGAATTATAAAGACCAATTGGTGTTAACCGGCGAGATTGATGAAGAAGGCGCTGCGATTAGAAAAAATAGCGGTGAGAGCTACCGCTTAGGTTTAGAAGTAGACGCTACTTTTAAAGTCACCGATTTTTTAAGCATACGACCTAATGTGGCAATTAGTCAAAACAAAAACCGAGAATACAACACATTTTTAGATGGAGAGTCTGTCACTTTTGAAGATACCGATATTGCTTTTTCACCCAATATCATCGCGGGAAATATGATTAGAATTCAGCCGGTAGAAAATCTTCAGATCAATGTATTAACCAAATATGTTGGCGAGCAATATATGAGTAATTATGAAGTTGAAGCTTCTAAATTGGAAGATTACACAACCACCGATTTAAATATTCAATATACCTGGCAAAACGCTCCGTTATTTAAAGAGGTAATATTTACCGGTTTGGTGAATAATATTTTCGATGAAGAATACATCTCGAACGGCTATTATTATACCTACGATATTCCCAACGACGATGGTAGCACGACCACTTACGATGGTGCCGGCTATTATCCGCAAGCAACCATTAACTTTTTAGTCGGGATGACGTTAAGATTTTAAATTGAATAAATACTAACCTATCTATTCAAAGGCTTTCTGGAAACAGGAAGCCTTTTTTAGTTTGATTCTTACAATACTTGGTTTGAAACAGACTACTTTTTAGCAGGTCGCTCTTCTTAATTTTGTTTCATATTAATTCAATAAAAATGAAAAAGATGAAAAAACAGAAAATTGCTTTAGTGACCGGAGGGAGTAGAGGTTTAGGGAAAAATATGGCTTTGAAAATCGTCGAGAAAGGTATTGATGTAGTGTTAACCTACAATCATAATAAAGAAGCCGCAGAAAATGTAGTTCGAGAAATTGAAACAAAAGGAAGTAAAGCGGTGGCACTTCAATTAAATACAGAAAACCTAAATAATTTATTTCAATTTAAAGATGAATTAACTTCGGTACTTTCTTCAAAATTCAACACAGAAAAAATAGATTTCTTGATTAACAATGCCGGAATCGGAATTAATGAAGCTTTTGCTGAAACTTCAGAAGAAACCTTTGATAAATTAATGAATATTCATTTAAAGGGAGTTTTCTTTTTAACCCAAGAGTTGTTACCTATACTTAATAATAATGGTAGTATTGTGAATATTTCTTCAGGATTAGCACGATTTACCATGCCAGGTTACAGCGCTTATGGAGCGATGAAAGCTGCTGTAGAATCGCTTACTCGTTACCAAGCTAAAGAATTGGGTGAACGTGGTATTCGTTCGAACGTGGTAGCTCCCGGAGCTATCGCTACAGATTTTGGAGGAGGTTTGGTAAGGGATAATGAAAAAGTAAACCAAATAGTTAAAGAACAAATACCACTGGGTAGAGTTGGTGAAGCTGAAGATTTAGGCGGTGTTGTTGCTTTTCTTTGTACCGATGATGCAAAATGGATTAATGGGCAACGCATCGAAGTTTCTGGCGGGCAACGAATTTAAATTGTACTTTCTAATAAACCCATAATTTACTTTGTGGGTTTTTAGGTTAAGTTTACTTTTATAATGATGGAAAAAACAACCACTTTAGAAGAATTTTATCGAAAGAAACTAGGAGTTTTACCTAGCGATTTTTTTAAAAGAACCGGTGAATTTAATGTATTCAATTTAAAAGATTATTTCGGCACTTCTAAAGAGATGCCGTATAGCAGAAAAGATTACTATAAAATTAGTCTTATTTCTGGTGAAAATACGGTGCATTATGCAGATAAGACCTTAGTAGTTAACGATAATATGTTGTTGTTTGCCAATCCGAAAATTCCTTATAATTGGGAACCGCTTACCGAAGAAAAGGAAGGTTCTTTTTGTGTTTTTACTGAAGCTTTTTTTCAAGGTTTTGGTAATTTTAAAGACTACCCGTTATTTCAAACTCAAGGCACTCCAATACTTTCAATTACCGATGAAGAATTTGAAAAAATAGCGGTAATTTATAAAAAAATGTTTGTCGAGATCAATTCAGATTATACCTACAAATACGATGTACTTCGAAATTTGGTATTCGAATTAATACACACCGCTTTAAAGTTAAGACCAGCCAAAATTGAAAAAGATCAAACTTCAAATTCAACGGCTACGCAAAGGGTTACTTCTCTTTTTTTAGAGCTTTTAGAGCGGCAATTTCCTATAGAATCTGTTCAGCAGAGAGTTCAGTTAAGAACTCCGGGAGAGTTTGCTTTTCATTTAAATATTCATAATAATTATTTAAATAAAGTTTTAAAATCAGCTACAGGAAAAACAACTTCACAGGTAATTGCAGAACGTTTTACCTTAGAAGCAAGAGCTTTGTTAAAACATACAAATTGGACAATTTCTGAAATTTCTTGGAGTTTAGGCTTTGAAGATCCATCACACTTTATCAAATTTTTTAAGAAAAACGAACAGCTAACCCCAAATACATTTAGAGGCGTATAATATGAAAATCTCCATCAATTCAAAAATTCCTTCATCAACAATAGAAAATGGTGTTTACCAAAATTTAGAAACAACACCGATGATGACAGAAGATGCTTCTTATGTTAAAATTTTCAGGAAGCAATTTAAAGCGCCAAAATCAGTTTCGCCGCAAGATAAAATACCAAGCGTCACCACCGATTTGAAGAATTTTTATAGTGAAAAACCAGCGGTAATTTGGTTTGGGCATTCTTCTTACTTAATTCATTGTCGAGGAGTTAATATTTTAGTAGACCCTGTTTTTTGCGGTTATGCTTCTCCGTTTTCATTTATGATGAAAGCTTTTGAAGGAGCCAATAGCTACAGAGTAGAAGATATGCCAACCATCGATTTTCATTTGCAAACTCATAATCATTACGATCATTTAGATAAAAAAAGCATAAAAGCACTTCGGTCTAAAACCAAGCAATATTTAGTGCCAAAAGGCGTGAAAAAAGATATACTGAATTGTAAGATTGCTGATGAAAAAATCACAGAACTCGATTGGGGGAGTCACTTAGAAATTTCAGAAGAAATAAAAATTACCGCAACCCCGGCGAGACATTTTTCCGGTAGAAGTTTAAAAAGAAACACTTCACTTTGGTGTTCTTACGTATTAGAACTATTTGGTTATAAAATTTTTATTGGCGGCGATTCTGGTTACGGTAAACATTTTAAAGAAATAGGAAACGCTTTTGATAAATTTGATCTAGCCATTTTAGAATGTGGGCAATATGGCGAATATTGGCCGCTAATTCATACTCAACCAGAAGAGATCATTGAGGTTGCTAACAATTTAAATGCTGAAGTAATTTTACCGGTACATTGGTCGAAATTTAAATTGGCTTACCATCCTTGGCAAGAACCGATCGAACGTTTACTTAAAGTTGGCATCAATAAAAATATAGCGACCCCACAAATTGGAGAGCCGCTAATATTACAAGAAAAACTCCCACAAACTCAATGGTGGAAAAGTATTTCTTAGTTATTGGTTACTCTTAAAATACCCTGACTCGTTTCTGTAACTCGGTAATTGTATAACGTGTATTGAAGGTTTTCCCCTTCAATAAAATTACCGGTAAACAGGTCGTATGTATTGCCTTCGCAACTACAAACTAATCTAAGTCCGTCAATTTGCATAGAAGTACAACTACTATTTCTGGTATGATTGGGGTCTATATTATCCCAAGCAACGTAGCCGCTACCGGTATTCATTAAGATAATCCCACCATTGCCATAACCGCCAATGTATACAGGGTCGTTCGGAAAGTTTAAACCGCTAAATTGTGGTAAACTAGTATCGACTGTAAAATTTACGTTGACATCTAGAAGGTTAGGGTTGTTTTGTCTATTATCATCATCACTGCTACAAGCCATTGTGATAATTACAGTTAAAAACAAAAGATAGATCTTCTTCATTTTAAAAATTTTTTGTGGGGCAAGGTAACATAATTGCTAAGCTTGTTAAAATTTATTATATTTGTTTTGATCGAATCCCATGAGAGTGGGATTCTTTTTGTATATATAAACGATGAAGTTATGAGTAAAGTATCTTATTATACTGAAGAAGGACTTAAAAAATTAAGAGACGAGTTAAATCATCTAAAAGATGTAGAACGTCCTGCCGCTTCACAAGCGATTGCAGAAGCGAGAGATAAAGGCGATTTAAGTGAAAATGCCGAATATGATGCAGCAAAAGAAGCACAAGGGTTATTAGAGATGAAAATTTCTAAATTAGAAGAAGTGGTTTCTAACGCGAGAGTGATCGATGAGTCTCAATTAGATACTTCTAAAGTGTTGATACATAGTTCTGTGAAGATTAAAAATACCACGAACGGAATGGAGGTAAAATATAAATTGGTTGCGCAAAGTGAAGCCGATTTAAAAAGTGGTAAAATTTCGGTAGATTCTCCTATTGGTAAAGGTTTACTAGGAAAAAAAGTTGGTGATACTGCCGATATTCAAGTGCCTAACGGTACGATGACTTTCGAGATCTTAGAAATTTCGAGAGGTTAGTTTTAAACCTATAGCAAATAAAAAAGCCTCTTCAATTTGAAGAGGCTTTTTTATTTTTTCTATTTAGCAACAACCGCCACCATCGTAGTGAAACGTCGATTCGCTAATAAATATATCGTCTCGATTTAAATTTGCTAGTGCGCCGGCAGTTTTATCACAAATCGCTAACGGCTGATTTTTAAGCAGAATATGTCCTTTTTTATCATCAAAAAAGTCTTCTTCGCCATAATAAATGGCAGCTTTCCCGGTGAAAATACAAGGGCCGTCTTCCGGCATTGGGTCTTTTATGGCTGCAACCTCAATACTTTCAATATAAATGCGCTCTTCGGTGGGATAGTTTTTAGCATCTAAAATTCGGTAGGGTTTTTTAGCTCTAATTTCAATAGTTCCAAAACCGGCATCTGTGAGCATTTTTACGTATTCATTTAAAGGCAAACTTCCGCTTAAACAAAGCGCTCGAAGTCGCTCGTCGTTGCGTAAAGTTTCATTCATTTCTTGCTCACAAATGGGATCGCTCATCACTAACCTGCCGTGAGGTTTTAAAACGCGATACATTTCTGCAATAGCTTTTTTTAATTCTTCAGTTTTAAAAATATTGAAGAGGCAGTTTTGGGCCGCAACATCGATCGTGTTGTCTTCAACCGGTAAACTTAACGCATCGCCTTTTTTAAGATCGACAAATTCAGATTTAAACCAAGGATTTAATTCTTCTGCTTCTTTGAAGTTTTTACGGGAAGCTTCAAGCATCTCATCAACCACATCTATACCCACTACGCCATTTTTTTGCCTAGAGAAATAGGCAAATTGTAAAAGTTCCATTCCGCCGCCAACACCTACATAAAGTGTTTTTGGGTTGTTGACCAAGTCTCTGGCGTGCACGGTGCTTCCGCAGCCATAATTCATCTCCTGCATGATCTTCGGAATTTTTAATCCCGGTAATTCCCAAACAGGATTGGTTGTGCAACAAAGTCCGACATCTGGAGTTAAAGCAGCTTCCTTATAAACGTTTTTGGTAGTTTCTAAATAACTCATACTTCAATAGCCTTAATTAATTCTTTAAATAAAATGATCATATTTGGTTCTGCTTTTGCCGCCATCGCCATAATCTCTTTGATGTTGACCGGCTCTAAATTATCGGGATCACCTTCATCGGTTAACACAGAAACCGCAACAACCGGTAATTTTAAATGATTCGCGACAATAATTTCGGGTACGGTACTCATCCCAACAGCATCGGCACCAATAGTTCTTAGCATTCGGTATTCGGCACGCGTTTCTAGTTGAGGTCCGAGTACAGAAGCGTAAACCCCTTTATTCAGTTTAATTTGATTTTGCTTCGCGATCGATTCAACTTTTTCACTCATTTGCTTATCGTAAGGGCAACTCATATCTACAAAACGTTCGCCGTATTGAGAAACACCTTTAAAGGCTAGAGGAGAACCGCCTAATAAATTAATGTGGTCGTCGATAAGCATTAATTCACCTTTTTTAAATTCAGGATTTATTGCGCCGGAAGCATTAGAAACCAATAATTTTTTAATGCCTAAACGCTGCATAATTCTTACGGGAAAGGTAACGTCTTGCAGGCTGTAACCTTCGTATAAATGAAAGCGACCTTGCATAATTACTACTTTCTTGCCTTCTAATTCGCCATAAATTAAATGACCTTTATGAAACTCTACTGTTGCGGTCGGGAAATTAGGAATGTGATTATAGCTTACCTCTTCTAGAATTTTTACTTCTTCTAAGAGTTTTCCTAAACCGGTTCCTAAAATAATACCGACTTCCGGAGCTTCAAAACCTTTGTTTTTAAGATATTTTACCGTTTGTTCTATATGTCTCATGAATTTATATATTGTTGAAATACCTCGATATTCTTTATATCATCGATGGTATCGACATCGTTTTTTTGCGTTAATAAAGCTACTTTTTTATTTTTTAAAATGTGCAAAGTTTCTTTTAAAACTGTAGCAGTACTCCAATTAATTTCTTGAAAAACTTCTGGAGTAAATTTTTTCATCCCTAATAAATAATAGCCGCCATCTTTTGCCGGACCAATTACAAAATCGTTATGCGTTAATTGAAGAAAAGCTTCATCGATATCACGAGTTTTTAAATCGTATAGATCGCTGCCAATAATCACGACTTTTTCGTAATTATTCTGAAAAGCCTCTTGAAAGACATTGTTCATTTTTTCACCTAGATCATTACCGCGTTGAGTTTTTTTGCTGAAATAAGTTGAAGAAAAATCATCTTGATCGATAGGCTCTATATTGTAAAAAACCGCTTTATCGGCAGAAAGATCTTGCGTGACCTTTGCGGTGTGTTGAAGTAGTTTTTTATAAACTTCTAATGCAGCAGTATCGCCAATACTTTTAGCTAATCGGGTTTTACATTTACCTAATTCAGGGTTTTTGGTGAAGATGATAAGCAGGTTTTTTGAATTCATTTAGTAAACTTTTTCAGCATTTTTTAGCCATTTAGACCATCTTCTGCTATAAGCGTGAACTTTGTTGGTTTCTTTGTTTTCTGAAGTAAATACCGGGTAGTTGTTGTTTTTCCATTCAAAAATTCCGCCGTATAAATTCTGAATATTCTTGTAACCTAATTGCTGAAGTTTTTCTCCAATTTTTTCAGAACGAACCCCTAACGAACAATACACCACGATCGGCTGATCTTTATCCGGGAATTGTTGCTGAATTTCTTTCGCAGAAAAATCTTTATAGCCAACGTAAGACGCATTTTTTAAATGACTTACCTGAAACTCTTCCGGTTCGCGAGCATCTAACAAAATCACGCTGTCTTTTTGCTGAATAGCTTTTAATTGTTCAATAGAAATGTATGGCACCGAATGCGAATTGTAACGATCGAGTACTTCTTCAACAGAATTTTGAGAAATACAAGACAGGCAACTTAACAATAAAAATAATCTTGATAGTTTCATATGTTTTTTTAAGCAACGGTTCCTTGGCAACTACTTCCTGCGCCGGCAGTACAACCGTAACAATGTTGCGAGATAATAATATTCCTGTTTTGTATCGCATCTTCGTCGTAATTGCTAATATGCTTTACGCTACTATTCACTTTTAATTCGAGCATTTGGTTAAAATCACAATCGTAAAGCCAACCATCCCAACTTACCGAAAGGGTGTTTCTGCACATCACATTTTGTACTGCAGCAGGATTGTAAGCATTTACCAATTCGTACATATAATCTTCATAATTTTCTGAAGCAATTAAATACTCTAAAAATCTACTAATTGGCAGATTTGTGATCGCAAAAAGACTGTTGAATTCGATATCGAAATCTTCTTTAAGTGCGGTTTTAAAATCACTTTCCATCGCATCTTGATCTTTGGGTAAAAACGCACCGGAAGGATTATACACCAAGTCTAATTTTAAGCCGCTGCCTTCTTTACCGTAACCTACTGCGTTTAACATTTGTAGAGCTTGTATCGATTTATCGAAAACCCCTTTACCACGTTGTTTGTCGGTTTTTTCTCTTTTATAAAACGGAAGTGAAGAAACCACGTGAACATTATGTTTTTTGAAAAACTCCGGAAGATCGTAGTATTTTTTGTTAGCTACGATAATTGTAAGGTTAGAGCGAACGATAAAATCTTTAATTCCTGCTTTAGAAGCCTCTTCTACAAACCAACGAAAATTAGGATTCATTTCTGGCGCGCCACCGGTGAGATCTAAAGTATGCGCACCGGTTTTTTTAATCGCTTCCAGGCAATGTTGCATAGTTTCGACCGTCATGATCTCTTTTCGATCGGGACCGGCATCTACATGGCAATGAGAACAAACTTGATTACACATATAACCCAAATTGATCTGAAGGATCTCTAAAGGTTTTGGCTGTAATGGAAAATCGTTCTCTTTCTCTAGTTTATGCTTAAACGTAGGTAATTCGCCATCGGCAAATAAACCTTCGCTTAAATATTCTAATTGCTTTTGAGGGTTTGATAATTCATTATTTCTGGCCGAAAGCGATTTGGTGCTCATAAACGGTTTGGTTTTTAGTTTAAATACTTAACGAAAAATAGGTAGTCGCAGTTTTAAGACTACATCGATAATTTCTTGTATTTATTCATCATTTGTACACCGTGAACTAAAGTCGCTCCGCTTTCTATAGCTGCGCCGGCGTGAACGGCTTCCATCATTTCTTCTTTGGTAATGCCGCGTTCTAAACCATCTTTGGTATAAGCATCGATGCAATAAGGACATTTAACAACGTGCGCAACGGCTAAAGCAATAAGCGATTTTTCTCGGGCAGAAAGTGCGCCTTCTTCGAAAATGCTTCCGTAGTAATCAAAAAATTTCTTTCCTAATTCTTCACTCCATTCGGTAATTTCTCCAAACTTTCTTAAATCTGAAGGATCATAATAAGATTTTGACATAGCAATTTTTTTAGCATTCTGGTTAAAGGTAAAAAAATAAGAAGAAATAACAGTATTACATTTTTTACAGTAAAAACTTGAGAATTACTTAACAACTAATTTAGAAGATTTATTAGATTAGCTATCGAAATGTATTTACCCTCGTATGAAAATTAAAGAAAACCAGCACTTTAACCATTGGTTTTATAATCATCCTTATCTATTATCTGCAATAAGTTTTATTGTAGTTTTTGCTCTCGCCATTTTAATTGCTCAAAAAGATTTAACGATCAATAAAGAAAAAGAACTTCAGAAATCTGAAGAAATCTTAGATGCGGTTGAGGTAAACATCAATCATATCCTAAATAGTAGTTATGTTACGACTTTGTCACTAGCGCTTACTATTGATACTGAAGGCAATCCTCAAAATTTTGAACAAGTTGCCGCAAAACTTTACGAGTCGAACGAAAATATAGACGGATTAGAATTAGTACCTAATGGGGTCGTACAATACGTTTATCCTTATGAAGAAAACAAAGGAGCGATAGGGCTTAATATTTTAAAATATAAATATTCTCAGAAAGAAGCTTATAAAGCTATTGAGAGTCGTAAAATGTATTTTGCCGGTCCATTAAGATTTAAGCAAGGTGGTTTTGGGATTATTGGTAGGTTGCCGGTTTTTGTAGAAGATGAATTCTGGGGATATTCTGCAGTAATGATAAAACTAGAAACATTTTTAGAAAAATCCGGAATCAACGAATTAGAAAAAAAGGTCTAGACTATCGATTTGCTAAGATAAGTCCTAACACAGGAGAGAAAGAAATTTTCAATAAACAAACAGAAAATTTTGACTTTGAGAATGCTTATAAGATTACTGTTGAAGATGCTGAATGGGAAATCTATTTGGCTCCGGAAAACAAAAATTTACCCTACATTTTATCTTCTCCATTTGTAATATTCGGTTTTTTTCTGGCATTAGGTTTTGCTTTTTTAATAAAAGTTATTCTTCAAAGACCGGCACAACTTCAAAGATATATTCACGTACAAGCCGCAAAACTGGTGAGTTCTGAAGTAAAGTATAAAGCCATTTTTAATGAAGCCGGCCTAGGTATAATTCATTTAGATGAACATGAAAATTTTATTGAAGCCAATCAGCGTTTTTTAAGAAAAACAGGATATACTTTTGAAGAGATTTCAAAAATGAAGTTTTCTAAGATGCTTAAGATCAAGAGTAAATCTCTACATAAAATTTTAAATCATGAGAAATTTGAAGGAAAATTATTATGTAAAGATGGCACTAAAAAAATTGTACGTGTAACAAATTCTGCATTAAATGTAGATGGTCATAAAACTCATATTCTTTTAGTAGAGAATATTACTCAACGTAAAGAAGCAGAGAAAAATCTTAAAGACTTACAATCTAAAATGCAAATGGCAATTCGAATTTCTCAGTTAGGTTATTGGGAGTGGGATATTGCATATGATAAAATTGTATGGTCAGATCGAATGTATGAGATTTTTGATTTTGAAAGAGATCATGATTTAAATAGTTCAGTGGTTTTAAATAGTATTCATAAGGAAGATGTAAATCTTTACAAAACAAAACTCAAGCAAATCTTAGAAACCAAAAAAGGACTCACCTTTGAGATAAGGATTGTTGATAATAAAAATCAAGTTAAACATATTTTAGCCCGAATAGAATGTGAAGAAGATGAGTCTCATAAACTTGCAAAAGTTAAAGGTACCATTATGGATATTACTGAAAAAAAGCAGGCTTTAATCAATCTTCAGCATTCTTACCAAATGGTAGTAGAACAAAACGAGCGACTATTAAACTTCTCCTATATTGTATCTCATAATTTAAGATCTCATACAAGCAATATTCAAGGTTTGATCGAGATCATACGCGAAGTTGAAACATTTGAAGAAAAGAGAGAGTTATTCAATCTATTGGCAGAAGTTACCCAATCTTTAGATGAATCTATAACCGATTTAAATGAAGTGATCCACATTCAAAAAAGTAAAGGTGGATTGGCAGAAGAGATTGCACTTCAACCATTTTTAAACCGAATCAAGAACATTTTAAAAAGGGAGATTAAACAAAGTGGAATAATTATTAATGAAAATATTCCGGAAGATGTAATTTTGCACTTTAATTCAGCATACTTAGAAAGTGTATTACTTAATATAGTTTCAAATGCTATAAAATATCGGGACTCTAAAAAAAATTCAGAAATTAATATTATCTTTAGAGAAGAAGAAAATTATAAAGTTCTGGAAATTAGTGATAATGGTATCGGTATTGATCTAGAATCTAACAAAGGACAAATATTTGGTATGTATGAAACCTTTACAGATTTTAAGAACTCACGAGGTATTGGTTTGTTTGTAAGTAATAATCAAATGAAAGCAATGGGAGGCAAGATCGAGATAGACAGCGAACTTCATAAAGGAACGGTATTTACGCTTTATTTTAAAAAGTAAGAATGGAAATTTGCATTATAGATGATGATAGAGTTTACCAACTCTTAATGAAACGACTTATACATCGAGTAGATGAGTCTATAGTAATTAAAACTTTCTATAATGGTGAAGATGCTTTTAATTACTATAAAAATCATCCATGTAAATGCCAGATCATGTTGCTGGACATTAATATGCCAAAAATGGACGGTTGGGAGTTTCTAGAAAATATTAATATAGAAGATTTTAAAGATTCTTGTATTTATTTGGCAACCTCTTCTATCGATTATTCAGATCAAGAGAAAGCGAAGAAATTTGATAAAGTTAAGGGCTACCTTACTAAACCGATCACTAAAGAAAAAATTAAAGAAATTACAGAGGCTTACTAATAATTTATTTAGTTTTCAACAAAAACGTTTTCTTTTAAAATTTCATTTTCCATTTATTAAAATTTAATTTAAATCTTAAGTCTATAATAATTATTGCTTGTATTTTTGAAGATTCAAAATGAAGCAATATGAGTATTCAAAAAAGTTTGATAGCCTTGGCTGTAGGAGGTTTCGGTATAGGAATGACGGAGTTTATGATGATGGGACTCTTACCTGAAATTGCTAGCAATCTTGACGTATCGATACCTGAGGCCGGTTATTTAATTTCTTCTTATGCACTTGGGGTTGTCATTGGAGCTCCAATTTTGGTATTGATCGCAGGTAATTTTCCTCCTAAAAAATTATTAGTTGGTTTAATGATTCTGTTTACAATCTTCAACGGACTTTCCATTATTGTCCCATCATATAATCTATTTTTATTTACAAGACTTTTGTCGGGATTGCCTCACGGCGCATTTTTTGGCGTTGGGGCAGTAGTTGCCGGTAAACTTGCTAAAGAAGGTAAAGAAGCAAGTGCCGTTGCGGTGATGTTTAGTGGTTTAACCTTTGCTAATATTATAGGGATACCTTTGGGTACTTATGTTGGGCAAACCTACTCTTGGCGTTACAGTTTTGTAATTGTAGCGATCATTGGCTTGTTGGCAATCGTCTCTATTTTGTTATGGATGCCAAATTTTAAAAAAAATAAAGATGCTAAACCAAAAGAAGGATTAAAAGTGTTTAAGCATTTAGAGCCTTGGTTAGTTTTACTAATAACGGCAGTTGGGACCGGAGGTTTTTTTGCTTGGTTTAGTTATATCACACCATTGTTAACAGATGTAAGCGGTTTCGATAAATCGAGTGTGACCTTTATTTTAATGGGAGTAGGCCTTGGGATGACGGTAGGTAACTTTATTGGAGGTAAATTGGCTGATGCTATTTCACCGGTTAAAGCGGGAATGGTTTTATTATTTGTTATGGTAGTCTGTTTATTTATTGTGATGATGGTTGCTCAATATCAAATACCATCATTAATTATGAGTTTTATTACAGGTGCAATTGCTTTTTCTATAGTCGCGCCCATCCAAATGCTCATGATCAAATCTGCAAAAGGGGCAGAGATGTTGGCTTCTGCTACGATGCAAGCAGGCTTTAATATAGGCAATGCTATTGGTGCTTTCTTAGGAGGTATTCCTATCGAAAAGGGTTTTGGTTATACTTCTCCGCAATTAGTAGGAGCTGTATTAGCATTTTTAGGAGCTTTAATCTGTATTTCTGTGATGCTTAATCGTAAGCGAGTAGCTAAAAAGTATGCTATTTAACCTCAAGAATTATTTTACCAATATGATTACTGCTTTCCATTAATTTATGCGCTTCATTCGCTTTTGATAGCGGAAATTTTTTATAAACCACTGGTTTTATTTCTTCGGAAGTAAAAAGTGGCCAAACTTTAGCTTCAATTTCTTTAGCTATCTTGGCTTTCACATCAATAGGTTGAGGTTTTAAGAGGCTTCCGGTTAAAGTGATATTTTTAGAAATAACCTGCCAAAGGTCTATGGTTACTTCCGCAGATTTCATAGCGTTTATATTTACAAGTCTTCCTTTAGACTGAAGTAATTTTAGATTTTTATTCGTGTAATCACCACCAACCATATCGAGAATCACATCAAGCTTCTCATCTTTCAATACTTCATAAAAATCTTCATCTTTATAATTAATCGCTTTGGAAACCCCGATGTTCTTTAAAAATTCTATTTTTTCTGAAGAACCCGCTGTAGCGAAAGTTTTAATTCCTAAAGCCTTGGCAATTTGTAAACCCATAACGCCAATGCCGCTCGTACCACCGTGAATAAGTAATTTTTCTCCAGATTTTAAATTCGCCTGCTGAAATAAATTAAACCAAACCGTAAAGATCACTTCCGGTAAGGATGCAGCTTCTACAAAACTCAAACCTTTTGGAATGGGTAAGCATAAACGTTCATCAACACAAATATATTCAGCATAACCGCCGCCGGCTAATAAGGCGCAAACCTTATCGCCAATTTTAAAGTTAGAGACTTGAGAACCTATAGCTTCAATCACTCCGGAAGCTTCTAACCCGGGAATTTTAGCTGAAGGCAAGTCGTCACCGTATGCATCAGGATTTTCACGCGTTAAAATATCGCTTCGGTTAACCCCGGCTGCTTTAATTTTTAGGAGAACTTCGTGTTCTTGAGGAGAAGGTTTTTCAGTTTCTTGAAGTTGAAGCACATCAGGTCCGCCGGCTTGTGTAATAAATATAGCTTTCATAATACTATAAATTTACTCACATTGCTTCAAATCGAGTCTTAAGAAAAAGCTATTATTTTGCTAAATATTAGAAACGTTGATAAAAAGTTATACAGATAATAGAAGAAGCGTAATTAATTAACTTGTTTATTGAGTTTTTGAATATTTAAATCTTTATAATTTAGTAATCTCGTAAATATGACAGAAACGTATTGAGTGAAGTCTTTCTTCTAATTTTTTTCACTTATATTAGTTGATTCAACAAACAAATCAACTCTTCGATGGAGTTGATTTTTATTATTTATTAATTTATTTAAAATGTAACTTTATGTGCGGAATTGTTTGCGCTTTCGATCTAAAGGAAGCCTCTGAAACGTTACGACCTCAGTTACTGGAAATGGCGAAATGTATTCGTCACCGTGGTCCAGATTGGAGCGGTGTTTACAGTAACGAGAAGGCCATTATGGCGCACGAGCGCTTGGCGATTGTAGATCCCACTTCGGGGAAACAGCCTTTGTTGTCTGAAGATGGTAATTTGGTACTTGCTGCCAATGGTGAAATTTATAATCACCTTAATCTTCGAAATCAGCTAAATGGTAATTATAACTTTCAGACCAATTCTGACTGCGAAATTATACTTGCACTTTATAAAGAAAAAGGAGCAAAATTTTTAGATGAACTTAATGGGATTTTTGGTTTCGCCCTTTATGACGTAGAAACCGACGAATACTTGATTGCGCGTGACCATATGGGAATAATCCCACTTTATATTGGTTGGGATGAAAACGGAACCTTTTATGTAGCTTCAGAATTAAAAGCGTTGGAAGGTAAATGTATGAAGATCGAATTATTTCCTCCGGGGCATTATTTATCAAGTAAAGAAGAAGGTTTTCAGCGTTGGTACGAACGTGATTGGATGGAATACGATAATGTAAAAGATAATGAAACCAGTATTGAAGATCTACGTGAAGCTTTAGAAAAAGCAGTTCACCGTCAATTAATGAGTGACGTTCCTTACGGGGTTTTACTATCGGGAGGTTTAGATTCATCTATTACTTCAGCATTAGCAAAAAAATATGCACAAAAGCGTATTGAAAGTCAAGATACCGATGAAGCTTGGTGGCCACGTTTACACTCGTTTGCGATTGGTTTAGAAGGTTCACCAGATTTAGCGGCAGCTCAAAAAGTAGCCGGTCATTTAGATACGGTACATCACGAAATTAAATTTACCATTCAAGAAGGTTTAGATGCTATTAAAGATGTTATATATCATCTGGAGACTTACGATGTGACAACCGTAAGAGCTTCTACGCCCATGTATTTAATGGCTCGACACATTAAGTCGATGGGAATTAAAATGGTACTTTCCGGAGAAGGTTCAGATGAAATTTTTGGTGGTTACCTTTATTTTCATAAAGCACCAAACGATAAAGAATTTCACGAAGAAACCGTTCGTAAGCTAGATAAACTCCATATGTATGACTGTTTAAGAGCCAATAAATCGCTTTGTGCTTGGGGTATTGAAGGTCGTGTGCCATTTCTAGATAAAGAATTTATGGATGTAGCGATGCGTTTAAACCCAAAAGATAAAATGATTAACGGAGAACGTATTGAAAAATGGGTGCTTCGTAAAGCTTTTGAAGATTATTTACCAGAGAGTGTAGCTTGGCGCCAAAAAGAACAATTTTCTGATGGAGTAGGTTACAGTTGGATCGATACTTTAAAAGAAATGGTGAACGAAAAAGTGAGCGACGAGCAATTAGCCAACGCACATTTTAAATTCCCAATACATCCGCCAAGTAGTAAAGAAGAATATTACTATCGTTCAATTTTTACAGAACACTTCCCGAGTGATGCTGCTGCTTTGTCGGTGCCTTCGGTGCCTTCAATTGCTTGTAGTACGCCAACTGCTTTAGAGTGGGACGAATCGTTTAAAAATATGAACGATCCATCGGGTAGAGCTGTAGCAAACATTCATAGCGATGCTTACAAAAAAGACCAACCGGTCGAGTAAATATTCACTGTATAAATAAAAGAAAGGCAATCTATATTTGGATTGCCTTTTTTATTTGGGCGCTACCACAAGGGTCGGGCTTTCGGCAGTCGCTTTTTTCAATTCATGCTCTAGCAGGAATCTCTAAAGAGCTCCAACAAAGCCTCTATCCCTAGCGCAAAAAAATTATAAGATTTTTTCAAAACACTTACTGTTTTCTATACCTAAGTATTGTCCATAATTTTCAATAGGCTGGTAGTTATTTTTTGTGTAGAGCCGAATTGCATCGGGTTGGCGAACACCCGTTTCTAATCTACATCTTGTAAAACTTAAATTGTTTGCCCAGTCTTCTAACGCGGCTAAAACTTTTGAAGCTAAACCCGATCCGCGGTAGTTTTTAAGAGTATACATTCGTTTGATTTCAACAGTTTGTTTATCAAGAACTTTAAAAGCACCACAGCTTACCGGTTTTTGATCTTGATAAGCTATGATTACGTATTTTAATTGATCTATACCGTTGAATTGATGATAAAATGTATGATCATCTCCATCTATTGTGGCTAATTCACGGTCGAGAAGTTCTACTAATTTTTGAAAATCTTTATTTGTAGCATCAGTTTTTAATAGCTGAATTGTCATAAATGTTTTATTATAAGGATACCTAAATATCTATAATTTTTGCATAAGGGATGGCAACGGCATCCTTTTTTTGCTTTTATAAATGGCAAAAAAAGATATAGTGAACAGCCCGACCCCTATAATTCGGGGGTTATGCCCATAAAAAAGCCTAAAATCTATTATAGATTTTAGGCTTCTGAATATATAACTAATGTGATAATTAATTTTTTAAAGACTTCATATCGATCACGAAACGATATTTCACATCAGATTTGGTGACACGCTCAAAAGCTTCATTAATGTTCTGCATATCTATCATTTCGATATCTGAAACAATATTGTGTTCTCCACAGAAATCTAACATTTCTTGAGTTTCCGGAATTCCACCAATCACAGAACCAGCAACATTTCTTCGTTTAGTAATTAATAAACCTCCGTGCATTTCTTCTAAAGGTTCAATAGCACCAACTAATACCATTGTAGCATCTCTTTTTAAAAGATTGATGTATGGATTTAAATCGTGCTTTACCGGAACGGTATTCAACAGAAAATCGAAAGATGCGGCATGTTTCTTCATCTGGTCTTTATCTTTCGAGATCAACACCTCATCGGCTCCTAATTTCTTAGCATCTTCACTTTTACCTGGTGAAGTAGTGATCATCACCACTTTTGCGCCTAAAGCAGCGGCAAATTTAACGCCCATGTGACCTAAACCACCTAAACCAATCACTCCTACTTTATCTCCTTCTTTTACATTCCAATGACGTAGTGGAGAATATGTTGTGATCCCGGCACAAAGTAATGGCGCAGCACCTTTTACGTCGATATTTTCAGGAACTTTCAAAACAAATTTTTCTCTAACCACAACAGTTTCAGAATAACCGCCGAAAGTGTGACCACCCAAATGTTCGTCTTTACCATTGTAAGTTCCTACCATTCCGTTTTCACAGTATTGCTCTAAGCCTTCTTTACAAGATTCACATTCTTGGCAAGAATCGACCATACAGCCAACACCAACTAAATCTCCTTCTTTAAATTTTGAAACTTCGTTACCGGTTTCGATAACGCGACCAATAATTTCGTGTCCTGGAACTACCGGATATTTGGAGTTGCCCCAATCGTTACGTACTTGATGAATATCACTATGGCAAACCCCACAATACAAAATATCAATTTTTATATCGTTCGGTAATACTTCTCTACGTTTAATATCTAATTGTTCTAAATTGGCGTCGCTAGCTTTTGCGCCGTATGCTTTCACTTCTACTTGACTCATTTTAAAATTTTCTTTTCAATTTAATAGATTTATGACTTCTTGAAAAATTTAGCGATAGGCTTTAACCTTTTTTAACGCTGTATATTGATGTAGGTTAGTATTTTTAGTAAAACTTCACGATGAAAAAAATTGCAATAATAACCGGAGCAAATACCGGATTAGGATTAGAAACTACAAAAGCTTTTGCAAAAAGAAATATTGAAGTAGTAATGGCTTGCCGAAATAAAAGCAAAGCAGAAAAAGCTAAAGCTGAAATTTTAAGGGAAGTGCCTAATGCTCAGCTTAAAATCCTGTCCTTAGATCTTTCGAGTTTAGATGCTGTAAGAAGTTTTACTGAAAAATTTAAGTCTGAATATAACAGTTTAGATATTCTGGTGAATAATGCCGGATTGATGATTCCGCCCTACGGAACAACCGAAGATGGTTTCGAATTACAATTCGGGATTAATTATTTAGGTCATTTTCTGCTAACCGGTTTACTTCTAGAACCGTTAAAGAATGCTGCTGAAGCAAGAGTGGTAAGTCTAAGCAGTTTGGCTCATAAATGGGGCGATATTTATTTTGAAGATCTTCAATTTGAAAATAATTACGACAAGCAGAAAGCTTACGGACAAAGTAAACTTGCCTGTTTAATGTTTGCTTACGAATTAGACCGAAGATTAAAAGCACAACAGCTTTCAATTAAATCTTTAGCAGCGCATCCCGGGCTTTCGAGAACCAATTTGTTTAGACATTTAACAGGCGTAATGAAGTTGCTCACGCCGTTTGTATATCCTTTCACACAATCTGCTAAAAGTGGAGCGCAACCTCAAATTAAAGCAGCTTTAGATGAAAAATTAGTAAGCGGAGAATATTTGGGGCCTTCGGGTTTTCAAGAATATTCGGGCAAACCGAAAGTGGTCGACTCGAATGCTATTTCAAAAGATAAGGAAAAAGCAAAGCGACTTTGGGAGATTTCAGAAGAATTATGTGATTTTAGTTATTTATAAAAAAATGAAAAGTCGGCAATTAGCCGACTTTTCTCGTTCAAATTAAAAAACCTCCTTACTCACACAAACTTAAAAAAGGTTCACAGCAACTTGAATTGCACCATATTCCTGTAACGGATTCCACGAGGCGGTTGCCGAAACAGGCAATGTATATTCTAAAATTTTTAAATCTCTATTATAAATTACACCTACATTATTGATCGTAGAGTGATCGCCATAAAAGTTAGCGTCGCTCAAAAATGAAAATGCTCCACCAACAAAACCTGCTAAAGACCAATCTTCTTTATCTAAGATAATATAGCTCGCTTCAACATAGTTAGAAAATGCATTTTTAAGTTCACCGTTATCATCTACATAAGTATCCCGACCTTGTACAATAGTTGCCCAAGAAACTTTTAATGGTGTTTTCTTAAAACTGTAAGATAGACTTACATCGATAAAGTGTGATGTTTCTGCACGATCGTAATTAAAAAAGCCAACATCGGGATAATCGCTATTATTATTAATATCCCAAACAGCAAGTGTAAAACCTTTATGCATAAAACTTACGTAATAATCATATTCGGTATATTCACCGGTAAATGATCTGCCTCCCCAAAGTCCTGCTTTAAAGAAGCCGTTTTTTGAAGTATAATTTACATCTGCCGCAGTTACCGGAGAGTTAGTTACGTGGTAACCCCTCCATAAGTGCATATTTTTAAGCTGAAGATTAAAGTGAAACAGCTTGTCTTCGTCTTCCTTTTCTTCTAATTTCTCTTCGTTTCTCTCTTCTATAATATTGTCTTGATCTTGCGAGAATACTGATTGACTTAGGAATATTCCGAAGAAAAAAAATAGATATTTTAATGATTTCATTTTTCAATTTATTTACCTAATATTAAAAATACTAATGCGGCTAAACCAGCCCCTATAATTGGTCCGACGATAGGAATCCAAGCATATTTCCACCCACTATCAATTTTACCTTTAATTGGTAAAATTGCGTGCATAATTCTTGGTCCTAGATCACGCGCAGGATTAATAGCATAACCGGTAGTACCTCCTAAAGAGAGACCAATGCCCCAAACTATAAATGATACAGGGATTGCTCCAATAGCACCTAAGCCAACTTTTGTAGTTCCTGCTTCGCTATCAAAAGAAGCATCTGTAAAGTAAAAAACTGAAATTAACAGTACGAACGTACCCAAGATCTCACTTAAGATATTTCTAAAATTATTAGCAATTGCGGGATCTGTACAAAAGACTGCTCGCTTAAGGCCGCCATCTTCTGTGGCATCAAAATGATCTTTATACATTAAATAAACCAATGTAGAACCGATCATTGCTCCAAGAAACTCGCCTGCTAAATACGTAGGTACATCTTCCCAAGGAAATAGATCTGCAATAGCCAAACCTAGAGTAACTGCCGGGTTTAAGTGTGCACCACTGTAGGGTCCGGCAACAACTACTCCTGCAAATACAGCTAAACCCCAAGCGGTTGTGATAGCTATCCAACCACCGTTAAAACCCTTTGTGCCATTTAAAATTGTATTGGCAACTACGCCGCCACCTAACAAGATTAGAATGGCCGTTCCTAAAACTTCTGCAATAAATGGAGTCATAACTTATATATTTTCTTCGTTATTACTCCAATGTTGTAAAGCATCTATAGCTCTATACCAACCTTTAATACCATCTTTTACATCGTTTTGGTCTTTTTTAGGCTGAAATTTGACATCTTCTTGCCAAGTGTCATGAATTTCGTCGGTATCTTTCCAGTAGCCTACTGCCAGTCCTGCTAAATAAGCCGCACCAAGTGCCGTAGTTTCTGTTACTTTAGGTCGAATGGTAGTAGTGTTCAAAACGTCTGACTGAAATTGCATCAACATATTATTTACCGATGCACCACCATCTACTCGAAGTTCTTGGATATCGATCTGTGAATCAGCTTTCATCGATTTTAAAATATCCATAGTTTGGTAGGCAATCGCTTCTAAAGAAGCTCTGGCAATATGTGCATCTGTGGTTCCGCGGGTAATTCCGAAGATAGTTCCTTTAGATTCTTGATTCCAATAAGGAGCGCCAAGACCTGCAAATGCCGGTATAAAATAAACTCCTTCTGTACTTTCTACCGAACTGGCTAAATTCTCGACTTGTGAAGATTTATGAATAATCCCTAAACCATCTCTTAGCCATTGCACCACTGCGCCACCTATAAAAATACTTCCTTCTAAACAGTATTCGGTTTTACCGTTAATACGCCAAGCCACAGAGGTAAGTAGGTTATTTTTGGAAATAATTGGTTTTTCGCCAATATTCATCAGCATAAAACAACCGGTACCGTAGGTGTTTTTAACCATTCCCTTTTTTGTACACATTTGTCCGAAAAGTGCTGCCATTTGGTCTCCTGCGATCCCGGCAATAGGTACTTTAGAAGCAAAGATCGTAGTTTTGGTATGCCCATAAACTTCACTGGAATCTCTAACTTCCGGTAGCATATTTTTTGGGATATCGAAAAGCTCTAATAACTCTTCATCCCAATCCATCGTATTGATATTGAAAAGGAGTGTTCTAGATGCGTTAGTTACATCGGTTACGTGTAATTCACCTTTAGTGAAATTCCAGATTAACCAAGTATCGATGGTTCCCATTAACAGATCTCCTGCTTCTGCTTTTTCACGAGCACCTTCAACATTGTCTAAGATCCATTTAACCTTGGTTCCCGAAAAATAAGAGTCGATCACTAATCCTGTTTTTTCCTGAATCATCTTAGCTTTTCCGCTAGCTTTTAACTCAGAACAGTATTTCGCAGTTCTTTTATCTTGCCAAACAATTGCGTTATAAACAGCATTACCGGTGTTTTTATCCCATACTACAACGGTTTCGCGTTGATTCGTAATACCGATAGCTTCAATATTTTTACCATTAAGGCCTTTTTTGGTGGTAGCTTCTGCAGCTACTCCGGCTTGTGTTGCCCAAATTTCTGCAGGGTCGTGTTCTACCCAACCCGGTTTAGGAAAGTATTGCGTAAATTCTTTTTGGGCTACCGAATGAATTTCGCCCTTTTTGTTGAAAAGAATAGCTCTAGAGCTAGTTGTTCCTTGATCTATTGCTAAAATATATTTATCCATAAAAATTAAGATTTAGATGAAACATCTCTCTGAATGCTCGAGCGAAGAGATCAGTTTCGGGTTTTATTTATTTAGATTTTTGGTTGGTTGTCTAAATTGTGTAATGTTTAGCCATTTTGGTAAACGTTTCGATCTGCTGCGTTTTCCAATCTTCGGTTTTATTTAGTTCTTTAGCTAAAATGTCTGCGACAGTTGGTGCGCTTTCGATCGCTGCTTTTGCGTTAAGAAATAAAGCTCTAACTCTTCTTGCTAACACATCGTCGATCGATCTAGCCATTTCATATCTTGCTGCCCACACTACTTCAGCTTTTGTAAACGGTAGTGCAGAATGTAATTTTTCAGCAAGTGCCGGCTCGTGTTGCATTAAAGTTTCAATTTTTTCTTTATCGCTTCCGTAGATATATAAATGGTTTTCTAAACTAGTCATTGGTTGTGCTCCGTGCAATGCAAAATGTTCGGTCTTGCAATCCATTTTAGGAAGTTTACCTAAGCTAATTATTTTGTTTACGGTATCTTGAGCCATTCTTCTAAAAGTGGTCCATTTTCCTCCTGTTATTGTAACTAAACCAGTGTTAGAAACAATAATTTTATGACTTCTGGAAATCTCTTTACTTTTCTCTGAATTATCTTTTGGTGCTGCTAATGGTCTTAATCCTGCAAAAATACTAAGCACATCGTCTCTTGAAACTTGCTTAGAAATGTATTTATTAAATGTTTTTAGAATAAATTCTATTTCTTGTTCTTGAGCTTGTGGTTCTAAACTATGCTCGTCTAACATCGTATCTGTAGTCCCAACAATTACTTTATCGTGCCAAGGCACTGCAAAAAGAACACGACCATCATCGGTTTTCGGAATCATGATCGCATCGTTCCCGGGAAGAAAAGATTTATCGAAAACTAAATGAACTCCTTGGCTTGGTCTTACCATTTTGCGAGCTTCAGGATTATCCATTTGAATAATTTCATCGGTGAAAATTCCGGTAGCGTTAACTACTGTTTTTCCTTTAAAATTGTATTCTATGTTTGTTTCTGAATCTGTTGCTTTTACTCCGGAGATATTTCCGTTACCATCTTTAGTAAGTCCCGTAACCTTAAAATAATTTAAAAGAGTTGCTCCTTCTTCAACACAAGATTGAGCTACATTAATCGCTAAACGAGAATCGTCAAATTGACCATCTTGATAAACAACACCGCCTTTTATTTTATCTTTCTTAAGAGTTTCTATTCTATTTACGGTTTCTTTCGTTTTTATGTGTTTTGATTTTCCTAAGCTCAATTTACCGGCAAGAAAATCATACACTTTTAAACCGATAGTGTAATACATACCTTCCCACCAACGATAGTTTGGTATAATAAAACTCTGGTTTTTAACCAAGTGAGGGGCGTTTTTGGCTAATAAGCCTCTTTCGTGTAGTGCTTCTTTCACTAGATCTATATTTCCTTGAGCTAAATATCGAACACCACCGTGTACCAATTTTGTACTTCTGCTAGAGGTTCCTTTTGCATAATCTGCCATTTCTAACAGTAATGTTTTGTAACCGCGAGTTACGCTGTCTAAAGCAGTACCTAATCCTGTTGCGCCGCCACCAATAATGATCACATCCCAATTTTCATTTGGATCAATATTGTTTAAAATAGCTTCTCTAGAATATATATTTTGATTACTCATCGTTTTATTAAATTACGAATACAGAACAAAAATAATAAAAATATTATAAAACGAAAGAAAAAGAAAGTAAAAAAATAACATATTGATAAAATTTAGCAGTTTTACTTGCTGTAAATTTCATTTAGTTTCATTTTTGTGAGGGATTGGTTTTGTTGTGATATTCATATTTAATAGATGTTTTGAGATTGTTATTTATATATTTGTTATTGAAAATTGAATAAATATGAAAAGACATCAAGAAATTTTAGAAATACTTCAACAAGACAAATATGTAGAGGTTTCTGATTTGTGCGATAAACTTGATGTTTCTGCAGTTACCATTAGAAAGGATTTAAAATTACTAGAAGATAAAGGCTTGCTTTTTAGAACTCACGGAGGCGCATCTCTAGATAATCCTTATATGAAAGATCGCCCGGTAAATGAAAAAGAAAAAATTTCTATTGAAGAGAAAAATGGGATCGCACAAGCTGCCGCAAATTTAATTTCTGAAAATGATTCTTTTATGATCGCTTCCGGTACAACGGTGCAAGCATTAGCTAAAGCGATTAATATTCAAGGAAAATTAAATGTGATTACTTCATCTTTAAATGTAGCGGTAGAGCTTCTTAAAAATAAGGATTATGAGGTTATACAATTAGGAGGTAATGTAAGGCATAGCTCTTCATCTGTTATTGGTCATTATGCTAATTTCATTTTAAAAGATATTTCTTGTAATCAATTGTTTATAGGAGTAGATGGGATAGATCTAGATTATGGTTGTACCACTACGAGTTTAGAAGAAGCCGCATTAAATCAACAAATGATCGCATCTGCTCAAAAAACCATTGTATTGGCAGATTCTTCTAAATTCGGAAAAAAAAGCTTTGGTAAAATATGTGGTTTAGATAGTGTGCATCATATTATTACCGATAGCGGGATATCTCAAAAAGTAATAGATCGCATAAAATTAATGGGTATAAAAATTACGGTTGTTTAGTGGTTTTTATATTTTCTGAAGAGAGCTTTTTGTAAACTCCATTCGTCCAGCCAAACCCATCTTGATTTGGGTATTCACCACCACCACCTTCACGATTTATATTAATCACGTGATATTTTTCTAAAATTTTATATTCTCGATCGTAAACCTTTTTATTTAAATGAAGCCATCTTTCTTTAACAATTGTTGCTAAAGAATCTTGTTGATAGTTTCTTAAACCTTCAATAGCAATATATTGAAGCGGTGCCCAACCATTAGGAGCATCCCACTGCTGTTTGGTGAAATTTGTGCTCGCTAGCAAACCACCCGGTACCAGAAATTTCTCTTCTAATTTTTCTTTTACAAAATTAGCTTGTTCTTTATTACTTAGTTCAAAAAACAATGGGAATACAGCAGCTAAAGACCAGATGTTGGTATGTTCATTTTCTATAAAATTGTAATCGAAATAAAAACCAAACTCTTCATTCCAAAAATACTTTTTTATAGCCGCTTTTCTTTTTTCTGCAAGCAAATTGAATTTCTCTTCTTGAGTAGTATCATTTTTAAGTCTGTAAGCTTTTGCAATAGTTTTTTCAAGATTATGCAACAAGCAATTTAAATCTACCGGAATTATATTGGTGGTATGTATATTTGGTAATCCTGCTTCTTCGTTATGGTCATTATAAAACCAACGGCTCGAAAAGTCCCAACCCGACTCTGCGGCTGCTCGAATATCACGATAAACTTCTTCTTTCGTTTTTTCGGGATAAAGTTGAATTGCTTTTTTAGCCGTTTCAATGTCCTCCATATAACTTTCGGGTCTTGGGGTGTTTTCATTATCCCAATAACGATTTAAGATCTCTCCGTCAGGCATTTTAACGGTTCTTAGTCTTGTATCTCCGCTTTGCTGAAGCTGATCTTTACCGGTCATCCAAAAATTATATTCTTTTTCTAAGTGCGGTAAATATTTTAGGAAGATTTCATTTCCTTTTTCTTCTGCTAACACCGCTAGCATTAAAGCATAGAATGGTGGTTGAGATCGGCTTAAATAATAAGTACGATTTCCGTTTGGTATAAAACCATATTCTTCAATTAAATAAGAAAAATTATCTACAATATTCTGTATGATTTCAATTTTACCATCTCCTTGCAATCCTAAAATGGTAAAATAACTATCCCAATAGTAAACTTCTCGAAATCTACCTCCGGGAACGATATATGAATGAGGCAACGGAATTAAGGTTCCTGAGTGTTTCTCGTCTGCAGGACGTTCTAAAACTTTCCAAAGCTTAGAAATATGCTGGTTAATATCTGAAGAATCTGCCTTGTAAGATTTTTTTTCTTCGGGGAGAAGAAAATTATTAATTACAAATTCCTTCAATTCTTCGTCTGAAGGATTCCTGAGTTTAGAAAAATCTTCTTTGATCAAGCTTACTTGTCGCTTTGGGATTGCATCAACAAAAGTTTTGCTGTCTTTAAATAAGTGATGATTTGCTTGAATTTTGTAAAAAAGATCGCCATACAGAATTTCCGGAGGTAGAATTTCTGTTTTTAAGCTTTTATTAACAGTCGTGGGGTGGTTGCAGTTTGTCATACTTAATGTTACATATATAAGCATTAAAAACAAAAAAATCTTTCGTAAAGTATCTAATTTATTGACTTTCATAGTTCTAAAACTCCTCAAAATAAATTTCTAAAGATATATTCAAATCTGTCATTCGTCGAAATTTATTTGCATTTAATCGTAATTTAACGTAAAATTTGCATTTAATCTTTATTTTTGCACTTTAAACGAATGAGGTTGTTTGCCTCTAATTATGAGAAAGATAGATATATGAAGAAATTATTACCCTATTTAATTTTATTACTTACTACCTTAAGTTACTCTCAAACGGTAACTTTACCTCAAACCAATAATACACCAGAAGATCTGGTTAATATACTTTTGAATAATGCTTGTGTTGAAGTTTCAAATGTGGCGCTTTCATCGCAAGAGTCTGTCGCTTACTTTACCAATAATGGTGGAGATTTTCCTATAGAAGAAGGAGTTGTTATTAGAACAGGAAATGCTCAATTTGTTGAAGGTTCTTATACCGGAGAAAATTTGAGCAGTCAACTCAATAGCAATTCAGATAATGATTTGGAGTCAATAAATGAGGCGTCTGGGCAATCTTCAGAATTAACAGATACTGCATTTTTAGAATTTGAATTCGTGCCGCTGTCAAGTAATTTTAATTTCAATTTTTTATTTGCTTCTAATGAGTATGGCGAGTGGCAATGTATTTCAAGCGATGTTTTTGCTTTTCTGTTAACCAACTTAGATACTGGTGAAACCCAAAACTTAGCTATTATTCCGGGAACAGATACGCCTGTTTCTGTAAAAAATATAAAAGATAGTCAATACAATAACTCCTGTGAATCTGATCACGCTAATTTATTCGATGTTTATAATGTAAATAATTCATCAAACAGTTCTGTAAACATGCGGGGCTATACTAAGACTTTGCAAGCTTCTGCAAATATTTCTCCGGGAACTACCTATAAAATTAGATTAGTTATCGCAGATTCAAACGATGCAAATTTTGATTCGGCTATTTTCTTAGATGCCGGTAGTTTTTCTGCAGACGTAAATTTAGGTGAAGATCAAACAATCTGTGAAGGAGATTCTAATACAATAACCACAGGTTTAGATGAAAATGAATATTCACATAGTTGGACATATAATGGTCAAGTAGTGCCGGGATTAACTACTAATTCAATACAAGCTACACAAACCGGTGTTTACGGAGTTTTAATCACTAAAGAGGGGACAAACTGTTTAATTAGCGATCAGATTGAATTTACAGAATTAACTTTTCAATCTCCGGAAGATATTATTGAATGTTATGCCGGCAGCGACTCGTATACTTACGATTTGACTTATAATAATGCTGAAAACTTAGGGATTGAGAATGGTAATTACGTTTTGCATTATTTTGAAAGTGAAGCAGATTTAGCAGTATTAAATCCGATTCCTTCATCAGAAATTGAATCCTTTTTAAGTGAAGGTAATCAAACTATATATGTAAAGCTTTTTAATAACGTTACAGGAAATTACTGTTCTTCTTTAGGAAGTTTTGATTTATTGGTTAATGATCCTATGCAAGTTGATACTCCGGAGCCTATTCAAATTTGTACAATGCCTGATTCAAATACTATATTATCATTGCCAATGGCTAATTCGTTGTTAATCGCAGACGAGGCTTCTAATTATAATTTCTCTTACTATACTTCAGAAGAAAATGCGAATAGCGCTACAGATGCCATCGAAAACTTTTCAAATTACGAAGTCTCTATAGATGTAGATTCTGTAGTGATATGGGTTAGAGTTGAAGAGTTAGGAAATAATAACTGTTTTCAAGTTGTTCCGGTAGCCTTCGAGATGAACGAGCCACCACAAGTTTCAGAATTAGAAGATGTGGTTGAATGTGAAGTTTTTGTCTTGCCAGAAATAGAACACGGTCAATATTATTCTTCACCTAATGGTCAAGGAGAGCAATTACCTGTTGGTTATGAGGTTGTAGAATCTGGTACCGTTTACATTTTTAATGGTCCCGATGAGAACGGATGTTTTAATCAATCTAGCTTTAAGGTTGCTATTATTATGGATTATTCAATTCAATTAGAACATTGTGGTTATTATAAAATACCTTATCCGCCGGCGGGAGAATTCTACACAGCTCAAGGAGGTCCTGAAGGTCAAGGAGATTTATTAGTATCAGGATCATATATTTATGAAAGTCAAACAATTTGGTTTTATGCAGAGGTAGATGGTGTGTTTTGCCGAGAAGAAGCTTTTGATGTAACAATACTTCCTTTGCCTCCTGTAGATGAGCCTGAAAATGTGATAACCTGTGAAAGTTATACCTTACCAACATTAGAAAATGGTAACTATTTTACGGAAGCCGGAGGTAATGGGTTAATGTTGAGTGGTGGTGAAGAAATTACTCAATCTAATACTTATTACGTTTTTAACGACGATGGTGTATGTGATAATCAACACGAATTTACAATTACAATTTTACCGGAATTTGAAGATTTAGTAGTGTGTGGCGGTTATGAGTTACCGCAAGTGAATGTAGGAGGTTTTTATACAGAACCTCAAGGACAGGGGGACTCTATTGAAGGCGGAACGTATATAGAAGAAAGTCAAACAATTTATTATTACGCAGAAACTACTAGTCTTCCTAACTGTACAGATAATACTTCTTTTTACATTGAAGTTAAACCAATCCCTCCAGTAGACTCTTTGCAGGATATCACCTTATGTGAAGATGAAACCTACACTTTGCCTTCTGTTATAAATGGAGAATTTTTTACGGGTAGTGGAAGAACCGGTACAATGTTATCGGCAGGAGATATGATTACTTCAACTCAAACAATTTATATTAATAACGAAGAGAATGGCTGTGATAACGAAACCTCTTTCGAGGTCGAAATTAGATCATTTCCTTTAGTTTCTAACTTTACAGATGTTTATGATTGTGATGCTTACGAGCTTCCCGAAATAGAGCATGGTGTTTATTATACAGATTCTTTAGCTCAAGGTGATCAGTTATTTCCTGGCGATATAATTACTTCAACACAAACTATATTCATATATAATGAATACGAAGATTTGCAAGGTTGCTATAATGAAGATTCTTTTACAGTTTATATTGAAGGTGTAAATATCGCTTTAGTAGAAGATGTGTATGTGTGTGAATCTTATACGTTGCCATCTTTAGAGGTTGGTGATTATTATACCGAAAGTGGTGGAGAGGGAAATCACCTCAATCCCGGTTATGTGGTTAGTGAAGATAGGGAGATCTTTATTTATGCCAAAAACGGAACTCGTTTTGTATGCGAAACAGAAGTAAGTTTTAATATTCAAGTGGAGCAACCTGATTTAAGTGAATTTGAAGATGTTGAAAGTTGTGGTAGTTTTACTTTGCCAAATATTTCAAACAGCAATTTTAATGTAAATTATTACTGGCAGTCTGGCGGGCAAGGTCAAATTCAAGAAAGTGATTATGTTTTTGATAATCCGGGAGTTTATAGTGTGTACGTCTATGCGTATTCAAATAATGATGAAAACTGCTTTAAAGAAAAAGAAATTGAAATCACCGTTTATGAAAGACCCCAACTGTATATTGAAGGCGGAGCAATTTGTAGAGATGTCGAAACTGGAGAGGTAGAATCTTCTTATTACTTGATATCCGGTTTAGATGCATCAGAATTTAAGGTCTATTGGTACTTAAATAATGAGAATGTGCATATAGGACCTGAGTACGAAGCAGTGGAAGCTGGAGAGTATTATGTAGAAGTGGAGAAAATTAATCCTGAAATCGGTGCAGACTGTAATTATTTGCCAACTACGGTAACCGTATTAGAGTCTGGTAGACCGGAAATCAAGGTGAATGTTACTGAGCCATTTGAAGATATAGCTAATATAAATGTAGAGGTTGTAAACGGATATGGTGAATATCTTTATAGTTTAGATGGTTCGCCGTTTCAAGAAAGTAATATATTTCAAAATGTGGCCTCCGGTCCGCACGAAGTTAGTGTAAAAGGAGAATACGGTGATTGCGGAAGTACAGTGCTAGAAGTAGATGTAATTAAATATCCGCGCTTCTTTACGCCTAATCAAGATGGTATTAATGATACCTGGAATATTTTTGACTTAAGGTTTGATAGTAATGCCCAAGTCACTATTTACGATCGATTTGGTAAACTGCTAACAACTATATCTCCCGCAGGTAAAGGTTGGGAAGGTATTTATCATAATAAGAATATGCCTTCAAATGATTATTGGTTTTTAGTAGACTATGTCTATGAAGGTGAAAAAAGACAATTTAAATCTCATTTTACATTAAAGAGATAATTTTGTTGCCCCAAATTAAAACCTCGCTTAGAAATAAGCGAGGTTTTTTTATGATATAAAAACAAAAAACCCCGATCAAAGATCGAGGTTTCTGCGGTGGTGCCTCCAGGAATCGAACCAGGGACACAAGGATTTTCAGTCCTTTGCTCTACCAACTGAGCTAAGGCACCAGTGCGTTAAGCGGTGGCAAATATATGTTCATTTTTAGAATTGCACAACAAAAAAGTGAAAAAATCTCTTTTTTGTATGTTTGTAAAATAAAATTTAGAAATGAATCTAATCGTAGATATTGGTAACACTTTAGTGAAAATTGCTGTTTTTCAAAATGATAGCTTGCTGGAGGTTGAAGCTTTTGAAAAAAGGATTATTCTCAAAAAAAATAAAAATTTTTTTTGAGAAATTCCCTTTAATTGAATTTTCAATTCTTTCGAGTGTGCAAAACCATCCTCAAGAATGGGAAAAAATTCTTCAGCAAAAAACAAAATTTTTGCAACTTTCTTCTTCCACGCCGGTCTCTTTTAAAAATAATTATGCTTCACCTAAAACATTAGGCATAGATCGTATTGCGTTAATGGCAGCAGCTTCTGCAAAATATAATTCTCAAAATGTATTGGTGATCGATGCAGGAACATGTATAACCTATGATTTTTTAAATGAAAAAAATGAATATTTGGGTGGGGTGATCTCTCCGGGTTTACAAATGCGAGCAAAAGCAATGAAAGAATTTACAGCAAAATTACCTTTAGTGGAGCTAAGTGATTTTGAATCTTCGATTTTAGGTAGAGATACACAACAATGCTTAAAAATTGGAGTTGTAAAAGCAGCAGCCCTAGAAATTGATGGGTTTATTAATGAGTACAGTGAAAATTTTCAAGATTTAACAGTTATTTTATCAGGTGGTGATAGTCAAATTTTGTCTAAGAACGTAAAAAATAGCATATTTGCCACCTCAAATTTCTTACTTGAAGGTTTGAATCAAATTTTAGAATTTAATAAAAGTTAATGATTAAACAGTTAGTTACAGTAGCAATTTTGTTTTTTACAGTCACTTTAAGTGCGCAAGAAATAACATCGTCTCCATATTCTTTCTTTGGTATTGGAGTACAAAAGTTTAAAGGTACTGCAGAAAATAGATCGATGGGAGGTTTGAGTATAGCATCAGATAGTATTCATGTTAATCTTCAAAATCCTGCCGGTTTTGGAGCTTTAGCTTTAACAACTTATACCATTGGAGTTTCTCATTCAGAAACTAAAATTTCTTCGAGCAGTGCAGAAGATAAGTTGTCGAACACCAATATAGACTATTTAGCGATCGGGATTCCTGCCGGTAAATTAGGTTTTGGGTTAGGGATCGTACCGTTTACCTCTGTAGGTTATGAGTTAAGAAATGAAACCGATACAGAATTTAGTGAGTTTACCGGACGCGGTGGTTTAAACAAACTTTTTTTAGCAGTTGGTTATAAGTTAAATGACAATTTTAGATTAGGAGTTGAAGGGAGTTATAACTTCGGAAACATTCAAAATAAAAATTTAAACTTTCAAACAGGAATTCAATTCGGGACTAGAGAAATTAATCGTTCAGATTTAAGCGGATTTAAAGTGAAATTTGGTCTTCAATATGAAAAAATGATTTCTGAAGATCTGCAATTAACCGGATCTGCATCTTACATGCCAACAACAAACCTAAGGTCTGAAAACTTTAGAGAGCTTGCAACTTTGGTAAGATATAACGATACAGAAGTAGTGTCTGATGCTCAAGAGATAGAATTGGGAGACGATGAGCTAGATCTGCCTTCAGAAGTAAGATTTGGTGCTGGTATCGGAAAACCTCGAAAATGGTTTGCTGGGGTAGAATACCAGCGTTTAAGCTCAAGTGAATATACCAATAGATCTTTCGACCTAAATAATGTAGAATATACAGATGCCACCACTTACCGTTTAGGTGGGTATTTTATCCCGGACTACAACGACATCACAAGTTACTTTAAGCGTATTGTTTACAGGGCTGGAGCGAAGTTTGGAGAGTCAGGATTAAATATCAACGGTGAAGATATTAATGAGTTTGGCATATCTTTTGGAGTAGGTTTACCGGCCGGGAGATTGCTTACCAATGCAAACCTAGGTTTCGAACTCGGAAAAAGAGGAACAACTAGCGCAGGCTTGGTAGAAGAAAATTTCTTTAACGTTTTTGTTAGTCTATCTTTAAATGATAGATGGTTCCAGAAAAGAAAGTTTAATTAATTTTATATAATCAACTATGAAAATCAAATTGTTAGCTTTATTATCCGCAGTATTTTTTAGCTTCGGTATAGCAAATGCCCAAGAGGTAGATTGTAATACGACTTTAAGTCTTTTCTCGCAAAGCGCGAAAATTAAAGATTATAAGTCAGCACTTCCTCATTATAAAACTTTAGCAGATAATTGCCCTAAAGTAAACTTAGCACTTTATCAATATGGAGAGCGTATGTTCAAGCAATTGATCACCGATGCAAAAAATGATGCTGCAAAGCAAAAAGAATACGCGCAGGCTTTAATTAGAAACTATGAGTTAAGATTAGAGAACTTTCCGCAGAATACCAAAAAAGGAGAAGTTTATGCAGATATCGCTCAGGTAAAATTTGATAACAAATTAGGTTCTAAAGAAGAGCAGTACGAAGCTTTCGATAAAGCTTGGACAGTAGATAGAGAATCTTTTAATAGTCCTAAGGCGCTTTATGCTTATTTCAACGTATTGGTAGATTTACAAGAAGAAGGTAAAAAAGATCTTCAAGATGTATTTACTAAGTATGATGAATTAATTCAGAAAATAGAACGTCAAGAAATTATTCGTGCTGAAGAAGCAGAGCCATTAATTGCTAAGCAAGAAGCTGGTGAAGAGTTAAACTCTAAAGAACAAAGAGTACTAAGTAATTCTGAAATTTACTTAACTAACTTTATGAAAATTAAAGGTGCGATTAATGGTATGTTAGGGGAGAAAGCAGATTGTACTAACTTAATACCTCTTTATAAGAAAGATTTCGAAGCTAAGAAAACAGATACTGAGTGGTTAAAAAGAGCTGCGAGAAGACTTTCAGCTAAAGAGTGTGACGATCCGTTATTCTTTCAGTTAGTTGAAGCTTTACATGAAGCAGAACCTTCAGCTAAAACAGCGTACTACTTAGGTCAGTTAGCAGATAAAGATGGTAAGAGTGCTAAAGCTTTAGAATATTACAATCAGTCTGCAGAGTTAGAAGAAGAGCCATTAGCAAAAGCTAAAGTATATTATACGATTGCTAATAAGTATAAAACAAAAGGTAGTTTTTCTCAAGCAAGAAGTTTTTATAGAAAAGCCCTTAAGTTTCAGCCTTCTTTAGGAGTGGCTTATTTAAAGATCGCTCAAATGTATGCAAGTAGTGCAAATAGTTGTGGTGACGATGCATTCACTAAAAGAGCGGTATATTGGTTAGCTGCAGATTATGCAGATAGAGCCGGTAAAGTAGACCCTTCTTTAAAGTCTAATGCAAGCCAAACTGCTGCATCTTATAGAGGTACAGCTCCGCAGAAACAAGATATCTTTACTTCAGATTACAAAACCGGATCTACTATTAGTTTTGGTTGTTGGATCGGAGAAAGTGTTAGAGTTCCTGCACTATAGTAAATAATTTATGTGGTTAACATATAAGTATATATTAAGAGGCATTGTCGCGAGTTTATTTGCGACAATGCTTTTTTCATGTCAAAACGGTTTAAATGAAGCTCGAAAATTTAACGGTGATCGGGTAGAGCCACTAACTGTTGGCGAAGGTGTAAATCTTTTTTACACTGATAGTGGTCACGTAAAAGCTAATTTACGAAGTCCGAAAATGTTAGATTTTACCAATCAACAATTTGCTTATCGAGAATTTCCTAATGGCGTAGAGGTTGACTTTTTTAATGAAGAGCAAGAAAAAACCACCATTATTGCAGATTATGGGATCGTTTACAATCAAACCGATTTAATTGATTTGCGTGGAAATGTAAAAATCGTAACCGCAGATACCACTATTTTAAATGCAGAACAATTATATTGGGATCAAGCAAGAAGCTGGCTTTTTTCTGATGAAAATTATGATATCCAGATGAATAATGGAGCATTAAACGATGGAGAAGGTTTTGATGCTAACGAAAATTTTGATAAATTCATTTCGCGTTCGAATGTGGGCGTGCAATACATCGATGAATCTGAAAAATAATGAAGTATTTTAAAAATTTTGAATACGCATACTTAGTTTTTGCAGTGCTTTTTTTCTTTGAATCTTACCGAGTTTGGAGTGAATCTACAGATCGCGCTTACTTATGTATGTTTTTGGGTGGTGTAGCTATATTTATGTTTTTCTTTAAACGAAGGTTTAGAAGAAAAATGGAAGAACGTAATCAGCGCTAATGCATACCGATATTATTATAATTGTAACCTCTCTCATTTTATCTGCCTTTTTTTCGGGTATGGAGATTGCCTACGTTTCTTCCAATAAAATTCATATTGAAATAGAAAAAAAGCAAGGCGATTTTTTAGCCAAGATTTTAGATAAGCTCACGAGAAAACCCTCGAAATTTATTGCCACGATGTTAGTGGGTAATAATATAGCCTTGGTGATCTATGGTTTTTTTATGGGAGATTTGCTGGTTAATTGGCTTACTCAATTGGGGCCTTTTGATAATACATTCTTAAATTACTGGATTGCCGATGGTCAAATTTTTAGTCAGACCCTTATTTCGACTATAGTTATACTTTTTACGGCAGAATTTCTTCCGAAGGTGTTTTTTCAGATCTATGCCAACTCATTATTGAAATTTTTCGCTTTACCGGCTTATATTTTCTACATCTTATTCACATTTATTTCGTCGTTCATTATTTGGATTTCAGATTTAGTACTGAAGTTATTTTTTAAAACAGACGGAGATGAAGTGCAATTGGCCTTTAGTAAAGTTGAGTTAGGTAATTATATTACCGAGCAAATGGAAACCGTAGAAGAAGATGATGAAATTGATTCTGAAATTCAAATTTTTAAAAATGCCTTAGAGTTTTCAGAAGTAAAGTCACGAGAAGTAATGATTCCGCGTAACGAAATCATTTCCGTAGATATTTCAGAATCACCAAAAAACCTTATCCAAATCTTCACCGAGACCGGATTATCAAAAGTATTGGTTTACAAAGAATCTAACGACGATATGGTAGGGTATATTCATAGTTTCGAACTCTTTAAAAACCCTAAAGATTTACAATCTATTTTAATGCCGGTCGTCTATGTGCCAGAAACAATGCTGGTAAAAGATGTACTTAATATATTAATAAAAAAGCGTAAAAGTATCGCAGTGGTGATCGATGAATATGGCGGTACCAGCGGGATGATGACGGTAGAAGATATTGTAGAAGAATTATTTGGCGAAATTGAAGATGAGCACGATCCTGTAGTTTTAATTGAAGAAGATTTAGGCGCGGGTAAATACAAGTTTTCAGCACGTTTAGAAGTCGATTATGTAAACGAGAACTTTAAATTAAACTTACCTGAAGGAGAAAATTACGAGACTTTAGGAGGTTGGATCGTAAACCATACAGAAGAAATACCCGAGCAAGGCGGTACGGTTCATATCGAAAATTATAAAATCACAATTGTAGAGGTTTCTAACACAAAAATTGATCTTATAGAACTTGAAGTTTTAGCTGAAGATTAAATCCTAAACTTTTTAAGAAATATATATTTTATAATTTCTTTAAATATCTTATTTTCGCCCACTATTTAGTTAAAAATCATATAAAATGGCAGTATTAAACAAAATCAGACAACGTTCTGTTTTCTTAATCATAATCATCGCCCTTGCATTATTTTCATTTGTATTGGCAGATTTATTTAAAAGCGGTGGTTTTTCCGGACAAAAAGACCAAAATACTATTGCTACCATTAACGGTGAAGATGTAAGTAGAGAAGAGTTCGCTAGAAAAGTAGAAGGTTTTCAGCGTAACCGAAGAAATACTACAAGCACACAAGCTGTTAATCAGGTTTGGGAGATGACTTTGCAAGAAGCCCTTCTTAAAGAGCAAATAGAAAAAACAGGTATTCTTGTAGGAGACGATCAGTTTAATAATATGCTTAAGCAAGTATACGCAGGTAATCCTAATTTCACTAACGAAGCAGGATTATTTGATGCAGCGGTATTAGAAGAATATGTAGCTAACCTTAAAGCTACTTCTCCACAAGCTTATGAGCAGTGGAAGAGTATGGAAAGTCAAATAGAACTTCAGGCAAAAAATCAGATTTATTATAATATGATTAGAGCCGGAGTTGGCGCTACTTTAGTTGAAGGAGAACAGGCCTATTTATTAGAGAACGAAACAGTAGATCTTAAATATGTTTTAGTGCCTTATACATCTGTAGATAAAGTTGAAGTTTCTAAAGAAGAGATTAAAGAATACATCAATAAGCATAAATCACGTTTCGAAAAAGAAGCAAATACTGCGATCAATTATGTTTATTTTGAAGAGAAGCCTTCATCAAAAGACGATGAGAGTGTAAAAGCAGAATTAACAGATATTACTTCAGATTTTGACGCTGCAGAAGATACAGAAGCTTTTGTGGGAGCAAATTCAGATATGCCTTACAATGGTGAGTATGTTTTTAAATCTGCTTTACCAAAAGAAAATGCAGATCAGATTTTTAATTTAAATGAAGGGCAAAGTTTTGGGCCTTATAAAGAAAATGATTTCTGGAAGTACACTAAAGTAACCGGCGTTAAACAAATCGCAGATTCTGTTAAGGTAAGAAGAATTTTAGTGTCTTATCAAGGTTCTGTGATCGATCAAGGTGATTTCACAAAAACTAAAGAAGAAGCAAAATCTTTAGCAGATAGTTTAGCGGGTGTTGTAAAAGCAGATCCTACTCAATTTGATGCGTTAGCTCCAGAATATTCAGACGATCCAAGATCTAAAGGAAATGGAGGAGATTTAGGGTGGAATCGTTATACCAATGCCAGATTAACTCCGGAAGTAAAAGAATTTGCTTATAATAACCCGAAAGGTAGTGTTGAAGTTGTAGAAAACCAATTAGGTTATCACGTGCTAATGGTTGAAGAAGCTAATAATATGCAAAAGGCTATTCAGGTAGCTACTGTTGCTAAGCAAATAGAGCCTTCAGAAGAAACATCTAGTGATCTTTATACAGAGGCTACAAAATTTGAAATGGAAGCTTCAGAAGAAGACTTCAATGCATTAGCTGAAGAAAGTAATTACGAAGTGAAGACTGTTAGCAATATTAAAGAAATGCAAGAAGACCTTAATGCAACTTTAGGGAGCCAAAGAGCTATCGTAAAATGGACATTTAATGAAGATACTAAAGTTGGCGATGTAGAAAGATTTGATCTGCCTTCAGGTTATGTTGTAGCTAAGTTAACTAGTAAAAACAAAAAAGGCTTACAATCACCAGAAGATGCTTCACCGGAAGTTACACCGATTCTTAGAAAAGAAAAGCAAGCTGAAATTATTAAAAAGAAGATTGCCGGTAAGTCTATGCAAGAAATTGCTACCAGTGAAAACAGAACAGTACAAACTGCCAATTCAGTAAGTTTAGATAGCCCAACATTACCGGGAGCAACAAGCGAGCCGCAAGTAGTAGGTACAGCTTTTGGTATGAAGGCAGGAGAAACTTCTGAACCTTTAACGGGTAAAAAAGGAGTTTATGTTATAGAGTTAGTAAAGAAAAACGAGGTTACTCCTTTAAATTCTTATAGAACTATTGCAGAAAGAGAGTCTAAAACTAGATCTGCAAATGCTCTTACTAGAGTGAATAAAGCTTTAAAGAGTTCTGCTGAAATAGAAGATAATCGATCTAACTTTTTCTAAGATTTTTTTAAATACAAAATTTAAAAGCTGCCTATTGGCAGCTTTTTTTGTTTTATTCCTTAGATTTTTAAGATTAAATAATTTAAATGGTTCATTATCAAATAATTATTTTTAATGGTTAATTAGTTCAAAATTGAGATTAACTATATATTTGCTTAAAGATTTTAGTGATTATACAATAACTCTAAAACTTTATTTTCAATTTTTACGTATTTGCATAGTAATCTTAATTTAAAATCTAGACGATGAAAAAATTCTACGTTGGTTTATTTTTTAGTTTTTTAGCAATTTTTTGTTCAAATAATTTAAGAGGTCAATGTTCTCCTCCGACCTCCGCAACAGATCCGGTCGAAGGTGAGTTTGGTGATAATGAATGGATAGCCTACGTGTATAATTACTCTAGTGGCTACAACAATTCAACATTCGATTTTTCAGATTATCGTGGTTATTACGTAGATCCGGGATATGGTACTACAGGTAGAAGTTTTGATTCTAGTTATCACTGGAATACTAATGGTAGCCCAGACGATAATACAGATTATATAGGCTGTACCGTTACCGATAACTATCACAATGTCGTTTATAAACGTAAAGGTTTTCCTGCAGCTACAGATTATGTGATAAGTATAGCAGGTGCAAGTGGAGAATCAGGTAATGATGATGCTGCAAAACTATTTATAGACGGTGTTTTGGTATGGAGTACAACCTCATGCTGTGCAGTAAGCAATAATGTTTGGACAGGAACTTTAAATTCTACTACAGAAGTTGAATTTCAATGGTCAGAAAATGGCGGAGCTTCTTATGGCCGAATTAGAATTGATAGAATACCACCATCAGAAGATACAAGTTTTGGTATAGAAGAGTGGAGAGTAGGTGTTTATAATGGTACAGATTTTAATACCTATTATGGTGATTACACGCATACAGGTCTAAGTTTTGATACAGAAGATCTATGGTTAGATAATACCGCACCTTCTAACGCAGCAGGATATGATGGTATTGCAGTGGGTAATGATAATCACTCTTTTGTATATCGTCGAGAAGGATTTGATTGTGGTATTTATAACATCGACTTAACTCGTCACGATGATGGAGTTGAATTTATAATTGATGGAGAAACCGTTTATCAAAGCAATTCTTGGGACAGCAATAATGGTGTTCCGGATATCTGGGAAGGTTATTTAGATGAAAATAGTGAGATTGAAATTTATCTTCGTGAACAAGGAGGTGAGTCTCGTTTAGCTGTAGATTTTACGTATTTATTTGGTCCTTCTAATACTAACGAATATATATGGACAGGTAGTTTGAGCACAAACCCATTAACTGACGGGAATTGGTGTGATGAAGCTCCTTTAAATGACGGGACGGCTTCAATATATATTGTTGCAGACGCTATAAATTATCCAACTTATGGTTCTACAGTGAGTATGAATAATGTAATTATTGAAGATGGAGCTCAAGTAACCTTACTCCCTGGAACAGAAGCAAATATTTATGGAGACTTGACAAATAATGGTATCATTAATAGTACAGAAACAAATTTTTCATTTGTTGGCTCTAATCCTCAGACTTTCTCTGGTAACGGAATAGATGCAGAAAATTTTACGGTAAATAACAGCAACGGTTTAACCTTAGCTCTAAATACTAACGAGCAGGTTGTGGTAAATAGATTATTATCGGTTACAACCGGAACTTTTACAACCACTGGTCAGGTGCTTTTAGCTTGTAATTTTACCGATCCAGATAATAGAACCGCTCAAATAGATGATCTTACAAACGGAGTGATCTCAGGCTTAGTGACTATCGAGCAATGTTTTCCTGCACGTAGAGCGTTTAGATTGTTAACTTCTTCAGTAACGACTTCTTCGAGCATTAAAGCAAACTGGCAAGAAAACCAAAATAACACAGGAACAACTTTTGCAACCGATAACTTAAATGCTAACGATGGTTATGGGGTTCATATCACCGGATCACAATCTGGAGCAAATGGTTTTGATGCAACACCATCGGGTAATCCGTCTTTATTTTTATTCGACAATGTAAATCAAAGTTGGTCTTCAATTGCTAATACAGATATATCTACTTTAACTGCAGGAACTCCATATCGTTTAATGATTAGAGGTAGTAGAGCCGTGAATGTAAATTCAAACTCCGCTAGTCCAACAGATACAAGATTAAGAGCAACGGGATCTATTGCACAAGGAGAAGTGAATCAAAATTCCTTTAATAGCACAAGTGGTAGCTATAACTTTTTTGCAAATCCTTACCATGCCGCTATTAACGTAAATTCATTATTTGCCAATACCGGTTCGTCTAATATCAATACAAATTATTATTACGTTTACGATCCTACCTTAGGTGGTGAGCCAATTCCTGGAGTTTCCGGTGGTCGTGGTGCATTTGTTACGGTAGATCTTAGTGATGGTAGTAACGACGACCTTTCTGAAGCAAATCAATATTTGCAGCCAATGCAAGCAGCATTTTTTAGAGCTTCAACTGCAGGAACTACACCAAATTTACAGTTTACAGAAGCGGTGAAAGATGTAGCTCAAGATCAAACAGAAACACTAAGAACAGCAAATTTTAATAGCTCTTCTATTCAGATTAAATTGTTTAACGAGGTTTCTTATATAAATAATGAGACTGCTTCAGACGGAGTTAAAATTAAGTTTTCTGATAATGGCGATAACGCAATAGAAGCGAAAGATGCTCCTAAGTTCGGTAACTTAGATGAAAACTTAGGAAGATCATTAGAGTCTACAATTCTATCGATCGAGAGTAGAAGCAATCCGATTGCCGGAGAAATTTTGCCATTGTACATCAGTCAATACCGCAGAAGCGATTATGTTTTTGAGATCAATGTGAATAATGTGAATAACGTTGAAGTTTATCTAAAAGATAACTATTTAGAAGAATTTACGTTACTAAATAGCGGAGTAAATGCTGTAACATTTTCTGTAGATGAAAATATTGAAGCATCGACAGCGAGTGATCGTTTTGAAATTGTTTTTGCTGAAAATAATTTAGGTGCCAAAGATTTTAACCAAAATCAATTGGTGGTTTACCCAAATCCTATGAAAGGGAACGAGCTTCAAATTCGTTTAGGTGAACTATATTCGGAAGTAGATGTGGTATTATTCGATATGTTAGGCAAGCAAGTTTATCGTTCAGTTCAACAACCAACGCAAGAAGTGGTAAGTTTGACCGATCTAGACTTAGCTAACGGAATTTACATCTTAAAGGTACAAACCGCAGAAGGAAAACTATTCACTCAGAAAATCGTAAAAGAGTAAGCGAGATAAAATAGAAAGAAATTTTAGAGGCTATAAAACCATTTCTTGATAATCGAGAATAGTTTTATAGCCTTTTTTTATAAAATATTTTTTTTCGGCTTCACCTCCGGTTGCTAAAATAAAATCGCCACCCCAAGCGCCTAAACTTTTAATACTTCTTGGGTAATCGGCAAATAAACGTTGCTTTACGGTTGGCAAGGCTAATATTTCTGAAAGTAAAAATTCGTGTTCATCAATTAGATTTTCAAAAGCTGAAATGTCTTCAGCTTTTAAAATTTCAGCAGTAATTCGATTCACTTTTTTTATCCAATCTTGTCTCTTTGCTAGATCCTGCTGTCGATAATGTTGTATGCCTTCTCGGCTATTTTGCTTTTGGTTTAGATGAACAAAAAATAGCTCGTTTTTAAATTTAGGTGAAAATTCAACCTCTTCAACAAATGGGTTTTGATTTTTTTGAAGCTGAAATAAAATAGGATTCGAATGCTTTGCGCAAGCCAGATCGTAACCGCTGCCGCCAAAAGTTTTGGCTAACAATTCATACGGATTCACCTCTGCCCAAGTGGCCAAATTATTGATCAACGTAGAAGAAGATCCCAATCCCCAATCTTGCGGAAATTCTAAACTTGTCGTTATAGCAAAACCTTTTTCTACAAATAATTCAGGCTGAAGTATTCTTAGGTTCGATAAAATATTCTGTAAAGCACGACAAATTAGATTGGCTTTTGCATCAGCTAATTTTTTCTTCGGAAGAAATTGCTGCGGAGTAACTTCATATTCCTGTTCAAACCAAGTTTTTCCTGTATGATCGATACTTTTCCAGCTTAACGTATTTTTTTCAGCATCGGCAACCTTTAAAAACTGACCTTTTTTTGTCGGAACGGCTAAGGCTTTAGCGCCGTCTAACACCAAGTATTCTGCGGTGAGTAAGAGTTTGCCGTGACTGTAAAAATTAGTTTCCATTACGTAAACCTTCGATAATTTCTACCACCGCGCTATGGCTTACGGTATTGCTTTTAAAATGCTCGATCACTTGTTGGCGCTCATTTTCATTCGCTTCAAATTGGTTGAGAATATTCATCAAATGCATTTTCATATGTCCTTGTTGAATGCCAACCGTGGTTAACGATCGTAAAGCAGCAAAATTTTGAGCCAAACCAGCAACAGCAACAATTTTCATCAATTCTTTAGCTGAAGGTTTTTGTAGCATTTCTAAAGCCAACTTTACTAGCGGATGAAGACTTGTGAGTCCGCCAACGGTTCCTAGAGCCAACGGAATTTCCATCCAAAACTTGAAAACACCATTTTCTACTGAAGCATCGGTTAAACTGCTGTAGCTTCCGTCTTTGGCGGCGTAAGCGTGAGCGCAAGCTTCAATAGCTCTAAAATCGTTTCCGGTAGCAAGTACAACGGCATCGATGCCATTCATAATTCCTTTATTGTGCGTTACCGCACGATAAGGTTCAATTTTGGCAATCTTAACGGCTTCAACAAATTTGTGAGCAAACTTTTCAGCATCTGCTTTATTCGGTAATAAATCTTGCACCGGGCAACTTACTTCAGCTCTCACCAAACATTGCGGAACGTAGTTAGAAAGTATACTCATCACAACTTCCGGCTGTTCTTCCGAAGAAAAATAATTTTCAGCTTCACGTGTAAAGGTTTCAGCAATTTGCTCTAAACACGAATTGATGAAATTAGCGCCCATTGCGTCTAGCGTTTCAAAAGTGCAATGCAACTGGTAGTAATTTTCTAGATCGGCCGTTTTATTACGTAGCACGATGGCAGAAATTCCGCCGCCGCGTTTCTCCATATTTTTGGTGATCGCTTTTACTTCTTCAATAAGTTTGGGTTGCACTTCGTTAAAAAACGCAGTTAACTTTTCAGTTTTCGCAGCAGAGGTAAAATGTACCTGACCTATTTTTTGGGTTGAAAGTACTTCTGCTTTAAAACCACCTTTTTCTAACCAGAATTTGGCAGCATTACTCGCGGCAGCCACGACAGAACTTTCTTCGATCGCCATCGGGATGGTGTAAAGCTCGTCGTTAATTAGAAAATTTGGAGCAATGCCAAAAGGTAAATAGTAGTTAGAAATCGTATTTTCGGTAAACTCATCGTGCAGTTTTTGCAGTTTTTGATCTTGGTTCCAATAACGTTCTAGCGTTTGTTTAGCTTGAGAAGAATCGTTGAAGTAATTTTCGGTAAGCCAATTAATTTTTTCGTCTTTACTAAGCTTAGAAAAGCCTTTTACCTGCTTCATGAGTTTTAGTTATTCAAATTGAAGTCGCAAAGATACAATTCAGGTTTAAAATTGCAGAATAGTTCTGCTTAGAAACTATTGATTAGTTACTCAATATCACTGAATCTCTTTAACAAAACCTTAGTATTTAACATGTATATTGCCTATTTTTTGGCGATTTTTTAGTAAACTTGACCTTCAAAAATTGAATTCTCTATAAAATATGAAATTACAACATTTGTTTGTAGCTGCTTTTTTAGTCGCTACCAGTTTTATAAATGCTCAAAATAAAGAAGTTACACTAGAAGAAATTTGGGGCGGTGAGTTTAGACAAGAATACTTACAGTCGTTACGTTCGCTAAATAATGGCGAAGAGTATGCGGTGAGAAACTTCGATCGCGCTACAAGAACGATGAATGTAGATGTGTATAGTTACGAAACCGGTGAAAAAACAAGAACTTTAATTAGTTCTGCCGATATCGAAGGTTTAGACTTTTTTCAAGATTATACTTTGAGCGAGAATGAAAGTAAAGTGATTCTTTCTACGCAAGTACAGTCAATTTTTAGACGCTCGACTACCGGAGTTTATTATGTTTACGATTTTTCTTCTGAAAAATTAACGCAGATTTCTGAAGAGAGAATTCAGGAACCAACTTTTTCCCCCGACGCAAGCAAAGTAGCTTACGTTTTTGAAAACAATATTTATATAAAAGATCTTAGTTCTGGTGAAACTACACAAGTAACTTCAGACGGAAAAGATAATGAAATTATTAACGGAGTTACCGATTGGGTTTACGAAGAAGAATTTGCTTTTGTAAGAGCTTTTGATTGGAATAAAGACGGAGATAAAATCGCTTTTTTACGTTTCGATGAAACAGAAGTGCCAGAATTCTCTATGGATATGTACGGTACTTACGGTCAGCAATTATACCCGACGCAAGATATATTTAAATATCCTAAAGCCGGCGAGAAAAATTCAGAAGTGACGCTTCATTTATACGATCTTGAGGCTGGAAATACTTCCGAAGTTAACTTAGAAAAATCTTACGAATACATCCCAAGAATTAAATGGACTAACAATCCTGAAGTGTTAAGCGTGCAAGCAATGAATAGACACCAAAACAATTTGGATTTAATTTTTGTGAATGCTGAAAAAAATACTGCTGAAGTTGTTTTAAATGAAACCGATGAAGCTTACGTAGATGTAACCGATAACCTTACATTTTTAAACGATAATAGTTTTATTTGGACCAGCGAAAAAGACGGGTGGAACCATATTTACCATTACAGCAAAACCGGAAAATTATTAGATCAAGTAACTGAAGGAAATTGGGAAGTAACTCAATATTATGGCTTCGATGCTAAAACCGGAAGAATTTACTTTCAAAGCACAGAAAACGGAAGCATTAACCGTGATGTGTTTTCAGTTAGAGCTAATGGTAAAAACAAAGTGCAGTTAACGCAAAAGCGCGGAACGAACGATGCCGATTTTAGTGCAGACTTTACGTATTTTATCAATTCTTACACCAGCGCTACAACTCCGTACGAGTTTACACTTCACAAAGCTAGAAACGGAAAAAAAGTAAGAGATATTAAAGACAATAAGGCTTTATTAGAAAAATTGAAACCTTATAATTTCTCTAAAAAAGAATTTTCAACCATTGAAGTAAACGGAAACGAGTTAAATATGTGGATGATCAAGCCACAAGATTTCGATGAAACAAAAAAGTATCCGTTGTTTATGTACCAATATTCAGGTCCGGGTTCACAGTCGGTTTCAAACACTTTTAATAGCTCGAACGATTATTGGTATCAATTATTAGCACAACAAGGATATATTGTGGCTTGTGTAGATGGTCGAGGTACCGGTTTTAAAGGAGCAGACTTTAAGAAAGTCACGCAAAAAGAACTTGGTAAATTTGAGGTGGAAGACCAGATCGACGCCGCTAAAAAATTAGGCGAAAGAGCTTATATCGATGCCGATAGAATTGGGATTTGGGGCTGGAGTTACGGAGGTTTTATGTCTTCGAACTGTATATTCCAAGGAAACGATACTTTCTCAATGGCAATTGCAGTAGCGCCGGTAACCAGCTGGAGATTTTACGACAGCATTTATACCGAAAGATATATGACTACTCCACAAGAAAATGCTTCTGGTTACGATAACAATTCACCGATCAATCACGTAGAAGGTTTAAAAGGAGATTTCTTATTAATTCACGGTAGTGGTGACGATAATGTTCATGTGCAAAACACGATGCAAATGGTAGAAGCTTTAGTGCAAGCCAATAAACAATTTGACTGGGCAATTTATCCTGATAAAAATCACGGTATTTACGGAGGGAATACAAGGCTTCATCTCTACACAAAAATGACCAACTTCATTAAAGAAAATTTATAATATCATAAACCCTAAAATATGACATCACAAACAGTACCTGCTCATAAAAGAGAGCTTTTTGGGCATCCGGTAGGACTTTATATTTTGTTTTTAACCGAAATGTGGGAGCGTTTCAGTTACTACGGAATGCGAGCCATCTTAACCCTTTATATGGTAGCAAAAACTACAGAAGCCAATCCCGGTTTAGGTTGGGATAAAGGAGAAGCTTTAGCGCTTTATGGTTGGTACACGATGTTGGTCTATGTAATGTCGATCCCGGGAGGGATGATCGCCGATAAACTCATTGGTCAGAAAAAATCGGTATTATATGGTGCAATTATTCTATGTTTTGGTCACGGTGTTTTAGCTATCGAACAAGACTGGGCATTCTATACCGGTTTAGGCTTAGTAGTATTAGGTGTTGGTTTGCTTAAACCCAACGTTTCTACTTTAGTAGGAGGTTTGTATCAAGAAGGAGATATTCGAAGAGATAAAGGTTTTAGTATATTTTATATTGGTATTAATCTCGGTTCTTTATTAGCAACCACTTCTGTAGCGATCGTAGCTAAAGAATATGGTTGGCATTACGGTTTTGGTTTAGCCGGTATTGCAATGATCATAGGCTTAGTGGTATATATCTGGGGGCAAAAGTTCTTGACCCATGTCGGTAATCAAGCAACAGAAAAAGACCCAAACGAGGTTTCTATTCCAGATTTATATAAAGATCTTTTTAAGTCTCCGGTTCAATTAGGAGTGACGGCTATTTTATTAGCGTTTTCGGCGTATGGTTGGTACGAGTTAGGTTGGTCTTACGGACTGTTATTTATTTTCCTTTCAGCAATTACCGCTTTAATGATGATGATCTATAAAGATTTAGAATTGAAAGTGAATAAAGACAGATACTTAGTCTTATTACTTTCATTTTTAATTGTGATCGTATTCTGGGGAGCATTCGAGCAAGCGGGTGGTTTAATGAATATTTATACCCAAGAAAAAACAGATCGCGTTTTATTAGGTTATGAAATTCCGGCAGCGATGTTTCAAGGTTTAAATGCAGCATTCATTATCATCTTTGCAACGATCGTAGCAGGTTTTTGGGCTAAAAGAAAACTAAAAGGTCACGAAGCTTCATCTCTATTTAAAATGGCGGTTGGTGTGATCGTGATGGGTCTTGGTTTTGTATTTATGGTATTTGCCGCAATGGAGTTTGAAAGTGAAGGTAGCTCTGCAATGTATTGGTTAGTTTTAGCCTATTTATTTCATACGTTGGGAGAACTTTGTGCTTCACCGGTAGCTTTATCGTTCATTACCAAATTAGCACCGGTAAGATATGCTTCTTTAATGATGGGAGTTTATTTTGCTGCAACAGGTTTAGGTAATAAAGTGGCTGGTCTGTTAGGTGAAGGTTCAGAAGAAGTGGGAGAACAAACCATTTTCTTAGGAATTACCATTTTCACCGTGATCTTCGGTTTATTGGTAATTGCGATCTTAAAACCATTGAAACGTTTAACTCACGGAGCTGAAGATAAAGAGCGAAAGTTAGATGATGTGGAAGACAACGAACCCTACGAAATAGAAGAAAATATTTAATTATTGATTTTTAAAAATTAATGGAAGCAACTAAAAATACATCAGAATTTAGTTTACTGGGGCATAAGCCAAGTTTATATGTTTTATTCTTTACTGAAATGTGGGAACGTTTCAGTTATTACGGAATGCGTGCCTTATTGGTATTATTCTTAACAACTGCAATGATCGATGGTGGTTGGGGTTGGAGTAACGAAGAGGCCTTAGGTTTATATGGTATTTATACAGGTTTAGTATATTTAACTCCAATTTTTGGTGGTTTAATTGCCGATAAGTTTTTGGGCTATCAAAAAGCTGTAGCATTAGGAGCATTAATTATGACTTTAGGTCACGCCTCCATGGCCATTGAAACTCCCACTTCATTATATATTGGTTTAACCTGTTTAATTTTAGGAAACGGACTTTTTAAGCCTAATGTAACCTCGATTGTGAGTGGTTTGTACGATAAGCATCAAGAAAAGAAAGATGGAGCGTTTACCATTTTTTATATGGGAGTAAACGCGGGTGCTTTTCTAGGAATCATGTTGTGTGGTTATGTAGGTGAAAAAGTAAGTTGGAGCTGGGGTTTTGGTTTAGCCGGAATTTTTATGTTTTTAGGAATGCTTCAGTTTTGGTTTGGTAGACCTTTATTTGAAAAAGTAGGACTTTCACCTAAAGAAGATTTACACGAGAAAGAATTGGAAGCTGAGGAACATAAATCTCACGAAAAGGGAGTAGATGTAAAAGAAGCGCACGTTCCTTCAAAAGTACAACGTGATCGATATATTGTTGTTGGGATCTTAGCCTTCTTTACTATTTTCTTTTGGGCCGCTTTTGAGCAAGCCGGAGGATCAATGACGATTTTTGCAAATAACTATACCAATCGTATATTAGAAGGAGGTTCAGCAGACATATTTAAAATTGTAAATACTTTAATTACCGTAATACCACTTGCGGTTATTACTTGGGTAATCTTTAAACTCTTTGTGCAAACATTTTCAAGAATAACACTATCTAACACGATTTTAGGTTTTAGCTTTTTAATAATTTGGGGAATAGTGATTTGGATGCTTTATCGAGAGTTTAATTCAGATTCTGCAGAAGTTCCGGCATCTTGGTTCGGTATTTTAAATTCATTATTCATTATCACGCTAGCGCCATTATTTTCTAAAATCTGGGAAAGTAAATACAATCCTTCCGCAGCAATGAAGTTTGGAGTTGGGTTAATTTTATTAGGCGCAGGTTTCGGCTTTTTGGCATTTGGTTCACAATCTATACCACAAGGAGCAGAAACCGCGGCGGTGAGTATGATCTGGTTGATCTTTGCTTATCTTTTCCACACATTAGGCGAGCTATGTATTTCTCCGGTAGGTTTATCTTATGTAAGCAAATTAGTGCCTGCTAAACTCATCGGAATGATGTTTGGTATTTGGTACTTAGCAATTTTTATAGGAAACTTTTCAGCAGGAAAATTAGGTGGTATGATCGACAAAATCACTGCCGAATACTCTTTAATGACATTCTTTTTAATTTTCACCATTGTTCCTGCCGGTGCAGGTGTACTTTTAATTCTTATTAATCCGGTGATGAAAAAACTAATGCACGGCGTTCGATAATAAAGTTAAAGTTCAAATCGTTGATTAATAAAGAACTGGCTTGGAACGGTTTTTGAAATCTTTTAAATATGAAAAAAAGTTTATTTACCATAGTCTTCCTGATAGCGACACTAACTGTTAGCGCCCAGGAAATTGAGTGGATGAGTATGAATGAAGCTTTGGCTGCACAAAAAAAGGAGCCAAAGAAAATTTTTATGGATGTGTACACTACTTGGTGCGGTCCTTGCAAGTTATTAGATAAGAACACCTTTCATAACGAAGATGTGGTTGAGTTTATCAATGAAAACTTTTACGCTGTAAAGTTTGATGCTGAAGGTACCGAAGAGATCGATTATCAAGATTTCGTGTATACCAATCCTAATCACGATCCCGATCGTAAAGGCAGAAACGCTCAGCATTTATTTGCTCATGCGCTAAAAGTTTCAGGATATCCGAGTATGGTGTTTTTCGATGAGAAATCTGACGTTATTGCGCCGATTACCGGTTATCACACCCCCAAAGATCTAGAGATCTATTTGAAAATGATCGCTAACGATGATTACAAAGACTTAACGACCGCCGAAGCTTGGAAAGAATATGAAGCCAACTTCGAAGGTTCATTTGAATAATATAAAAATTTTGATGTTGAAAATGTGCTAAGATGTTCAATGATCAATGATGAAAGCTCCCTTTTTGCCTGTGAAGTGAAAAGGGACTTTCTTTTTTATACAAGTTTCTTCCCAGCGTTTTACGTACGAGAAATAATTGCTGCCATCGACAATAATTTGTTGAGTTTTTAGACTTTCAAGCACTCGATCTAAATTTATTTTTGGGGAATTACTCAGTAAAATATAGTCAGCTTTTGTGTTTTTAGGGATCTCGTAAACTCCTAAACTATCGATCACCAATAAATTTTCAGTTTCATTAATTCCGTAGAAATTTTTTTGCGGAAGTTTTTTCAAATCCTTAATCGCTAATTCAGTTTTAAAATTCTCTAGGAACTTTAGCTCTTGGATTTTAGAGGTGTTTTTTGTGTAAACGTTTAATTGATAGCCAGATTTTTCAGCTAAAACGGTCGTTCTGCTTTGATGAAGAATATAGAATTTATTTTTTTTATGAACTTGATAATATTCAAAAGCATAGATCAATTGAAAGCTAAGTATTGAAATTAAAATGAAGTATAATAATCCTTTCTGAAAATACTTCACGAAAACAAAAATACAGAGAATAACTCCGTAGAAAGCTAACATCATTTTTGAGGTGAAAAAGATATTTTTAAAGAGGAAACTCTCTCTATTGGCAACAAGATGAATGATCCAAAGTAACGCGTCTAATAAATTTCCGTAGAAATCATAAAGTAAAGAAAATTCAATTTGAAGTAGCGCAAAAATAATCACTAAAATCCCAAAGCCCAATAGTAAGATTAACCATGAAATAATCAATAGGTTTGCGATTAAGAACAATCCCGGGATTTGATGAAAGTAAAAAATGCTAATCGGGATCACACCTAATTGTGCGCAGAAACTTACCGTAAGAATATCGAAAAAATACCTGCCAACTCTGTTTTTAATATAGAAGCGTTTCTTGATGAGTGGTTGAAAGCTAATAATCCCCAAAACTGCCAAATAACTCATTTGAAAGCCGACAGAAAAGATTAAATAAGCATCCCATAATAGCATCAAAACAGCCGAAAGGCAAAGCATATTAAAGGTTGATGCTTTTCTATTGAAGATTAAACCGGCGTTAAGAAAAGAGAACATTAATGCCGCTCGAATAACCGATGGCGAGAATCCCACTAATAACGCAAAAGCCCAAATACAAATGAGACTGAATATATAAGCTGCCCATTTTCCAAATTTAAATTTTCGAAGGGGTTGAAATATAAAGTTCAGGAATATGAGAATAATACCAACGTGCAAACCAGAAACGGCTAAAATATGTACCACTCCCGCATTGGTGAAATTAGTATAAATATCTTTGCTCAATTCTTTCTTCTGACCTAAAAGTAATGCCGATGTTAAGTCGATTTGATCTTTGCTTAAACCGCTTTTATTTAATTGCTCGATAATTTTTTTTCGAGCTCGTTCTGCAATTTGTTGAAACGAAAATTTTTCATTTTTAAGAACTTTTATCGTTTTAGAATTACTTCGAACTTGTTTAAAGATCTTTCGTTTTTTAAGGTAATCTTGATAATTAAATTGATAAGGATTCAGCGGAGCAAATACATCGGTCAGCTTTTCTTTCAGCAGTAAGTGATCGCCAACGGCTAATTCTTGTTCGCTAGTATCTCTTTGTATCGAAAATAAAACTTCACCTTCTACAGATTTTTGTTGAATTGTTTTCAGCTCTAAAACATAGTTGTTGTAATAACGGTTTGGTTTGAGCTTTTCTAAAATTTCACCTTCAATAAATACATCTTCTTCTAAATCTTGATGAATGTAATGATGACTTCTATTTTCTATCCGTTGAAATTGCGTTGTCGCAAAACCCACAGTAACAATAGTAAAACCGGTAATTATCGTGTGCGAAAATTGAGGCAGTAATTTAGTTTTTCCGTAGAAATAACTCGCGGTGAAAATAAAAAAGCAAATGCATAACGCGATAGCGGTTTCATTTAGTGAAATCAAATACTGAAATCCTAAAACGATACCGATAATAAAAAGTGGGGTAATGAATAAAAGAGGATGGTTCACTAACTTCATTACCTTTTAAAGATAATGAAAAAAGCCTGAATTTAGAAAACCCGTTTAGCCATTACAAATGCGTTGTTCCAATAACGTTCGTTGAGTGAAGATACAATAACGCCACGCGAGGTGGTCGAGTGGATAAAATTTACACTTCCGGGAACAATTTCTACAACCAAGCCTACGTGATTTATTACATCTCTGCTTTTATTAGTTTGAAAAAAAACCAGATCTCCAACATTTATTTCATTTACGTGGAGCATTCTTCCTTCCCGAGCCATATCTCTAGAAACTCTTGGTAATTGAATATTTTCGCTAAGAAATGAAGTGTAAACTAGTCCGCTGCAATCCATCCCTTTTCTAGTGGTTCCACCGTATTTGTAACGAGTACCTTGAAAATCTAAGGCGTAATCTGCAACACGAGTAGCTACAGGTACTGGATCGTATTTGTAAGAACTACTTTGCTTTACAGGTCCGCTGGCAGGAGAGCTGGCGGCTATTCTTTTTTTACTTCCGCAGGAAACTAAAGTAAAAGTGAGTACGAAGGCTAAAAGTAGTTTATTCATCAGCTTGTAAATTTTTATAAATAAGTTGAGCGGTGTTTTTGCTGGCACCGCTTCCGCCAAGTTTCTCTTTTAAAACTTTATAATCGCTAAATAATTGTGCTCGGTGATCAGGATCTAAAATTTTAGAAAGTTCAGCTTTAAGATTTTTCACATTAAACTCATGCTGAATCAATTCTTTTACCACTTCTTTATCCATAATTAAATTTACTAAAGAGATATAATCGAGCTTAATCACGCGCTTGGCGATCTCGTAAGAAATTCTACTGCCTTTATAACAAACTACTTCAGGAACATTAAATAAAGCGGTTTCTAAAGTTGCTGTTCCCGAAGTGACCAAGGCTGCAGAAGAAACACCTAACAAGTCGTAGGTTTTATTCATAATTAAAAAAACGTTGCTTTTCTTTAAAAATGGCTCATAAAATTCTTGATCTTGGCTTGGCGCTCCGGCAATCACAAATTGGTAATTTTCAAAATCTTTGGTCACTTGCAACATAGTGCTTAGCATTTTCGAGATTTCTTGCTTTCTGCTGCCGGGAAGTAGAGCGATAATCGGTTTTGAAGAGATTTGGTGAGATTTAGTGAATTCTTCAAAAGAAATATCGTTTCGATTTTCGATCGCATCTAGCAACGGGTGACCTACAAAATGAACCGGAAATTGGTGTTTTTTCTCGTAAAAATCTTTTTCAAACGGAAGAATCACATACATCTCATCAATATCTCTTTTAATGGCTTTGATGCGATTTTCTTTCCACGCCCAGATTTGTGGAGAAATATAATAATGTGTTTTATAGCCTTTTTGCTTTGCCCACTCGGCAATTCTAAAATTAAATCCGGGATAATCGATAAAAATGAGTACATCGGGCTGGTAAGCTTCAATATCTTTTTTACAGATCTTAATATTTTTCAGAATGGTTTTTAAGTTGAATAAAACTTCAACAAAGCCCATAAATGCAAGATCACGATAATGTTTTACCAATTCACCGCCTTGTTGTTGCATAAGGTCGCCGCCCCAAAATCTAAACTGAGCTTGTGGATCTTCTTGTTTTAAAGCCTTCATTAAATTTGAAGCATGTAAATCTCCTGAAGCTTCGCCGGCGATGAGGTAATATTTCATCTTAACTGAATTTTAAAATAGCAATAGTTACTGCTGCAATTAGCGTAGCAATTAAAACCCCGCGAGAACGATAGGGTTGGTTTTTCTTTAAGAAAACAAAAAACGGTAAAAAATTAGCAATCGCTCCAAGAGCGATAATACTGCCTAAAAAGCCTTCACTACGTGCTTTTGTGATCGTTTCTTCTAATCCGTTAGGAGAAAAAAGAGTAATGTAAAGATAGATTCCTGCTAAGTTAGCAAAAAGACCTACCAGTAAACCAATAAGAATTTCTTTTTTAATCATTTAAACTCCAGGTGTTTAATTCTTTAATATAATGATGAGCCGTAAGATCGAATTGAACAGGAACGACCGAAACATACCCGTTTTCTAAAGCCCATTCGTCGGTATCTTCACCTTCGTCTTCGTTAACAAATTTACCGGTAAGCCAATAATAATCGCGACCTTGCGGATTGGTACGTTTATCAAATTCTTCTACCCAATGCGCTTTTGCTTGTCGGCAAATTTTAATCCCTTTAATTTGTTTTTCGGTGAGTTTCGGGAAGTTTACATTCAATACCATACCTGTCGGCATTCCTTCTTCTAACACACGTTTGGTGATCGCTTTTACAAATTTAGTAGTCGGCTCAAAATCTGCCGAAAGTGAATAATCTAATAGCGAGAAACCAATAGCGGGTATTCCTTCTGTTCCTGCTTCAACTGCGGCACTCATCGTTCCTGAGTAGATCACGTTGATCGACGAGTTTGAGCCGTGGTTAATGCCGCTCACACAAAGGTCCGGCTTTCTTTTTAGAATCTCTTGTGTTGCGATTTTTACACAATCTGCCGGCGTTCCCGAGCAAGAATACTCTTCGTGATCTTCAGTTTCTTTCAACTTCACCGGGTCGCAATATAAATTATCGTTGATGGTGATGGCGTGACCCATTCCGCTTTGTGGGCTATCGGGAGCAACAACTACCACATCGCCCAATTCTTTCATAATATTAATTAAATGGCGAATACCGGGAGCGGTAATTCCATCATCATTGGTAACTAAGATTAAAGGTTTCTTTTTACTCATAGCTTAAGATTTTCAACGCTAAAATAAACAATTCTTAAGCAATGCCATTCAACTTTACCGATAATACAACCTAAACCTTATTATGAATCTTTTATAAGGTTAGGTCTAAAAAAAGTATTAATTTTAGGTCTTGCCAAAACGTTTAAGAAAATTATTGAAATAAATACAGGCTTGGCACAGTTTTTAAAGAAGATTATTATAGAAATTGCTAATGAACTTAAATAGATTTATGAAAAGGAATTATAAAGTTTTTTTGTTAGGATTACTACTGGCAGTAGCCTCATGTAGTTTTACCACAAAAGAGTTTGATGCAAACTCAGATAAAGATGAAGTTTTAATCGAATTAATATCTTATGTGTTGAGTAATGGTCATTACGATCCAAAAGATATTAATGATGATTTTTCTGAAAGTGTTTACGATAGTTATTTAAATGGGATCGATGCTCGTAAACGTTATTTCTTAGCAGAAGATATTAAAGAGTTTAAAAAATTTGAAGATAAGATCGACGATCAGATCTTAGCTTATAAAATAGATTTTTTCAATTTAACTTATAATAAACTTCAACAACGTTTAGAAGAGACAAAAGCTTATTATCCTGAGATTTTAGCGAAGCCTTTCAATTTTGATGAAGACGAACAAATTGATACCGATTATGATGAAGCCGATTTTGCTTCATCTAAAAAAGAATTAAAAGAGCGTTGGAGAAAGCAACTTAAATTTACCACGTTAAGTACTTTTTACGATCTAAAAAAAGAAGAAGAAGCGAAAGCTAAAGATGACGAAGATTATACTCCAAAATCTGATGCGGAGTTAGAAAAAGAAGCAAGAGAAACTACTAAAAGTTCGTTAGATGAATTTTACGACCTAAATGAAGATTTTGAACGTAAAGATTGGTTTACAATTTATGTGAATTCTATTGTAGAAGAATTTGATCCGCATACATTTTATTTTGCACCAAGAGATAAAGAACGATTTGATATTCAGATGTCGGGAAGCTTAGAAGGTATTGGCGCAAGGCTTCAGAAAAAAATGGATAACATAAAAGTGGTTGAAATTATTTCTGGAGGTCCAGCTTGGAGAAGCGAAGAATTAGAAGTAGGAGATTTAATCCAGAAAGTGAAGCAAGAAGACGAAAAAGAAGCCGTAAGCATTGTAGGTATGGCTATAGATGATGCTGTCGATCTAATTAAAGGTCCTAAAGGAACAAAAGTTACCTTGACCGTTAAAAAAGTTGATGGTACTGTTGAAGATATTACGTTAGAAAGAGACATTGTAGAGATTGAAGAAACCTATGCTAAAAGCGCGATGGTAAATAAAAACGATCGCAATTACGGGTTAATAAATTTACCACGTTTTTATTTCGATATGGAAGATGCAAAAAACAGAACTGCAGCCTCAGATATCAAAAAAGAGATTATCGAGCTTAAAAAGCAAGATATGGATGGTTTAGTGATCGATCTTAGAAATAATGGTGGTGGTTCTTTAGCCACAGTGATCGACATTGCCGGTTTGTTTATAGAAGAAGGTCCTGTGGTTCAAGTTAAATCGGGTACCGGAGAACGTGAAATTTTAACCGATGATGATGATGATATTTTATGGGACGGACCGTTAGTGATTTTAGTGAACGAACTTTCAGCTTCAGCTTCAGAAATTTTAGCTGCAGCTATGCAAGATTATAAACGTGCCATTATTATTGGTAGTAAGCAAACTTACGGTAAAGGAACTGTCCAGAACGTGATAGACCTTAACCGTTGGATGAAGAATAGCGATCTTGGCGATATGGGAGCGTTAAAAGTGACTACACAAAAGTTTTACCGAGTAAATGGAGGTTCAACCCAATTAGAAGGTGTAAAAAGTGATGTGGTTGTTCCAGATCGTTACAGTTATATCGATATAGGTGAAAAAGATATGGAAAATCCATTACCTTGGGACCAGATAGAACCTGCAGATTATGAAGAGTGGGACGGTTATATCGATTTTGATAAAACCTTAGCTAAGAGTAAAAAGCGTATGGCAGAAAGTAAACAACTTCAATTGATCGATGAAAGTGCAAAATGGATCAGCGAGCAAAGAAATGAAGAGGTTTACCCGTTAAATTACAATGTATATGCTAAACAAATTGAAGAAAATGAGAAACAAGCAAAACGTTTCGATTCGATAACAGATTATAAAACAGATCTAAGTTTTGTATCTCTACCTTACGAGCAAGAGATGTTTAAGCAAGACACGACTTTACAAGAAAAAAGAACACGTTGGCACGAGAACTTAAGCAAAGATGTTTATGTTGAAGAAGCGGTAAACGTATTAGAAGATTTAAGTGAAGGGGTCGAAAGAAAATCTAAATTAGCAAATATTAAAAACTAATTTGCGGTTGAAGAGCTCATCAAACTCATTAAGTCAATTAGCGCTCCAGAGGTTTAAAAAAAACTTCTGGGGCGTTTTCAGTTTCTGGTTTATTGTCGTTTGCTTTCTATTAGCGTTAGGTGCATATCTAATTGCTCCAGATCATTCTGAAAATGCCAACCAAATGCATCTGCCTATTCATTCAAAATCTCCGGGTTTTGAGGTAACGATGCTTAATATTCCATCCAATCTTCAAGCTGAAGAAAAATCGTGGTTAGCGCAAGCTTTATTCGGAAAACAATTTTCAGGGACAGAAATCCCTATTAATTCTTTTGAATTTACTGAAGAAGAATTAAAAGTGAAAACCTATGCTGAAGGTGAAATTGAAGGCTTAGAAAAGACCTATAATTTAGCTGAAACTTTTCCGGAAGCTTCTTCCGCAGAAGAAATTAAAGCGCAATACATTCAGCAACAAACGTTTTTGTTAGGCACCGACAAATACGGAAGAGATCTATTAAGCAGAATGTTGGTCGGTATTCGTATTTCACTTTCAATTGGTTTTGTAGCTGTATTTATTTCTTTAGTTATCGGGATGAGTTTAGGTGCTATTGCCGGTTATTTTGGCGGAAAGATCGATGCCGCAATTATGTGGTTAATTAATGTAACGTGGTCAATCCCAACCTTGCTATTAGTCATTGCGATTACCTTAGCTTTAGGTAAAGGCTTTTGGCAAGTATTTATTGCGGTCGGTTTAACGATGTGGGTAGAAGTTGCCAGAGTTGTACGCGGACAAGTAATGGGCGTAAAAAAAATGCAATACGTGACCGCAGCGCGTGCTTTAGGTTTTGGTCATACCAGAATTATTTTAAAACATATTATTCCGAATGTTTTGGCGCCATTAATCGTGATTTCTGCGGCTAATTTTGCGGCAGCGATCTTAGTAGAAAGCGGTTTAAGCTTTTTAGGGATCGGCGCACAACCACCTATGCCAAGTTGGGGTTCAATGATTAAAGATCACTACAGTTACATTATTTTAGGTAAACCTTATTTGGCTGTCATTCCGGGATTGGCAATTATGAGTTTAGTAATGGCGTTTATGTTAATTGGTAACGCCTTAAGAGATGCTTTAGATGTAAAAGCGTAAATTTAGATAACAACGATTTCAAAAAATAAAAAAATATGGCAACCATTTTCACGAAGATTATCAACGGAGAGATCCCGAGCTATAAAGTCGCAGAGACAGAAGATTTTTTTGCTTTTTTAGACATTAATCCGAATGCAAAAGGACATACGTTATGTATTCCGAAGAAAGAAGTGAATAAAATTTTTGATCTAGATGAAGAAACTTATCTAGAACTTATGAAATTCTCTAGAAAAGTAGCTTTAGCGATTAGAAAATCTATCGAATGTAAGCGTGTTGGGATGTCTGTAATTGGTTTAGAAGTGCCGCACGTGCACGTTCATCTAATTCCGTTAAACGAAATGAAAGAAGCTACTTTTGGTTCTAAAGTGAAATTAAGTGAAGCCGAATTTAAAGAACTTGCTGAAAAAATTTCAGCTAATTTTTAAGGGTGATACCAATTTGCACATTTAATTTGAAAGAACTGATGATAATTAAATTATTGAATTTCTGTTATATTTCATAATAAGTTGCCGTCACCCTGAACTTGATTCAGGGTCTCATCCAAAATGTTTGCAGTTTAATATGAGATTCCGGATCAAGTCCGGAATGACGAAAGTATCTATGATTTCAAATTACGGATAATCAATTCAACTATTTTAAACATTATTGGTTCTCTAAACCTTCAATAAAATTTTTTGCTTTTAAAGCTTCAGACTTTAAAACGTACAATTCGACATCATTATTCTGAACTCCAAAACCTGCCAACCTTCCAGATTCAACGTTATCTATAATTTTGGTTTTAATGTCGTTTTCCTGCAATTCAAAAGCGACTCTGTTCACGATGATCGAGCTATCGGTAAGTATTTTAATATAATCATCCATCAGTTTTAAAATTTATAGTTAGACCAATTTTTTAAGTTTTACTTCGAAGGTAGTGCCTTTGCCTACTTCACTTTTTAAAACTCTAATTTTACCGTCGTGATATTCTTCAATAATTCGTTTAGCTAACGAGAGTCCAAGACCCCAACCACGTTTTTTAGAAGTATATCCCGGTTTAAATATTTTCTTGAATTTTGTTTTAGGTATTCCTTTTCCGGTGTCGGTAATCAAAATATGAACCCATTTGGCGTCTTGTGTAATTTCAACATCAAGATTTCCTTTTCCTTTTAACGCATCAATGGCATTTTTTACAATGTTCTCGATTGTCCAGCTAAATAGTTGTTTGTTGAGGTTTACTTGAATTTTTTCATCAGGAAGTGTCAACGAAAAATTAATCAGTTTAGAACTTCTAGCTTTTAAATATTCGTAAGAATCTTTGGTTTCTTCAACAATATCGGTCGGCTCAAGATTAGGAAGCGAGCCAATTTTAGAAAAACGATCGGTAATGGTTTGCAGACGAACAATGTCTTTTTCCATTTCTTCAACATAAGTAGGATCGACGTTTTCTTGTTTCAGAATCTCTGTCCACCCCACAAGCGATGAAAGCGGCGTCCCGATTTGATGAGCAGTTTCTTTCGCCATTCCTGCCCAAAGTAAACTCTGGTCGTGCGATTTTGAGGTTGAATAAAAATAATACAACATCGCGAGGTAAAGAATCACGATAAAAACAATTCCAATGGGGAAATATTTTAGCTTATTGATCAAGCTAGAATTTCCGTAGTAAAGTGTTCCGAAAACTTCATTTTCATAAACAATCTCAATAGGTTGGTAGTCTGAAGCGAACGAGGCGGCTAAAGCTTTGATCTTTTCATCATCATCGGTATTTTTGCGAGCAATATTTCGGGTCTCATAAAAATCTTCCTTTTTATGATAAATGATCATCGGAGTAGTGGTGTTTTTCGAGATCACTTCCAGCTCTATCGGGATATCTTCGTTAAGATCACTATTTAAAACTTCAGAATAAGCTTTTACCCAAATTTCCATTTTCTCGCGCTCTTCTTTTTTGAGACGATTAAAAAATATAGAAACATTCCACAAAAAAATACTCACAATGGCGATAGAAGAAACCGTAATAAACCATCGGGTAAAGCGATGCTCGTCAGAAAATATCATAAATTATAGATCACTAAGAATTTTAAATATAATGGTTTTTCTGTTGAATTATTGTTTTCACACAGTTTTAAATTCCTCTTTGTAAATGTTACCTTTGTCAAAATTTCGAGTTCATGTTAACGATCGATCCTAAAGATATTGCTACCCAGAAACTTTATGGTTTAATGGTGAGCACTGTTGGTCCCAGACCAATCGCTTTTGCAAGTACAGTGAATGCTGAAGGAAAGCCAAATTTGGCACCTTTTAGTTTTTTTAATATGATGAGCGCTAACCCGCCAATACTGGTATTTTCGCCGGTATTAAAAATTAGCGATAAGTCGAGCAAACACACGCTACAAAATGTTGAGCAAAACAAAGAAGTAGTAATAAATGTGGTAAATTACGACATTGTACAGCAAATGTCGTTAGCAAGTACGGCGTATGCAGAAGGTGTAAATGAATTTGAAAAAGCCGGACTCACGATGCAAGATGCCGAGATGGTAAAACCATTTCGAGTAAAAGAATCGCCGGTACAATTTGAATGCAAAGTAACGCAAATCGTAACTTTAGGTGAAGAAGGCGGAGCGGGACATTTAGTTTGTTGCGAAGTGCTAAAAATGCACATTGCAGATGAGGTTTTAGATGAAAATAATAAGATCGATCAATTTAAACTCGATCAGGTTTCGAGAATGGGCGGTAATCTTTATTCGAGAGCAAATAAAGGTATTTTTGAAATCCCTAAACCAATTTCATCGATGGGAATGGGTGTTGATGCTTTACCCGAAAGCATTAGAGAAAGTAGTGTTTTAACCGGAAACGATCTAGGTAAATTAGGGACGTTAGAAGCAATTCCCGAAGAAAAAGAAGTAGAAGAATTTCTTAGCGAGAATAAATTAAAAGAATATGTTAGCGAAAGCTCTTTAGAAAAAATTCACGCCATTGCGCAAGAATATTTAAAAAAGGAAGAAGTGCTTAACGCTTGGAAAATTTTATTGGCAAAAAGTAAGAATTAAATATTATTATGGAAGTACAAGGAAGAATTAAAATGATCGACGAGACTAAAACCTACGGAAGCAATGGTTTTAGAAAAAGAGAAGTGGTAGTTACGACAGAAGAACAATACCCGCAACATATTTTAGTTGAATTTATTCAAGATAAATGCGATTTGTTGAATAACTTTAATGTTGGGCAACCTGTAAAAATAGGCATTAACTTACGAGGAAGAGAATGGACGAACCCACAAGGGGAAACTAAATATTTTAACTCTATCCAAGGTTGGAGAATTGAAAATTTACAACCGGCTGCACCACAAGGAGGAAATACACCACCACCGGCAGATCACTTTGAGCCGGCACAAGATTTTAATGAAGAAGATCACGACGATTTACCGTTCTAAAACGTAAATTGCTTTACTGAATAACAAGCGAAAATCCGACCTTAGGGTCGGATTTTCATATAGTGGTTTTAAGTTAACCCTTCAAAAACAAATTCAAAAAAAGCAATGATGAACAAAATTTATCTCAAAAGGTTGCTTCAAATATCGTTAAAATATTGACAATAAACAATCAATTTCATATTTATATTGTTATCAAATCATTATTTATCAATTAGATGCACGTTTTAGGTAAAGAAATTATTTTCCCGCCCGTAGAAAATTCAGACGTTGACGGACTTTTAGCTGTGGGTGGTGATTTATCTTCAGAACGATTATTATTAGCTTATCGTTCTGGTATTTTTCCTTGGTACGAAAAAGATCAGCCAATTTTGTGGTGGAGTCCGGATCCTCGAATGGTTTTATTTCCGCAGCATTTAAAAGTTTCTAAAAGTATGCGGCAGCTTTTTAATAAAGAAGCTTTTAAAGTGACTTATAATCAAGAGTTTGAAGCAGTAATTCAAAATTGTGCGGCGGTAAAACGAGAAGGGCAAAATGGTACATGGATCACCAATGAAATGATTTCGGCTTACATTCAACTTCACGAGCAAGGTTTTGCAACCTCTGTTGAGGTTTGGGAAGATGATGAGCTGGTTGGTGGTCTATACGGAATTTTCCTGAAAGAAAAGCAGATTTTCTGCGGTGAAAGTATGTTTACCAAAGTAAGCAATGCTTCTAAGTATGGCTTTATTTCTTTAGTTGAAAAATTAAAAAATGAAGGTGTACAATTGATCGATTGCCAAGTTTATACGCCACATTTAGAAAGTTTAGGTGCTTACGAAATTCATCGAGAAGAATTTCTTACCTATTTGAAGGCTTAGAGCTTTTTCATTTCTTCATATCTAAAACAAGAAACTTCGTGGTCGTTTACCATTCCGGTGGCTTGCATATGAGCGTAAACTACGGTTGAACCTACAAATTTGAATCCGCGTTTTTTTAGATCTTTACTCAAACAGTCACTAATTTCTGTAGTTGCCGGAGCTTGTTTGTAATTTTCAATTTCGTTTTGGATTGGTTTTCCATCTACAAAACTCCAAATATAATCGCTAAAACTGCCAAACTCTTTCTGTAAGTCCATAAAAAGTTGCGCGTTGGTAACTGTTGCTCTTACTTTTAGTTTATTTCTAATAATGCCTTCGTTTTGTAAAAGCTCCTGAATTTTATCTTCAGAATATTCAGCAATTTTTCGATAGTCAAAATCATCAAAAGCTTCTCGAAAATTTTCTCGCTTGCGTAAGATCGTGATCCAGCTTAAACCAGCCTGAAAAGTTTCTAAAATTAGAAATTCAAAAATGGTTTTGTCATCATAAACAGGAACGCCCCATTCGTTGTCGTGGTAAGCTTCATAAAGCGCATCGCCTTCACACCAGCCGCATCTTTTTATCTGCATTTTTTTCTGAGATTTAGTAACAAAAGTAACCTAAAAATTAATAGGTCTGCGTTAGCTTTGTAGAAAACTAAACGCATGAAAACTTCTGAAATTTCTCAACTCATCGAAGATAGTCTAAAAGCTTCTTACACGTATGCTGAATACGTAAAATTAATGGAAGATCTATTAGCTAAAGGAAAATCTACCGCACCACAGCAAGACGAGAATCTTACCGAATATTCGAAGTTGAATTTACGCCGAATGAAGCGCTGGGAAAAAACTTTAAAGATCTCTACCGAGGCAGAAGCCAAAATAAAAGCTTATGATGGTAAAATGATCTGGTTGGTAATTTCTGAAGGTTGGTGTGGTGACGCTGCGCATAGTTTACCGGCTATACATCAATTAGCAAATTTAAACCCAAATATCGAAATGCGTGTGGTTTTACGTGATCAGCATGAAGATTTAATGAATCAGTTTTTAACCAACGGCGGTAAATCGATACCTAAGTTAATCGTGTATAATGTAGATCAAAAAGAAGTGATTGCAGATTGGGGCCCAAGACCAACTATTGCAACACAAATGGTTGAAGATTACAAAGCCAAACATGGTAAATTAGATCCTGAATTTAAAGAGCAATTACAACTTTGGTATAACAAAGATCGAGGTCAAAATATTATCGACGATTTGCTGAAACTATTTTAGTCTTTTTGCTTACGTTCCGGCAAAATTTCTATAAATGTATCGATCGTAAAAGCATTTTCGACATTAAAATCACCAATTTTGGTACGACGTAACGCCGATAAATGTGCACCGCTTTCTGCCGCTTTACCAAAATCATGTGCTAAACTTCTAATGTAAGTTCCTTTGCTGCAAGAGACTTTAAAATCTACGTTAGGTAATTCAATATTTGTCAATTCAAAAGAAGAAATGTTTACCGTCCTGGAGTTGATTTTTACTTCTTCGCCTTTTCTAGCGTATTCGTAAAGGCGTTTCCCGTCTTTCTTTAAGGCTGAAAATACCGGCGGAAATTGTTCAATATCTCCTTTAAATTGTTCTGTAGCTTGCTGAAGCTTTTCTTCGGAAAGATGATCGGTCGGGAAGGTGTTGTCAATCTCTGTTTCTAAGTCGTATGAAGGCGTTGTGGCGCCAAGAGTAAATGTGCCTGTATATTCTTTTTCTTGCCCTTGTAACTCCTGAATTTTCTTAGTGAATTTTCCCGTACAAATAATTAATAAACCTGTTGCTAACGGATCTAACGTACCGGCGTGACCTACTTTTATTTTCTTAATCCCACAGTTTTTTCTTATCAACCAACGCACTTTATTCACCACCTGGAAGGAAGTCCATTCCAAAGGTTTGTCGAATAATAAAATTTGTCCGTTTTTAAAATCTTCAGCAGTAAACAAGTTCATAGAGTTCTAATTTCGCCCCAAAGATGAACTTTTCAACGCTATTTACAAAACAAATTCATTTTTGTAACTTTAGGTAATTCTTAAAATGTTTCAGATGAAAAAACTATTTCAAAATAAACACAAATTGTTGTGGGGAATTTTTCTTGTCGATATTGCTCTCGGGATTCTAATTTGGACCGCAGTAGAAACTGGAGTTTTATAGCCAATATTTTTAAATGAAATTCATCAAATTAATATTTGCCATATTAACTATTATCTCGTTTTCTTGTAATTCAGCCAAAGAAGCACGTAAAGATTATTCTAAGATAATAAGTCGAGAATTCTTAAATTCTGATTCATTAAGTATTGTTATCAATTATAAAGGGGCAGAAGGTTGTTTGGGACATTTTCGAGGTAGAATTAGTGTCGAAGCTTCTGATAAGAAATTCTATTTTACACATGTTCATTATGGAGATAAAGGTAAAGCAGAGGTTTTTCTAGGGGAATATGAAAATATTATAGAAATAATAGAGCAGTTCGAGACGAATTCAAAAAAATCGACTAAAATGTGTGGAGGTATTGCCGGAGGAACCGGTTATTATTTCAATATGTGTATAAATAATTTAGAAGAAACTGAATTTAGTTACTGCCAATCAGAATACGACGGTTTAGCGTACTTACTTTCAAGTATGAGAAAACTAAAGACAAAAGAAATATATAAAAGTGTTTATTAAGTACACTAATTCTTTAGAAAAAGAGATCTAAGAATAACTTACGATAATCGCAATCACGCCAACGATCAAGCAATAGATTGCAAAATAACTCAGTTTGCTTTTTCTTACTAAGGAAATCATCCAAGTACACGCAAAAAGACCTGAGACAAACGCAGCGATAAAACCAACGATAAGTCCGGTGCTATTTCCGGTATGCGTAAGTTCACCGTCTAGAAGGTCTTTGGCAATTTTTCCTAAAATTAAAGGGACAACCATTAAAAATGAAAAACGTGCCGCTTTAGTTTTGTCGTTTCCAAATAAAACCGAGGTTGAAATCGTAGAGCCACTTCTAGAAATACCCGGTAACAAAGCGATGGCTTGCGCAACACCGATCACAAATGCATTGGAGTAACTTACCGGTTTTCCTGTGTTTTTAGCTTTATCGGCGAGCCAAAGTAAAAGCGCGGTAATAATGAGCATAAAACCAACGAGTAAAACGCTGCCGCCAAATAATTGTTCAAGTTGTTCTTCGAATAAGATGCCCACGATCGCAGCAGGAATCATCGAAATAATGATCTTTAAAGAGAATTGTGTTTCTTGGTTCCATTTAAATTGAAGTAAGCCGCGTAAAATTTCCCAAATGTCTTTTCTAAAAATGACGATGGTACTTAAAGCAGTTGCAAAATGCATTACTACAGTAAACATTAGGGATTCTTCAGGAATACTGTTGTCTCCTAAAATGGCTTTTCCTAATTCTAAATGTCCGCTAGAAGAGACCGGAAGAAATTCAGTTAATCCTTGAATAATCCCAAGGATTAGAGCGTCTAGAACATCCATTATTTTTTCTTCGGATTTAGTAGGATCGCGTAAACTTCAATCCCAAAACCGAGTAAAACTAGCATGGGAGCAAGTCTAATTCTTCGCCAACTGTAAATCTCCGGATTAAAAACTTCTGGATCATCACTACCACCGCCGGCCATCAATAAAAATCCAAGCGCGATAACGGCTATTCCTATTAACATCACCTGGTAATTTTTCTTTTCGAAAATAAAATAAGGTTCCGGCTTTTGTTCTTGTTTACGTTTTTGTTCTCCCATAGTGATCGCAAAAGTAATTATTTATTTTTAGTTGGGTTTTGTCTGGTATCAAAAACTCGAATTATGTAAATATATTGCTCACCGATACGGTAAGTTATTTTACAATTATGAGAAATTAATTTTCGATATTTTCTTTTTAGATGTGCAAAACTTTCATCGATAGCACCAATTTTAGAAAATTTTCCGTTAGGTTTTTCAAGAATTTCGGTACTCTTTCTAATTTCAGTTAGTAGTTGGAGCGCTTTTTCTTTTCCGTAAAAATCAATATAAGATTGAGCAGTTTTTTCCAAATCTTTCGTGGCGCGAGAAGTCCAAACGACAGGTTTTGTTACTTCATCCAACTCTCAATCATTTTCTGAACTTCATCTTGGCTATGTACTTTGCCGGCTTTAATATCTTTTTCGCCTTCAAGTATCATTTGATCTTGTTCTAATTGCTGTAAATAGCTTTTTGCAATTCTATAGAAGTTCTTTACAAATTTATCGTTGCCAGAATCTATGATTGAATGCAATTCTTTTTTGATTTCAAAAGTTTCCATAAGACTCTTTTTTATAAAGATAATACTTTAATAATAAAGCTCGTCGGTTTGTAGATTTAAGAAACGTTGTGTAGCAAAGAATGTACTAATCCAGCTAATCACAATTCCGATTAAGAATACTGCCGCAAAAAGTGCAATTAATAGATTTCTATCGGCTAATAAATTAAGCTCCGGGAAGCTTTGGTTAACATAATAAAGTACAGCTGCCATTCCGCCTAAAGCTAAAATGGCCCCGATAAGTCCTAAGCGAACACTTTTCCAAATAAATGGTCGGCGAATAAAACCTTTAGTAGCACCTACCATTTGCATTGTTTTGATGGTAAAACGTTTAGAATATACCGAAAGTCGAATAGAGCTATTAATCAGCAACACGGCGATAAATAAGAAAATACCGCTAACCACTAAAATCCAGAAGCTAATGCGTTTTACATTATCATTAAGCAAAGCAATTAAGGGTTTGTCGTAAACCACATCGTCAACGAAATCTTTTTGAGAAAGATCACGAGAAATTTCTGCGATTTGCGTTTCAGAAACATAATCGGCATTGAAAAAAACATCGATCGAATTTTGTAGTGGATTATAGCCTAGAAAGTCCATAAAATTTTCTCCAATCTCTTCGCTATGCTGTTTGGCAGCATCTTCTTTAGAAATAAATCGCGTGCTTTTGGTGTAATCTGCCAAGGCTAAACTTTTCTCAAGCTGATCGATCTCTACTTCTTTCGCGGTATCTTTTAAAAATACGGTAAGCGCGATTTGCTCTTTAAAGTGATCGGCAACTTTTTTTGTGTTCAATACTAAAATCCCTAAAATGCCTAATAAAAATAGGACTAAAGAAATACTGATCACGACCGAAAAGTAAGACGAGATCAATCGTCTTTTCTGATATCTTTCAAAAGAAGAACTCATATATACCGCACATGTTTTTTGTAAAAATAAAAAAGTAAATTAAACGCTCGTCTTTAAAACGTCTAAACTTTTCATTTTCGTACATTAATGGTACTTTTGCCCTTCAAAAAATTCAGCATTCGTAACCGCGAAAATATTTAAAAATGAGCTACAACTTTAACGAGATCGAAGCCAAATGGCAAAAACATTGGGCAGAACACCAAACTTTTAAAGCTACCAATCACAGTGATAAAGAGAAATTTTATGTGCTAGATATGTTTCCTTATCCATCGGGAGCAGGTTTGCACGTGGGGCATCCGTTAGGGTATATCGCGAGCGACATTTACGCACGTTTTAAAAGACATCAAGGTTTTAATGTATTGCATCCGCAAGGTTACGATTCGTTTGGGTTGCCGGCAGAGCAATATGCAATACAAACCGGGCAACATCCGGCGATTACGACCAAAACTAATATTGCACGTTACCGTGAGCAATTAGATAAAATAGGTTTTTCGTTCGATTGGAGCCGAGAAGTAAGAACCAGTAATCCTGATTATTACCAATGGACGCAGTGGATCTTCATTCAGCTTTTTGAAAGTTGGTACGATGTAGCAGAAGGCAAAGCAAAACCAATTTCAACCTTAGTTGAACTTTTTGCTGCGGAAGGAAATGCTCAGGTAAAAGCAGCTTGCGATGATGATGTAAATGAATTTTCTGCGGAAGCGTGGAATGCATTTTCAGAAAAAGAACAAGAAGAAATTCTTTTAAAATATAGATTAACCTACCTAGCGGAAACAGAAGTAAATTGGTGCCCCCAACTAGGTACGGTGTTAGCAAACGACGAGATCGTGAATGGCGTTTCAGAACGTGGCGGTTATCCTGTAGTTCGTAAAAAAATGAAACAATGGAGTATGCGAATTTCTGCCTATGCAGAACGTTTGCTTCAAGGTTTAAATGATATCGATTGGACCGATAGTTTAAAAGAAAGCCAGCGCAACTGGATCGGAAAATCGGTAGGAGCGTCAGTAACTTTTAACGTGAACGATCATCAAGATATAATTGAAGTATTTACCACGCGTCCCGATACGATTTTTGGAGTAACGTTTATGACCTTAGCTCCAGAGCACGAATTGGTTTCAAAAATTACAACTCCTGAGCAAAAAGAAGCGGTGGAAGCTTATGTAGAAGCGACTGCCAAACGTAGTGAGCGTGAACGAATGGCCGATGTAAAAACCATTTCCGGAGTATTTACCGGCGCTTATGCCGAGCATCCGTTTACCAAAGAACCGGTGCCAATTTGGATTGGTGATTATGTGTTGGCAAGCTACGGAACCGGAGCGGTAATGGCCGTGCCTTGTGGCGATCAGCGTGATTTTGATTTTGCAAAACACTTCGATATTCCGATCAAAAACATTTTTAAAGACGTTGATATTTCTGAAGCTGCACACGCCGATAAAGACGGAACCGTGATCGCAAATTCAGATTTCTTAAATGATTTTCCGTATAAAAAAGCTTTAAAGCGAGCGATTTTTGAATTAGAACAAATCGGTCAAGGTAGAGGGAAAACCAATTATCGTTTACGTGATGCGGTATTTAGTCGCCAACGTTATTGGGGAGAACCTTTCCCGGTGTATTACGTTAACGGAATGCCGAAAATGATTGACGCTGCTTATTTGCCAATTCAATTACCGGAAGTTGAAAAATACCTTCCTACTGAAGAAGGCGAGCCGCCATTAGGTCGTGCCGATGTTTGGGCTTGGGATACCGAAAAGAACCAAGTGGTAAGCAACGAGTTGATCGATGATAAAACTGTTTTTCCTTTAGAACTGAATACGATGCCGGGTTGGGCAGGAAGCTCATGGTATTTCTTCCGTTATATGGAAGATGAAAAACGCGATGAGGTTTTCGCTTCACTGGAAGCTTTAAACTATTGGCAAAATGTAGATTTATATATTGGCGGAAGCGAGCATGCTACCGGACATTTACTATACGCACGTTTCTGGACAAAATTTTTAAAAGATCGTGGTTTTGCTCCCGTAGAAGAGCCTTTTAAAAAGCTCATCAACCAAGGAATGATTTTGGGAGAAAGTGCTTTTGTTTATAGGATAAATTTATTGTACGCAACAAAGAGGACTAATGAAAATGAAAATTTAGATTTAAAAACTAGATTAAATAATTCGGAGTACCCATCAATTTATGTTTCCAAATCCTTTTTTGAAGAGTTAGGTGAAAGTTTTTCTTCATCTTATCAAAGTAGAAATAGCTTAGTCCAAAAAATTGAAGAAAAGATTCGAAAAATAGAATCAGATTATAAAATTTTAGATGGTAAAGATGACGGTGTAGGGGAGATATATAGATTTGATAAAATAACTATTTCTCCAATTCACACCGACGTTTCTCTAGTGAATACTTCCAATGAATTAGATATTGAAGGTTTTAAAAACTGGCGAGCAGAATTTGAAGATGCTGAATTTATTACCGAAGAAAACGGGAAATATATCGTAGGTCGCGAAGTCGAAAAAATGTCGAAATCAAAATTCAACGTGGTCAATCCCGATGATATTTGTGTAGATTATGGCGCCGACACACTTCGTATGTACGAAATGTTCTTAGGTCCGCTAGAACAAGCCAAACCTTGGAACACTGCCGGAATCACCGGTGTGCATAACTTCCTTAAAAAACTATGGAAGCTTTACCACAACAATGAAGAATTTGCGGTGACCGATGCCGAGCCAAGCAAAGACTCCTTAAAAACATTGCATAAAACCATCAAAAAAGTTACCGAAGATATTGAGAACTTCAGCTTTAATACTTCTGTTTCTACGTTTATGATCTGTGTAAATGAGTTGACTTCCCAAAAATGTACTTCAAAAGCGATTTTAGAACCTTTAGCGGTTTTAATTTCGCCTTACGCGCCACACATTGCTGAAGAATTATGGAGCAAATTAGGGAATGAAGGCAGCGTTGCATTTGCCACTTACCCAAAATTTGAAGAAAAACATTTAAAAGAAAGCTCTAAAACCTATCCGGTTTCTTTCAACGGGAAGATGCGTTTCACGATGGATTTATCACTAGATCTTTCCAAAGACGAATTAGAAGAAATCGTGATGAACGACGAGCGTACTAAAAAACAATTAGACGGGGCAACCCCTAAAAAAGTGATCATTGTTCCTGGTAAAATTATAAATATTGTAAAATAACCCTAAATATTTAGGGGTTGATAAGGGTGTTTTAAACTTTTTTAAGTTTAACACCCTTATTTTTTAATTTAATTTTATTTTTAGGAAACTAAAATTTACAGTTATGATTGTAGGTGTTCCTAAAGAAATTAAAAACAACGAAAGTAGAGTAGGGATGACTCCTGCGGGAGTTTTAGAACTTACTAAACGAAATCACACGGTTTACGTACAAACCACCGCGGGGATTGCCAGCGGATTTTCAGATGACGATTACCAGCAAGTAGGAGCACAAATTTTACCTTCGATCGATGCGGTTTATGCCGAAAGCGATATGATCGTAAAAGTAAAAGAGCCCATTCCTGAAGAATACAATTTAATTAAAGAAGATCAGGTCGTTTTTACTTATTTTCATTTTGCCGCCGATCAAGAACTTACCGAAGCCATGATCGATAGCAACGATCACCGTACCTGAATCCATTTCTTTTAGCAAATCGGTATGTATTGCTTACGAAACCGTGCAAGATGCCAACGGTAAATTACCTTTATTAACTCCAATGTCTGAAGTTGCCGGTAGAATGTCAATTCAGCAAGGAGCAAAATATTTAGAAAAACCTGTAAAAGGTAAAGGTTTGCTGCTAGGCGGAGTTCCGGGAGTTTCTCCGGGTAAAGTCTTGGTCTTAGGTGCCGGAGTTGTCGGGATTCAAGCCGCAAAAATGGCCGCCGGTTTAGGTGCGCACGTTACTATTCTCGATATTAATATGGATCGATTGCGTTACGTAAACGACATTATGCCGAGCCACGTCGTGACCGAATTTTCTAACGAATATAATATTCGCAAGCACATTAAAACCCACGATTTAATTATTGGTGGTGTTTTAATTCCGGGAGCAAAAGCCCCAAAACTCATTACTCGCGATATGCTAAAAGAAATGGATTCAGGTACGGTGATCGTCGATGTAGCGGTCGACCAAGGCGGTTGTATCGAAACCACCAAAGCCACCACGCACGAAGATCCCATTTATATTATTGAAGACGTGGTGCATTACTGCGTAGCCAATATGCCGGGTGCCGTTCCGCACACTTCTACCGTTGCGTTGACCAACGTGACTTTGCCTTACGTAATTAGCTTGGCAGAAAAAGGTTGGGAAATGGCTTGCAAAGAAAACACCGCACTTTTTAAAGGACTCAATATTATTAAAGGGAAAGTCGTTTATCAACCCATTGCTGAAGCTTTCGGTTGGGAAGAAGTTCATTCTTAGGGCGTTCCCCTACGGGTCGGGCTTTCGGCAGTCGCTTTTCTCAATTCCTGCGTAGGCAGGAATTTAAAAAGAGCTCCAACAAAGCCTCAATCCCTAACGCGAAACCTTCCCTGTTGTATCAGGTAGCTTTCGTTTAAAAGGAGTGGAACATTTTGTATTGTTTTTTATCCTTTAAGCATTCCTGCAAGGTCTATTTCTGACCTTGTAGGTTTTTTTTTGAAATGGATACCTACAAGGTTTTAGAAACCTTGCAGGATATTTCGGTGATTCAGTTATGGTTTATTTTTCACGTTTTGCGAATTTATTTCAATCACTATAAACTTCCTTCCCTCAAAAGGGAAGGTGGCTTATGTAGCGATAGCGAAATAAGTCGGAAGGGTGCTTTCTTCTTCTGAAGTTTTATTAAGCTTTCAAAACCACCCCGCCCTATCGGGCACCCCTCCTTTTAAGGAGGGGAACTTTTTTAATATATTTTTTTTGATTCTTTGCAATTTTAATAATAGTATTTGTGTCATTCCCGACTTGATCTGGAATCTCTTCTTTTGAATTTATTTAAATCACTATAAACTTCCTTCCCTTTTGAGGGAAGGTGGCTTATGTAGCGATAGCGAAATAAGTCGGAAGGGTTTTATATGAGTTAAGTTAAAATTTGAAAATGAACACTAATTTTTTTGCATAAGGGATGGCAGCGGCATCCTTTTTAAATTTCTGCAAGCGCAGGAATTTAAAAAGATATAGCGTACAGCCCGACCCGAAGGGATATGCCTAAGAAGACAAAACGTCATTTGTTTAAATTGGCTAGATTTTTGATTTCTTATTCTCTAAAAACTGAAAAAGAAAAAGTTATGATGGGATATTATTTGCTTATCGGACTCATTATTTTGGTGAGTTGGTACGTGAGCCATACGCTAAAATCGAAATTTAGAAAATACTCGAAAACGCATTTACAAAACGGGATGAGCGGCGCCGAGATCGCTCGAAAAATGCTAGAAGATAACGGGATTTATGATGTGAAAGTTATTTCGACCCCGGGACAATTAACCGATCATTACAATCCGCAAAAGAAGACGGTAAATTTAAGTGAGGCGGTTTACAGTCAGCGAAACGCAGCTGCCGCTGCGGTTGCTGCGCACGAATGTGGTCACGCCGTGCAACACGCCAAAGCGTACAGTTGGTTAAAAATGCGAAGTGCATTGGTTCCGGTAGTAAGCGTGGCTTCTAGATTTAGTCAGTTTGTGATAATGGGTGGAATCATCTTAATGGCAACGGTTTCTTTTGGCGTCGGGCAAATGGTTTTATTGGCAGGAATTATTCTTTTCGGGATGGGAACCTTGTTTAGTTTTATCACTTTGCCGGTAGAATACGATGCGAGTAATCGTGCATTGGCTTGGTTAAAAGCAGAAAATATTGTGACTCCGCAAGAATACGAAGGTTCTAAAGATGCTTTAAAATGGGCGGCGAGAACTTATGTGGTTGCTGCGGTAGGTTCTTTAGCGACCTTGCTTTACTTCATCGGAATATTTTTAGGAAGTAGAGATTAATTATAAATAGTTCCCGAATTTAAAAAGGCGAACCAATTTGGTTCGCCTTTTTAAATTTTTGATAAACTACAAATTTAATTTTACTCGTAATAAGGTTCGTGTAATTTTTCGTAAGTAGTTATGTTGCAATCAAACAAGTCTGTGCTAGAGTAATAAATAATTTCATCTTCATTTAGTGCAGTAAACTCATATTGAACCATCGTATTGCCATCTAAAGTCACTGAGTTTTGTCCAGGACCCCAAGCCCAAGTTCTAGAATATAGATGGTTTCCATCCATATCTAAATATTTTAATTCTCCATCAGGTAAGAAACCGATATATATATCTTCATCTAAATCTTGTGAATATTCGTCACAGTCTGAAATTATTTCGCCGTAATCATAAAGCCACCACTTTTGTGTATTGTTGAGACTTTTTCCCATGTTCGCATCATCAAAGCCTGTTAATACAAGGCTTCTTTGCGATACTGCCACAACCTCTCCTGTAGGGACACCTTCTGGTGTGTTAGATTTGCTGCCATCATCATCTTTAGAACAGCTAACACATAGTATTGCTACAAAAGCAAATAATAAGATAACTTTAATTTTTTTCATAAATCGATTAGTTTTATTGTTAAATTTCGTTAAAACTAATCAAATTTTTTAATTCACAAAGAAAAAATTTACTTATCCTACTACGTTATCTTCGTTATAGCCTAAATATTCACGTTCTTTTTCTTTAAAAACGATTCCGTTTTCAGCGAGTTCTTTTAAGATAGGATCGTAAATTTCTTTGGTAATTGGTCGTAAAACTCCTGTCGTAGTAATTTCTTTATTTAAAATTTTAAGGGTTGCAATCGCTACCGGTAATCCTACGGTTTTCGCCATGGCGGTATAGGTTTGATCTTCGCCAAGATGTACCATCGTCGAATCGATCTGGTTAGTTTTACCGTCTATTTCGTACCCGAATTTATGATACATCACAATCATATCTTTATCGTCGGGAGCGAGTGTCCATTTTTCTTCTAATATTTTTTGAAGGGCTTGCGCCGGAGTGGCATTTTTAATTCCGATCTTTTTATTAGGATTGAAGATATCAAGCTCCAATAATTTTTCCCACATTACATCATCTTGATCGATCTTGAGGTTGTAGCGCGTTTTTAATTCAACAGAATCGGTTGGAGAATACGGTAAAAAAGAGTTAACAAAGTCGCGATAACTCATTTCTTCAGAACCTTCTAAGGTATAAGTATCGTCAGTCATCCCTAACTGCACGAACATATTCCAGGCTTTGCTGAAACCTACGCGTCGCAAAGTTCCGCGGTAAAGCGTTTTGATGCTGTCTAAACCATAAACACTTCTGTATTTAAGAGAATCACGATTAGCTAAACCTTCAAATCTTCCGTAGTTTTCTACTTCTAGAAATTCAGTTCGTCTAAATAAACGGTGATACGGAATGTATTTGTACTTGCCTTCTTGCATAAAAACGGCTGCGCCACCTTGCCCGGCGACAACAACATTTCTAGGATTCCAAGTGAATTTGTAATTCCAAAGGTTCGTGTCGCTTTCGGGAGCTACGAGACCGCCGGTAAACGATTCAAATAACAGCATTTTTCCACCTTTTGCTCGAATACGGTCAATCACTTGCATCGCACTCATATGATCGATCCCGGGATCTACGCCGATCTCGTTCATAAATGTGAGTCGTTTTTGCTTTACCTCTTCATCTAAAGCTTGCATCTCGTCACTCACATAAGAAGCGGTCACTAAATTCTTATTGAAATTTACACAATCTTTAGCCACTTCAATATGAAAACGTGCCGGTAACATCGAGATCACGATATCTGCATTTTTGATCGCTTCTTGACGTTGTTCAGCTTTAAAAATATCGAGTTCGATTGCTTTGGTGTTTGGATGATCGCCTGCAAATTTTTCAGCATTTGCAAGTGATAAATCACCTATAATAAGCTGTAGCTTTTCTTCGTTAGACTTTTCTTTTAGGTATTTTATAAGTGCCGAAGTAGATTTTCCGGCACCAATGAGCAATATTTTTCGCATGTTTAAAATTACTTGGTTAATTTTGTGGTTCTTTCAAATTACTTAATAAAATCTTATTTAAAAAAATAAATCATGCAAAGAAAGCTGTTAATTCTTGGTTGTATTTTCGGAATGTTAGCTGTAATTTTAGGGGCATTTGGGGCTCACGGTTTAAAAGAAGTTTTAACTGAAGAAAGTTTAATAAGTTACGAAACCGGAGTACGATATCAATTTTATCACGCGTTTTTAGCGCTAATTATTGCGAATACTTCATTTTTTACCGACAAAACTAAGAATATTGTATTTTGGATGATTTTGGTAGGGGTTGTATTGTTTTCAGGATCTATTTATTTGCTAACGACCTCTGCAATAACAGGGGTATCTGTTAAAAGTTTTGGGTTTGTAACTCCAATAGGGGGTGTTTTTTTAATCTTAGCTTGGTTGGTTTTGATTCTTAACATTCTGAAAATGAATAAGAAATAAACTTAAAAACTTTTTAGGTCTTAAAGTTTTTATTTCTATTTTTGCTGAACAAACACAACAAAAATAATTTTATGCTTCCAAATCAGCTAATTACGAAAACGTTTTCGTTAGAGGAATACGGAATTAGAAAAGCAGATTTTCATTATCAACTTTCTTCAGAAGAATTGCACCAAATTACGATCGACAAAAAAATGGGTGTCGAAACTAATTCTGGTACATTAGCAATTAATACCGGTGAGTTTACCGGAAGATCTCCACAAGACCGTTTTATTGTAAAAGATAACGTTACTAAAGATAAAGTTTGGTGGGGAAATATTAATATTCCTTTTGATGAAGATAAATTTGATGCACTTTATAATAAGGTGACCGATTATCTTTCTGAAAAAGAATTATTTGTACGCGATGCCTACGCGTGTGCAGATCAAGATTATCGTTTAAATATTCGTGTGATCAACGAATACCCTTGGAGTAATATGTTTGCCTACAATATGTTTTTACGTCCAGAGGAAGAAGAGCTTGAAGATTTTAAAGAAGATTGGTTAATTGTAAATGCACCCGGTTTTAAAGCAGATCCGGTGGTTGATGGTACGCGTCAACATAATTTTGCTATTTTAAATTTCAGTAAAAAGATCGCATTAATTGGTGGTACAGGATATACCGGAGAAATTAAGAAAGGTATTTTTTCAGCCTTAAATTTTATTCTACCGGTTTATAAAAATGTATTACCCATGCATTGTTCTGCTAATGTAGGTGAAGATAACGATACTGCTATTTTCTTTGGACTTTCCGGTACCGGTAAAACTACGCTTTCTGCAGATCCCGATCGTAAACTAATTGGAGACGATGAGCACGGTTGGACGCCAGATAATAAAGTCTTTAATTTTGAAGGCGGTTGCTATGCCAAAGTGATCAATCTTTCTGAAGAAGGAGAACCAGACATTTATAACGCGATCAAACCTGGCGCTATTCTAGAAAATGTAATTATGAATAGTGAAGGTGAAGTCGATTTTAAAGACGTTTCAATTACCCAGAATACAAGAGTTAGTTACCCAATTTACCATATTAATAATATACAAACACCCTCTGTAGGAGAGAACACCAAAAATATATTCTTCTTAACGGCAGATGCATTTGGTGTTTTACCTCCTATTAGCAAATTAAATCCCGGCCAAGCGGCTTATCATTTTATAAGTGGTTATACGGCAAAAGTTGCGGGAACAGAAGAAGGTATTACCGAGCCGGTACCAAGTTTTTCTGCTTGCTTTGGTGCGCCTTTTATGCCATTGCACCCAACCAAATATGCTGAAATGCTTAGCGAAAAAATGAAAGCATCTGGTGTAAATGTTTGGCTGGTAAATACAGGTTGGACCGGCGGACCTTACGGAACGGGTTCTAGAATGAAGTTGAAATATACTCGTGCGATGATCTCTGCGGCAATAGAAGGAAAACTGAATGAAGTTGAATTTGAGCAACATCCTATTTTTGGTTTACAAATGCCGAAAGAATGTCCGCAAGTTCCTGCAGAAGTTCTTTGCCCAAGAGATACTTGGCAAGATCAAGAAGCTTACGATAAAAAAGCAAACCTACTTGCTTCTTATTTTAAAGATAATTTCGAAAAATTTGATGATTATGCTAATGATGAGATCTTAAAGGGAGGTCCTATCGTTTAGTGGTTTTAAGTTTTACTCATGAAAAAAGGGCATTTTTAAAATGCCCTTTTTTTGTTATATATTGAAGTAGAATTTATTTTTTATTCTGCTCTTTAATATATTTTTCTAACGCCATCGTCATCGATGGGGTTTCTGGTGTTGGAGCCTTAATGTTTACTTCTAAACCGTGCTCTTTGGCCGCTTTAATAGTAGAATTACCAAAAACAGCAATTCTTGTATTGTTTTGTTTAAAATCTGGGAAATTCTCAAAAAGAGATTTAATTCCGCTAGGGCTAAAAAATACCACGACATCGTAGAAAACTTTTTCTAAGTGTGATAGATCACTTACTACGGTTCTGTAAAAAATTCCTCTTTTCCAGTTAATACCAAGTTTGTCTAATTGTTTTGGTACAGCCGGTTTTAGCATATCTGCAGATGGTAATAAGAATTTTTCATTCTTATACTTTTTAATAAGCGGGATAAGCTCCGGGAAGGTTCTTTTTCCTACATAAATTTTACGCTTTCTATAAACCACGTATTTCTGTAGGTAATAAGCAACAGCTTCACTTTGGCAAAAGTATTTTAAAGTGTCTGGCACTTTAAAACGCATTTCTTCAGCAATTCTAAAAAAATGATCTACAGCATTTCTACTGGTAAGAATAATAGCTGTGAAGTTAGAAAGATCAATTTTTTGTTGTCTTACTTCTTTTGATGGCACTCCTTCTACATGAATAAAAGGAATAAAGTCAATCTTAACCTTTTGTTTTTCTTCTAATTCTGAATAAGGACTATTCTCAACCTTTGGTTCCGGTTGGGAGATCAAAATAGTTTTCACTTTCATTGTGCTGTGTTTTTTAACTTAAAATCACGATATACCTGTAACCACTTTATATAAAATGAAATACGGTGCGATTTCAAGTGTGCAAAGGTACAAAATAAAATAAAACCAATTGCCCAAAACTAACTTTTGGTTTTTAGAATAATACCTAATTAATACTAAAAGGTTTGCTATTGCCCAGATTATGAAGAAAGAAAAAATTAAAATCTTTGAATTTGGCCAGCCATATATCACTGCAATCAGTATAGGAAAAACGATTAACGAAAGTAAATTTTTATAGGTGATCTTATAGAAAATATAATTGTCTAAAAGTTTACTGATCGAGAAAACCTCACCTATTATTTTTTCAGTTAAATATTTAACAGCGATCAGGACATTGTAGGCTAAGAAAAGTTGAATAAATAAAAGGTATCCGGTTTGCTTGATTTCTATTAAGTCGGTTATTATTATAAAATAATAGATGGCCAACGATATAATAAATGCTTGACCAATAAATAATAAAAAGCTGAAAAAATTTAATACTGAAAGTGTTCGTTTGTGAGAAGTAAAGTATTTATTAGACATCAAAATTCTTGAGAAATCCCAAAAGTCTTCGGCATAGAATTTTTTTGAGAATGCCAAAAGCAAAAAAATGCCTAATAATATAGCAGTGATCCAATCGTTAGAAATAATAGAACGCGTTACAGCTTCCAAATTAATTTTTTTACAAATTTAAAATTAATTAGGTAGAATTTCTGAAATAGGAGAGGTTAAAAATAATTACATTTGTTCAAAAATTGCATTATGTCGAGGCGACTCGTTATTATACCTACTTATAATGAGATAGAAAATATAGAGCGTATTATTCGCAACGTATTTTCGCAGCGTTCGTCTTTCGATATATTGGTGGTCGACGACAGTTCTCCAGATCAAACTGCAGCAAAAGTAAAAGAGCTTCAAAAAGAATTTTCTGAGCAGTTATTTTTAGAAATTAGAACAGAGAAATCTGGCTTAGGTACCGCTTATATTCACGGTTTTAAATGGGCTTTGGCAAGAGATTACGATTTTATATTCGAGATGGATGCAGATTTTTCTCACAATCCAAACGATTTAATACGCTTGTATAATGCTTGTGTAAAGCAAAAAGCAGATGTAGCTATTGGTTCTCGATATGTAAAAGGGGTTAATGTGGTTAATTGGCCCATGAACCGCGTTTTGATGTCTTATTTTGCATCAAAATACGTAAAGTTCATTACCAGAATGCAAATACAAGATACTACCGCAGGTTTTGTTTGCTATCGTAGAGAGGTTCTAGAGCGAATTAATTTAGATACGATACAATTTGTAGGTTATGCCTTTCAGATAGAAATGAAATTTAAAGCTTACCTCTATAAATTTAATATTGTAGAAGTTCCTGTTATATTTACAGACCGAACAAGAGGTGAGTCGAAATTGAGTAGCAATATTATTTCTGAAGCAGTTTTTGGAGTAATAAAAATGAAGTTAAAAAGTTTATTTGGCAAAGAGATATGAAAAAGATTTTAATTAAAAATGCAAACATCGTTAACGAAGGAAAAGTGTTTGAAGGAGATGTTTACATTGAAAATGATACTATTGTAGAAGTAGCCGATATTATTAGTGCTAAGTCGCAAGATGTACAAGTGTTTGATGCTGAAGGACAATACTTGCTCCCGGGTGTTATCGACGATCAGGTTCATTTTAGAGAGCCGGGCTTAACGCACAAAGAAGATATTGAACACGGTTCTAAAGCTGCAATTGCCGGAGGAATTACGTCTTTTATCGAGATGCCGAATACCGTGCCACAAACCACTACCATAGAAAAGTTAGAAGAAAAATTCGCGATCGCTGCAGAAAAAGCTTATGCTAATTATTCATTTATGTTTGGTGGTACGAACGATAATTTAGAAGAAATTAAAAAAGTAGATCCTAAAACCACGGCAGCTTTAAAACTGTTTTTAGGTTCTTCTACAGGAAATATGTTGGTCGACGATGAAAAGGTTTTAGAGCAAATCTTTAAAAACTCTCCGTTAATGGTCGTTGCGCATTGCGAAGATGAAGAAACGATTAAAAACAACTTAGCCAAGTATAAAGAAGAATTTGGTGACGATATCCCGATTATTTATCACCCAGAAATTAGAAGTGAAGAAGCTTGCTATATCTCTTCTTCAAAAGCGGTAGCGCTTGCCAAGAAAACGGGAGCTAGACTGCATGTTTTTCATCTTTCAACAGCAAAAGAATTAAGTCTTTTTACCAATAAAATCCCTTTAAAAGATAAAAAGATCACGGCAGAGGTTTGTATTCATCATTTATGGTTTAATAATGAGCAATACAATGAAAAGGGAACGCATATTAAATGGAATCCTGCGGTAAAAACCAAGAAAGATCAAGAAGCTTTATTGCAAGGTTTATTAGACGATAAGTTAGATGTGATCGCTACAGATCACGCGCCGCATACCAAAGAAGAAAAGAATAATGTGTACACCAAAGCACCAAGTGGCGGACCGTTAGTGCAACATGCTTTACCAGCAATGTTAGAATTTTACCATCGCGGAAAGATTTCTTTAGAGAAAATTGTTGAAAAAATGTGTCATAATCCCGCTATACTTTTTGAGATTGAAAAGCGTGGTTATATTAAAGAAGGCTACAAGGCAGATTTAGTCTTGGTAGATCTTAACGCACCTTGGACGGTACAAAAAGATAATATTCTTTACAAATGTGGTTGGTCTCCATTCGAGAAAACAACTTTTAGATCACGCATTACGCATACGTTTGTAAATGGTAAATTGGTATATAAGAACTTTAAGGTTTTAGACGTTAAAAATGCAGAACGTTTAACTTTTAATCGATAATGAAGAAATCAGCTTACATACTTTTTTCATTTATATTGCTCGTTTTTGCAGCTTGTCAAAACGTAGATCATGCTGAAAAACCAGAAAATCTAATCGCTGAAGATAAAATGATCGATGTGCTAACCGATCTTTTAAAATTAGATGCTGCAGAAGGATTTTCTTCTATTGAGTATGAAAAGCGAGAAGTAAAAACCAAAGAACTTATTTTTGAAAAATATAAGATCGATAGTCTTCAATTTGTGAATAGTGTTGAATATTATGCTGAAGATTTTAAGACAAACGAAAGAATTTACAGTGAAGTACAAGATCGTTTAGAAGCTGAAAAAAAAGAATTAGATTCTTTAGTAGAAGCTGAAAAAAAGGAGAAAAAAAACAAAAAGGCAGAGCTAAAAAAAGAGATTGAGCCTAAGGAAGAAGGTGATAAAAAACCGGTATTCAAGTCAACCACTTCTATTTTAAAAGAGGATACTCGTTCTTAATTCACTTTCTTAAAATAAATTGCGGTTTCTTCAATAGATTTTTTGATCGAGGTAAACTCAAAACCAATCTTTTCTTTAATTAAAGAATGATCATAATAAGATTTGCCAAAAGCTCCTTTAATAGAGTTTTTGGTGATTTCTTGATTAGTGTTGAAGAGTTTTCTGCCTATATACTGTACCAACCAACCTACAAAAACCATCCAAGGTTGCAATTGTTTTTTAGGGATAGGTTTTCCTAAGGCTTGAGCAATTTCTGCAAGAACTTCTTTAAATGAAGTGTTTTCTGAAACGAGAATAAAACGTTCGTTTACAATCTCACTTTTCATGAGCTTCAGCATGGCTTTAGCAACATCTTCAGCAGCTACAAAACCGGTCATCAAAGGAGGATAGTAAGATAGGTTTTTATTTACTTTGCTAAATAACTTTCCGCTACCGGTATTAAAATTTCCGGCACCAATAATTACTCCGGGATTTACAATGATTACCGGTAAACCTTCTTGCGCAGCGCGCCAAACTTCCATTTCTGCTCCGTATTTAGAGATCGAATAATTATCGTGTTCAGCTTCATTGTTTCGCGGAGAACTTTCTGTGATTTTTTTATGATTAAGTTCACTTCCCAAAGCTGCGATCGAACTTACGTGGCAAAACTTTTTAATGTTTGTACTTAACGCAATATTCACTACGTTAGCGGTTCCTTCAATATTTATTTTCCGAAGAAGTTTGTAGTCTTTGGGATTGTAAGAAATATAACCGGCGCAATGGTAAACGTAATCAATGTCTTTAAAAGCATCTTCTAATTCAGGAATACAAGTAATGTCGGTTTGTACCCATTCGATTTTAGAAAAAAGTTGCTCGGCATTATCTCCTAATTTAAACTTAATAATTTTTTGGGTAGCTTTAATTTTTTCTTCGGTTCGGTATAAAGCCCTAATTTTTTCATCTTGCTGAAGTAATTCAACCAAAAGATGAGAACCCACTAAACCGGTCGCGCCTGTTACTAAAATCATAGTGTAAAGATAAAATTTAAATAGTTTCAAGCTTTTAGGAATAGGAAAATTTTTAGTTTCTCCTATCTTTGTCAATTCGTAAGTAAAATTGAATTTTGAGTAAGAATATTTTTAGATTCAATTTTAATTCAAAATCAAAAAGAATAATTGTAAAGACCTAAAAAAATGGCCAAAAATTTTGTTGAAGAGTTACAGTGGAGAGGAATGTTACACGATGTAATGCCGGGAACCGAAGAGCATTTACAAGAAGCGATGCGTTCTGCCTATATTGGTTTCGATCCTACTTCAGATTCTTTACACATTGGTAGTTTGGTGCCTATTATGGTATTGGCGCATTTTCAACGATGTGGTCATAAACCTTACGCGCTTATTGGCGGAGCTACAGGAATGATTGGCGACCCTACCGGAAAATCACAAGAGCGTAATTTATTAGATGAAGAAACCCTACGTAAAAACCAAAACGGAGTAAAACAACAACTTTCTAAGTTTTTAGATTTCTCCGGAAAAGAAGAAAACGGAGCTGTTTTGGTGAATAATTACGATTGGATGAAAGATTTTTCGTTCTTAGAGTTTATTAGAGACGTTGGGAAGCATATTACCGTAAATTATATGATGGCGAAAGACTCTGTGAAAAAACGTCTTTCTTCAGAAGCAAATGAAGGGATGAGTTTTACCGAGTTTACCTACCAATTGGTACAGGGATACGATTTTCTTCACTTATATAGAGCTGCAAATTGTACGTTACAAATGGGAGGTAGTGACCAGTGGGGAAATATCACTACCGGAACAGAATTAATTCGTCGAATTGGCGGTGGTAAAGGTTTCGCATTAACTTCGCCATTAATCACGAAAGCAGACGGAAGTAAATTTGGTAAATCAGAAGGAGGTAATGTTTGGTTAGATCCAGAGAAAACTTCACCTTACAAATTTTACCAATACTGGATCAATACAAGTGATGAAGATGCAGAAAAGTTTATTAAGATTTTCACTTTTATTGAAAAAGAAGAGATTGAAAGCTTGATCGCAGAGCATAACGAAGCTCCACACGCGCGACTGTTACAAAAACGTTTAGCAGAAGAACTTACAGAAATGGTACATTCTAAAGATGATCTGGAAAATGCTATTAAGGCTTCGAATGTATTGTTTGGTAAAAGTACCGCAGAAGATTTAAAAGGTTTAGATGAAAAAACTTTCTTAGATGTTTTTGATGGCGTACCACAAGCAGAAGTTGAAAAAGCAAAGATCGTTGCCGGTTTAGATATGATCGGAGCACTTGCTGCTGAAACCGATTTTTTACCAAGTAACGGGGAAGCGAGAAGAGCTTTAAAAGCAAATTCAGTTGCTGTGAATAAAGAAAAAGTAAAAGAAGATTACGCGATTACTGAAGCAGATTTAATAAACGGTAAATATGTAATCATCAATAAAGGAAAGAAAAACACGTACATTATTAAAGCGGTTTAGATTTTCTTTACTTCATAAAATGCGAAAGCCCGGTCATCACACCGGGCTTTCTAAATAACTAACCAATCTATTATGAAAAAACTTCATCTTAGCACTTAATAAGACGAAGTAAATGCGTTTTAATTACAGATAAATTTCAACTTAACATAAAAATAACGAATGTTAAGTTATAAGACCATCAAATTACAGCCTCTAATGTCACTGTTATCAAACCTTCCCAGTATTTCGTAGGCATTTGTGTTAATTTTTTTTCCGAGGTCTTGAGTAGCGATAAATGAGCAAGAATTTAGGTTTGCTAGATCGATCACGTTAATTCCGCCGGTTTTACCATCTTCAACATAAGAAAGAGCGTCTTCGGTATCGCGGAGTAAGAAGCTCATATGTTTTGGGCAATTAAAAATACCGTTGCCTTGAGAATAGGCCTGAGAAAGAAGTTCGGTCATTCCGTATTCAGAATGAATTTTTTCAACGCCAAATCCTTCTTTTAAAATTTGATGAAGTTCTTTTCGAATCATTTCTTTTCGGCGACCTTTCATTCCGCCGGTTTCCATGATAACCGTATTTTTTAAATTGAATTGGTGTTGTTCTACTAAATCTAATAAAGCAAACGAAACACCGATGAGCAGTACTTTTTTCTTTTCTTTTTCTAGTTGAAGCAGAAGCGACGCAAGCTGATCTAATTCATCTAAATAAAAACCGCTTTCTGGGTGTTTGCTATGATCGATGAAGTAGTTGGCCATATAGATTAATGAAGAGCCTTTACGCTCTAAATAGGCAGGTAATAAAGCTAAGGTTACATAATCTTCGATCGGTCCGTAAAAACCTCCAAAAGCATTGATAAAGCTTTGTTCGTACAGTTTTAAATCGGTTACCAGATGTTTGCTGGTAAGATTTCCGGTAGTACCGCTACTGGTAAATGTTTCTTCAATTTTTTCTGCGGAAGAAAGCACTCGATGAGTTTTAAAGAATTCAATTGGTAAAAACGGAATTTCTTTTAAACTAGTTACTTGTTGAGGTTTTGTATTCAGTAAATCACAAAACTTGCGATACACCTCGCTATGTTGATATTGAAATTGAAAAACCTGAAGACTCACTTTTAAAAAGTCAGCTTCATTTTGAATATTGAAAAGTTGTTCTTCTAATTTCATGGGATCGTAAAATTTCAGCAAAAATAAGAAAATAAAAAAGCGCCCTCCATGGGGCGCTTTGAATATTAAAGATTGTAAACTTATTTTACAATTAATTTTTTAGTTGAAGAAACTCCGTTTTGAGTTACTTTTACTAAGTAAACACCAGCGTTTAATGTAGAAACATTAAGGTTGCCGTTCACATTTTTAGCAGTTAAAGCTCTTTTACCTAATAAGTTGTAGATCTCAACGTTTACCGCTCCACTAGTTTCTGTTTGAATTGCAACAGTACCGTTAGAAGTTGGATTAGGGTAAAGTGTAAACATAGAAGCAGTAAAGTTATCTGCAGCTAAAGTAGCATTTACGTCTGTAGCGAAAACTTGGTGATTACCGTTAAATTCTCCAGCCACGGCAGTAATTGTAGTTGGAGCTGAAGGAATCATTTCACCAATATAATCTGCACCATAAAAATCTGTTCTCATTTCAGTTTCGTCAGAACCGCTAACAACTGGGTAGTTTGTTCCCGTTTGAAAAGTACCATCTGCATCTTCTTCATCAGAATCGTTAATAGTTACATTTTCAAAAGCAATATACTCAGACTCATAATCTTCATAGTTAGCTGCAAATTCTGCAACTGTAATTACTTGTGGAGTTACTGTGTTCCCTGATGACTCAATAGTACCCGCATCTTCTGAAGGTACAAATTGTAAAACACCATTGTAGTCTACAGTATAACCAACTAAACCTGAAACCATATCTCCGGCAGTATAAGCATCGCCATCGATAACCTCATCTTGATCAAAAATTAAAATTCCAGAAACAGTTTCGTCTTGGATCCATCTTCTATTGTTGTAACCATCCGTCCAAGTTACTAAAGAGTTTCCTGTGATTTCGTAATAAGAACCAACACCGTTTGTTTCAACATCTGCTCTTAATTCAGTTATAGAGGTTACTTGAGTTGCCATAGCTATTGAAAATGATACCATATCTTCGACAGCAGGATCTAAAACATCACCATTATTATCTACTAATTGGATCATTACGGTATAATCTCCAGCATCTAAATCTGCAAGTATAATATCTTCTGCGTCAAATTTATTGATATATGTTGCTCCATTATCAGTACTGTATTGTACGTAACCATCACCATTTGCTTCTGTTGCGCTTGAAGAAATTGTAAAGTTTGAAATTGCAAATTCAACTGTTACTTCTGAAGTGTTTGGAGAATATGTCATATTATCTGCAGGAGCTGTTATAAGTAAAGCAGCATCGCCACCTTGACTGGTAGCTTCATATGTTCCTATATTGATAATGTCTTCAAAGTTAGTTCCACTCTGGCAATTACCCTCACCGTTTAAGGCATCGTTGCTAAATGTCCAGTCTGTAACTACGAATGTTCCATTAGGAGTAGTCCCGTTATTTCTTTTAGCATAACCGTCTTTGTATTCCCAAGGTGTTCCGGTTCCATCTTCCTCGTTTCCGTATTGATCGATTACAGAAGAGTCGCTATCTAAAACTAATCTAATCGCATCATCACCGTTAAAGTTTACTGCGTCTGAAGTTGTAGATAAAGTATTTGTTGCTGATGGATATTCTGCAGCAAAGATAGATGCTCCGCCTTCAGTTTCACCATCTTTGTAGATATAAACAAAATCATCTGTAACAACTCCTAAATCTGTTAGGTTGAAGTCACTAGAGAATTCACCACCGTTTGCAGATTTTACGATTGAATAATTTGAAAAATCTACTGTTCCTTGAGCATAAAGCTCAACGACTTTTGGAGTTCCTCCAGAGCAGTCACCATCTGAAATCATAGTAATGATTGGGGTTTGACCAAATGAGATCATAGAAATCATTAAGGCAAACAATAAAGTAATTTTTTTCATAATTAACTATATATTTAATGTGTTTTGCAAATATAACGAAAGAGTATAATTAGTTAAGCTAAATTATAAATATCTCTATATAATTAACTTTTAGTTATAAAAAAGCCACCTCTTTAGGTGGCTTTTAAAATTATAATTTAAAAAAAGAGAATTAGTTATTTCTCCAATCAAACATTGAAACTTCAACAGTTGCATCATTATCATAAGACATACTAGGGTCTGCATCTTCTCCTTCAATTTGAACGTTAGATAAAGGTCCATCGTTAGCCATATCGATAGTGGTATTATAACCAGTTAGTGATAATCCTGTAATTGTTGCACCTGACTCTGCTTTAAATTGAAGAGCTTTACCTTCTCCTGCTTGAGAAACTGCGGTAAAGTTTGTGATAGTTGGATTGTTGTTAAAACCATCCGCTTCTAATGCAGTAGAAAAACCTGCTTGTGTGTGAAGGACATAGGTGTTTGTTAATGTACCATTCCAACCTTCTGTCCAATCTATAGCGTCATCTTCTAAATCTTCAACATATACATTTGAAGCACTTACAGTACCTCCAAAAAATTCAACACCATCATCTTGACCTCCGATAAATGCGATATTACTAATATAAGTTTCAGAACCAACAGCGTAAAGTGTTAACCCATTATATTGAGAGTCTGCATTAATTTGAGCTCCAGATTGCTTTATTACTAAATATTCAATAGAACCAGAGTTGTCTGTGTCATTTGTACCACCATAGATAAGACCTCCAACTTCTGCAGTTGCATTTTCACCTGCGGTAGTTGTTGCATCCCCTAATAGTAATAAACCACCCCAAGTTCCTTCAGTTGCAGGTTCCATAACTACAGGAGCATCTTCTGTTCCTTCGATAAAAATTTGCCCCCCTTTTTGTACTGCGATGTAAACATCTGTACCAACTCCTGTAAGGATTTGTGTTCCTGCAGGTATAGTTAATGAAGCTCCATTTTCAACACTTAAAATTCCTTCTAAGCTGTAGGTTACAGAAGCATCTAAAGTAACATCAGATGTGATAGAACCATTTAAAATATTATCGTTTGCTGCGTTTGCAACCCAGTCAAATTGAGATAAATTAACTGTTGCTGGTCCTGTATAAGTGCTTTCTAGATTAGCTACAGATCCATTAATGCTAATGTTAGATAATGGACCATCGTTAGCCATATCTACCGGAGTTTCGTAACCATTTAGAGATAATCCTGTAATCGTTGCGCCAGATTCAGCTTTAAACTGTAAAGCGATCCCTCCAGCTTGAGAAACAGCTGTAAAATTATTAATTGTTGGATTGTTGTTAAAACCATCAGCTTCTATTGCAGTAGAAAAACCAGCCTCTGTATGCAAGACATAAGTATTTGTTAATGTACCATTCCAACCTTCTGTCCAATCGATCGCATCATCTTCTAAATTCTCTACATATATGTTAGAAGCATTTACAGTACCACCGAAAAATTCGATACCGTCATCTGTACCATTAATGATTGCAACGTGATTAATGCTAGTACCAGAACCAACAGCATATAAGGTTAACCCATTATATTGAGAGTCTGCATTAATTTGAGCACCTGATTGCTCGATAACTAAATATTGAATAGAACCTGAGTTATCTGCATCGTTAGATCCACCGTAAATAAGACCTCCAACTTCTGCAGTTGCATTTTCACCTGCGGTAGTTGTTGCATCACCTAAAAGTAAAAGACCACCCCATTGTCCTTCGGTAGTTGGTTTCATAACTACTGGATTAGATGCAGTACCTTGAATATCAATTTGTGCTCCTTTTTGAACAACCATATAGACATCTGTACCAACTCCTGTATTAATTCTAGTTCCTGCTGGAATTGTTAAAGTTGCTCCTTCTTCAACGCTAAATGTACCTGTTAAGTTATATGTAACTGAAGCATCTAACATCATATCTTCTGTAATTGAACCATTAAGTTCTGCAGCAGAACTTCCTCCGTCATCACTCGAGGTCGAGTCGTCATCGCTACTACAGCTGGTAATAGCTAATCCCATAATCAATAATGAGAATAAAATAGATAAGTTTTTAATTGCTTTTTTCATTTTGAAGTGTTTAAATTAAATTTATAGTTTAAGTTGATTAAAATTTATAGTTAAAGCCTAATGATAAAGTCATTCCTTTCTTATAAGACCTAATTGTTTCTGTGTTTTCTTGTCCTGTAGGGATATCTAAAACATCTTGAGTTCTTTCAATTTCAGGATCTAATAAATTGAGGGCTTTAAAATTCACGCTAAAATTCTTTGTGATTTCTTGGTTTAAGGTGGCATTAAGTGTAACGAATCCTTTTTCTATAATTTCATTGTTATATAAATTAGATTCTATGGTTTGGCTGTCTGGAGCACTACCTATTGCGTATATTTTATCTGAAGAATAGTTACCAGAGATATTAGCATTAAATTCTTTTTCCCAGTTTGTAGAAAAGTTAAAAGAGGTATTTACAATGTAGTCTGAAGCCCCTTCTAAACCAATCTCACTTTTGCCATTGTATCTGAAAGTACTTGCAATATTTCCTTCTTCGTTGTAGTTAGTTTTTAAATCTTGAGTGTGCCACATTCTCGTGAAGTTGAAACCTAGATCTAAGTTTACGCCGTTTTCTTCTTCAGAAGAGATTAAGCCAACGTTAGCCTCCAGCTCTAATCCATAAACTTCAGCTTTTTCACTTGTGTTAAAGAAAGTGAAATAACCAGAAGAACCTCTGTCTAACGTTCTGTTAATTGGATCGTTAATTTGTTTAAAGAAACCTGTTGCAGAAATTAATTCGCCACTAGAAGGGAAAAACTCCCACTTTAAATCTAAATTATAAACGTTACTTGCTTCAATATCGGTATTACCCACAATTACTTGATTTGTTGGAGAAACATAACCAAACGGAGCAATTTCTTTAAATTCTGGTAAAGTAATTGTTTTACTTGCTGCTAAACGTAGGTTATTCTTTTCGTTAAGAGCATATTTGATATTAATGGCAGGATAAATGTTATCGTAGTTCTTAGAAGTACTTCCTTCTCTACCGCCACGAGCATTACCAACATTATAATCAACATTTATTTCGTCATTTTGGTAACGTGCACCAACATTAAAGTTGAATTTATTGATTGAATAGTTTACACTTAAGAATCCTGAAGTTGAGTTTAATTCACCAGTATAAGTATCAGGTAATTGTTCAACGTATCTTAAAGTTCCATTATCAAAATTCCCTTGTGTAAAGACAGCGCCTAAGTCATCAATTGATGGCGGTACAACCTGTCCTGGTGCGCCAACTTCATCAACACCAATTCTGTCAGATTCAAAATCTCTGGTTTTGTTTCTAAAATTACCTCCAAATGAAAGTTTTAAAGAAGAAATAGTGTCGTTTTCAAATACTTTAAATTCATCTTTAAGTCTTGCAGTATATTCAGCATCGTCAATTTCTTGATATTGTTTTCTTTGCTGCGTTCCACCTTGATTCGCTAATTGAATACTTTCCGGGGTTGTATCGGTGGCATTTTCAATATTCACCTCATTTCTCATACGGTTAGGCTCATCTGCATCTAATTGGTTGTAACCAAAGCCCCAAGTAACGTGATGATTTTCTCCAAACTGGTGATCACCTAATAATTGGTTGACCCATAATTTAGTTTGTTTAGTGTTCTGATCTCTTACAAATTGGCTAAAATCATCGGGATTGTTTACTTCTTCAAAAACAAAACCTTCTCTGTTCCTACCTGCTTCAAAAACCTGATCTTGCATTTTGTTTACAAAAAGGCTAACAGCTTTAATCTTATTTTCTTTGTTAAAACTGTAAGATAAATCTAATAAACCTGTAGTGTTTATGGTATTCGTAAAATAGGTTGCGTCTGTAAAACGTACGTCGTCAAGGTTTCTGTCGAATTGTTGAAAGATCCCCTCATTATATTCATAATTGCTAGATTGCGATCCTGTAAATAGTATTTTAAAATTATCTCCAATTTTCTTTCCAGCAGTCAAAGCGTATTTATAGTTTAAGGGTAAACTCATACTTTGTGTATTCCACGATTGTTGAGTTATTGCGTCTTTGGTAGAGATATCATTACTATAAAACCCGAAAGAGATATCATCTCTATTTGCGGTTTGTTTAAATTCGTCCTGCTCTATGGCATTAGTATTAATACCTGTTTGAGCACTAATACTAAATTCTTCTGTTCCTGCTAATTCTGTAGAAGTAATATTGATGCTTCCTGAAGATTGGTCTGAAGTGTTTTCAGGCATAAAGTTCTTATTAATCGAAACACTCTGCACAATTCTAGTAGGGAATAATCCAAGATCAATATTCTTTTTGTCAATGTTATCTGAAGGTACTGTAAGTCCGTTTAATGTGGTATACAAGTAGCGGTCTCCTAATCCACGTACATAAACATCTCCTGAAGCTTCACTACTAGAGACTCCAGAAATTTTTGTAGTTGCAGTTGCTGCATCACTGACGCCCAATTTGGCTAATTCTTGGGCGCCGATACTTTCTTTAATATCTATTGCATCCTTTTGGTCTAAAAGTAAAGCAGTTTGTGAATCTCTTCTTGCTACGGTTTTAATTAATACTTCATCTAAAGCAGCTGCGCTAGCTCCTAAACCGGTGTTTACTTCGGTTTCTTTATTCGCTACAACTTTTACATTTGGTACTTCTAAAGTTTCATAACCCACAAAACTAAATACCACAGTATAGGTACCCGGTTCTATATTGGTTATTTGGTATAAACCATCAAAATCTGTAGTTGTTCCCTTTGTTGTACCTTTAATTGTTACGTTAGCAAAAGGTAGGGGTTGATCGCCTGTTTCTTTGTCTGTTAATACACCTGCAATAGAACCTGTCTCTTGTGCAAATGAAATCGCTGACACTAAGCAAATTAAAATGTTAAAAATAGTTTTCATGTATTCGTTTTCTTTTCGTTGCAAAGGAAACTAAGCACTGAAAAATAGATGTTACACGTGTGTTAAGAATGAAGATGGGCATTGTTACGAAATTGTTACTAATGTTATCTATCTAAAAGATTTGTTAACTTAGGTGTTTTAATATTATCTTTACTTTTACCGCCAACCAAACAAGACTTAATTGATTATGGAAAAACAAAACATTACCATTCTATTAGTAGATGATGAACCCGATATTTTAGAAATTGTTGGGTATAATCTTTCTTCAGAAGGCTACCATGTGATCACCGCAGAAAACGGAGCGAAAGCTGTAAAGTTGGCTAAAAAGAAAAATCCGGACCTAATCATTTTAGATGTAATGATGCCAGAGATGGACGGGATCGAAGCCTGTGAACAAATAAGAAAAATACCGGAGCTTCAAAATACGATTATTACTTTTTTAACTGCGCGAGGTGAAGACTATTCTCAAGTAGCCGGTTTCGATGCGGGAGCAGACGATTACATTACCAAGCCAATTAAACCAAAGCTCTTGGTAAGTAAAGTAAAAGCACTTTTAAGAAGACTGAAAACCGACGAAGGGGAAGAAAATATCACGACTATTGGTGAGTTGACCATTAATAGAGACGAATACAAGATTTTAAAAGGGAAAGAAGAAATTATCTTGCCAAGAAAAGAATTCGAATTATTGTCTCTACTAGCTTCTAACCCGGGTAAGGTTTTTAAGCGTGAAGATATTTTAAACAAGGTTTGGGGTAACGAGGTTGTTGTAGGAGGTCGTACGATCGATGTTCACATTAGAAAACTTCGTGAAAAAATAGGAGATAAAAAATTTAAAACCGTAAAAGGAGTAGGTTACAAGTTCGTAATTTAATGGGGAAGGAGTTTAAGCGTTCATACAAGTTTGCATTTTACACATCATTATTCATTACCATATTTACAACTATACTTTTAGCTGTACATGAGGTTTTATTTTCAGAATTTTCGCTGCCTTACGTATTGGGTTTTGCGGTAACGGTTTATTGCTTTGCATTCTTAATTATTCAGCTTCGTATCGAGCATTTTATTTATCGTCGAGTAAAAGCGGTTTACGATAATGTTTCTTTATTAGAATCTTCATCACTTCAAGAACAACAAGTCACGACAGATATGGCAACGCTTACACGTGAAGTTGAAAAGTTTGCTGAAGGAAAAAAACTCGAAATCGAAACCCTAAAAATACGAGAGAATTACCGTAAAGAATTTATGGGTAATGTTTCGCACGAGTTAAAAACGCCACTTTTTACCGTGCAAGGCTATATTTTAACGCTTATCGATGGTGCTATAAAAGACAAAAAAGTTCGAGACAAGTATTTAGATCGAGCAAGCAAAGGGCTAGATCGCCTTATCTATATTGTGAAAGATTTAGATATGATCACCAAATTAGAAACCGGTGATCTGCATTTAGTTGAAGAAGAATTTAATATTGTTGAATTGGTTGAAAGTGTTTTCGATCTATTAGAGATGAAAGCCCATAAAAAGAATATTTCGCTAACCTTCGATATCGATTATGACGATCCTATTTTTGTTTATGCCGATAAAGATAAGATTCAGCAGGTAGTTACCAATTTAGTGGTTAACTCTATTAAATACGGTAAATCTGGCGGTACGACTGAAGTAAGTATCGAAGATCTTATCAAAAACAAAGTGATCGTAAGAATTACCGATAATGGTGAAGGGATCGAGCAAAGAAACATTCCGAGACTTTTTGAGCGTTTTTACCGAGTCGATAAAAGTGGTTCACGAAAAGAAGGAGGTTCTGGTTTAGGGCTTTCTATTGTGAAGCATATTTTAGAAGCACATCACGAAAAAATTTATGTTGAAAGTGATTTTGGAGTAGGGAGTGAATTTTCTTTCACCTTAGAAAAGGGAAAACATGTCACACCACTCAAAAACGCCGCTGTCAAAGCTTAAGCCTTTATAAAGTTCAATCTCTTCTAATTTTTTTAAGCTGAATTGATGCTGCTTGCAAGATGGCGCAATTCCTTTTTCTTGAAGCCTTTTAGCAAGATAAACCTGTTCGGTTTGCCCTGGGGTTGGTATAAAAAACGCTTTTTTCTTCAACTTTGCTAAATCCATCAGCGTTGTGTAGCCGGAACGGGAAAGAACAGTTTCGCTTTGGTTAAAAGCATTTTCTAATTCTTCTCCGGTTAAAAAATTGTAAATCGTTAGGTTGCCTTGTGTTTCTTTGGTTTGAATATCTTCCATCACGCCACGAATAAAAATTACTTTTTTGTCATAGTCTTTTAATTCATGTAACAATTTTTCTTCTAACAACGTACGTTGAGGTTCAGGTCCGGATAAAATGACCATTAAATCATAAATGCTAGGTAAATCTTTTTGCGATAATCTACTTAGCGGACCAATATATTTTAAGTTGAAATGATGCTTGTCTTTTAAATGGCCTAGTTTTCCGCTTAGATTCGGTGAGCTTTCCACATCAGGAACCCAGCATTCTTTAAACTTTTTAATGTAATGCTGATGCAATTTAGAGCTGAAGTAAGTCGTATTTCCTGTAAGCACATTCAATTGATGCGTCATAAAAACCGAAGGCACAAACTTGCAATTCACGCCAAGACGATTGTCAGAGATTATTCCGCTTAAACCTTCTTGAGCATAAATTTCAAGAGTCGCTTTACGTTCTTCAGCAATAGTTTGTGAGATCTTAAAACTCTTGAGTAGTATTTTCGATTTAAAAAAGAAACCTTTTCTGGCGTAACGAATATCGTAAGAAGGTAATTCATAAAACTTCAAATATGGAAATTCTTTTTTCAGCAACGAAAGTGCAGCACCATCAGAAGCAATAATGGGTTCAAAATCATTCGCTTCAAGAGCTTTAATAACGGGTATGCATCGCGTGGCGTGACCCAATCCCCAGTTTAACGGAGCAACTAAAATCTTTTTTTTCGGCATAATCAAAAATAACTTTATTAGGCTCTGCTTTATTTTATTTAATTTTACCAAAATATTAAATAACACCTGTGGGAAGTAAAAATAAATTAAAGCGTTTTAAGGAAAACGAAACATTTTCGAATGTTATCCAGCCTACCCGAGAAGAAATTACAAATAAAGAATTTCATTTAAAAGGGAAATGGGCAAAAGAATTCTTTAAAAACGACTTACCTATAGTTTTAGAATTGGGTTGCGGTAAAGGAGAATACAGTGTTGGTTTGGCAAAAATGTATCCTGAAAAGAACTTTTTAGGGATCGATATTAAAGGGGCTCGTTTTTGGCGTGGCGCTAAAACCGCCGTCGAAGAAGAGATGAATAATGTAGGTTTTTTAAGAACGCAGATAGAATTGATCGATCTTATTTTTGCTGAAAATGAAGTCGATGAAATCTGGATCACCTTCCCCGATCCTCAAATTAAATATAAACGAACCAAACATAGATTAACCAATACTGAGTTTCTTCAGAAATACAAAAAGATATTGAAGTCGGATGGAGTGGTAAATTTAAAAACCGATAGCGAATTTATGCACGGTTATACTTTAGGGCTTTTGCACGGTGAAGGTCACGAGATTTTACACGCAAATCACGATGTTTATAAAAATGAATATTCACCTGAAGAGGTTATTGGTATTCAAACTTTCTATGAAAATCAGTATCTTGAAGAAAATAAAAAAATAACGTACATTAAGTTTCGTGTAAAGTAATAGCTTTTGGAAGAATCTAAACTTTTTTTATTTACATTTTTAGCAGCTTTAGCAGGAGTTGTTCCGCCGGGATTAGTAAATATGACGGTCGCGAAATCTTGTGTAGAAAGAGGTAAGCGCAGTGGGGTTTTTGTAGCGCTAGGAGCTTCGACCATCGTGTTAATACAATCTTTTTTAGCAATACTTTTATCAAAATACATCTTAGGTCATCCTTATGTAAATAAGATGTTGTTGCGCGTTGGTTTGGTTGTTTTCTTGATCTTAATGGTGTTTTTCTTTATTCAGGCTAAAAAGAATAAAAAGATAAACACTCATAAAAAAGGAAATTCAGGCAAAAGCTACTTAAAAGGCTTAACCATTGCTGTTTTTAATGTTTTTCCTATTCCTTATTTTGTTGCGCTCAGTACTGCATTTGCGCCAGAAAATGCAAAGTACGATATGATTGATATGGTGATTTTTGCTTCTGCAGCTTGTCTGGGAACTTTTGTTACTCTTTATGGTTATGTAGCAGGTTTTACCAAAATTGAAAAACATACCCAATCTTTCAGTAAATATTCTAATTATTTTATGGCAGGGCTTATGTTTGTGCTTGTTGTGATTACACTTATCCGGATTTTTAAACCCTTTTCATGACCAATTCTTCCAATTTTTTTGAAAGAGTTTATGAGGTTGCAAAACAAATTCCGTACGGTCGGGTTACTACTTACGGTACGATTGCCAAAGCCATTTGTGCCGCAAAAAGTGCCAGAATGGTAGGATATGCCATGAATGGCGCCAGCGAACGTGAAGATGTTCCTGCGCATCGGGTAGTGAACAGAAAAGGAGTACTTACCGGTAAACATCATTTTGCGGGAACTCACTTGATGCAGCAATTATTAGAAAGTGAAGGAATAAAAGTTAAAGACGATCAAATTCAAGATTTTAACTCTGTTTTTTGGGAGCCGGAAACTATTTCAACTTAAATCGAAAAGGCTTATACATAGCATCAAGAAATTCAATCAATCGTCTTCTTAATTACACACTTAACCCGTATATTTGCATTTTAGAATAATTCTAATTAAGAATTCATAAAAAATACGACTCATTTTATATGAAATTAGATAAAAAAGAGATTTTAAAAGCCTTAGAAACCATAAGTGTTTCTGGGGAAGGTCAAAATATGATAGAAAGTGGCGTGGTAAAAAACGTCAATATTTTTGGAGATGAAGTAGAGATAGATTTAACCTTGGCAACTCCTGCGATGCACATTAAAAAACGAGCTGAAGTCGATGTGATGAAGGCTATTCACGAACACGTTTACGAAAAAGCAAAAGTGAAAGTGAATGTAAAAGTAGATGCGCCGCAAAAGAAAGCTCCAGAAATTAAAGGAAAACCTATCCCGGGAATTAAAAATATCGTTGCTGTAGCTTCTGGTAAAGGAGGCGTTGGTAAATCTACCGTAACTGCAAATTTAGCGGTAACTCTTTCTAAAATGGGCTTTAAAGTTGGTTTATTAGACGCTGATATTTATGGGCCTTCTGCAACAATTATGTTCGATGTAGAAAGAGAACGACCACTTTCAGTAACTGTCGATGGAAAATCGAAGATGAAACCCGTAGAAAATTACGGCGTTAAAATTTTATCGATCGGTTTCTTTACAAAACCTAGCCAAGCCGTAATTTGGCGCGGACCAATGGCAGCAAAAGCCTTAAATCAAATGATTTTTGATGCCGATTGGGGAGAGCTCGATTTCTTATTGATCGATCTACCTCCGGGAACAGGAGATATTCACCTTTCGATCATGCAATCTTTGCCAATTACCGGTTCGGTGATCGTGAGTACACCGCAAAACGTGGCTTTGGCAGATGCTAAAAAAGGAGTAGCGATGTTTCAGCAAGAAAGCATAAACGTGCCTGTATTAGGTATTATAGAAAATATGGCGTACTTTACCCCGGCAGAATTACCAGAAAATAAATATTACATTTTCGGTGAAAAAGGAGCTAGAAATTTAGCAGAAGACATTGAAATTCCTTTTTTAGGAGAACTTCCGTTAGTGCAAAGCATTCGAGAAGCAGGAGATATTGGTCGCCCGGCAGCTTTACAAAATGATACGCCAATTGCAAATGCAATGGAAGAGATCACTAAAAATGTAGTGCAAGAAACCGTAAGAAGAAACGAAAATATTCCGCCTACAGAAGCTATAAAAATTACTACTATGGCCGGTTGTAGTGCCGTAAAAAAATAGAGATATGACGACGATTAGCAAAGACTTAAAGCAAAACGTAGAGAAGGCCTTAGATGAAATTCGTCCGTTTTTAAAAAACGACGGAGGTGATATTTCTTTAATAGAAATCGACGAACAAGCGAATGTAGTTCGTGTTCGATTAGAGGGCGCTTGCGTAGGTTGTAGCGTAAACCAAATGACGCTAAAATCTGGAGTAGAAATGACGATTAAAAAGTATGCTCCGCAAATCGAAAAAGTGATCAATATAGAAGCTTAAGATTTTTTCTGAAAGCTGATGATTGTCATTTTTTAGCACAGTCTTTAATGTTAATATCGCATCGTATCTTAAGAAATAAAAATTTATGATTAAGACAGATATATTAATTATAGGAGCCGGGCCAACCGGTCTCTTTACTGTTTTTGAAGCAGGATTACTTAAACTAAAGTGTCACTTAATAGACGCGCTACCGCAACCCGGCGGGCAATGTGCAGAATTATATCCAAAGAAGCCTATTTATGATATTCCGGGTTTCCCAGAAGTGTTAGCGGGAAACTTAGTCGATAATTTAATGGAGCAGATCAAATCTTTCGAGCCTGGTTTTACCTTGGCAGAAAGAGCAGAAACCATTGAAAAATTAGAAGACGATACCTTTTTAGTAACCACTAATAAAGGAACTCAGCATAATGCGCCTATCGTAGCTATTGCTGGCGGATTGGGAAGTTTTGAACCTAGAAAACCGCCAATTCCTAACATTGCCGATTTTGAAGATAAAGGAGTTTCTTATATGGTGAAAGACCCTGAAGTTTATCGAAATAAAAAAGTAGTGATCGCCGGTGGAGGAGATTCAGCATTAGACTGGAGTATTTTCTTGGCAGATATTGCTGAAGAAGTAACGCTGGTTCATCGTAGAAATGAATTTCGTGGCGCTTTAGATTCCGTAGATAAAGTAAAAGAATTAAAAGATCTTGGTAAGATTAATTTAATGACTCCTGCTGAAGTAGACGGTCTACAAGCCGATGAAAATGGTCACCTTTCTTCCGTAGTTATTAAGAAGAAAAGTGAAGCTACTGAAGAAATTCAGTTAGAGGTAGATCATTTTATTCCGTTGTTTGGGCTTTCTCCAAAGTTAGGACCTATTGGTGATTGGGGCTTAGAGATCGAAAAGAACGCAATTAAAGTAGATAACACCTTAGATTACCAAACCAACATTCCGGGTATTTATGCGATTGGCGATGTAAATACTTATCCAGGTAAATTAAAGTTGATTCTTTGTGGTTTTCATGAAGCTACCTTAATGTGTCAAAGTGCTTACAAAAAAATTCATCCCGATAAAAAATATGTGATGAAGTATACTACCGTTGGTGGTGTAACCGGTTTCGACGGAACTAAAAAAGAAGCGCCAAAAGCGGTTGTAAAAGCCATCGATTAATGGAACAAGACGTAAAAATTACTATTATAGATCGTGAAGGTGAATCTCATGAAATCGATGCGCCAACCGATATGAATATGAATTTAATGGAAGTAGTTCGTTCCTACGAATTAGCTCCTGAAGGAACCATCGGAATTTGTGGCGGTATGGCCATGTGTGCTTCTTGCCAGTGTTATGTGTTAAGCGATACCGAATTGCCGGAAATGCAAGACGATGAAGAAGCAATGCTTGCAGAAGCTTTTCACGTAGAAAATAATAGCCGTTTAGGTTGCCAAATTCCTATTACGGAACAATTAGCAGGACTTAAAGTGCAATTAGCACCAAAAGAATAAAATTCTTGATCAACTTATAATTTAAAAAGCCTTATCAAATCTTGATAAGGCTTTTTCTTTTTTCCTAAAAAGAAAATAATTCAACTTAAAAAGAATATTGCGTTCCCAATGTAACTGAATATTGTTGCTTTAACTGTATTCCGTTGGGTTCTTGGTATGCGGGCAATTTTACTTCCGCAGCAAAACGTAATCCTTTTAATGTATTTTTACTGAAATAATAATTAGCTCCAAGCGCATAATTCAATTGCATTCCGCCAATATTACTGGTGTTGGCTGTGGTTACCATCATTGGGTTTAACGTAGGATTGTAACCTTCAATTTGTTCAACATAATTAGCCTCTGCTCTTGCTGAAAAACTGAAATTTTGAGTAGCATCATACGCTAACCAAGAAGTTGCTAAATATTGATTACCCAAACGGTAATCGTTATCGTTTTCATTCAAGAAAAACTTTACGTTCGCTTGAGCACCACCGCTAAGTTTTTCAGTTTGCCATAAATATGTCATTCCTAATTTAGCAGAAAAAGAACCTGAACCAATTTGCATCGGGTAAGGTAAAATTACTTCTTCGTCATTCGACATGGCAGTCACATCTTTTTCGTCGATCGATCCTGTTGGGATACCAACGCCAAATTCTGCGTGTAAAGCCTGCTTGTTTTCATTGAGTAATTGTACCAAAGCACTAATACTTACATCGCCAAAACCGGAAGAAGCAGTCGAAAAATTATCCATTGTCATTCCCATATCGCCGGTCATACGCATAGTTAAATCCATATCGTTGGTGATGTAGTTTGCCATCGCCATAAAAGTTAGATGATCAGACGGTGCGTACATCGCTCCCAACATATGCATTCCCATCGTCATTTCTTGAGGCGAGGTCATGTAATTTTGGTAAACAAAATCGTCATTGACGTCGTTCTCATTATAGCGAAGATCTTTCATAAACATCGTCATGTAACGATAAGAAACCATAAATTCCCCTTCGTGGTGTGTGTGATCTCCCATCACGCCGATTGGCGCGTGACTACTTGCTCGGTGAGCGTTCCATAAATTTTCTTCTTCGTTATTCTCTTGTGCGTTTAGGTTGAGGCAAAACAATGCCATTGCTACCCATAAAATATTTTTCATGAATTGATTTTTAAAGATTGTAAATTCGATTTCTCCTTTTGTTTTTGTTGATTTAGGAGCACTCGATTTATTTTGAAATGTGAATTGTGTTGCTGAAGTTTTTCAGCATTTGTAACTATAATTCTGTATTTGTTACTTTAAAATAATTGAGTTTTTCGTCATTCCGTGCTTGACACGGAATCTCATCCTGAACTTGAAATAATATTTTCAAGATGAGACCCTGAATCTAGTTCAGGGTGACGCGTTCTTTGGCGAAAGAACATAAACAAATATTTAAAATAAAAGAAGAATTAAACCTGTGGCGGCTGAAAAGGAATGTTTCCTTCTAAATAATAATAATTATTGAAGTAAAAATAAGTCGGTTTTAGGGTAAAATTAAATTGTTGAGGTTGAATAATTTCAGTAATTTCTATAAAACCAATTGGGTAATTTTCTAGTTGAATGCTTTGCGCTTTTTTAGGTGAATTCTCACTGCTTTGTTTTTGCAGTTGCTTCATTAAGTAGCACTTTCCGTTACAATTTAGGCGAGGTTTTTCTTTATTCACACAAAGAACTTCCACGATATAATTGTAGTTAAAGCAATATTCGAGAATAGGCTCCACCGGTTTCAGCATGGCCACTAAATACAGCGTTGTAAATACTATGGAAAGAAATTTAGGCAAGTGTTTTCTGTTGGATTATTTCTTCTTCAATTCCGTTCCACAAGATAATTCGGTTTTCTAAAGCTTTGATCGAAGCTTCTTCAACTTCTTGCCATTTTTGCTCGTCGTTCTCGCAAAGCTCTTCGATCATTTTCAAGGCCATCGGGCCGTGTTCATCTTCATCTAATTCAATATGGCGATCAAAATAATACTTAAATAACCTTAGATCTTCTTCCGGAAATTGTTGCTGAATTTTTGTGATGATCGAATTAAACATCGCCGGGATCAAATCTTCTCGTCCAAACGTAAAAGCGGCAGCAATAGTGTGTGGCTGATTGGCATAAATGGTTTCAAACGTAAATTTTAAAAACTTCTTTACGCTAATGGGTAATTCTGAAGCCGCGATAATTAAATAAATATCTGTGCCGTGATGTATTTGCTCCATAAATTTATGAATCGCTTCTGTGCTGGCGCCACCTTTTTCCATTGCGTCTAAATACATTTCGTAATGACTTTGGCGATTGCCATCGAGGTTGATATCGGTCTCTTCAGCTAAAACAATTTCATTAATTAAATAGCGAACTTCAGGATTTCCAACAGGATACCAAGGGAATTTGGTGTTGGTTAATTTAGACTGAAGCGCTTTGAGTAACGACATAAAATCCCACACGGCAAAAACGTGATGCTCCATAAAAATCTGAAGATCTTTAGGCGTCTGAATTTTTTCATATAAAGAATGATTCAGTAATTGTTCACGTAGCTCTTTTGTTGCTTGCTCAATGCGGGTAGTGCTCATACTCTAAATTTTATGCAAAAATAAGGCGCGATTCTTGTTTATTAAAATACAAAGGGAAGTTTAACGCCTGTTTAATCTCTAAAAAGTAGATTTTTTTTGATCTTGAATTTTATGCAGCTGAATATTTTAATTTTCTATTCGAACCATTCCAAAGATTTTTTACGTGTGGATGGTGTGGTGCCAAAAAAAGAAGTAAAGCTGAAGAAGAAATGTTGCGAGAAATATTTAAAAAAGGGCAAACGCTGTAAACGCTGCCCTTGCTTTGATCTGCTTTCTTAATAAGTATTGTCACACTGAATCTGTCGAAGTGTGATTTTTTACAATGCTGAATCAAATTCAGCTTAAGCATTTTCTATTTAAAAGCTGAAATTCCTGTAATGTCAAGTCCGGTAATTAAAAGATGAATATCGTGCGTTCCTTCATAAGTAATTACACTTTCTAAATTCATCATATGGCGCATAATGCTGTATTCGCCGGTAATTCCCATTCCGCCTAAAATTTGTCGCGCTTCACGAGCAATTTTAATGGCCATATCTACATTATTACGTTTCGCCATCGAAATTTGTGCAGAAGTTGCTTTGCCTTCATTTTTAAGCTGACCTAAACGTAAAGCCATTAATTGGGCTTTGGTAATTTCAGTAATCATTTCAGCTAATTTTTTTTGCTGAAGTTGGTAACCGGCAATCGGTTTATCAAACTGGATACGTTCTTTTGCATAGCGTAAAGCCGTGTCGTAACAATCCATCGCCGCGCCAATCGCTCCCCAAGCAATCCCAAAACGTGCAGAATCTAAACAACCTAGCGGAGCTCCCAATCCGTTTTTGTTAGGTAGTAAATTTTCTTTAGGGACTTTTACATCATTAAAAATTAACTCTCCGGTAGCCGATGCACGAAGTGACCACTTGTTATGCGTTTCTGGAGTTGTAAAACCTTCCATACCGCGTTCAACGATAAGACCGTGAATTCTGCCTTCTTCATTTTTTGCCCAAACCACAGCGATGTCACAAAATGGCGCGTTCGAGATCCACATTTTGGCACCGTTTAATAGATAATGATCGCCTTTGTCTTTAAAGTTAGTGATCATTCCGCCGGGATTCGATCCGTGATCGGGTTCAGTTAAACCAAAACTTCCCATAAACTCGCCGGTCGCTAATTTAGGAAGGTATTTTTTACGTTGTTCTTCGCTACCGTATTTCCAAATAGGATACATCACCAACGAAGATTGAACTGAAGCTGTCGAGCGAACACCGCTGTCACCACGTTCAATTTCTTGCATAATTAATCCGTAAGAAATCTGATCTAAACCGGCACCGCCATATTCTTCCGGAATATAAGGCCCGAAAGCGCCAATTTTAGCTAAACCATTCACGATCGATTTAGGGAATTCTGCTTTTTGTGCAGCATCTTCGATAATTGGAGAAACTTCACGTTTTACCCAATCGCGAGCAGCATCACGAACCATCTTATGTTCGTCGGTTAATAAGTCGTCTATATAGTAATAATCTGGAGCCTGAAATAAATCTGCCATAAGTTATTTTTGAAATTCTTAAAATTTTACGGCTAAATTTAAGGAAACCTTAAAAAGAGTGCAATTTTATTGACTACATTTTCAAGTAAAAATCTTTTACTAAGCTTTTATAATCTTCGGTGTAAACGTGACGATCGATTTCAATAGTTAATTCTGAAGTTTCAAAAGTTGTTTGTTCAAACCCAAATTGAAGTAAACTTCTTTTGATTGGTGAGTTTTTATGACCACGAACTCGTGTGATTTTCTGTGGAAATAATTTTTCTTTTGAAGCTAGTTGAATAAATTCTTCTTCATTTTTATGTGGAATAATCGTACAGAATTTACCTTTTTCAGCAAGAAGTTGCGCAGCATATTTTACGAGATCTTCAAACGGAAGTGCTTCTGTAAAACGAGCTAAATTTCGATTCTCTTCTGTAGAAGTGAAATTTTCATCATAAAAAGGCGGATTGCTAATAATAAGGTCGTAGGTTTCGCCTTCCATTTCTTCAGCAAATTCATCTAATGCCGCGTGGTAGCAAAAAAGTCGGTCGCCCCAATCGCTATTTTCAAAATTATCGACACATTGTTCGTAAGCATTTTCTTCAATTTCAAGTGCATCGATCAATTCGGCAAAACTTCGTTGTGCGAGCATTAAAGCAATTACTCCCGTTCCGGCACCAATATCTAAAATTGAAAAAGGTTGATTTTCTAAGCTTGCCCAAGCGCCTAATAGAACGCCGTCAGTACCAATTTTCATGGCGCATTTATCTTGTTCTATTTTGAATTGCTTGAATTGAAATGCTTTTGACATAGAAATTTAATTGCTTAAGACTTAGAAACTCCTTCAAACTCACTGCCTAATCCCTAAAACCTAATCCAAGTACATTTCAATGAGTCCTTCAGGAACGTTGAGGTGTAGAATTTTGTTGGGTTTATCTAGCTTGTCTATAAAATCGTCGTTTACAGGCACTAGAATTTCTTTGCCGTCACGTTCAATTTCAAATAAAGCTTGTGGTGTAGAATCGTTAACGCCTTTTAATATCCCAACATCTCCAAAAAGTTTATCGATAACTTTAAAGCCAATAACTTCGTGAAAATAAAATTGATCGTCTTTTAATTCAGGTAAAAAGGAAAGCGGAAGGTAAAGTTCTTTTTTTAAGATATGATCGGCATCTTCTTCCGAGGTGATCTCTTCAAATTTAAGTCGAAGTAAATTTGATTTTTGAAGGGAACTTTTTTCAATAAAAAATGGAATCAGGTTTTTATTCATGTCAATAAAAACCGATTCCATTTCTAGAAAACTTTCAGGGTCGTCGGTGTCAAGTTTGACTAAGACTTCTCCTTTAAAACTGAATTTACTAACGATTTTTCCAAGATAGAAACAATCTTCCTTGTTCATCGCTAATAAAGTTTATTCAGATTTTTTTTCTTCTTCTGCAGTTTCAGCATCAACTTCGTTTGCAGCGTCTGCTTCAGGCTCTCCTTCTTCAGTTACTGCAGCAGCCTCAGCTTCTGCTTGTGCAGCTTTTGCTTCTGCTTCACGCTTTTCATTTACTTCTTTCTCTGCAGCAAGCGCTTTTTCTTTCGCTTCTTGTTCTGTTTTAGAAAGGTTCTCTTTCTTAGCGTTTACTTTTCCTTCTTTTTCTTCTAACCAAGCTTGGAATTTTTCTTCAGCTTGCTCTTCAGTTAAAGCACCTTTACGAACACCACCGGCAAGGTGATTTTTAAGTAAAGCTCCTTTATAAGAAAGAATGGCACGGGCAGTGTCTGTTGGTTGAGCACCGTTCTGTAACCATTTTACTGCTCCATCAACATCTAATTCGATAGTTGCTGGGTTAGTGTTTGGATTGTAAACTCCTACTTTTTCTAAGAATTTACCATCTCTTTTCGCGCGTGCATCTGCCGCTACGATCCAGTAAAAAGGTTTACCTTTTTTACCGTGTCTTTGTAATCTTAATTTTACAGGCATAAAAATTAAATTTTGAGGTTCTCGACCTCGGTTATTAATAAGTGCGCAAAGATACTATATAATTTTTTATTATAAGTGAAAAGATTATTAATTTTTATTTTACATTTGTAACACTCAAATAGTTAAATATATCCCAAACTTATGAAAAATTTAACCCTACTATTGCTTTTTGCTCTCGTTGCAATTAGTTGTGGTGACGATATTGAAAGTAATACCCCATCGATACAAGGAGAAGTTAATGGTGAATTTTTTAGATCGAGTTCTTCAACGGCTTATATTAATGCAGATGAATCTGTGACCTTAACTGGAGAGACGGGGCTCGATAAAATTACCCTTAAAACTGCAGCTTTAGAGATTGGTGAATATGCTCTAGGGAATGGTTCGCAAAATGAAGCAGCTTATGAAGTTGGTATGCTAAGTGTATATGCTACTGGGACTAATGGTGATGGCTTAATTGAAATTACAAGAATCCAAAACAATACGGTTTCGGGAGAATTTTATTTTAATGCTATAAATGGAGATACACTTAATGTAAATAAGGGTTCTTTTTTCGATGTGCCTATCGTTAACGGTTCTCCAGAAAGTCAAGACTGTTCAGATGCTACTTTAGAAGTAAGTGATGCTTTAAATGCATATAGTAGTTTAGAACCTACAGATGAAGGTTACGAAGAAGCTTGTAATAATTACGCAGAGGCGCTTCAGAATAAAATTGATGCTTGTGGAGATGCAGAAGGTACATTAGCTGATTTGTTAGCTGCATTAGACTGTACAGAAGAAGAGCCTGCAGGAAATGTTTTTGATGCGGTTGTAAATACAGAAATTTATGAATATTCAAATCTTTCCGTAGAAGAGGTTTCTAATACAATATCTTTAAACGCAGTAGAGCCTGATCAAAGAAATCTTACCATTGCAATTCCAAACGATTTAACAGAAGGCACTTATGGATATAATCAAGTGACTGCGAATGGACAGATGTGGGAGTTTGAAGCGGTTTCAGGAAATTTAACCACTATAACTCCAGAAACTGTATCTTTAGTAATTAGTGAACACGATGTTGCAAATAATCATATTTCTGGATCTTTCACATTCACTGCTGTAGATAATACCGACGATACAATAGAATATGAGATTAGCGGAGACTTTGATGTGATGTATTAATCTTAAAATGAGTTAGAGAAAAAACTTCAGTAAACACTGAAGTTTTTTTTGTTTAAATACAATACGATAACATTTTATCCGTTCTAAATTTAAAGTTCACTTAAAACTTTGCCCCAAGTTTTAAGAAGCCACCGCTTGATAAGTAGGTGGCTTTTTTTGTTGATAACTTCCCTTTCTTTTAAGGTTATGTTTTTCTAATTTTATCTGTTCAATTTTTCAAAATTTAGCACCGCTCATGTATTTAATTTTTGATACCGAAACTACCGGATTACCAAAGCGTTGGGATGCGCCAATTAGCGATTCTGAAAACTGGCCAAGAGCCATACAGATTGCTTGGCAGTTGCATGATGAGATGGGAGAATTGGTCGAGCATGACGACTTTTTAATTCAACCTGATGGTTTTAATATTCCTTATGATGCAGAAAAGATACACGGTATCTCTACAGAATTAGCTGCTGAAGACGGTATCACCTTGAAACAAGGTTTAGCGCGGTTTCAACAAGCTTTAGGTAAAACGAAATTTATCGTTGGGCAAAATGTAGGTTTCGATGTAAATATTATGGGTGCCGAATTTTATCGGGAAGGGATCGAGACTAACCTTACTGAACTTCCGGTGTTGGATACTTGTACAGAAACGACGGCACAACTTTGCCAGATTCCCGGAGGGCGTGGAGGTAAATTTAAATTACCTACGCTAACCGAACTTCATGAGCATTTATTTGGTGAGCCTTTTGCGGAAGCGCATAACGCTACTGCCGATGTAGAAGCAACAACACGTTGTTTCTTAGAATTGGTAAGACAGCGTATTTATACAGTGGAGCAGTTAGATGTTGCTCCCGATTATTTTGAAAACTATTCAGAAGCGAATCCGCAGCCTATTCGACTTATCGGGTTAAAACACATTAACTTGAAAAAAGCTTCCGAAGCAATTCGGAAGAAGATGGCTAAGCAGGAGCCACAAAATGAGCTTTCAGAAGAAGAGCTGCAAGAGAATATTGAAGTCTTACAGGATGAAGATTTTGTTCATCTGCACAATCATAGTCAGTACTCGATTTTACAATCGACCATTAGTGTTCAGGATTTAGTGAAAGCAGCAGCCGATAAACGAATGCCGGCCGTTGCGCTTACCGATCATGCGAATATGATGGGTGCTTTTCACTTTGTTTCAGCGATCGCTAAGCATAACGATGAAGTAAAAAAGAAACGAGAAGAAGCAGAAGCAAATGGAGAAACCTATGATGGTAAAGAGATCACCGGAATTGTAGGTTGTGAGTTTTTTGTTTGTGAAAACCATACCGATAAGTCGAGAAAAGACAATGGCTATCAGGTAGTTTTACTCGCTAAAAATAAAAAAGGTTATCATAACCTCGCTAAAATGTCATCGTTAGCTTATACCGATGGTTTTTACTATGTGCCGCGTATCGATAAAGAAGTGATCAAGCGTTACAAAGAAGATGTGATGGTGCTTACCGGTAACTTATACGGTGAAATACCCAGTAAAGTTTTAAACGTTGGTGAAAATCAAGCCGAAGAAGCCCTTTTGTGGTGGAAAGAAGAATTTGGTGACGATTTATATATAGAACTTATGCGTCACGGGCAGGAAGATGAAGACCGTGTCAATGAAGTATTAATTCGGTTTGCTAAAGAGCACAATGTAAAGTTGGTAGCTTCTAATAACACGTATTACTGCGAAAAAGAAGATGCCAATGCGCACGATATTTTATTGTGTGTAAAAGACGGCGAGAAGCAGTCAACACCTATTGGTCGTGGTCGCGGTTACCGTTATGGTTTGCCTAATCAGGAGTATTATTTCAAGTCTTCTGCAGAGATGAAAGAACTCTTTAAAGACCTGCCGGAAGCCATTACGAATATTCAGGAGGTGGTCGATAAGGTAGAGCCTTTCGTCTTAGCACGCGATGTTTTATTACCTGCGTTTACCATTCCGGAGCGTTTTTTAGATGAACGCGATCAAGAAGATGGCGGGAAGCGAGGCGAAAATGCTTATTTACGTCATTTAACTTATAAAGGCGCCGAAGAGCGTTATGGAGAGATTACCGAATCGATTAGCGAGCGGCTTGATTTTGAGCTTTCGGTTATTGAGAATACAGGGTATCCGGGTTATTTCTTGATTGTAGAAGATTTTATTCGCGAAGCTCGAAATATGGATGTTTCGGTAGGGCCGGGACGTGGTTCTGCGGCGGGAAGTGCGGTGGCTTACTGCTTAAAGATCACCAATATCGATCCGATTAAATACGATTTGCTTTTTGAGCGTTTCTTAAATCCGGATCGTGTAAGTATGCCCGATATCGATATTGACTTTGATGATGAAGGTCGAAGCCGTGTGATGGATTATGTGATCGGTAAATACGGGGCTAATCAGGTGGCGCAAATTATTACTTATGGTACGATGGCGGCCAAGTCTTCTATTCGAGATACGGCGCGTGTGCTCGACTTGCCGTTGAGTGATGCCGATCGTATTGCGAAGCTTATCCCAGATATGTCGAAGCTGCATAAGATTTTTGCCTTAGATGAAAAAGGGATCAAAGCGAAGTTTAGAAGTGAAGAGGTTGAAAAGATCAATGAACTTTTTAATATTTCTGAAGGGGAAGATCTAGAGGCACAAACCGTGAACCAGGCGCGCGTCTTAGAAGGTTCGGTGAGAAACACCGGTATTCACGCTTGTGGAGTGATTATTACACCGAGTGATATTACCAATTACGTTCCGGTGTCGGTCGCGAAAGATTCCGATCTGTATGTGACGCAATTCGATAACTCGGTCGTAGAAAGTGCCGGATTGCTGAAGATGGATTTCTTGGGGCTGAAAACTTTAACGCTGATTAAAGACACCATTAAAATTGTAAAAGGTCGTCACGGGATTGAGTTGGACCCGGAAAGTTTTCCGTTAGATGATGAAGAAACCTATAAGCTCTTCCAGCGCGGTGAAACGGTGGGGATCTTTCAGTATGAATCTCCCGGGATGCAGAAACACATGCAGGCCTTAAAGCCTACCGTGTTTGAAGATTTAATTGCGATGAATGCCTTATATCGTCCCGGGCCGATGGAATATATTCCGAGTTTTATTGCCCGAAAACATGGCGATGAAGAGATTACTTACGATCTCGATGATATGGAAGAATACCTGCAAGAAACCTACGGGATTACCGTATATCAAGAGCAGGTAATGTTGCTTTCGCAAAAGTTAGCCGGGTTTACCAAAGGTGAAGCCGATATGTTACGTAAAGCGATGGGTAAAAAGATCTTTGCTTTACTTGAAAAATTAAAACCGAAGTTCTTAAACGGAGGAGAAGAAAAAGGACACGATCGTACGATACTAGAAAAAATCTGGAAAGATTGGGAAGCCTTTGCAAGTTACGCCTTCAACAAGTCGCACTCTACCTGTTATGCGTGGATTGCTTATCAAACCGCTTATCTAAAAGCTCATTACCCGGCAGAATATATGGCGGCGGTATTGTCGAATAACATGAACAACATCAAGAACGTGACCTTTTTTATGGAAGAATGTAAACGAATGAAGTTACCGGTACTAGGTCCCGATGTAAACGAGTCGTATTATAAATTCTCTGTAAATAAAGATAACGCTGTCCGTTTTGGAATGGGCGCGATCAAAGGAGTAGGAAGCGGGGCGGTCGCTACGATTGTTGAAAACAGAAAAGGAAAAGAAGGTCCGTATCGTTCTATTTTCGATATGGCGAAACGTATCGATTTGCGAGCTGCCAATAAAAAAGCTTTTGAAAACTTAGCCCTAGCGGGAGGTTTCGATTGTTTTACGCCTACGCATCGGGCGCAATACTTCCACGATGAAGGCGATGGCATTACTTTTTTAGAAAAGGTGATGAAGTTTGCTTCTAAATTCCAAGAGAACCAGAATTCTTCTCAGGTGAGTTTGTTTGGAGAAGCTAGTGATGTACAGATCCCGGAGCCGCAAGTACCGCCTTGTGAACCATGGGCTACGATGGAAAAGCTAAAGAAAGAACGCGAAGTGGTGGGGATTTATATCTCGGGGCATCCGCTGGATGATTTCCGTTACGAGATCGATTATTTCTGTAATAGTACGCTAGAGAACTTTGGTGATCTGCATAGTCAGACCGGGCGCGAACTCTCTTTTGCGGGTGTGATTAGTGATGTGCAGCACCGCACCAGTAAAATGGGGAAAGGCTGGGCAGCGTTTACTGTAGAAGATTATATTGAATCGTATGAGTTCCGCATTTTTGGGGAAGAGTACCTGAAGTACCGCCATTTCCTGATGCCGAATAACTTTGTGCATATCAAAGCCTTTATCAAACAGGGATGGGTGAATAAAGATACCGGGAAGGCCGGCGACCCGCGTATACAGTTTAACTCGTTTAAGCAGTTGCAAGATGTGATGGAGAGCTTGGCGCGTAAGTTGACCTTGCAAATTGATATTGATGAACTGAAAGAAGATCGTATTGAAGCGCTTAAAGATCTATTTATTACCTATACCGGTGATTCTGCGATTCATTTTGTGGTGTATGAACTCAAAGAACGTTTAAAGCTGAATATGCCAAGTCGAAAGCAAAAAGTGAAGATCTGTCGGGAGCTGCTGGATGAATTAAAGGAGCATCCGTTGAAGTATAAGGTGAATTAGGTTCTATTAGTTGACGGTTTATAGTTGGCAGTATTCAGTGTTCAGTGTTCAGTTGGCAGTTTCTTTTGAAGTTGAAATTGAAGTTGAAGTTGAAATTGAAATTGAAAGATTTCTCGACTCCGCTCGAAATGACAGTTCTAATTTTCCTTCGCGGGCTCAGGGTTGGAGTTTTTTATAAAGAATATAGATTTTAGAGTATAGAATTTAGAATTTTGGATTTATTTTAGTGAAGTTATTTTGTGCGTTGATTCATGGGGTTCCGGATTGGGTTTGGGATGAGGATTTTTCTTTTGCATTGCCCAAAAGAAACAAAAATCTAGGCTTACGAATTTTCGTCTAAATTTATCGTTCGACTCCTAAATTTCAAGAACTCGCTATCGCTCAAACAGCTTGAAATTTTACGGAGTTTTCACTTCAAATTTTACGACTCATCTTCGGTAGGCCGAGGTTGAAACTAGGTGATAGGTTTTAGAGAGTAGGAGGTAGGGAGTTTTCAGTTCGAGTTTACAGTATTTAGTTGGCGGTTTGCAGTTTTTGGTTTGGATGAAGAAGGTATTTTGTGCGTTGATTCAGGGGATTCCGGATCGAGTCTGGAATGACGGTTGGGAGTGGTCCTTCGAGGGGCTTAGGATGGCGTTGGAAGTTGAAATTGAACTTGAAAGGTTTCTCAGGTTTAATTTTTTCACTACCCACTGTCTTTTGTGTTAGGGATAGTAGTGGCATCCTTTTTTGTTGTGCTTCGACAAGCTCAGCATGACAACAAAAAAGATATAACGAATAGCCCGACCCGTAGGGGAACGCCCACATAAAAAACGTCAATTTACTTATAGTCTAATGTAATGCTAAAAGGCAGGGACGAACTAAAATAATTGCTTACTTTTGTATATTCAATTTAAAAAATAAAATTATGGCACTAGAAATAACAGACGCAAATTTTGAAGAAACCGTATTAAAAAGTGATAAGCCTGTATTGGTAGACTTTTGGGCTGCTTGGTGTGGACCTTGCCGTATGGTAGGACCGATCATCGATGAAGTAAGCAAAGAATACGAAGGGAAAGCGGTTGTCGGGAAGTTAGATGTAGATGCAAATCAAGAATTTGCGGCGAAGTATGGCGTAAGAAACATTCCAACCGTATTAGTTTTTAAAGACGGGGAGTTAGTGAACCGTCAAGTAGGGGTATCTCCGAAAGATACGTACACCGGAGCGATCGATGCTTTGTTATAAGATTTTATAGATATTACAGGAAAAAGGTTTGGCTTATGTCAAACCTTTTTTATTTTTAGTAGGTATTAAAGGCAAGCGCTATGATTTTACAGGATGAGGTGAATAAAAGCAACGGGTTTACCAATATTGAATTATTGGCCAAACAAGTCGTTGAGGGGTTTATTTCGGGAATGCATAAAAGTCCGTTTCACGGCTTTTCTGCGGAGTTTGCCGAACACAAGATTTACAATAACGGCGAAAGCACCAAGCATATCGATTGGAAGTTGTATGCCAAAACCGATAAATTGTATACCAAGCGCTACGAAGAGGAAACGAATTTACGCTGCCATTTGATTATCGATAATTCTTCTTCGATGCATTACCCCTACTTAGCTCAGCAGGGGATAACTCGGTTAAATAAAATTGGTTTTTCGGCCTTAGCCTCGGCTTCCTTAATGCAGATCTTAAAAAAGCAACGCGATGCGGTGGGCTTGAGTGTGTATAGCGATGCGTACGAATATTACGCGCCTGAAAAAGGGAGTGAACGGCACCACCATATGTTGTTAGATACCTTGGAAAAGATCGTGGCACAGCCTCCGTCTGCCAAGAAAACCAAAACCTTCACGTACTTGCACCAGATCGCGCAAAAAATCAAGCGCAGATCACTTATTTTTCTGTTTACGGATATGTTTCAGGACGATGAGGAGGAAGAGCGTTTGTTCGAGGCTTTACGTCATCTTAAATACAATAAACACGAGCTTACTTTATTTCATACCTACGATCGGGAGCGAGAGTTGAATTTTGATTTTGATAATGCTCCCAAACGTTTTATTGATGTGGAAACCGGAGAGGGCGTGAATTTATATGCCGATACGGTGAAAGCAAACTACGAGGAAGCGGTAAAGGCTTATTTTGAGCGTTTGCGGATCAAGTGTATGCAGTATCAGATCAATTATGTTCCTGTGGATATTCAGCAGTCTTTCGATCAGGTGTTGACAACGTATTTGATGGAGCGGAGGAAGTATTAGTTAGGGAGTAGGTTTTAGGGGGTAGGTTTTAGGGGGTAGGTTTTAGGGGGTAGGGAGTTTGCAGTGGTCAGTTGGCAGTGGGTTGGGTTTTGAATTTTGAAGAGGGAGACTGATGATTAAAATAATTTAAATTTTTTTAGGGTTTATTTTGTTGAAGTTCAAGGGGTTGTTTTGAGGCGATGCATAGGGGTTAAAAAAAAGTTGAAAAAAAGTTTGCAGGAACTAAAAACAGGCTTATATTTGCACTCGCAATTATGCAACGGTCTGGTAGTTCAGTTGGTTAGAATACCTGCCTGTCACGCAGGGGGTCGCGAGTTCGAGTCTCGTCCAGACCGCAAAATTGTTAAAAGCTTCCATCACAAGTGGGGGCTTTTTTTACGAAGTTGTGTTGTGAATACTGAATTTAAGTATTTGGTATTTAATAGGTTGTATGTGTTTCAACCAATGAGAAGCTTTTCCTGTTTTAAGGAGAGGCTTTTTTTGTTTTTGGGAGTTTTCAGTTTTCAGTTGGCGGTTTACAGTGTTCAGTTGGCAGTAATCGGAGATCAGTATTCAGTGAACAGTTTGCGGTTAATGGTTATTCTTTAATTCTTGATTTTTTATAGTGGAACTATTGTGGAGTCATCTATGGATTATCTTGGGAGAAGTTGGTAGTGTTCAGTGATTAGTTAACGGTTTACAGTTTGCAGTGTTCAGTTTTTGTGAGAATATAGTTTTTAGGGGGGTAGGGAGTTTGCAGTGTTCAGTTGGCAGTGATCAGTGTTCGGGTTTTGAGTTGTCATGCAGAACGGAGCGATAGTGTAGTGAAGCATCTTTTGATCCTTCGAGGGGCTCAGGATGACATTGGGAAGTTGAAATTGAATTCGAAATTGATATTAAAGTTGAAAGATTTCTCGACTCCGCTCGAAATGACAGTTTTGGTGAGAACATAGATTCTAGAGCTTAGAATATAGACTTTTAGGTTTGATTGAGGAAGGTGTTTTATGCGCTGGTTCATGGGATTCCGGATCAAGTCCGTAATGATGATTTGTTTTTTCTTTTGCATCGCCCAAGGGTGCATTCCTCTCCCTTGCGGTCGTCGGATGCAATAAAATCTAGGCTTACGAATCTTTATCTAAATTTATTGTTCAGTACCTAAATTTTAGGAACTCGCCCGATAAGAATCGGACTCAAACAGCCTAAAATTTTACGGAGTTTTCACTTCAAATTTTACGACTCACCTTCGGTAGGCCGAGGTTTTCATGCGAATTGAATCATGCTCCCCTCATTTGAAGGAGGGGTGCCTGTAAGGCGGGGTGGTTGACTTGGGGTGTTCAGTTTGCAGTTTTTTTGTGAGTATAGATTTTAGAGCATAGATCTTAGACTTTTTGATTTGGTTGAGGAGTGGGAAATAGGTTTTAGGGAGTGGGGAGTAGGGAGTGGGAAGTGGGGAGAGGGGAGTTTTTGAGTTTGGCCTTCGCGGGCTCAGGGAGTTAGTCGTTAGTTGGCAGTAGTTAGAACCTAGAGGCTAGAACTTAGACGTTGGATTTGCTGTAGCGAGGTTATGCTGTGCTCTCATTCCTGAGATTCCGGATCGGGTTTGGAATGGAGAATGTTAAAATTATACCTCAGGTGTGCCCAAGTTGTGAAGGGGTGTTTTACTTCTTAGTCATCTTTGACCTGAATTTCTTTATCGATGCATCAACAAGAAAATCAGGTGGAGGAGATGCACCTTAAGCATTTCAATTTTATTCATTTAATATTTTTATTATGGCTGAACAGTCTG
>DTTX01000025.1 GCA_012964435.1 Mesonia sp. | reverse complement strand
GGATGATGTTGAAAAGGAAGTAGCTGAACAAGTTGAAAATTATTTAAATTCAGGCAAAGAAGTTGTAAAAACTTCAGAAACTAAAAAAAATGTACCGGTAACCGTGTATGCTGAAAGTACACCAAACCCGAAGGTAATGAAGTTTGTCGCTAACAAAAAATTAGTGATCAACACGACCGAGTACAAAAATATAGACGAAGCTAAAGATTCTCCCCTAGCTCAAAAGTTATTTCATTTTCCTTTTGTAAGCGAAATATTCTTTGATGAAAATTACGTTTCTATTACCAAATACGATATTGCAGAATGGGAAGAGATCGTCATGGAAATTAGAGAGTTTATCAGAAATTATATTCAGGAGGGCAATGAAGTTATTTCTGCAGAATCATCTTCAGCTAAACCAAAGCAAACCCAATCTTCTGCTCCAGAAACAGAAAATTTAGATGATACATCTAAGCAGATTGTTGCTATTTTAGATGAATACATTAAACCTGCGGTAGCGAGTGACGGAGGTAACATTATGTTCAACTCTTACGACCCGGAGACTAAAAATGTAAGTGTTGTTTTACAAGGCGCTTGTAGTGGTTGCCCATCTTCTACTTTCACCCTTAAAAACGGGATAGAAACAATGCTTAAAGATATGCTACACGGTAAAGTAAATAGTGTCGAAGCTATTAATGGATAATAATTAAGAACTTAATTTTGATTCAATAAAAAAGGAGCATCGATTTGATGCTCCTTTTTTTATGTCTATTTTTTCAACTTAGAACTCACGCTTTGCGTCTTCGTAATATTCTTTAAATAATTGCAGAAGACTCATTGTTGATGTCACTAGATCTTTTGTTTCTAATAAAAGACCAAAATACAACTTAGTATTTTTAGGACTCGTTTCTGAAGTTCGAATACGTTCAATTTGCTTCTGAATTAACCCTGAAACTTTATCTAATAAGGTTTGCTTATCATTTAAAATTTGATCGATCTTAGAGAACGAATGATTATCGAAAGTTTCAATAATTTCATCAAACAAGACTTGCATTTCTCTATCTACACTTTTTAAATCCCTAATCTGGTTGAATTTTAAGTTCTTATGGTTGTTGTTTACGTGTCTATAACTAGAGCGTGTAATTTGCCCGATTGACTGCACCATATCTTGTAAGATATCTAAAAATAGGATATAGAACTTACTTGCTCCAACAGAGTTGTCTTCTAAAGATTTAATAAAATAAAATACATTATCTTTTAACTCATCTACTTGATCTTCTAGATCGTTAAGTTTCTTAGTATCTTTTCTAAGTTTACTTAAGTCATGATAGCCTAAATGATCTATAGCTTTACTGTAGCGCTTGTTAATACCACTAATTACACTAGAAATATTTTGTGAAGTTTCGATGGTAATTTCATTAATCGTAATAATATCGTGACGATTAAAACGCTTTTTACTTTTTTCTTCTTTTACCTTTTTAGAATGAATAATAGCACTTCTTACGATTAATACTACCGCTAAAATTACTAAGGCCGCTAAAGCAATCGTACCACCATACCAAATAATTGCAGCAAAAATAGCAGCTGCTAAAAAGGCAACCCCTGCGGTTACAAACCAACCACCAACAACATTCACCACTCCTGCAACTCGATAAACCGCACTTTCACGATCCCAAGCACGATCTGCTAACGAAGTACCCATAGCAACCATAAAAGTTACGTAAGTTGTAGATAAAGGAAGCTTTAAGTTAGTACCTATAGAAATTAAAATACCGGCTACAACTAAATTCACAGAAGCTCTTACCGTATCGAAAGCAGGAGCATCTACTCTGCGATCTGCTAAGGCCGAATTTGGTTTTTCAAACTTCGCTTCAATTTTATTTTTTACACGTCCCGGTAAAATACTGGTTACCGCATTACTAGCCACTACAGAATATCTTACTAAAACACGTGCTAATGTATTTGGTTCAAAACGCTCAGCTCCATCTCCTTGTCTTGACAGGTTTACACCAGTATCTACAACCGCTCTAGCTTTACTTGAAAGCCAAAGCGTTAATACCATTACTCCTCCGGCTAAGATTAATAAAAATTCAGGTGTTTGCACGCTTCCGGCTAAACCATTCATAGCAAATTCAGAAGGTAAAACCCCAGAAGTTTCATACGCCGTTTGCCAAAGCCCGAAAGATTGCCAAGCGGCAATTGGTACACCAATAAAGTTCACCAAATCGTTACCCGCAAAAGCAAGTGCCAATGCAAAAGTACCAACGATAATAATGGCTTTTAAAATATTAGTTTTAAAAACTGTCATCATTAGTTGTGAGATCAATGCCCAAAAAACGAAACTAATAAGAATGATAAGCCAGGTATGATTATTCACATAATCTTTAAAATCGGTTGATAAGAAAGTAATACTCTTCATCCCTTTTATAAAGATAAAGTACGTGATAGCTGCCAAAGAAATCCCTCCGAAAATTGCTCCGAAATACTTTAATTTCTTTTCATACTGAAAAGTAAAAACCAATCGAGAAACATATTGCACAAATGCACCGATACTAAAGGCAACAACTACCGAAAGCAAAATACCCAGTACAATTTCTGTAGCTTTTGCAGTATTAATATAATCTGAAAGTAGTGCTAAAGACTCCCCTTGAGAATACAACTTGATCACAGCGATACTTACCGCCGCCCCAAGTAATTCAAATACAATAGAAACGGTTGTTGATGTTGGTAAACCCAGAGAGTTGAAAAAATCTAAAAGAAGAACATCGGTAATCATGACGGCCATAAAAATAATCATGATCTCATCGAAATAAAATTGGCTCGGCATAAAAATACCTTTTCTAGCAACCTCCATTAATCCACTAGAAAAAATAGCCCCAACAGCAACTCCTACACTCGCAACGATCATGATCGTTCGAAGAGAAACCGCTTTTGAACCAATGGCAGAGTTCAAGAAGTTAACTGCATCATTACTCACTCCCACCACCAAATCTGTAATCGCTAAGGCAAAAAGCACCACAAGCATTACAATATAAATATTCTCCATAAATATTCTTTTTTACAATCTGCAAAAATGTTCTAATAATTTGAGATTCTTAGGCTTCTATTGTTATCAAAACATTAAATTGATAATGCTCAAATTATTGATTTTTACCTTGTATTTTTATGTTTTCAGATGCCAATATTACAGATTTATGAAACAACTAAAAAATCTACTTTCAAAAGAAACAAGTCCTTATTTATTACAGCATGCCAATAATCCTGTTGCGTGGCAAGCTTGGGATGATTCTATTTTAAAGTTTGCTAAAGATAACAATAAACTTTTATTAATAAGTATTGGCTATTCTGCTTGCCATTGGTGCCACGTCATGGAACACGAATGTTTTGAAGATGAAGGAGTTGCTGGACTAATGAATCAAAACTTCATTAACATAAAAGTCGATCGCGAAGAACGCCCAGATGTTGACCATATTTATATGAACGCGTTGCAAATTATGACAGGGCAAGGTGGCTGGCCTCTTAATATTGTTGCACTACCGGACGGCAGACCCATTTGGGGTGCTACTTATCTTCCGAAGAAAAAATGGATGGGTTCTTTACTACAATTAAAAGATCTGTTTGTAAAAGCTCCCGAGCATATGATCGAGTATGCAGAAAAATTAAGTAAAGGGATGCACCAACTCAATACGCTAGTAGCCACAGAAAATGAAAATATTAGTTTTACATCCTCATTCCTGAGTGAAACCGTAAAGAATTGGCAAACTAAATTCGACTTAGAGAACGGAGGTTTTAAAGGAGCGCCAAAATTTATGATGCCAAACAACCTTTCTTTTTTATTGCGTTATGGTTTTCAGCAAAACGATCGAAAGATTTTAGATTTTGTTGAATCCTCTTTAGAAAAAATGGCTCAGGGTGGAATTTACGATATTTTGGGCGGTGGTTTCTCACGTTACAGTGTCGATGAACGCTGGCATATTCCGCATTTCGAAAAGATGCTTTATGACAATGCGCAACTTATAGAGCTTTACAGTGATGCTTATACCGTGTTTAAAAATGAAGCTTTTAAAAATATAGTTGAAGAAAGCATTGAATTTGTTCAGCGTGAACTTAAGGCTCCAGAAGGATATTTTTATTCATCATTAGATGCCGATAGTTTTACTACTAATCAAGCTAAAGAAGAAGGAGCTTTTTATGTTTGGAAAAAAGAAGAGTTACAACATCTTTTGAAAAACGATTTTGAATTATTTGCAGCTTACTTCAATATCAATAGAAATGGATATTGGGAAGATCAAAAGTATGTGCTTATTCAAACAAAAACATCCCAAGAAATCACAGATCTATCCTCTATTAGTGAAATTGAATTGAAACAACGTATCAAAAATTGTAAGAAAATTCTCTTTAAAGAACGACAAAAAAGAGATGCTCCCGGTTTGGACGATAAAGGCTTAACATCTTGGAATGCGATGATGATCAAAGCTCTCGCGAAAGCCTATAAAGTTTTTCAGCATAAAGAATATCTCGATCGTACTAAAAAAGCACTGAATTTTATTACAAACAATCTTTTAAATGAACTTCAACTCTATAGAAGTTACAAGAACAAAAAGAGTATTTCTGCAACATTAGAAGATTATGCTTTTTTGATCGATGCCCTTTTAGAGATCTATCAAACCACATACGAAGCGTCATATTTAGAGCTAGCAAAACAGCTTACTGAAAAAGTGATCGAAGAATTTTATGATGAAAAAAGTAAGTTCTTTTTCTATACTTCTAAAGAAGTTCAACTAATTCAACGTACAATAGATACGCAAGACAATGTAATTCCTGCTTCAAATTCTGTGATGGCACATAATTTATTCAAGCTTTCTAAATTTTATTTGAAGACCGAATGGGAACACATAGCTCGAACGATGCTACAAAAAATTCAACCTCAAATAAAAGATTTCATATCGGGTTACAGCAACTGGCTTTCTTTGTATTTAAATTTCACAGAGAGTTTTTATGAACTTGTATTTTCAGTAGAGAATAAAATAAATATCAAAAAAATTCAGCAAACATATTTGCCACAGGTTTTGGTTGCTTCCGCAGAAAATAAAATTCCGCTAACCTTAGGTAAAAAATTTAAAGATGAACTCTATTATTTATGCGAGAATAGTTCTTGCCAAGCACCTGAAAAAGTTTTAGAAAACGTTTTAATGAAGCTTCAGCACTAAGTTTAACAAAAATTAAACGGCAAAACCGACAAAAATTCTTTTAACTTGAACTTTTAATTTGAAACCCAAAAAATTGATTATGGAGAAATTCAACGACTTTTCTGAATTAGCAGAAGAATACATTAAAAAATTCATAGACTTTTTACCCGATTTAATCGCGGCAATTCTAATTCTGATCATCGGATTCTGGATTGTTAAACGTGTGGTGAAATACATGAAGAAAATGCTCGCCAAAAAAGATTACGATCCCGCTTTAGAAGGATTTTTAACTACATTGGTGACTTGGGCATTAAAAATAATGGTGATTATCGTAGCTATATCTCAAGTAGGGATTGAGACTACATCTTTAGTCGCTGTGCTTGGTGCTGCCGGTTTAGCAATTGGTTTAGCCCTACAAGGTTCGTTAGCAAATTTTGCGGGTGGTGTATTGATTATCATTTTAAAACCTTTTCGAGTTGGAGATTGGATCGAAGCACAAGGAGTTTCTGGTAGTGTGAAAGAAGTAAATTTATTTTACACAAAACTTAATACTTTTGGTAATCAAGAAGCTGTGATCCCTAACGGTAGCTTAGCAAACGACAATATTATTAACTATACCGTGAATGGTATACGAAGAGAAAATCTTTCTTTCGGTATTTCTTACGATGATGATATTAAGAAAGCTAAAGAAGTCTTAATGCAATTAATTAGCGAGCAAGATGGAATTATGGATGATCCTGCTCCGCAAGTACTAGTGGCAGAGTTAGCAGACAGTTCTGTTAACTTTTCTGTTCGTTACTTTGCGCCAAATGAAAAATTCTGGGATATTCACTGGAATATGATCGAACAAGGTAAATTAAGATTGGAAGAAGCAGGAATGACAATACCCTACCCACAGAGAGATATTTATGTTTACGATCAGACTAAAATGAACGGAACGGTGGAGAAAGAAAAGAAAAGCGATGCTTAATTCTTTCTATTCACAATAAAATCTTTTAAATAATAAGGTTCAAAATAAGCGACATCTTCGGTGTCGCTTTTTTCGTATTTAGCTTCAGCGAGTTTTGCCATTTCTTTGGCAGAAGGTAAAGCATCTATAAAAAAAGCATTTTTTGCAGAAGAAATTTCTTCAAACTTCTTTACCCCATTACCAATAAAATGCACGGGATTAAATTCACTAAAATAATTATCGAAAGAATGCTCTTCTAATACTTTAGCTTCGATAGGTGATATTAAAACTTTTTCTGAAGAGTAAACGGCTGTATAAACTTCCATTCTTCTAGCATCTAACATAGGTACGATCACTTCATTTTGCTTAGCATCTACTTGGTGTGCTAACGCTTCTAAGGTTGAAATAGAGATCAAAGGAATGTTTAAACTAAAGCACAAACCTTTTGCTGCAGAAACACCAATTCGTAAACCGGTATAAGAGCCTGGTCCTTTACTAACCGCTACCGCATCTAGATGTGAAAATTTAATATTTGCTTCTTCTAAAACTTCTTGAATAAAAACGTGTAATTTTTCAGCGTGAGAATAACCACCCTCTTTATCTTCTTTTAAGACTGCAATTTCACCGTTTATTCCTAAAGAAGCAGAACAATTAGTAGTAGTTGTCTCTAGATTTAATATTGTTGCCAAAATTATTCTTTTTCTGTTGAACCTTGAATTTCTACTTGATCCCCGGGTTTTAGTAGTTTTGTTACCATATTATAAGGACCTGTAATAACTTCTACTCCTTCTTCTAAACCGGAAGTGATCTCGATATTGGTATCGTCTTGAATACCTGTTTCTACAACCTTTAATTTCGCTTTACCGTTTTCTTTTACATAAACGCACTCAAAAGTTTCTCCGCTTGAGTTTTTACTCATTGCAGCACCTACTTTTTTTGTTGAAGTGGTGTCACTTTTTACAACAATAGAACTAATTGGTACGCCAATAATATTTTCTCTTTTGTTGGTAATTATATCTACAGTTGCCGTCATACCGGGTCTAAACGGATAATAATTTTCCGGCTTTCCCTTTTTTAGATCTTGGTAAGAACTTTCTAGAATTTTTACTTTCACATCAAAATTAGTAACCTGATCGGCAGTTAATTCATCTGCGGCAGAATTAGAGATCTCGGTGACTAAACCCCTAAACTCTTTTCCTAAATAAGCATCTACTTCAACTATAGCAGAATCTCCCACAGCTACTTTTACAATATCATTTTCGTTTACTTCAACCTCAACTTCCATTTCACCTAGATTGGCTACTCTTAAAATTTCGGTACCGGCCATTTGTTGCGTCCCCACTACTCGCTCTCCTAACTCTGCATCTAATTTAGAGATAGTACCACTCATTGGTGCATAAATGGTAGTTCTGCCTAAATTATCTTGCGCTTCGTTTACTGTTGCTGCAGCACTTTGTACGTTATAAAACGCCGATTGCTTATTAGCTTGCGCTACTTCGTATTGAGAAACAATATTATCCCACTCAGATTTAGAGATCACTCCCTTATCAAATAAAGTTTTATTACGATCGTAATTGGCTTTGGCTTGCTTTAAAGAGGCTTCCGTTTGCGCTAAACTCGCTTTAATGTTTTGGTAGCTTGCCTGCGAACGTTGTAAGCTCGACTGGTAAAGGTCGGGGTTGATCTTCACCAATAAATCTCCCTTTTTCACTTCTTGACCTTCAACAATAGGAAGTTCGATAATTTCTCCTGAAACTTCTGAAGATAGCTTTACTTCTACTTGAGGTTGAATTTTACCGGTTGCAGATACAGTTTCTGTGATATCTAACTTTTCAATGGTAGCGGTCTCAACCTTCTTGAAGTTGCCCGTTTTACCAAAAGCACCAGATTTTTTTCCTATTACCATAGCTGCAATAAGAACTACTGCTATGATTAAAATTATAAGAAGTGTTTTCTTTTTCATGATTTACAACTTAATATCTTCTGGATCTATACCAAAATATAATTCTAAAACTTTCAATTTAAAAATATAATTGTATTTCGCCTGAATTAGCTGACTTTGAGCGTTAGATAATCTAAATTTTGACTGACTAAAATCGAATGCATTAGTTAAACCTACATCGTATCTTTCTTGCGCATAATCGTATGCTTGCTCTTGAGATTCTACAGAGGTTTGAGCAGCGTCATAAGCTTTAGCAGAACCTTGTGCATCTACATAAGCTTGGTAAATATTAGACTCTAAGTCTAATTTTGTTTGCTCCAATTGATATTCTGCTCGCTTTACATTGATCTCATTTCTTTTTACAGAATTTCTTGTTTGAAAGCCATTTAGAATAGGTACGTTTAATTGTAACCCATAAGAAATACCATCATTTAACCATAACTGATCGATAAAAGGTCTTGGTGGTAAAGTCACAAAAGAAGAAGTATAATTATCTGATACTACATTTTGCCCGGTACCTTCTACTTGACCAATTACTACTGTTGGATTATCTTGATCGATACTTGTAAATTGACTTATTCTGTTTGCTCCAGACTCACGAGTGTTATAATTAAAAAATGCGCTTAGAGATGGTGCGTAAGCAGATTTTGCGATTTGAACGTCTTTTTCTGCTAACTCTACATTTTGTTCTGCAAGTTTAATTTCAAATCTGTTCTTTTTAGCATTCTCTATTATTTCTTTAGGATCTTTATCTAAAATATCTGCGATTGGCACATCGTAAGCTTCATCTACAATATTAAAATTTTCGTAGTCTTTAATTAACAATGTTTGCGCTAAACTTATTAAAGCAATACGAACGTTGTTTTGCGCAACAATAATTTGTTGTTGTTCATCTGCATTAGTAGCCTTGATCTCTAACAAATCACCTTGTGGTAAAGTACCGGCATCTACTAAATCTTGAGTTCTTTGGTACTGCTCTTGTGTTAATTTATTTTGCTCTTGAAGAACTTTTAAAACTTCTTTATTTACCAATACTTCTAAATAACTATTAGCCACAAATAAAGAAATATCATTTTCCATTTGCTCTAACGAATATATTGCAGCTAATCTAGAGAGTTTTGCCCGTTGATACTGACGTAAATTTCTTAACCCATTAAACACATTAACACTAGCAGTTACTCCTGCAGAAAGGTTTCTGGTAGTTTGGTTCTGTAAAACACCGGTAGTAACGTTTTGAGTTAAACCTGTATTCCAAGAGTTAGAAACTTGTCCGTTAATGCTAGGAAGGTAATTACCAATTGCATCAGATTTATCGATTTCTGCAGCTTGGATATCTAACTCAGATTGCTTTACTGAAATATTATTTTCTAATGCATATTCTACACATTCTCTTAGTGTCCATTTTTTTCCTTCTTGTGCAGAGGCAGAAAAAACTAAACCTAAAAATGCAGCTATGATCGTTATTTTTTTCATCTGATTGATGGATTTCTAATTAGTAAGTCTATTCTAATTTATTTTGTTACAAGTATTTAAAATTAATTACCAAAACTTTGAGCCGGTTTCACCTCGTTCCAGATCTTAATTTCATCGTCTTTAGAAATTCCGCTTTTAATTTCAACATAAATACCGTCACTTAAACCAAGTTCAACATCTCTTCTTTCGAACTCCTGCTCTCCGGTTTTCACTTCAACATAAGGATCTTGAGTTTTTGCATCGAACTGAAGTAAAGATTCTTTTACCGCTAAAACATCTTCAACTTTATCTAGAATAATAGACGCATTTGCACTTAAACCTGATCGAATAAATACACTATCTCTATTTTTAAGAGTTCCTTCAATTTCAAATTGAATAGCTCCGTTCTCATCGATACCTTTTGGGGCAATGTAATCTAAAACCGCATCGAATTTTTGATCTTCGATAGCACCGATAGTAATCTCTAACGGAAGGTCTTCTTTAATTTTACCTACTTCAGACTCATCTACTTTTCCTTCAAAAATCATTTTATCTGTATTCGCAAGCGTAGCAATGGTTGTACCTTCGTTAAAATTATTTGCTTCAATAACTTGGTTACCAACTTTTACCGGAACGTCTAAAACCATCCCAGAAATAGTTGCTCTAATTTGAGTATTTGCCGCAGTACCTACGCCACTTGCAGTTCCTGTCTTTACGATCTCGTAAGTTTGCTTTGCAGCATCGTAAGTTTGTTGCGCTTGTTGATAAGCTACTTCTGCTTGGTCATATTCATTAGCAGAAATCACCCCTTTATCAAACAACTCTTTTTGTCGATTGTATTGTTTTGTTTGATTGTCTAAAGCGATTTTTGCTGAAGTGATCTGGTTTTTACTACTCGCCAAGTTCGACACGTTTGGCACTACTTTTAATTGAGCAATAAGGTCGTTTACTTTTATTTGATCTCCGGCCTCGATATAGATCTCATCGATAATCCCCGAGATGTTCGGTTTAATAAGAATTTCTTCTTTTGGTACAATACTACCGGTGGCAACTGTTTGCTTTACGATAGTTTGTGTACTTGGTTTTTCAGTTTTATAAACTACAGGATCTTCTTGATTTTTTTGATAGACATAAATTAAAGCCCATCCAAAACCTATAACGATAACAAGTAAGATGATTACGGTAAAAACTCTTTTCATTTCTATTTTGATTGATTTTATTTTCTATTTATTTATTCTGTTCTTAAAGCATCTACAGGTTTAATTCTAATAGCATTTTGCGCAGGAATTAATCCCGCCAACAAACCTGAAATCACTAAAATTAATAATGCGATAATGATCACTCCAATATTTACACTCGGGTTAACAAACATCATTTCTGCTGAGTCCATAGAATCCAACAAACTATTTACTCCTAATAATACCAAAGTAGCAAACACAATACCCGCCATACCGGAAATAATGGTTAATACGATCGACTCCATCAAGATCTGACCTCGAATCGAAGCCGGCGTAGCGCCTAATGCTCTTCTTACACCTATTTCGTTAGTACGTTCTTTAACTACAATAAGCATAATATTACTTATTCCTATAATTCCTGAAAGCAAGACTAAAACTCCTACAAAATAAGCGACTCCATTTAAGGCTAGAAATAGCCCTGAAATTTTATTAAACTCTTGAAATAGATCAAAATTACCAATTGCTCGATCATCTTCAGGATGAATATCGTGGCGTTTTCTAATTACGTTGAACACGTCTTGTTTTAAACTGGTAATAGAGTTATTATCGTCTGCTGTAATAGCCATCCAACCTACTACTTCACCCATATTAAATGCTTGAGAAAAGGTTGTAAAAGGCACAAATATCTCTTTTTGAGCTTCTTCCGGGTTTCCGCCGCCGCCACCTTTTTTGGTGTATGTGCCAATAATTTGAAAATTAACTCCGTTAATCTTAATGTATGAACCTAAAACTTCTTCATCATAATCATACATTGTGCTTTTAACCGACTCACCGATCACAGCGACTTTTCTTTTTTCTTCTAGATCGTTATGATTTAAAAATCTTCCGGAAGTGATATTCATTGGTTGCTGTTCGATAATTTCAGGATAATCTCCATAAACGTTAAATGCACCAGACTTTAAACCTCTAACTACATTATTACTACCCCCAAAACCTCCTAATTGATTTCTAGGTGAAACAAAACGCAATCCGTTTACATTATCTTTAATTGCTTGAACATCGCCAATTTTAAAGTTGTAGTACCTGCCTTTCGGCATTCCTTTATAAGATTTAGAAGTACCTTGCGACCACATAAACATTGAATTGGTGGCCATACCGCCAAAACCTTGTTTAATTCCGTTTTCTAAGCCTTTACCGGCTGCCAAGAGGATTACCAAAATAAAAATACCCCAAAGTACCCCAAAAGAAGTCATAATGGTTCTGAACCAATTGGCGCTTAGCGACTCTAAAATTTCATCCCATTTATCTCTACTAAACATATTACTCGTCTCTTAGTGCTACAATTGGTTTGATTCTGGCGGCTTTCCAAGCCGGGAAGAAGCCGGCAATAGCTCCCGCAATTATTAAGATCACTACCGTTGTGATCGCGACTTGAAAGTTTACTGTGGGGTTGCTAATAAATTCTGTCTCTACCATCGGGCCAATAAATTCTAAAAGCACCATCCCAAAGAGTAAACCTAAAAATCCTGCAATTGTGGTTACAAAAACAGATTCATGTAAAATCATCCCGATGACCGCTAGGGGCTGTGCCCCAAGTGCTTTTCTTATTCCTATTTCTTTGGTACGTTCTTTTACGATAATAAGCATAATATTACTCACTCCAACAACTCCTGCTAAGATCGTAGCAATCCCCACAAACCAAAAGAATAATCGAATGTTACGCATCATATCGTAAACATTCTTCATATTTTCTAATGAATTGCTAATTCTTATTGCACTTTCATCTTCCGGAGCAATGGTATGAGATTCTTTTAATTGTTTGGCTAGTTTTGCGGTAAACGCCTGAGAAGTTTTCACGGCTTGTTCAAAATTATCTTCTTGCGGAAGTGTAAACGCCAAGCCTCCTAAGTCTTCACCTGCACCAAAAACTTTTTGAGAGGTTTTTAAAGGAACAAACACACGAGCTTCTTCTCGCTCTCCTCCCGGATCTGTATAAACACCAACTACTTTAAAAAGCACCCCGCGAATCTCTATAAATTTATTGATCGCAGATTTTTTATCTTTAAAAAGGTCGTTATACACTTTATTACCGATCACGGCAACTTTTCTAAACTCATCATTATCGGAATAATTAATAAAACGTCCATCAGTTAAAGTGGCACTTTCTAGAAATTGATAATCCGGCAGTACACCTTCAACACGATAATTTCCCGATTCGTTTTTATAATTTACTAAACCACCCCAAATTCTATATAAAGCTGACTTATATTCTAATTGATCCTGATATTTTCTATCGGCAAGCGTGTAATCTTTATTTTTAAGCTGAATTCTTCTTCCGGGATTTAAACCTTTATATTCTACTGAAGTCACACCGGTCCAAACTGAAATTCGGTTAGCTGCATCACGCTGAAACTGATTTTGAACTCCGTTTTGCATTCCCGTACTTACCCCTAGAAGTATTACCAAAATAAAAATACCTGAGGCTACAGAAATACTGGTTAAGAAAGTTCTTAACTTGTTTTTTCTAATCGTGTCGAATATTTCTTCCCAGCGCTCTAGACTAAACATTTTCTATGGCTCTAACTTGGTTTACTTTAGAGTCATCGATGATCACTCCATCTTTTAAATTCACAATACGCTTGGTCATATGAGCAATATCATCTTCATGAGTAACCACTAAAATGGTTTTCCCCTCATCATTAATACCTTGTATTAAATCCATCACTTCATAAGAAGTTTTGGTATCTAAAGCTCCCGTTGGTTCATCTGCTAATAAAACTTTAGGGTCACTCGCTAATGCTCTGGCAATCGCAACACGCTGTTTTTGTCCACCCGAAAGTTCGTTAGGCAGGTGATGCGCCCAGTCTGCTAAGCCTACTTTTTCTAAATAGGCAAAAGATTTATCCATACGTTCTTTTCTACCAACACCTTGATAATATAATGGAAGCGCAACGTTATCTAATGCAGATTTATAATTTATAAGATTGAATGATTGAAAAATGAATCCCAAAAACTTATTACGGTATTTTGCGGCTACTTTTTCATTTAAGTTTTTAATAGGGAAATTATCTAAAGTGTAAGAACCAGTATCGGCTTCATCTAGCATTCCTAAGATATTTAATAAAGTAGATTTACCGGAACCTGAAGAACCCATAATAGAAACCAACTCGCCTTCTTTTACACTAAAGTTAATTCCTTTTAGAACGTGAAGCGAGCTTGCTCCGGTTTTATAAGATTTGTGAAGGTCTTTAATTTCAATCATAAGTCTGTAATTTCTTCTTAAGAGAAGTATTTACACATATGACTATAGAAATTGCTTATCGTTACATCGTTAAATGTTAAAATTAACATTTAATTAGAATTCGATGTTTTTTTCATCATTCGATAAATTACAAAACCAACTGTCCCAATTAAGATATATGGCCAAACCATTAAATAAACTATACCATCATTAATTGCTTCTGCAGCACCACCATCGGCCTCACTTTCTAAAACAGCACGACACATTGCACATTGCGCAGAACTTAGTTGCGAAAACAACAAGATTAAAATGAATACTGATAATTTCTGAAATGACTTCATCTACAAAATTTTAGTAATACGGAATCATAAATAAATACACGAGCACACCGGTAATGGCTACATATAACCATATTGGGAACGTCCAACGAGCAATTTTCTTATGCTTCGCATATTCTTTAGTCAAACCTCGATACATCGTGAATAAAACTAAAGGAACGATAATCGCAGAGAGAGCAATATGACTAATTAAAATAAAAAAGTAAATAGGTCTTAAAAAACCTTCTCCGCCAAAAGGAACAGGATCGTTACTAATTTTAGAGATCACGTAACTTATTAAGAAAATTGCCGATAATCCAAATGCAGAAATCATTACATTTCTATGCTTGATCATATTTCCTGATCTAATGTAAAAGAATCCCAACATTAGTAAAATGGCTGTTAGCCCATTTAATATGGCATGAAATAAGGGGAAAGCTCCTACTTGAACTCCTAAAAAATTGTACCGCTCCGGTAAATTCATTAAAACTAAAACAATTAAAGGCACTAAAACCGATAAAATGATGATTACCGGTATTGCTACTTTGTCTTTCTTTACTTCAGCCATTTTATAATAATTGATTAATATCTTCTTTTAACATTTTTAGATCGTCATCTTCTAAACCATTGTAGGCGATAACAGGATTACCAAATTGATCTAACCTCGACCTTAGATAACCTTCTTGATCTACTAAAGCAAAATAGCCTGAATGCTGAAAATTACCTTTTACAGCACTATTTTCTTCAACATAAAGATTAAAGCCTTCATTTGCTAACTCATAAATTTTATCTCGATCGCCTGTTAGAAAATGCCAATTAGGATTTTTTACACCGTAACTATTTGCGTATTCTTTTAAAACTTCTGGTGAATCATTTTCCGGATTTATACTGAAAGATGCAATCGCAAAATTAGGATTCGCCCGAAACTTTTTTTGTAAACGCATCATATTCTCTGTCATTTTAGGACAAATGGTAGGACAAGTCGTAAAAAAGAAATCGACCACATACACCTTACCTTTATAGTCTTGATTAGAAATAGAATCTCCTTCTTGATCTACAAATTTAAAATTAGGGACTTTCGCTTTTTCACCGTCTAAAACAATGTAGGCCAGCTCACCATTATTAGCATCTATGTTATTGTTTAACCTATCGTTTTTCACTACTTGGTTATTAGCACTTCGCTTTACGATTTTCGGAATCACAATAACTCCGAAAATTAAAATTATTACTGCTAGTCCTATATAAGAATATTTTCTTTTCACTTTAAAGCTTCTTTTCTGTTATATTTTTTTAATGCCAATCGATATTCTGCTAAAATCACCTTTACATCGTCGGTCATAGTATTGGTAAGATCTGCCACCGAAGAGGTATCGTAACCATACCTAACCTGCTCATCATCATTTTGAGGGCGACCACGTAAATCTCTATTCTTATCAATAATAAATGTGTAGATACTTCCGTAGGTGTTATCTAATTTCAAATCGGTTTGTAAACTTTCAAATAAATGCTCAATATCTTCTTCTGAACCAAAAACGAAATTCCATTTTTTAGTATCGATCGTTGTAGAAAGTTCTTCTACCAATCTTACCGATTGATCTTGAGTACCATTTGCAGCCACAACCACGAATTGAAAATCATTAAAGTTATAGTTACGATCGTAAATTTTCTCATTTAAATTGAATGCGTTTCCCTCTTTCGATTCTATATCATTTCCATAGAAAGAAAGTATCGTGATCTTATTTTCTAGACTTAGAGATTCTCCCTCGATGGTTTTAAAATTTTCAAGATCATCGACTTTAGGAGTTAGTACGGGAAGTTTCGCAAAATTGTTTACTCCTGAAGAGAAAAATAAGTATGCGACAATGGGTAAAATAAACAAAGCCCCAAGAACTATAAATTTTTTCATTACGAACGATTGTAATTGAGGTACAAAAATAAAAAAAGACGGTTCAAAAAACCGTCTTTTCTATATTTTTAATTTATAAGTTTATTAGAAATCCCACGCAACGTGACCATTTTTATAAACTTCGTAAATATAATCTCCTTCTGTTAATAAGATAAATACTAAATATGCTATTAAGAAAATCACCGTCCACACTACAGATCTTCTAAGACCTTTGGTTTCGTGTTCCATATGCATAAATGCCCAAGTAATATAATAGGCTTTTACAATAGTAAGAATAATGAAAATCCAGTTAAGCAAACTCATAGATATAAGTGTAGTCTCAACTAAACTAGCAGGCTTAATAATACCTAAGATAACTTCTACAATAGTTATGATTGAAAGAATCGCAAAAACTACCCAGATTCTTTTTGTTGCTGATTGATGCTCGTGTGTTGAAGCGTCGTGTGCCATTTTTAAATACTTTGAATTAAACTAAATAGAAGAATGTAAATACAAATACCCATACTAAATCTACAAAGTGCCAGTAAAGACCAACTTTCTCTACCATTTCGTAGCTTTTTCTTCTCTCGTAAGTTCCAATGATTACATTGAAGAAAATAATAATATTAATTATTACTCCGGTAAATACGTGAAAACCGTGAAATCCTGTAATAAAGAAAAAGAAATCTGCAAATAATGGTGGTCCGTATTCATTGTGCGTTAAGTTAGCACCTTCAACAACTCCTACAGCATCGTTATTGATGACTGAAAGAGACTCTTCTCTAGATAAGATTGTTTTGGCACCTTTCTCGTCAAGTTTTTGAGTTCTTACTAAATAATCACTTTCAGCAAAACCTTCTCTAACTTCATCTATAGAATATGTGGTTAGCGTATTCTCATCAGTCACATACCAAAGACCATTTTTACGTTCGTGCTCTACTCGCTCTTCAGGTAAAACCTTTGCAACATCTGCTAAAGCAACACGCTCTCCTTCTCGATCTACGAATTGAATAATATTACCTCCGGCTGTTTCTACAGCCCCATATTCACCTTTAATAAAATTTTTCCATTCCCATGCCTGAGAACCAACGAAAATCGCACCCCCAATAATGGTTAAAAACATATACAGGGTTACTTTTCCTTTTTTCAATTGGTGCCCGGCATCTACTGCAAGAACCATTGTTACCGATGAAAATATAAGTATAAACGTCATTAAAGCCACATAATACATTGGCGCGTCTACACCGTGCATAAATGGGAAGTGATTAAACACCTCATCTGCAATTGGCCAAGAATCTATAAACTTAAATCTTGAAAAACCGTAGGCAGCAAGAAAAGCTGAGAAAGTTAAAGCATCAGACGTGATAAAATACCACATCATCATTTTACCATAGCTAGCTTTTAACGGAGATTTAGAGCCTCCTCCCCAAGTTTTACCCTCGGTACCTGTTCTTACAACAGTAGCTTCCATAAAAAGAAATTATTGTTAAATATTACGCAAAAATAGTTATTTTTATTATCTAATGAAATATAAAAATAAAAACAGTATTATCCACAGAACGTCAACGAAATGCCAGAAAGTTGCACCCAGTTCTAACCCAAGCATTTGCCCTGCTTTGTAACGTTGTTTAAAATGATTATAAATTAGGACAAGAAGCACAATTAATCCTGCTACAACGTGGGCTATGTGAGCAATTACGATTAAATATACAAATGTCGTTGTTATAGAGCTTGCACTTCCTGTAAAATAATAGCCTTCCGCTAAAATTTGCTGAAAACCATAAAATTGCAAAGCTATAAAGACCGAACCTAATAAAAGCGTTAAAATTAAAAGAAGAGTCGCATTACTTCTTTTCTCTTTAAGTATTAATGATTTCACAAAATACAACGCAACGCTACTTAAAACTATAAGTATTGTGCTGTATAAAAATGATGATGGCAACTGAAAATCGTTAATCCAATCGGGCCTGTTTCTACTTACGATATAACCACTTGTTATACCGGCAAACATCATCCCCATACTAATGATAGCAAACCAAAGCATCATTTTTTTTGAGCGTTTGATTTTTTCTTCTTCTGTACCTTTGGTTAAATCCATGTTCTAATAAATTTATCTAAAACGTAAATTATCTGTAATAAAGTAATATAGGTTACGCTGGCAAACATTAACTGTTTAGCCGTTTTTTCATCTCTTTTTTTGTAAAGTTGAATTGCATACTTCAGCATTAATAAACCTAGTAATAAGATTAATACTGCTGAAACCGGCGTTAAAAAAAGACTTCCAGTTTGTCCGGTTGCCGGGACTAACGAAATAATGATCGTCCAGATCGTATATAATATTATTTGAATTGCCGTACCTCGATCTCTTTTCCCGGTTGGCAACATAAAAAAACCTCCACGCTCATAATCGTCATACAACCACCATCCTAAAGCCCAAAAATGCGGAAATTGCCAAAAAAACTGAATCATAAATAAAGTTCCCGGCTCAATACTAAAGTCGTTGGTTGCAGCCACCCAACCCAACATAAATGGAATCGCCCCAGGAAATGCTCCAACAAATACAGAAAGTGGTGTTTTTGTTTTTAAAGGCGTATATAAAGCCACGTAAAGTATAATAGAAATAGCCCCAAAAACTGCAGTTATAGGGTTTATTACGTATAAAACGCCAACTCCTATAATCGTAAAAAGAATTGCAATGATCAAAGCTTTAAAAACCGACATCCTACCGGAAGGGATCGGTCTATTTTTAGTTCGATTCATTAAAGCATCAAGATCTTTTTCGATCACTTGATTAAATGCGTTAGAGGCTCCCACCATTAAATAGCCGCCTACAGCTAGTAAAAGAACTGTAACAAAATCAACCACCTCGGCGCCTAGAAAATAACCGGCAACAGAAGAAAAAACCACACTTACCGCCAAGCGCATCTTAGTGATTTCTTTAAAATCTGAAGTTAAAGTAGCGGTAGTATTTTCAGCAATAACCTTATTCAAGAGATATCTTTTTTGCGCCTGCAAAGATAGTCTTAAAAACCCTTTTCACAAGGCAGAATTTCAGGTTATTATGGTATTTAACTTTTTAGACGTTAAAAATCGTAATACCAGTTGAATAAATCTGTTCTAAATCCAAAATTCACCCAAGTTGTATTTTTCTGAAAATCGTAATTTACACCAGGCATATCTGCATTTAGATTTCGATTGATAAGGTTTGCGTAGACTTTTAGATTGGTTGCAGGATTTACAATGTAACCTAACTCCAATTCTCCATAAATAAAATCGGCAGCATTCCCTTGAAACATTTCATTCCCGTTGTCTGAAGGTCTCAACTCGTCGTTACCATAAATATCACTTCCGTAGAAAGGATTTAGATCGGGCTCAAGCTCAAAACCTCTTTTACCCACAATAAATTTTACGTGACCATAAAGTCGATCTTTTTTATACCTAGCTATCGCGATAAGTTCTCTAAAATTGGCTCCCCACAAATGCGCTAAAGATTGATTGTTATGTCCGTAATTTAAAGTGATCTCATTATGAGAATACGTATAAGGTCTTACTTTATTAAACTCTAATTGAAGGTAAAGATTCTCTAAATTGAAAGCATTAAAATACTTCAAGCCTAATTGAAAGCCTAACTTATTTTTATAACTCTGTTCGCCACCAAAAATATCGCTTGAAGAAAATTCATCGATCATTAATTGGCCATACATATTAAAATGATTGCTCCATTTGTATTTTCCTGTTAAACCGATTAAAGCATTACCTCCTCTAGAACCTGTTGAAAACTCAATTGCTCTGTAAAAGATTACCGGATTTAAATAGTTTATATCAAAACCTCGATCGTTATCATTTTCCCATATTACCGATTCAAACAACCCTATATTCAAACGCTTAGTTACATTATAACTCAAATAGTGATTTGCTACATATTTAGTTCTAAACGAACCGCTCTCAGTAACCTCCGGACGCACATCACGCATCGACATCCATGTATTGGTATACTTCAACTTCCAAAAAGTAGTATTAATTTTAAAATAAGGATAAGGGCTCGCCACATCACTCATCAATAAAGAACGGTAACCATCACCAATAAAATTTTTACCGTGGCCAAACTGAAAATTAAAATATTCACTTGGGCTATAAGAGATATAACCTTCTGCTACCGGATAGTCGTAATCTTCTCCAAATTCTTTAGCGATACCGCGACCGGGAATGATCGCCGGATTACCGCCATCTGGACGTATAGACTCTGCATATTGATTAAAATATTGCGCAAACCGCCCTTGACTTTCGTAAACTGCTGCATAAAAATTTAAACCTTTACCGATTCCCCCTTGTATAACCGCAGCACGTGTATTGTTATAAGTGGTACTAAAATCTGCATTGAAATCTTTACCTATCTGAAGATCGGCTGCAACATCGGCCACAAACCAATACTTCTCAGACTGCACCCGAACCATATGCTCATTAAATAGTTTTCTACCGAACCACGAATCTACATCATAAGCCAACTTCTCGTTTTCTTTTTGAAAATCGTAATAAGGTTTTACATCTGAATATAAAAATGGTTTTGAAGCCGTATGAGCATTAGTTCCTACTCGATTCATTTCATCGTCAAAGCGATTGTAAACCTCGTGAGAAAAAGGAATGTTTAACGAACTTGAAAATTGTTGATGCTTGTAGGCTGAAAGTGATTTCGAAACACTATCATACTCTTCACTGTAAATTTCTTCTTGCTTTTCTTTTTTTGGTTTTGTAGACGCAACTTTTGTTGATGTTGAAGAATTATCATTTTTAGAAAATTGTTCTAAAATTTGATTGCTATCGCCCTTACTTTTATTTAGTTCTAACGGAATATAAATTGGCATCCTGAATTGCATATAGATAGGGTTGCCATTATAAGTAGCCGGCTTTACATTTTCTATTTCGGCAAAAACACGCTCTGCTTCTTGCTTTAATTCATCGTAAACCGCATCGACATAAATTACCCGAAATTTCCCTTCGGGAGTAACTTCAAATAAAATAGTTATTTTTCCTTGAAAATTATCATTTTCAACCGTATCGGGAACTTGAAAATCGGATACAACTTTTGATCGAATTTGAGCGTAGAAACAACTTTCTTGCGCTTCATAATTCACATTTTCACATTCAGAAAAAACAGGAAAACGTTCATCTTGTTGTAAATCATTTTGAGCAAAAGCACTTAAAACAAAAAAAGCACTCAAAATAACCGGTAAAATTCTCATATCGATCTTTTAATTTCTGGGGAAAGATACGTAAATTTTTAAGTTATGTTAAGCGCTATTAACAGATTGGTAACTTCTCTTCTATTGTATATCTAGTACGATAGGCAACGAATAATTTACATTTACTGCTTGACCGTTTTGTTTGCCCGGCTGCATTTGCGGCAATAAACCTGTAACTCGCTTTGCCTCTTTCGCTAAAGCTTCGTGCTTAGATTTAGCTATGATATCTACGATCTCTCCATTTTTATTTACAGTGAAATTTACATAGATTCTCTGTAAGCCTTGCAAGCCAAGCTCTGCTCCTAAACCACTATCAAATTTTCGATTTACCATTTGCTTGATCTTTTCTGAAAAACAAGCTACTTTTTCTTCTCTAGTTTTATAATGGCCGCAACCTGGAAATACCGGTACTTCTGAAAGCATATCGATCCCATATTTTTTATTATCGGGAACATAAGTGATTACTTCATCATTATTAGGCTCCGATAAATTTAGATCACCCTCATTAGCTTTTGGTGTTTCCGTTTTAAACACTTCTGTAGGATTTAGATCTTCTACATCATTTGGCTCCTTAGGTAATTGTTTTGGAATTTTCTTTACAACTTTTTGTTGTGGTTTAGACTCTTCAATTTTTACTTTCTCGTTATAGCTTTCTTCGATCTGAAAAACTTCACTGGTAACTTTTTCTGTTTTGGGTAGTGTTTGCTTGGTTGTTCTTTCAATAAAAAATAACGCCACTGCTAATGCTGCAATTAGTCCGAGCTGAAAGTAAATGGAATTACTTTTAATTTTAGGTTTTTTGTCAAAATCTCTCATATCATTAAAGTTTTAAGTTAATATAAATGAGAGTATCAGCTATTATGCCAAAAAACAAAAAAAGCCTTTAAGCAAATAGCTTAAAGGCTTTTTAAATAAGAAATTATTATTTTAATCTTGTACTTGGAAAACAATTGGTAACGAGTAAAGTACACCTACTGCTTTACCTCTTTGTTTACCCGGAGTCATACTTGGTAACATATTTACTACACGCTCTGCTTCTCTCTGAAGTCTTGGGTGCGGAGCTCTTGCTTGTACTCCTACAATATTACCTTTATTATCAATTTTAAATCTTACATAAACTCTATTCACTCCACTTAATCCCAATTCTGCACCAAGATCTGTGTTGAATTTACTGTTTACAAAATCTTTAATTTTCTCACTCATACAAGCTTTACGCTCGTCGTTTGTTTTATATTTTTCACAACCAGGGAAGATCGGCACATCTTCAATTGCTGTAAAAGGTACGTCTGCAATCGGCTCTTCTTCAGGAGCTTCAGATACTTCTGCAACCTCTACAATTTCTGGCGGCTCTTCTGTTACCTCGGTAGACTCGATCACTTCTTCTTCGATCTCTACATCATCTTCTACTACCTCAATAACTTCTGGAGCTGGTGGCGGTGGCGGTGGCGGTGGCGGAGCATCCGGCGGCATCGTCATCGTTACTTCTTCCTCTTCAGCTAACTGATCGAATTGAACGACCTCTTGCTTAATTTCTTCTTTTTCGTATGTTTTCCATTCAATAGCCCTCCATACGACAAGGAGCATTAAAATAAGACCAAGTTGAAAGTATAGCACGCTATTCTTTCTCATGTCTTTTTTAGGATTCTTCTTTGGTTCCATAATTTCTTATTATCGGATTGCTAAAGTAATTATTTTTTATAAAAATCTAAATTATAATCTGCTTTTAACTTTTTTAAGTGGATTTTTTAATGATAAAATCACAAAAAAAGCAATAGAAACACCAATAGAATTTGCCAAAACATCTAAACTATCGATCGTTCTATAAGTGGTAAGCTCATTTTGTAATACCTCAATAAAAATGCCAAATGCAATTATTAGCAAACAAATTACTACTAAAGACCTTAACTTAACTGTGCGCCATAGTTTTCTACTAAAAAAATATAAATACCATAAAAGCGTTAAGCCAAAGTAAGCTACAAAATGCATTAACTTATCTGAGTTACCAAATTTAGGTGTTGGAATATCTTTTAAATTGATTAATGAAAAAATCAAAATAAACAAAGTGTAAACTATTGCAAAACACAAAGCCGGTTTAGGCTCCAATAAGTTCTTTATAAGCTGCTTCATCTAACAAATCTTCGATTTCGTCTGGATTAGAAATTTTAATTTTGATCATCCAACCATCACCATAAGGATCTGTATTTACATTCTCCGGCTCATCTTCTAAAGACTCGTTGAACTCTATAATTTCACCAGAAAGCGGCAAAAATAGATCTGAAACTGTTTTAACAGCTTCTACTGTACCAAAAACCTCTTCGCGGTCTAAGGTTTCATCTACTGTTTCTACTTCAACATAAACAATATCACCCAATTCGCTTTGAGCAAAATCTGTAATTCCTACAGTAGCTACATCACCATCGATTTTTACCCACTCGTGGTCTTTTGTGTATTTTAAGTCTTTAGGAGCTCCCATATTTCTATTTTTAGTTGTTATTTATTAATTTCCAAAGTTATATCTTAAAGTTATTCCCGATCTAATTGTTGTTTGCGGAAATGCTGTTGAAATAGCATATTCAGAAAAACTATGATCGTAATAAAATATAGCCGTTAAATTCTTAGACAAAGCATAATCTGCAGTGAAATTTATAGTCCAGATATCTTGCCCTGCGGTTGTTTGGCTATTATTAAGGTCCAAATATCGGATTATTGTTTCATTTCTCCTAAAAGAAAGATCAGCTTTAAAATTTAAATCACTACTTAATATTCTTGGTTGCCCGGCCATCCGGGTTGCGATCTTAAGATCTTTCACTCTATAACCTAGACCAAGTGTATATTGATTACCTTGTACTTCTGTAAGTAAATTGTTATCGAAACTGAGTGATAATGCTCGGTCTTTTCTAATTTCTGCTAAAACTTTCACTGAACTCTTTAGCTCCATATCTACTTTGATGAGTGGTGAAAATTGTTCAACTAAATTTACTGTAGAAATTAAAAATTCATTTTTAAAATTACCAGATTGGTCTTTGTTGATTTCGCTGTAAGGCGCTGTGCGATTATAATCTAAATTAGTTTGAAATTGATTCACATTATAGATCGAACTATACCCGTGTTGCAAACTAAATCTTTTGAAGCGCTCTTTAAACCAGCCAATGCGCATAAGTCCTGTATATTTTACATTCCAGTTTGGTAATGGAGTACTTTTTGTAAAACCTAAACCAACCTTATCTGGACTTTGACTTGTATATGCTGAAAGAAATGAAGGCAGTAAAACTGATTGACTATTTTTACCAAACCCGATCGGGTAACCTTCTGCATCTAAATTGTCGGGGTTGTTGGTATCGATACCTGCTTGCTGAGCTAAACGGTTTGCCACTGTTAACCTATTATCTCGAAACTGCTCGAAAGCTTCAGAAAATTCTTGTGTACTTTCACTAAACGCAGTACCGATCATTACATTTGTAATACTAAAGTTACCGTAGGTATTGGGCGTTAATGATCTATATTGAAGATCTTGCGGGTTTATACGATAATTTTCAGTATAAGTTTCAGAATAAGTTCTATTCGCATTCAAATCTATAGTCAAATCCGGTAATAAATCTAATTGCGCCTGTAACGAAAGCGTACGCATTTCATTTTCGGTATACTGTTCGTTAAACTCTTGATATAAGGTTAACCAACCGTTTCGCGCGGCTATTTCTCGAACATCTGCTTGACTACCAAAAGTAAATCCTGCAGTTGGTTTTAAAGTTCCTACAAAACCAATATCGTTGGTATAACCCGGTAAATACATACCGTTGGTTTCTTGGTAATTCACAGTAAGCCTTTTAACCGCAGTTGCCAAACCTATTAAAGTATTTGCTGCTTTATCTGCCGTTGTAAGTTTATTGTTAGAGTTTTTATTTTCATCATCATCTGCAGTTGCATTATCGCTAGCTCTAGAAAACCCTAAACGATTGCCATTTCCTGCCGACCTTCTTAACCTACTGTTTCTTCTGTTTTGTGGATCTTCTTTTTTCTTTAAACCAATATAGTTATACAGCGTACCCATATCAAATGTACCATTAATCTGATGGGTATTTGAATTTTGAATATTATTACCTAGATCGGGAATACCGGGTAAACTTCTTCTAATTTCAGATCCTTTTTGCCACTGATAATTACCGGTGTAAGAATATTGCGCTCTTAAAAATTTAAGCGCAGGTATTTTATCAAAAGGAAGGTCATAATTCACTTGAAGACTTTGATAGTGCTGGTTTGGTTCACCTATATCAAAAAATCCATCCCAAACGCCTATAGAATTATCTTGTTCATTTTCATCATTAATATAATTTCTTACTATTCTATTATTTGAAGAATTAAATACAAACCTCAACGATTCTGTTAAACTATGGTTTACCGTATATTGCCAATCGAACATGTAATTTCTCTGATACAATTTCGGCAAACCTAAACTTCCCGGAGGAAGATTTATTTCTCGATAAACTTGCTCATTATATTGTCTTGTAATATTTGAGCTAGCCGAAAGACTTGTAGGCAATAAGTTTAAATTGAAATCTTTAATAGCTCTAAAATATTCACTACTATCTAAGTATTTAATATTCTTAAAAGGTTCTATTTTTAAAGGCTCAAAACCATAATCGTAAGTCGCGCCAATATTTAAGTTTTGATCTAAAGATTCTTCAATTTCAAAATCTCGATGATCTACTTGGTTATAAGTTCCTGAGAATGCAAAGTTTTCAATATCGTAAGGCATTGGCTTGCGCTCTTCTTCTCCTTGCTGCGATACACGTTCTTTTCTTAACCCGATCACACTCACACTTTGCCTTCTTGTATAATCTTCTGCTCGCTCCCTTAATTCATCTTTTCTATCTTCATCGTCGGTATTGTCAAGTAAAGTCTCTAATTCTAAATCTAAATATTCAGGATCGTATTGCGGAGTAATTAACTCTTCACCTCTACTGTAACTCAATGGCACATTTATACCCCAAGTTTTTGGTAATAATTGCCCCATATTAAAGTTAGTTGCAACATCATACTGCTTAACATCTTCTCGGCTTCTTTGGTTTGGACCTTGCTCTATAGAACCAAAACCAACTGTACTTCTTCTTCCTGTTGCTGAAACGTTGGCAAAATCTGCAAAATTGGTATCCATATTAACCACTGCTGCCCAACCTCCTTGATTTTTAAGGTCTGAAAGTCGCAACTCATTAAACCAAACTTCTCCCGAAGCATCGGTGTTTCCGGTATTTTTAACCCCTAGCATTAAAAGTCTGATATTCCCAAAACTAGGATTACCTTTAATACCAACTCTTAATTCTCCGGGAATATTTGCTGCGGAAGGCTGAAGATCTGAAGTAAAGAAATTTAGATCTGCACTATTAAAGTTATCACTACCAATAACTATCGATTTAATTTCTTGCAATAAAGACATTGGGAGATCTAAGTCATTCGCCTCCGGCCAAACATCTCTAGGGTTTACCGAGTTGATATCACTTACCGTTAACGGGATTTCAATTTGATAGAAGTTATCGGTAAAATCTGTACCCATTCTTATAAACGCCGTTAATTCTCCATCTTGCAAGGTTGGCGATGGAGCCGGCAAACTTTCTGCGTGTAAAAACATTTCTAAGTTTTTATACTGACGCATATCTATTTGAAAGTTTTTATAAACCGCTCTAGAATCATTAGGCTGTAAACCTTTAACTGTTAATGCTAAAGACTGCTCATCTTCTCGAATCGTTTGGTTATTATTTACCAACTCTTCTCTTACTACTCCCGGCGGAGTTACATAATCTGAAGTTTGCTCTTCGCTAACTGCTGTTACTTCTAAAATTGTACCCGGAGTATTATCTGGATCTGTACCATTTGGCACTAAAGCTTGATTGTATCTTCTATAATCACCTCTTACTAAATTCAAGGCTCCAAAACGCATTACTACATCATCTTCAAAACCAGACAAGAACATTCTCATAAATCTAATAGAACGTAGATCTGCAATACCATTTACAGCAAATTCACTATCGGTTCTCAACGGAACTTTAAATTGAACCCAACGTACAGGAATCTGCTGCCCGTTTTGCATAGTGGTATTTAATGTTTTTACATCGGTAATATAATCTTCATCTATTCCTGCGATAGAACTTGTATTATTATCGACACTCATATCTCTAAATACAGGAACTTCATATTCAAAATAACTATCGATGGTATTCATCGTGTTATCTCGATTCACATCTTCTACCGAAGGCACCGTACTATTACCTCTATTGTTTTGCCCAACTTCTGTTGGCGAGTTTCCTTGAGAACCGTTATAATTTAAGTAACGCTCCAAAATACCACCTTCACGAGCTAAGTAGTACTCATAATTATCATTAGAAGGATCGGTTAACCCTGAGAAGTTCGGGAATTGTGCTGCTTCTTCAGCATCACTTAAACCATCTAACCCAATATCTTGATTGGTACGTTCTTGCCCTTCAGAATCGAAAGCATATACTAATGATTGGTTCGAAGGCACTTTACCATAGTTGGTCTCTAGAGTTCCTTCTGTTGAACCATTTCTAGGTAACCCGTTTTCGTATTGTTTTCTTCCGTCTTTTAAAATATCTTCAGAAATACTTCCTAAGTTAAAAGTTACTCGCCCTTCATCAATATTTAAGTTTTCACCATAGATAAAAGGATCCATTACCCAAAACTCAATAAATTCCACATTAGATTGCTCAAAATTGGTCGTGGTGATCTCTCGCATAATACCCCCAAAATTTTCTTGCGGGTTAGGTAAGTTATTACTTCCTGCAGCAGTTGGGCTATAATTAAATTGCCCTCTCTGGCCGGGATAATAAGCCATATCTAAGGTGTAAATTACCTGAGCTTGCCCTTGTACGATATCGGTATTTGGGTAAATTTCATCTATAAAAACTCTTCGAGTTGCGTAGGTTGAAAGATCTTGATCGCTTATACCGCTCGGACGTTGATTGGTATAAAAAATAGGATCGATACTATACCAGTTTAAATGTGCTCTTTTATAATTTACCGCTAAATCGTTATTTGCTAATTCTCCCCCAAAACCTACCGGAGAACTTGATAATGCCCAAGACTGTGGAGTTAAAACTGAAATTGACGTTTGCGAAGCTTCAAAATCGTCTACATAACTTGTAGTTTCTCCATTAAAATTATCGGCTTTAGGAGAACCCGGCTGTAAATAAGCGAACTCCCCTCGAACAGAGAAATTAGATTCTACATCGGTATCTATATTTGGCAGCTTATTTACCAATCGGGTAAAAAATGGGACTTCTGTAGAATAATTTAAGTTGAAGCCATACATTGTATTGTTGATAGGCTCGTAACTATAATTTGCTTTTTGCGTAAGCGGTCTTTCATTTAAATTTAAATAAGTAGCTCCTAAAATAAAGTTCTCATTAAATTTATGTTCGATGTTTAAACCTGTAAATCTTTTTGTTTGCTGCCCAAATAAAGCATTATTTTCTGTTGAAACCTGTATTGGCGTATCTGAAGCCAACAAAGCTTCATCTAAAATCTTCACTCGACCTAATTGGTAATCTACGGTATAATCTACCCCTTCTTGAAGTACTCGCCCACCGGCGGTAACAGTAACAGAACCTTGCGGAACATTAAATGCCCCAATCGGAATACCATCTTGCCCGGAAGATTTATAACTACCTTTTAGTTGAAATTTATTTTTTTCTGCCTGCTCTTGCTCGGCTTGAGTTTTTGTTGTGGTATACAGTGAACGGAAAACGTACTGCGATTGGTTTGCGTTGTATGAATTTGGATTTTCATAATCTTCAGTTCCGCCGTTGGGTGTATTATCTAATTTTTCGAATAAATACTCTCCAAATGGTTCTACTGTGGTAAATATAATTCGACCATTTTCAACGTCGATGGTTTGCTGTGGCACAAAATCGAAAAAGCCATCACCGCCTACTACGGGATCGTTATTTAAATTCAGGTTATCTAAATTAAATACACGTAATAGATTGGTATCTTCTACATCTCCAGGAAGCGGAGTTGAACTTCCTTCAGCCTGAGAAATATAATTTAAGGGTTGCGGGTCGGTATATAAAATATTAAATCTAAAGTCTTCTCGTTCTAATTGATAGGCCCCTAAACTATAGATGTTTTTCATCATTAAGTCCCAAATTGGCTCATTTACATTAGTGATTGGGCTCTTCAGCATTTTCACGACTAAGTTTTGGATAACCGCAACTTGATCGTTCGGGTTGGTTGGGTCTGCTCCGGTTTGTGCTGTTGTAGCTTGTACTCCATCGTTAGCAAATTCTCCTACTTGAAAAACCTGACCATTAACTGTATATTGGTAAGCTACTGCTAAGATCTCGTCATTGGTTATTCTTTGATTTAATGATATATAACCTAATTGTGGGTATAACGTATATTCATTTGCTTGAAGTTGTCTAGCATTCTCTAGCTTTGCATAATCTACACCCTCATTCACATCGCCTGAATTCACTCCGAAACCTTGATCTACGGTAGAAATATCTCTAATTGCAGCCGTTAATACTGTTTGCTGCGGACCGTTAATCCCTAACGGGTTAAAATCGTTATTGGCGTTACTTGGGTAAGAACCCGGTGTAGCGTTCACGAAATTCGCAAACGCAGGATCGTTATTAGGATTACCGTTAGCGTCTAATAAAACTCCAATGTTCTCTGGAGTAGATTCTCCCAAATCTTGTATCGCTACAATATTTCTTGCATTAGTAAGCGCCTGAGTATTATTGGTTCTATTGGTTACCCAAATTTGAACTCTGGTTACTTGAATATTACTAGTAATAAAAGGGTAGTTTTGAAGAGCGTCGTTGTACTGATCTCTAAAATAATGCGATAAGAAAAAGTGCTTATTTTCATCGTAATCTAAGATAAACTTTTCAAACTCTTGTACCGCTCCACCCCCTTGTATATTGGTGGTTTGACGTTCTGAATTTTGTTCTGAAAAAACTCCGGTAATCGTGGTTCTACCAAATTGCAATTGCGTTTTTACCCCAAATAAACTTTGCGAACCTTGTATAAGTGAATTATTAAGTGGCATACTTACGTTACCTACTTCAATCTTTCTTACAATATCGTCTTCAGTTGGCGTATATTCTAATTTGATCTGGTTTTGAAAATCGAACGTTGACTCGGTATCGTAGTTTGCGGTAACTTGCAAACGCTTTCCTACTTTACCCAATAAACTTAAACTAATTCGCTGCTCAAAATCAAAGGTTAAACTACTTCTATTTCTTGGTGAAAGTGAAGGATTATCTTGTTTTGAATATAAAACCCCTAAATCTACTTCAACAGAACCTTGTGGGATCACTTCAATCTCAGTCCCACCAAAAACAGATTCGAAAAATTGGTTATCGACATAAAATATAGGAAGCAAATTTCGCTGTTCTGCTTCAGCCTCTTCATCTCTACCGGAAACCGCATCAGATTTTTGCTTAAAATATTCTTTCATTTGCTCTTCTAGCACCAACTCTTGAAACTGTTCACGAGTTAGCACCATTGGATAAGAAATATTTACATCGCCTATCTTTTCAGTATAAAGATAACGGTCTAAAACAGGATCGTAGGTATATTTACTAACGATACTGCTCGGATTTTGCATTCTTACCTGACCATATTTATAACCGGTTTGTGCAGAATCTTGCTTAGCATCATTCTCTTCTTCCTGAGAAAAAGCACTAAACGTTACCATAAAAAACGTAAGCGCAAAAAAAGAAAAATTAAAGTTGAAGAAGTTATTTTTTCTCAAGGCATTAAAGGTTTTTTAAAGCAAATTTTATAATGGTCTCTACAGAAGCTTCAGTATCTTCCTTCATAATTTTATTCACCACTTTCTCCGATTGCTTTCTAGTATATCCTAAGGTTTCTAATGCAGATAACGCTTCATCTTTGTGCGTATTGCGTGAAGACGTTACAATTTCATTAACATCTTCTAAAACCTCTCCTAATTTATCTTTAAGATCTATAATTACACGTTGTGCAGTTTTAGCACCGATCCCTTTAACGCTCTTAATTACATCTACCTCTTCGTGAATAATTGCCTCAACAACCTGCGCCGGAGTGAGTGAAGAAAGCATCGTTCTTGCTGTACTTGCACCAATACCTGAAACCGATATTAATTTTTTAAAAATCTCACGTTCAGACTTTTGCATAAAACCAAATAAGGTATGCGCATCTTCACGCACTTGCATATAAGTGTAAATAAAAATGTTTTCTTCGGAAGTGATTTGAGAAAACGTATGTAAAGATATGTTTAGAAAATACCCAACTCCACCACATTCTACGATGATATCTGTTGGGTTCTTTTCAACTAGTTTACCCCTTAAGTGTGCAATCATTGGTTAAGCAAAAGTTAAAAATCCCTCAAATGTAGGAAAATTATTAAGATACCAAAATTGACACCTTTAGTTTAACACGCTTCATTTTTATAGTGTTACAGGCATCGGAGTTTTTTTATCTTTTCCTTGAGCATCTACCACTGCAACAGCCGTCATATTCACCATTTCTTCTACACTTGCACCCAATTGTAAAATATGAGCAGGTTTTTTAAGCCCCATCATAATTGGCCCAATAGAATCGGTATGATTTAATTCTTTAATAAGCTTATACGTACCGTTTGCAGAATCTAAATTAGGAAAGACTAGAGTATTCACCTTTCTTCCCGCTAATTTTGAAAACGGAAATTTACTTTGAAGCATATCTTTATTTAAAGCGAAATCTACTTGAATCTCACCATCTACCACAATTTCCGGAGATTGCTCATGAAGAATTTTTACTGCTTCTTTCACTTTTGAAGCGTTAGGATTTTTAGACGAACCGAAGTTGGCGTAAGAAATCATTCCGACAACAGGCTCCATCCCAAACATTTTTACGGTGTGTGCCGTCATTTGCGTAATTCTTGCCAAATCTCTAGCATCAGGATCAATATTAATAGAAGTATCGGCGATAAATAGAGGTCCGCGTGAAGTATTCATTAAATTGGTTGCTGCAATTCTAGAAACGCCTTTCTCCATCCCGATCAACTCTAACATTGGTCTTACTACTCCAGGATAAGCTCTAGAATAACCGGTTAAAAGCGCGTCTGCATCACCTTCATTAACCATCATTGCTGCGTAATAGTTACGTTGGCGCATGAGTTTATGTGCATCGAGTTGCGTAATCCCATTGCGTTTGCGAGACATCCAAAATACATCTCCGTATTTTACAGTATTTTCAATTTGATCGTCAGATTTAGGATCGATAATTTCTACGCCTTCACTATCAAATTCTAACTCATTCATTAACTCCAGAATCACTTCTTTTCTTCCTAAAAGGATAGGTTTAGCGATTCCTTCATCATTTACAATTTGCGCAGCTTTTAGCACATCTAAATGATCTGCTTCAGCAAAAACCACACGTTTCGGATTTATTTTAGCGCGGTTAATTAACAATCTTGTAATTTTATTATCGTTACCCATACGTTCATAAAGTTCGTCTTCGTAACGACGCCAATCGTAAATTGGTTCTTTTGCCACACCGGTTTCCATCGCTGCTTTCGCTACAGCCGGCGGAACTTCTGTTAACAATCTAGAATCAAAAGGCTTCGGAATAATATAATCTCGACCAAAATTTAATTTGGTTTCACCGTAAGCGATATTCACTTGCTCCGGAACGTTTTGCTTTGCCAAATCTGCCAAAGCACGAACTGCCGCCATTTTCATTTCTTCATTGATGGCTGTTGCGCGAACATCTAACGCTCCTCTAAAAATAAATGGAAAACCAAGTACATTATTCACCTGATTAGGATGATCGCTTCTTCCCGTTGCCATAATAATATCGTCTCTGGTTTTTACTGCCAGATCATAATCAATTTCCGGTACCGGATTAGCCATTGCAAAAACGATAGGATTATCGTTCATGGTTTTCAACATCTCCGGCGTGAGTACATCACCCACAGAAAGTCCTAAAAATACATCGGCATTTTTTACACCGTCTGCTAACGAATCATAATGTTTAGAAACAGCATATTCTTTTTGTAGTTCTGCAAGATCATCGCGGTCTTTGTGTAAAACTCCGTTTACATCGAACATCACAATGTTCTCTTTTTTCACTCCTAAAGAATGATAAAGTGAAACACAAGCCATTGCTGCAGAACCGGCTCCTGAAACCACCACTTTCACCTCACGGATATCTTTTTCAGCAATTTCTAACGCATTTAAAAGTGCTGCGGAAGAAATAATTGCCGTCCCGTGCTGATCGTCGTGCATGACAGGAATATCAAGCTCTTCTTTCAACCTTCTTTCTATTTCGAAAGCTTCGGGAGCTTTGATATCTTCTAAGTTTATTCCGCCGAAAGTGGGTGCAATATTTTTTACGGTATTTACAAATTCATCTACATTTTTAGTATCGACCTCAATATCAAAAACATCGATATCTGCAAAAATTTTGAATAACAAACCTTTCCCTTCCATCACCGGTTTTGAAGCTTCTGGACCAATATCGCCCAAACCTAAAACTGCCGTTCCGTTAGAAATTACAGCCACCAAATTACCTTTGGTCGTGTACTTATAAACGTTCTCTTTGTTCTTGGCAATTTCTAAACAAGGCTGTGCGACTCCAGGAGAATACGCCAACGATAGATCTCGTTGTGTGCTGTATTTTTTGGTTGGTCTTACTTCTATTTTACCAGGCTTTGGCTTGGCGTGGTAAACTAATGCTTCTCTTCTTTTACGTTCGTTACTCATCTTTGAATATTTAGACGAATAGCAAAGGTAGTTAACCATTTAAAATAGAGAAATAACTAATCTAAAAAGTTGATATTTCTTTTTAAGCCATCGTATTTTGTTCTCTTGACAGCAGATTTTCTGAAGATTTCGTTGAAGGTTTCTCGGGTAATTTCTTCCCAGTCATGCTTAGTCATTTGCAGTAAATCGGGATGCGGATTAAAAAGTGGCTCATTGTGAGGTTTCGAAAAACGATTCCACGGGCAAACATCTTGGCAAATATCGCAACCAAACATCCAGTCTTCGAATTTTCTTTTTTCAGACTCAGGAATACTGTCTTTTAACTCGATGGTGTAGTAGGAGATACATTTGCTACCATCTACTTTGTAGGGTTCGTAAATCGCATCGGTTGGGCAAGCATCGATACAAGCGGTGCAACTTCCGCAGTGATCGGTAACCGGCGTGTCGTATTCTAGGTCTAAATCGATAATTAATTCAGCAATAAAGAAGAAAGAGCCTGTTTTTTTTGAAAGTAAATTGGAGTTTTTACCAATCCACCCTAAACCACTTTTTGCCGCCCAAGCTTTATCTAAAACCGGTGCAGAATCGACAAAAGCACGTCCGCCAACTTCTCCTATTTCTTCATTGATAAAATGGAGCAATTGCTTGAGTTTATCTTTAATTACAAAATGATAATCTCGACCATACGCATATTTGCTAAGCTTATAAGAATCTTCTCGTTGGGTTTCTTGCGGAAAGTAATTCAGTAACAAAGAAACCACACTTTTGGCTCCCGGAACGAGTAAAGTTGGATCTAATCGCTTATCGAAATGATTTTCCATATAACCCATTTCTCCATTACGATTTTCGTTGAGCCATTGCTCTAATCGCGGCGCTTCTTCTTCGAGAAATTCTGCTTTACTTATTCCGCAAGACATAAAGCCCAAGCGCGTAGCTTCGGTTTTGATAAGCTTCGTATATTTTTCGCAGTTATTGAACATCTTAACGTCGGGTAAACCTTAAAAAAGCGTTTTTAGGTTTGAGTGTAATTAGCGGAGTAATTTCTATGGGTGTTGACTTCTCTTCGATTTTGAACTTAAGCATTACTTCTGAAATTGCCAAAATCATTTCATACATCGCAAAATTATTCCCGATGCATTTTCTTGGTCCGGCACCAAACGGATAGTAGGCAATATTTTTTCTTTGTTTTCCATCTTCAAAACGTTCTGGAATGAAGGCTTCCGGCTGTTGCCAATGGTCTTTGTGACGATGAATTTCGTAAATTGAAAGTAACAGACTTTCGTTGGGTTCAATTTTAATTCCTTCCACTTCATCTTCAGCTAAACTAATCCGATCGATAAAATATGCCGGCGGATATAAGCGCATCGACTCATTTAACGCCAAATTCGCGTAGGTTGATTGCTGAAGAAATTCCATTAGATTTTCAGAATTCGCCTTCGCCTGAAGAATATCTTCATATAATTTCTGCTGAATTTCTGGATGTCTCGCTAACAACTCACAGGTAAACGTTAACGCATTTGAAGTAGTTTCGTGACCAGCGGTAAAGAGAATAAGAATTTCATCTAAAAGTTGGTCTTCGCTCATCGCAGAACCATCTTCGTAACGCGCATCGAGCAACATATCGAGTAAATCGTCTTCTCGAACGGAAGATCTTTTGCGCTCTTCGACAATTTTTTTCAGGATTTGTCGAGCTTCTTGAGTAAGATCAAGATGTTTTTGAATTTTACCACTCAGCCTGAACCACCAATTTTTAAATGGTTGTCGCAACTCGCTCACCAACATTTTTTGTGCGGCTTCAGTAATAAATTGTAGTCGGTTAATTTCTTTTTCGCCCACCGCACTACTAAACAAAGATTTGACTACGGTTTGAAAAGCCAAGTCATTAAACACCGGAAAAATATCAAAATCTTGATCGGTTTCGATACGCTTTATTTCAGTTTGAATTGCGGCATTAATGCTATAGATTAACTTCTCTAGTTGCTTTTTATGAAAAGCCGGCTGGATAAGCTTGCGTTGTTTCTGCCAATGTTCACCATTAGTCGTTAATAAACCGTGACCAACATATTTAGCCACATCTTTAGTTTGGATCGGTGATTTATGATAGTTTTTTTGGTTCTTCTGAAGAAGATGTTGCGCTATTTTTGGATTACGAGAAAAAATTACGGAATTCCCCAAACCTAATTTCAGTCTGAAAATGTCACCTAAACGATTAAAGTTTTTTAGATGAAAAGGAAGCGGATTTTCAATAATGTTCGAGGCATGTTTTAAAAATCGCAAGACAGAAACTTCGGGTATGTGATCAGGCTTTTTCAAAACAAACCTCCTTGCGGATTATGTCGTGTTTTCCCTAAATGTCGGTAAGCAGCTTCGGTAACCTCGCGACCTCTTGGCGTACGCACAATAAATCCTTGCTGAATAAGAAAAGGCTCGTAAACTTCTTCAATCGTTTCTGCGCTTTCACTTACGGCTGTAGAAAGCGTGGTGATGCCAACGGGACCGCCTTTAAACTTTTCGATGATGGTGGTTAAGATCTTATTATCCATTTCATCTAAACCGTGCGCATCTACATTTAAAGCTTTGAGACCATATTTAGAAATCTCGATATCGATCTTTCCGTTCCCTTTAATTTGTGCAAAATCGCGAACTCGACGTAATAAAGCATTAGCGATACGCGGCGTACCACGGCTTCTTCCTGCAATTTCGATAGCAGCTTCCATCGTGATGGGAACATTTAAAATATGAGCACTTCGTTGAATGATATCTGAAAGTAATTCTGTGGTATAATATTGCAATCGGCTAGAAATACCAAAACGAGCTCGCATTGGCGCTGTTAATAAACCTGAACGTGTCGTTGCACCAACTAAAGTAAACGGATTTAAATTTATTTGTACCGAACGTGCATTTGGACCCGACTCGATCATGATATCGATCTTAAAGTCTTCCATTGCAGAATAGAGATACTCTTCGATCACCGGACTTAACCGATGAATTTCATCTATAAAAAGTACATCTCTTTCATCTAAATTGGTAAGCAATCCTGCTAAATCTCCAGGTTTATCGAGTACCGGACCGGAGGTAACTTTGATCCCTGCATTTAATTCATTCGCTAGAATATGGGCCAAAGTGGTTTTACCTAATCCCGGAGGACCGTGAAACAAGGTATGATCTAGTGCCTCATTCCGAAGATTTGCAGCTTTCACAAAGACCTGTAAGTTTTCTAAAACTTGATCTTGACCTGCAAAATCGTCGAAACTTAAAGGCCGTAAAGCTCTTTCTATATCAAATTCTTCGGGAGAAAAATTTTCTCCACTGGCATCTAGATTTTCATTCATATTACAAATATAAAAACCAATCTCCTAAAAGTAGGTGAGATAAAAACTTTTCGTAGTAAAATAAATTTATTGCCACATTTTAAACTGTTTAGGACTAAACTTTGTATGTCGTTTAAAGAATCTAGAAAACGCACTCACTGAATTAAATTGATAGTCGAAAGCCAACTCTTTAATGCTTTTATTTTTCTTTTGAAGCTCTCTTTTAATTTCTGTGATTTGTCGCTGTCTAACTAATTGCGTCGCGGTTTGACCGAGCTTTTCTTTTAAAATTTGATTGAGTCTTTTTGAACTAAGATCTAATTTTTGAGCATAAAATTTAGCTGAAATCTCAGTTTTAAAATTCAACTCCAATAATTGTAAAAATTGATAAATTTTATTTTGCAGATGATCTTGCGGAAGTAAACTTGCTTTTTGAAACCGGATAAGATGAAGTAATAAAACCTTCAACAAGGATTTGATTATTTGATAGTTTGCATTGCTCGATTGAAGTTCGTTCCTGAGAAAATTGATTATTTCGGTTAAATTATTACTTGTTTTTTCATCTAAGTTTAATCGTTGTTTCTCGCTAAGCTTAAATAAGTTCAATACATCTAATGCATACTCGACATCGTCTTCTTCAATAAATTCTCTTTGAAACTGAAGACTGTACGTATAATTAATCTCTTCAACAGAAAAATTAGGTTTTTCATTTAAAGGCATTAAAATAACCTCGGGATGTGGTACTTCCAACAGAAATAACAACCCAAAAGAATTATTCTTTAGTTGAAAGTTTTCTAAATACTTCGAAATTTCAAGTGTAATTTTGGTAGTCCAGTCTTCCAATAGGTTTGTTTATTGAAAAAACAAGTTACAATTATTTAGTTTTTCTAAAAAGGATGAAAAGGCAAATCGATACAATTAAACTAATAATTGCGGTATAATAAAAGTTGAAGGATATTTTAATAGGAAGAAATTCTACAAAACTGGAAAAAAATTGACCTGCAAAAACCATCATAGAATAGAACCCTAAGTTCTTACCTCGGTTTTGTTTGGTACTGTTTTCAACTACCATATGGTTTAGCAAAGGAACCGTTAACCCGAAACCAAGACCCGTAAAAAATATACCTAAGTACATTACTATTAATTCTGAAGTAGCAGCGAATAAAATGTAGCCTACTGCGAAAAATATAAAACCCAGACATACTGTTAAGTTCGGAGTAATTTTTTTAGCTATTTTAGGCATTATGCCCGCTATTATAACCGCTATTAAAGAAATAGCCGACATGAAATATCCGGTTTCAGATTCTGTAAAATTAAATTTCTCCGGTAAGTATTGAGGTAAGCTTACATAAGCTACAAAGAAGATAGCCATAGAGAAGAAAGAACCTAAAAAAATAGGCTTAAATATCGGATTTTTATGAGAGGTTTTGTCTTCGTTATCTGTTTGTAAATATTTAGCAGAGGAAGTACTATGAGGTAAAAACTTATAAACCAACAGTAAATAAGGTATTGCCAATAGGTAGATATAAAAAGGAAAATACCAACTTAATTCACCTAAATATCCTCCGAGAGACAAAAATACAACTCCGCCCAACTCAATAGCCATTCCCTGCCAAGCAATCATTTTTAGTCGCTGTTCACCTTCAAAAAGTTCAGCAATATATGTAGTTACCGAAACCTGTATAGCAACACAAGCTGCCCCTAACAAAAGTCTATCTAGAACTAGCAGGTAGGTGTTTGAAATTAAATAGCCTATAAAACCAAAAATTGCGTAAGGCAATAATCCCAAACAAATAAGTTTAAAAGGCCCTAGTTTATTAATTAATTTACCTACAAATGGAGAGAATAAAACAACCCCTAAGGAGGGTAGTGTAACCAGTAAACCCGGATTAAAATTAAAGTTTAGACTTTTTGAAATTGCAGGTAATGCAGGTGCAATTACAGACCCTACCATAATAGTTAAACTACTTACCAATAAAATAGTAGCTATCGAAATTTTTGAAATCTTTTTCATCGAAGCAAAATTAGTGATCACTAGTATTGATTAGTTGACCTATTTGCTAATTGAGTTGACCCTTTTGGAAATAAAAAACCCATCTTATGAAGATGGGTTTGTATTATATAGAAACTTAAAAGTTTAATGATTCATCTCTTCTTCATTCTTTTGAAGAGGTACATTTTGCGGTACGAAATCTTGTCCCGCAATCACATAATCTGTTTCGTCTTTATTCAACTTACTGTAATCGTAAGACCAACGGTAAACTGAAGGTATTTTACCAGGCCAGTTTCCGTGAATATGCTCTACCGGTGTTGTCCACTCTAATGTAGTTGCATTCCAAGGGTTTTGAGTTGCTCTCTTTCCGAAGAAAATAGAGTGAATAAAGTTATAGATAAATACTAACTGTACTAATGCTGTAATGATCGCAAAAATAGTAATGATCACATTCACATCTGCCAAATCATCAAAATATGGGAAGTTCGTGTTAGTATAATAACGTCTTGGTAAACCAGCCATACCAATAAAGTGCATTGGGAAGAAAACTCCATAAGCACCCACTGCTGTTACCCAGAAGTGAACATAACCTAAGTTTTTATTCATCATTCTTCCGAACATTTTAGGGAACCAATGATACACTCCGGCAAATAAACCGTAAAGTGCAGAAATACCCATTACTAAGTGGAAGTGAGCAATCACGAAATAAGTATCGTGAACATTAATATCTAACGTACTATCACCTAAAATAATTCCTGTTAAACCTCCTGTAATGAAAGTAGAAACTAAACCTATCGAGAATAACATTCCCGGGTTCATTTGTAGATTACCTTTCCACAATGTGGTGATATAGTTGAATCCTTTTACTGCTGAAGGAATAGCAATTAATAATGTTGTAAACGTAAACACAGAACCTAAGAATGGATTCATTCCCGACACGAACATATGGTGACCCCAAACGATTGTAGATAAGAATGCGATCGCTAAGATAGATGCAATCATCGCACGATATCCAAAAATAGGTTTACGAGAATTTGTTGCAATAACTTCTGATGTGATCCCTAATGCAGGAAGAAGTACGATGTAAACTTCCGGGTGACCTAAGAACCAAAATAAATGTTCAAATAAAACCGGAGAACCCCCTTGGTGTGCTAAAACTTCACCTTTAATATAAATATCACTTAAGAAGAATGAAGTACCGAAACTTCTATCCATAATTAACATTAAGGCTGCCGATAAAAGTACGGGAAATGATACCACACCAATAATAGCAGTAACAAATAATGCCCAAATTGTTAATGGAAGTCTAGTCATAGACATTCCTTCTGTTCTTAAGTTGATTACTGTAACAATGTAGTTAAGTGAACCCATTAATGATTGTGCAATAAATAATGCCATTGCCACTAACCATAATGTCATACCAGTACCAGAGCCAGGAATTGCTTCCGGTAATGCACTTAATGGAGGATAGATAGTCCATCCTGCAGAAGCAGGCCCAGATTCAACAAATAAAGAACTTAACATGATCACACTCGATAAAAAGAAGATCCAGTATGAAAGCATATTCATAAAACCTGAAGCCATATCTCTAGCTCCAATTTGCAACGGAATAAGTAAGTTACTAAATGTACCACTTAAACCAGCAGTTAGTACAAAGAATACCATGATCGTACCGTGAATAGTTACTAATGCTAAATAAGCATCAGGATTCATTACTCCATCGGTGGCGTATTTATCTCCTAAAAATAATTCGAAAACCCAAGAAGCCTCTTCTGGCCAAGCTAATTGTATTCTAAATAAAACAGACATTAAAATACCTATTGTTCCCATTACCAAACCGGTAATTAAGAACTGCTTACCAATCATTTTATGATCTTGGCTAAAAATGTACTTGGTAATAAAAGTTTCTTTATGGTGATGTCCATGATCATCGTGACCGTGATGATCGTGAGCTACTGTTGGATTTGCTGTTGCTGACATAACTATCTTTATATTGCTTTTTAGTTATTGCTTGATACTTTCTGTTCTTCCTCTTTCTTAAGAGTCTCTCCAAAAGACTCTTGCTCTGCGATCCAAGAATTAAAATCTTCTTCTTCTTCAACCACTATTTTCATTTGCATATTGAAGTGAGAAACACCACAGATCTTATTACATAAAAGGTAATATTCAAACTCGTAAGGATCTAAAGCTACATCTCCGTTAGCTACTAATTCTTTACTACGCTCTTTTCTAATTTGGTTAAGCTCATTCACTTTTTCAACCATATATTCTGAATTTCTCATCTCTTCAGAAGTAATGGTAGGTGTAAAGCTAAATTGAGTGATCATACCCGGAACAACGTTCATTTGAGCTCTAAAAAACGGGAAGTATGCAGAGTGCAATACATCTTGAGATCTAAATTTAAATAATACAGGTCGATCTACCGGCAAGTGTAATTCTGTAGCAACTTTATCATCTTTAGCATAGCTATCACTTTTATCGATACCAACAATATTAGTACCTTCTATAAAACGTACATTAGCCTTACCTAAAGTATTATCTTCACCAGAATATCTAGCTTTCCAACCAAATTGATATGCATAGATCTCGACAACTAATGCATCTTCATCTTCTTCAATATTCATAATATCAGACCAAGTAAATAATCCGTAGATAATTAAACCTGCTAATACGATTACAGGAATAATTGTCCAGATGAATTCTAACTTATCGTTATCTGCATAAAATAATGCTCTTTGCCCTTTTACACCTTTATACTTGTAAGCGAAAAAGTAAATTAAGAACTGAGTAATTACTTGAACGAACATAATGATCCCGATAGAGATGAACATTAAAGTATCGTAATCGCCACCGTGTGCAGAAGCTGCTTCAGGCAGGTAAAAATCTCCCCAAGCCCAGAAGCTGTAAATCATAAAAATATAAAGGAAAATAACAAAACCAAGCATTAAAAAACCCTGATTTTTATTGTCATTATCATTAGCTATTTGGGTGGAATCTTCGTGTCCTGTTTTAGACAACTTAAGTATTTTTGACATTTGCCAAAATGTTACCCCTAAGAGCGCTATAACTACTATGATTAAAAATACAGTCATTGTGATAATATCTTCTTTAATACAAATTTATTAATAATGGTAATGCTTACTTTCTTTAATGTAAGGGTTTCTCTTTGCTAATAATGGTGCTTTTGTTAATGCACTAAATACTATAAATATAAACAACCCTCCAAAGAACAGTACAGCACTAATTTCTGGTATACCTATAAACCAAGACTCTCCTACCGTAGCTGGCATAATCATATTATAGATATCAATATAATGACCTACTAGAATGACAATACCTGCCATTACAACGAACCAGTTTACTCGTTTGTAGTCACTATTCATTAACACTAATAATGGGAAAATGAAGTTTAATACTAACATACCGAAGAAAGGTAAGTTATAATCCTCAATTCTTGTAATGAAGTAGGTTACCTCTTCAGGAATATTCGAATACCAGATCAACATAAACTGTGAGAACCATAAGTATGTCCAGAAAATACTAATACCGAACATAAACTTTGCTAAATCGTGAATGTGACTATTATTTACATATTCTAAATATCCTCTACTCTTTAAGAAAATAGTGATCAGAGCGATGGTTGTAATTGCAGAAACAAAAAGACTTGCAAAAACATACCAACCAAATAATGTACTATACCAGTGAGGATCTACACTCATAATCCAATCCCAAGACATCATTGATTCTGTTACGATAAAGAAAACCAAGAATCCAGCAGAAAGTTTAAAACTCTGTTTAAACCATCTGTTGTGATCTGCTTCATCGTGTCTTCTAGAGTTTCTTATTAATAAGAATCTAAAGATGTTCCATCCTGCAATATAAATTACCGCTCTAATAAGGAAGAAAGGAACATTTAAATAAGCTGACTTCCCTTGAATTAACTCATCGTGTTTTACTACTTCAGGATCCATCCAAACGAATAAATGATTGAAATGGAAACCAGATAATACTAATAGTAATAATACAATTAAACTCCCCGGTAACAAGTATGCTGTAATTGCTTCAATAACACGATATAAAACCGGAGACCAACCTGCTTGGGCTGCATATTGAATTGCATAAAAAGCCAAGGCACCAAGCGCGATCATAAAGAAAAAGAATGCCGCTACATAAGTTGCTGCCCAAGGTTTGTTTTGTAATTGATGTAATAAATGCTCTGCGTGAGAAGATTTATGCTTTTCTTCGGTAGCTTCGTGCTCACTATGACCTTCTGCATGTTCTGTTTGAGCTTCATGATGACCTTCATTACCGTGATCTTGCATTTGTGCAGTTTCACCGTGACCACCTCCGTGATGAGCTTCTTGTTCAGCAATGATTTTTTCAACATCTTCAATACTTGAGGGCGCAGCTAAGAAACCATAAATCATCCCTATAGCTCCAACTACAATAAAGATTATTGCTGTTAATTTTAATTTACTAGATAGCGTGTACATACTAATATATCTAATGTAGTTTAATTCTTACTTTTGGTTAACTTCGGTGTTTTCTTGTTCACCTTCGGTCATATCTTCTTGTTCAGTTGTTTCAGGTTGAGCTTCATCATTTTGATCTTCTTCACTCATTTCTGTTCCTGAAATACTTTCATCTGAAGCATTTTCTTTCATCATCATTTCAGCCTCCTCTTCAGAGACAAATTCTCTTTTCGGAGCTCCGTTTAACTGACGCTTTAAATCCATTACATAGTGATCAATTTTCCAACGCTCTTCTTCACTAGTTTGAGCAGCATAAGAGCCCATAGTATTAAGACCGTAGAACATTACATGGTAAACACTACCTTCAGTAATTGCTCTACCGGCATCATTATAAGCAGGAATACCCAATATTTTTTCACGTTGTGCTAGCGTACCTTTACCATCACCTTTATCTCCGTGGCAAATTGCACAGTAAATTGTATAAAGGGCTTTACCTTCATTTACATTATCCTCCGTATAAGGTAAAGGATTAGTTAAAGAAGCTTTTGCATTTTGGTAACCCTCATTAGAATCTTCAAAACCATAAGGCTTCCAACCTCTAGGAACGGTACCCTCTACCGGTAATTTTGCTTCTTGAGAATTTTCAAATACTTCATAACTTCCGTAGGCTTCATAACCTACAGATTCATACATATTAGGAAAATACTGATAGTTACGATCGTCTTCATTGAAACATCCTACTGCTAATGATGCAGATACTAATAACAATCCTATATTAAATAAACGCTTCATAAATGTTTATTTGTGTATTAATTTTACCTCTATTGCTCCTGTGTCACCAAGAAACTTAGACATTTCTTCAACTTTATGATTTGCAACATCAACTTCCATTAAAAAATGATCGTCTGTTGTTCTAACATCTGGATTTTCAGCCTGCTTAAATGGCCAAAGTTTACTTCTCATATAAAAAGTAATTACCATTAAGTGAGCTGCAAAAAATACCGTTAACTCAAACATAATAGGCACGAAAGCCGGTAAGTTTTCAATGAAACTGAAACTTGGTTTACCACCAATGTTTTGTGGCCAGTCTTCAATCATGATAAAGTTCATCATTGTAGCTGCAACCGTTAAACCTACTAAACCATACAAGAATGAAGTTATCGCTAATCGTGTTGGCGCTAAGCCCATAGCTTTATCTAATCCGTGTACAGGAAAAGGAGTATAAACCTCTTCAATATGATAACGAGCCTCTCTGGTTTGCTTTACGGCTTGCATAAGCAAATCGTCATCGGTATATATAGCGTGTAATACTTTTGAAGACATCTTGATTAATTATTTATTTTTTCAATCAGCAATAAAGCAGATTAGTTATTATTACCAGTTTGAGTATTGTTACTCTCGATATTCATCTTTGGTTCTCCAATCACAGGATCGTAAAGTTTAGTGTCGTCACCGTGTTCAGCTCTTAACTTCTTATACTTTTCACCTGAAGATTTCAATATTGTTTTTACCTCTGCTTGCGCAATTACCGGGAAGGTTCTTGCATACAATAAGAATAATACAAAGAAGAAACCAATAGTACCTACAAATATTCCGATATCTACGAAAGTTGGAGAGAACATCGTCCAAGAAGACGGCAGGTAATCTCTGTGTAATGATGTTACGATAATCACGAAACGCTCAAACCACATACCAATATTTACCACAATCGAGATAAAGAAAGAGAACATAATACTTCTTCTTAATTTAGGGAACCACATAAACTGAGGCGAGAATACGTTACAAGTCATCATTGACCAGTAAGCCCACCAGTAAGGTCCTGTCGCTCTGTTTAAGAATGCATATTGCTCAAATTCTACTCCAGAATACCAAGCAATAACCAACTCTGTAATATAAGCCACCCCAACAATAGAACCTGTAATCATAATTACAATGTTCATTAATTCGATATGTTGAGTCGTGATATAGTTTTCTAGGTTAGAAACTTTTCTCATAATGATCAACAAGGTATTTACCATTGCGAATCCTGAGAAAATTGCCCCTGCAACGAAGTAAGGAGGGAAAATCGTGGTATGCCATCCTGGGATTACCGATGTTGCAAAGTCAAAAGATACAATCGTGTGCACAGAAAGTACAAGTGGCGTTGCTAAACCTGCAAGTACCAAAGATACTTCTTCAAAACGTTGCCAATCTTTAGCTCTACCAGACCATCCAAATGAAAGGATAGAATATATTCTTTTCTGAAATGGTTTAACAGCACGATCACGAATCATCGCGAAATCTGGAAGTAAACCTGTCCACCAGAATACTAACGAAACAGAAAGATAAGTTGAAATCGCGAATACATCCCAAAGTAATGGAGAGTTAAAGTTCACCCAAAGTGAACCAAATTGGTTCGGAATTGGTAATACCCAATAACCTAACCAAGGTCTACCCATGTGAATTACCGGGAACAATCCTGCTTGAACAACCGAGAAAATGGTCATCGCCTCAGCAGATCTGTTAATTGCCATTCTCCATTTTTGGCGGAATAATAATAGTACCGCAGAAATTAGTGTACCTGCGTGACCGATACCTACCCACCATACAAAGTTGGTAATATCCCAGGCCCAACCAACTGTTTTGTTAAGACCCCAAGTACCAATACCAGTAGATACGGTATAAATAATACAACCTATTCCCCATAGGAAAGCCACTAAGGAAATTGAAAATACAATCCACCAAGACTTGTTTGCCTTACCTTCTACCGGCGCTGCAACATCTAATGTTACATCATGATAAGACTTATCTCCGGTAACTAAAGGCTTTCTTATAGGTGCTTCGTAATGAGACATAATGATTTATAATTGATTCTTTAATTAACTTTTATACTTCTGAAGTGTTTCTAACTTTTGTATGATAGAATACATTTGGCTTTGTACCAATATGCTCTAATAAATGATACATTCTATCACTTTGCTTTAACTCGTGTACTTCGCTCTCTTTGTCATTAATATCTCCAAACACCATTGCACCAGATTCACAAGCAGCAGAACAAGCAGTCTGGAACTCCCCATCCTTGATCTCGCGACCTTCACGTTTTGCGTCTAGAATAGTTTTCTGTGTCATTTGAATACACATAGAACACTTTTCCATTACACCACGAGAACGCACTACTACATCAGGATTTAAGACCATTCTACCTAAGTCGTTGTTCATATGGTAATCGAATTCATCATTCTTATTATATAAGAACCAGTTGAAACGACGCACTTTATAAGGACAGTTGTTTGCACAGTATCTTGTACCCACACATCTATTATAAGCCATATGGTTTTGACCTTGACGACCGTGTGAAGTTGCCGCAACAGGACAAACTGTTTCACAAGGAGCGTGGTTACAGTGCTGACACATTACCGGCTGGAATACTACCTGAACATTTTCTTGAGCAGCTTCTTCTAACTCTCCAAATCCAGAAAGTGAATCACCTAATCCGTCAAAATTCTCTTTCTTCTCATTATCTTCTGCAAAGGTATCTTCTGAAGAATAATAACGGTCAATTCTTAACCAGTGCATATCACGGCTACGTCTTACCTCAGACTTACCAACAACAGGCACGTTATTTTCACTATGACAAGCGATCACACAAGCACCACAACCGGTACAAGCATTCAAGTCTATAGAAAGATTAAAATGGTGCCCAACAGTTCTATCAAACTCATCCCATAAATCAACTTCAGGTGAAGTTACAGGAACTTCCTCATGATTTAATGAAACTTCAGGAACACTATTCCAAACATGTTTATCTTTTGTATTGAAAATTTCAAGAGTCGTTTCTTTCACAACATCTCCTCTACCCATTAAGGTATTATGCAACTGAACACAAGCAAATTCATGTCTTCCGCCAGTCTTTTCAATACTTACTTTTTGTACGTTATTAAAATCTTGGTATAAAGGATAAGCATTTACACCGGTTTGCATTTCTTCCTGAATCGCCTCACGTTTTCCATAACCTAACGCCAAACCAACAGAACCTTTTGCTTGACCCGGCTGAATAAGAACCGGAACATTCTTCACTGTCTTATCACCAACCTTCACATTAACATAACAACCATCTAAAGCTCCATTTGCAACATTCTCGTTCCATAACTCCAAACGATCTGCATCTGCCTGAGAAACTGTTAAATAGTTATCCCAAGAAACTCTAGTAATAGGATCCGGCAATTCTTGTAACCAAGGGTTATTAGCTTGCTCACCATTACCTAAAGCGGTATTAGTGTACAACATTAACTCCATACCTTCTCCAGAGTTCTGAGAAAGTTTTGAAGCTGAAGCAGACGCACTAGAACCTCCACCCATAGAAGTAGTTTCAATCGGCATTGAAGATTCGAAAGCACCATCATGAAGTGCATCATCCCAAGATTTACCTCCTAGGTTACCAGCCCAAGTTTCTTTAATATATTTATAGTATGCAGTATCATTACCAACCCATTTTAACAAGGCATCTTGAAATTGTCTTGTATCAAATAAAGGCTTAATGGTAGGCTGCATTAAACTTACATTATTCTTAGTGATCTGAATATCACCCCAACTCTCTAAATAGTGAGGAGCAGCAGCAACATAATCACATAGTTTAGCAGTTTCATCTTCCTTTATACTAAAAGCAAGTTTGAAATCTACTTTCTCTAATCCAGCTTTAAATTCATCTGCATTAGGAAGTGAATAAACAGGGTTCACACCTGCAATCATTAACGCCCCAACATTCCCTGATTTCATATCAGACATTAGAGTCATTAATTCTTTAGTATTCCCTTGGCGAGTCATTTTAGGGTTATTGGCATCCATCACCCTACTACCTAAAGCCTCGTTAATTGCAATTGTTAAGTTTTGCGCATCTACATCTTGTAATCCACAAACCACAACAGCTCCACTACCAGCCCTTCTTAATTGCTCTTTAGCTTTAACTACAGCATCATCTAATTCAGCAGAAAGATTATTACTACCACCACCAACTACATAACCATATAAAGCAGCTAATACCGCTTTTTGCTTAGAAGGTGAAACTGCAATTCTTTTATCTGCATTAGCTCCCGCTAAAGACATATTCGACTCGAATTGAATATGACGAGACATCTTTCCTTCTTTAGGAATACGCCCTTTTGCATAACCAGCTTCAAAGCCACCTCCTTGCCAATCTCCTAAGAAGTCTGCACCAACAGACACGATTGTTTCTGCCTTAGAAAAATCGTAATTAGGCATTGCACGATAACCAAACTTAGCTTCAAACGCATCTAAAACTGCATTTTCTGAAACCGCATCGTAAGTCACATGCTTTACATTAGCATATTTAGAAGAAAATTCTTTGATTAATTTTGAAGTCGATGGACTCGCAAAAGTTTGCGTTAACAATACAATTTGCTTACCACCAACATTGTTAAGTTTTTCACTAACTCCTCTATCAAACTCTTCCCAAGAAACAGACTCGCCTTTAATCATCGGTCTTTTTACACGCTGATTATCGTAAAGAGAAAGCACAGAAGCATGAACTCTTGCATTTGCATTAGAGGTCGCACTCGCTAATTTATTGCTTTCAATTTTGATAGGTCTACCTTCTCGAGTTTTTACCAACACACTTGAAAAATCAAAACCATCCGCAATTGTTGTAGCATAGTAATTAGCTACCCCAGGAACGATTCTTTCCGGCTGAACTACGTAAGGAATAGATTTAGTAACAGGACCCTCACAAGCCGCAAGAGATGCAGCCGCAGTACTGAAACCAACGAATTTCAAAAAGTCTCTTCTTGAAGTAGAAGAACTCTCTAAAGATTCTTTATCACCCAAAAACTCATCTGTAGGAATTTCTTCTACAAATTCGTTCTGTTGAAGCGTCTCAACAATAGGGCTATTTTCCTTTAGCTCCTCAACACTTTTCCAGTATTTCTTGTTTGATGACATATTATTATATAGAATTAGCTTCTTATTAATTTATTAGTAGTGACATTTACCACACTCCAACGCACCCATTTGAGCCGCCGTTAATGTTTCAACACCATATTTTTTAGATAACTCTTCGTGAATTTTTTCGTAATACTCATTACCTTCCATCTTCACGTTAGTTTCTCTGTGACAGTTAATACACCAACCCATTGTTAACGGAGCATATTGATACATTACCTCCATTTCTTCAACAGGACCGTGACACTCTTGACAAGCCACACCAGCAACAGTAACGTGCTGCGAGTGATTAAAGTAAGCAAAGTCTGGTAAGTTGTGAATTCTCACCCACTTCACCGGTTTAGACTCACCCGTATAAGATTGCGTCGCAGGATCCCAACCTACCGCTTCGTAAAGCTTCTGGATCTCACCATCATAAAATTCTTTTGAATATTCTTCTGTTACCGATGTATTCGGATTTGAAGCATCTGCAACTTCACTAATAGACTTATGACAGTTCATACAAACATTTAATGAAGGAATACCAGATGTCTTACTTACACGAGCAGAAGAGTGACAATATTTACAGTCGATCTCATTATCTCCCGCGTGAATTCTATGTGAATAATGAATTGGCTGAACCGGTTGATAACCTTGATCTACCCCAACCTGCATCAAATAACCATAAGCAAAGTAACCTCCCGCTAAAAGCAAAAACACAGAAGTCACCAACACTAAGAATTGATTTTCAACAAAAGCCTTCCAGATCGGCTTTCTTTTTTCAGCTACCGGCAATTCGACTCCGCTTGCTGTCGCAAACCTATTTAGTGTTTTGTTTACTAAAACAAGCACCACAATTAACAACAACAACACAAAAGCAAGTACACCTAAAATAATATCATTTGAAACTCCAGAACCTGAAGATTCTCCACCTGCACCAGGAATCTGAGCTTGCGCTTGAGGCTCTGGTTTTGGCTGCTCTACATAAGCTAAAATATCATCAATATCCTCATTAGAAAGTTGAGGAAACGGAGTCATTGCCGTTTGATTAAATTCTTCATAAATAGCCACTGCTTCTGCATCACCTTCAGCAATTAGAGATTGGCTATTTTTAATCCAACGATACAACCAATCGGTATCGTGTCTACTCGTCACACCATTTAACGCAGGACCCGTAGATCTTTTATATCTTTTGTGACAAGAAGCACAAAGTGAATTAAACAATTCTTTACCTGCTGCCGCATCACCACCGGTTGCACTAGCTGCAGCCTCCTGACTTTCACCTTCAGCATCAGCAGATTGCTCTTGCTCGGCTGGAGCCGCTTCATCTTGAGCGAGTAAATTTTGAGAAAATGAAAATAAAACTACTAGTAAAAGAAGTAGTATTCTTGATTGAATGGCGGGTATTCACCTTTTCCATATTACAGCTGAATTAACATCTTAGTTTGGTACGGTTTTTATAATGAATTAGTTAGCTTAAAAAACTCTAATTAGACCGTAAATTTCCACGACAAAAGTAATACTTAAAGATGATTTTAGGAATGTTACAGTATTGTTAATAGCTAATTTATAATATTTCTAAATAAAGAATAAATAAATGAAGTTCAGAATTAGTTCTATTTTTGTATAAAATCTTGAAATATGAAAAAATCATTCAAATTAATACCTTTCTTAGCCACAGGGATTTGCCTGCTGATTTTGGGCTCAACTAAGACATTTGCCCAAAGCTCTATCGAAGCAGACCCGTTGATACAAGAGTTAGTTGTGTTAAAAGCGAAGATGGTAGAAAATAACACACTTAATGAACGCTATAAGATTCAGTTATTTTATG